>NZ_JAHUWU010000002.1:0-936532 GCF_019218845.1 Aeromonas sp. sif0611 | reverse complement strand
CCGAAGACGAGAGCAGCCCGCTGCTGACCGAGACCGGCACCCTGAGCGTGACCGACGTGGATGGCGCCGATGAAGCCAAGTTCCTGGCCGGCAACGGCACCCCGAGTGCGGGTGCGCTGGGTAGCCTCACCATCACCGAGACCGGCGCCTGGACCTACCAGGTCGACAACAGCAAGGTGCAGTACCTGGGTGAAGGGGAGACCAAGGTCGAGACCTTCACCGTGCAGTCTGTGGATGGCACCGAGCACACCGTCACCATCACCATCACCGGCGTCAACGACTCTGCCGTGATCGGCGGCACTGACAGCGGTGCGGTCACCGAAGATGAGGCCAAGCCGACTCTGACCGAGACCGGCACCCTGAGCGTCACCGACGTGGACGGCGCCGATGAAGCCAAGTTCCTGGCCGGCAACGGCACCCCGAGCGCGGGTGCGTTGGGCAGCCTGACCATCACCGAAGGCGGTGCCTGGACCTACAACGTCGACAACAGCAAGGTGCAGTACCTGGGCGAAGGGGAGACCAAGGTCGAGACCTTTGTGGTCAAGTCCGTGGACGGCACCGAGCACACCGTCACCATCACCATCACCGGCGTGAACGACGCGGCGGTGATCACCGGCACTGACACCGGCGGCGTGACCGAAGATGAAAGCACGCCGCTGCTGACCGAGACCGGCACCCTGAGCGTGACCGACGTGGACGGCGCCGACGAGGCCAAGTTCCTGGCTGGCAACGGCACCCCGAGCGCTGGCGCACTGGGTAGCCTGACCATCACCGAAGGCGGTGCCTGGACCTACAACGTCGACAACAGCAAGGTGCAGTACCTGGGCGAAGGGGAGACCAAGGTCGAGACCTTTGTGGTCACCTCCGTGGATGGCACCGAGCACACCGTCACCATCACCATCACTGGCGTCAACGATGCCGCGGTGATCACCGGTAGCGACACTGGCGCGGTCACCGAAGACGAAACCAACCCGACTCTGACCGAGACCGGCACCCTGAGCGTCACCGACGTGGACGGCGCCGACGAGGCCAAGTTCCTGGCTGGCAACGGCACCCCGAGCGCTGGCGCACTGGGTAGCCTGACCATCACCGAAGGCGGCGCCTGGACCTACAACGTCGACAACAGCAAGGTGCAGTACCTGGGCGAGGGCGAAACCAAGGTCGAGACTTTTGTGGTCACCTCCGTGGATGGCACCGAGCACACCGTCACCATCACCATCACCGGCGTCAACGACGCGGCGGTGATCACCGGCACTGACACCGGCAGCGTGACCGAAGACGAGAGCAGCCCGCTGCTGACCGAGACCGGCACCCTGAGCGTGACCGACGTGGATGGCGCCGATGAAGCCAAGTTCCTGGCCGGCAACGGCACCCCGAGTGCGGGTGCGCTGGGTAGCCTGACCATCACCGAGACCGGCGCCTGGACCTACCAGGTCGACAACAGCAAGGTGCAGTACCTGGGTGAAGGGGAGACCAAGGTCGAGACCTTCACCTCTGTGGATGGCACCGAGCACACCGTCACCATCACCATCACTGGCGTCAACGATGCCGCGGTGATCACCGGTAGCGACACTGGCGCGGTCACCGAAGACGAAACCAACCCGACTCTGACCGAGACCGGCACCCTGAGCGTGACCGACGTGGACGGCGCCGACGAGGCCAAGTTCCTGGCTGGCAACGGCACCCCGAGTGCCGGCGCGCTGGGCAGCCTCGCCATCACCGAAGGCGGTGCCTGGACCTACCAGGTCGACAACAGCAAGGTGCAGTACCTGGGCGAGGGCGAAACCAAGGTCGAGACCTTCACCGTGCAGTCTGTGGATGGCACCGAGCACACCGTCACCATCACCATCACCGGCGTCAACGATGCGGCGGTGATCACCGGCAGTGACACCGGTGGCGTGACCGAAGACGAGAGCACCCCGCTGCTGACCGAGACCGGCACCCTGAGCGTCACCGACGTGGACGGCGCCGATGAAGCCAAGTTCCTGGCCGGTAACGGCACCCCGAGTGCGGGCGCGCTGGGTAGCCTCGCCATCACCGAAGGCGGTGCCTGGACCTACCAGGTCGACAACAGCAAGGTGCAGTACCTGGGCGAAGGCGAAACCAAGGTCGAGACCTTCACCGTGCAGTCTGTGGATGGCACCAGCCATACCGTCTCGGTCACCATTATCGGCACCAACGATGCGCCGACACTGAGCATCGACAAGGGGGCCGTGGTCTCCGAAGAGGGGCTTGCCGGCGGGATTGCCGATACGTCAGGCAGCAGTGATACCACTGACCGCGTGGCTGCAAGCGGCAAGATCACGGTCGGCGACGTCGATAGCCAGGATAGTCTGACCATCAGCCTGAATGGGCCGGCGGGTCTGACTTCCGGGGGGGCTACGGTGCAGTGGAGCTGGAATGCTGCCACCAAGGTGCTGACCGGGTATACCGGCACACCGGGTGGTACCGACTACAAGACGGTCATGGACGTGAAGCTGACCGCGCCGGTTGGTGGCAGCAAGGGTGAGTGGAGCTACGATGTGACCCTCAAGGCCCCGGTTGACCATCAGAATCCAGATAATGAGGATGTAAAAGACATCAAGATTGGTGTGACCGTATCGGATGGCAAGACAAGTACCTCTAGTGACCTGCTCATCTCGGTCGAGGACGACTCGCCGGTGGCAGGCGACATGGATGCCGTGGCCGTGACCAGAACGAATATCCCTGACACCCTGACTGGTCTGTTCGATCTGACCAAATACAGCGGCAATCAGGCCACCCTGAATGCGAACGGCTTCAGCATCACGGCGATGGGCTTCACTTCGGCAACCGACTCGACGCTGATTGCGGCGAGCGTCAATGGCTCCAGCGCCGGGCTGGGGGTTGCCAGCGTGGCATCTCCCTACCACAACATTGCCAACGAGATCGATTTCCGCCACTTTGCCAATGGTAAATCGGCGTCCGAGCAACTGATCATCAAGCTGGATGCGGGCAAGGTGGCCTATGGTGCCAACATCAAGTTCAGCCAGATGTTCGGTGGCGAGCTGGAGAGCGGTGTGGTGGAGTTCTATCGCGGTGGCGTGCTGATCGGTACCCAGACCTTCAGCTCCAACGCTGCGAGTGGCGACTATGCTGGCAACTTCCAGGTGCAGCAGGGTGGCTTCGACACCATGGTCATCAAGGCCACCAACAACGGCAACACCAATACCAGTGACAACAGTGACCTGACGGTGAAGAGCATCGAGTTCCTCGGTGCCAACACGGCACAGGCCATTGCCTATGGCTCGGGTACTGTCACTCCGCAGTGGGGAGCAGATGGCAAGGGCTACATGCAGTTGCTCGGCTCCAACGAGACCGGCCTGACCACGGCCACCGGCAAGCTGATCACCACCAGCATGGAGTCGGCCAATACCCTGATCGGCAAGGCCAGCGACGACACCTTGGTGTTCCGTCTGGAATTCACCCCGGCCACCGGCAAGTGGGAGTTCTTCCAGTATCAGAACATGTCCAAGCCACTGGGTGACAGCGACATCGACTTCCAGATCAAGGTGGTGGATGGGGATGGTGATTCCAGCCTGGGTTCTTTCGCGACCAAGCCGCTGTTTACTCCGATCGTGCAGTCGGTATCCAGCGAGAACACAGTGGAAGGCGGCAATCTGCAACATACGGTGACCCTGTCCGACGCGACCCAGGAAGCAACGGAGTACGATTTCGTCATCAGGGGCAGCGGTACCAACCCGGCCTCCAACCTTGATTGGGGCACCGCCCAGTTCAGCAACGGCGTGACCTATAACAGCACCACCGGCAAGATCACGGTGCCGGCCGGGGTATCCGGCTTTACCGTGACCATTCCGACGGTGAACGATCGACTGGTAGAGGCAAACGAGACCCTGTCGGTGACCATAGGTGGCCAGAGCGGTACCGGCACCATCCTTGACAACGATCGGGCGCCGACGGCCGCCGGGGGCCACAGTGCCGGGCAGGAAGACAAGCCCCAGGTGCTGACCTGGGCACAGTTTGGTGCCAGCGACGATCAGGCCGCGACCGATCTCGGGGTGAAGATCAACACCCTGCCGCTGAATGGCACCCTCGAATACCTCAATGCCGCGGGGCAATGGATTACCGTGTCGGCTGGCTCCCTCATCTCTTACGACGAGGTGAATGCGGGTCATTTGCGCTTCGTGCCTGGTCTGAACGAGTCGAGCACCAATGTCAGCAACGGCGGCGGTGCCTTGATCGGCAACCTGAAGGGCGACTATGCCAGCATCGGCTATCAGATAAGCGACGGTGCCAACCTCAGCAACGGTAGCAAGCTGGTGATCGACGTGGCGGCGGTGGCTGACAAACCCACGGTCAACGTCACCCTGACGGGGAATGGCATTCCGTCTTACAGCCCGAGCTTCCCGAGCGCGAGTATCACCACGGAGCAGTTCCAATCCGGCAACTTCAACAAGACGGCCTTTGGCATCACCAACTCGCTGGCGGACAGCAGCAGTGGCCAGGAGCAGGTGCTTGGCAATAGCGGCAACGACTATATCGTCAGCACCCACGGCGGTGGCGATCTGCTCTATGGGCAGGGAGGGAACGATATCCTGGTCGGCGGCAATGCGACCCAGGGGGATTCCCTCTACGGTGGTGACGGCAACGATGTGCTGGTATCCGGTCTTGGCAGCGACGGCCTCTATGGCGGTGCCGGTACCGATATCGCCGTGCTGACCGGCAACCGTGCCGACTACGCCATCACGAAGGGCAGCGGATACTCGATCTATGATCGCTGGTTCGACTTCTCCGTCACGGAAAAGGGCGCCGGCATCACCAAGGCGCTGCATGACGTGGAGTATGTCCAGTTCGCCGACGGCATCTACCAGCTCAACCAGAGCACAGGTGAGCTGACCCTGGTGCAGCCGACCGTGGTCGATTACCCCATCGAGCTGAACGCCTCCCTGAGCGATCGGGATGGCAGCGAGCAGTTCGACAGCCTGGTGCTGAGCGGCATGCCGCAAAACACCCTGCTCTACAACGGCAACCAGCTGCTGGGCACCGCCGGAGCCGACGGCAAGATCACCCTCACCGCCAGCAGTGGACTGTGGAGTGCGAGTGCGCTGGATGTGAAGCTGAGCGGGCTGACCCTGCGAGTCCCCGGCAGCAGTGCCGGCCAGGTCGATCTCAAGGTCGAGGCCATCGCCAAGGAGGTAGGGACCGATCAGACCAGCTCCGCCACTGACGATGACAGCATCCGCCTGAGCTACTTCAATGCCACCGAAGGGGAGCCGGGCGACCAGAACCGGACCTACGGCAGTGAGCACAACATAGTGGTAGGTGATCTGGATGGCAGCGTGGTGTTGCCGGGTCAGAACTACAACATCGCCTTCATGGTGGACAGCTCCGGTAGTATCGGCAGCGAGGCCATGGAAACGATAAAGACCCAACTGACCCAAGTCTTTACCAGCCTCAAGAACAGTGCCGGGACCGAGGGGGCGGGCAAGGTCAACATCTTCCTGGTGGACTTCGACAGTCAGGCCAACAAGTCCATCAGCGTGGATCTGAAGGATCCCAATGCCCTGACCAAGCTGCAAAGCGTGCTCGGCAGTATGGACGGCAGTTATTGGGACGGTGGTGCGACCAACTACGAGGATGCCCTCAAGACCACCTCCAACTGGTTCAACAGCGACACCGCCAAGAACAACGCCAATGCGAAGAACCTGGCCTACTTCATCACCGATGGAGCGCCGAACACCTATTACGGCTATGAGGATACCAACCCTGTCATTAACCTGGTGACTGGCGAGAAGCTCGATTCGTTCGTCAACGTCAACAACTATGTGCCGGGTCAGGCCTTCTACGCCACCATTGGCGGCACCAGCAGAATGCTGATCGATGCCAACGGCAGGGTGCAGCAGTGGTCGCAGAACAGTAACAACAACAAGTGGAACTCGACGTCCATCGGTACCTTGAAGGCGCAAGGGGATGGCACCTTCGAGATTTCCACCACCTATGACGGCAACTACTGGGCGCTGCAAAATGCCCTGGCCGTCTTGCCGCTCCTGGCCGCCAACAAGGTAGTTCTGCAGGCCATCGGCATCGGTAGCAACGTCTCCATCGATACCCTGAAGCAGTTCGATAGTGATGAGGTGGTGCAGTCCAACGTGTCTGCCTCCGATCTGGCGAACTCCATCCTCGGGACCTCCATCAACAACCTGCCGGGGGCCGACCGCTTCGATGGCGGAGCAGGCGACGACATCCTGTTTGGCGACGCGGTACGCTTCACCGGTATCAGCGGGGAAGGATATGCGGCCATCAAGCAGTATGTGAGCGGCAAGCTGGGGGCCGGGTCGGTGACCGATGCCCAGGTGCATTCCTACATCACGGATCACGCCAGCGAGTTCGATCAGTCGTCGACCAATGACAAGGGCGATACCCTCTACGGCGGGGATGGCAATGACATCCTGTTCGGTCAGGGTGGTGACGACTTCCTGTACGGCGGTGCCGGTAACGACATCCTGTTCGGTGGCAGCGGCAACGACACTCTCTATGGCGAAAGTGGCAGCGACGTGTTGAGTGGTGGCAGCGGCAACGACACCCTGTACGGTGGGACTGGCAACGACGTACTGAGCGGCGGGCTGGGTAACGACATCCTCATCGGGGGGGTTGGCGACGACATCCTGAAGGGGGATGCGGGGGCCGATACCTTCACCTGGCAGAAGGGTGACACGGTCGCAGGCTCCGTTGCCAAAGACTATGTCGTCGACTTCTCCAAGTCGGAAGGAGACAAGCTGGATCTCAGCGACCTGCTCGACAGCGATGGCAGCAAGAACCAGACCTCCCTGAAGAGCCTGCTCTCGGTGTTCCAGGACAACGAAGGGGTGCACCTGCAGGTGAAGGAGAGCAGCGCGGCGCCGGTGACCCAGGAGATAGTGCTGGTGAACCACACCTTCGACACCCTGACAGGGGGATCGGGGTCCACGGCCAACCAGGTCATCGACTACATGTTGAACAACAATCTGCTGGATATCGACAAGTAACCCAGCCAGATGGACACAAAGCGGCAGAGCAATCTGCCGCTTTTTTTATGTGCGCGATTCGGTCAGTGAAGTGAGGAAAATAGGGACGAGGGACCAGCATGGGGAGGCTGGTCGTCGATCCTGTGTTGCCGGATAAAAGAAGGGCGCCGACTCGAATGAGGGGCGCCCGGGGGACTATGTCGACTGCATGTGTGCTCAGGGATCAGGCATTGACATGGGCGAGACGGGAATCGCGCTGAAAGCAGTTCACCAGCAGCAGCAGGGTGGTGACGCCGACGGTGCCGAGCACCAGCCAGGGCAACCAGGGCTGTCCCTGGGCATTGGCATAGTCATGCAGGGCGCCGCCACCGACGTAACCGGTCATGCCGCCCAGCGCCAGACCAAGGCGACTGAAGCCCATGTAGCTGCCGCGCGCCCCCGGCTGGGCCAGCTTGGTCATCAGCGTCTCCCGCGCCGGTTCGGCGATGACGATGCCGAGGTAGAAGCAGGCAAGCAGCAGGAAGACCGTTGGTAAGGTGGTGGCGAAGGCCACCAGCCCGATGCCTGCCGTCATCAGCAATACCCCCGCCATCAACCGGCTCTCCAGCTTGAAGTGCCGTTCGCCATAGCGCGCCAACGGATAGAGCAGCGCCAGGGAGATGGCCGTCTCCAGGGTGTACATCCATCCCACCGCCGTGGTGCTGCCCGCCATCTGCTTGACCAGGATGGGGAAGATCAGCATCACCTGCACCCAGAGCGCGTAGTAGCCGCTCAGGATCAGTACCAGCCGGCAGAAGGCCTTGTCCGCCAGCACCTGGCCGAGGCCTGTCCGGATCGGGGTCGGCCGCAGGGAGAGCTTGTAGGGGGGCAGGATCAGCAGGTTGCACAGGGCCGCGCAGACAAACAGGCCGGCTCCCAGCAGGCAGACATATTCAAAATCGAAGTTCAGCAGCCAGCTGCCGAGCAGGGCGCCCACCACGGCGCCGGCGCTCTCCAGCATCATCAGCAAGGAGATGTAGCGGCCGCGCTCCCGCGGGCGGGTGAACTTGATCACCAGAGCAGCGCGGGGCGGATCGAACAGACAGCCGCCGAGTCCCGAGATGATGCAGGAGAGAATGAGCTCCAGCCCGCTCTGGGCATAGGCCAGGCTGGCAAAGCCCAGCGCCCGCAGCAACATGCCGCAGACGATGAGGGGGCGAGCCCCGAACTTGTCGGCCAGGGAGCCGCCGAAGACCCCCAGCCCCTGCTGGGTCAATTGACGCAAGCCCAGCGCCAGCCCGACCACACCGGCGGCCCAGCCAAGCTGATCCACGAATCGCAGGCTGATCATGGGCATCACCACGAAGAACCCCAGGATCACCAAGAGGGAATCCAATGCCAAGAACCACCGCCCCAACCGCCTCGCCCGCTCCACCATGACCCTTATACCCCTGCTTGCTTCGATGACATTATTTGTTGTGTACTCATTGTCCGAATGGCACCGTCACCAAACAGAGCCAAGGACGACGATAAGTCCCTGACTCGCTGGCGTTCTGCCATTTCATGACGATTGATGCTGCTATTCTGGTGGGGCGCCAGATATAGTGGTAGCCGACAACTGGCTATATTTCATATTGGATTTGGTTATGGCTGTGACACTCGATGATTTACAATTGCTGCTGGACGTGGCCAACCGTGGCAGCTTCAGCAAGGTGGCGGCCATTCGCGGCTGGTCACAACCCATGGTGAGCCAGCGGATCGCCGTGCTGGAGCAGGAGCTGGGTCAGTCCCTGTTCCGTCGCCATCGGCGGGGGGCTACCCCGACCCCGGCCTGCGAGCAGTTTCTGCCTGCCGCGAGCGCAGCCCTGAGCGCCCTGGAGGGGGGGCGGTTGGCGATGCAGGGGGCTCCCGCCCTGCCACGTATCAAGCTTGCCTGTCTCCCTTCCCTGACCACGGCGGTATTCGGCCCCTTGCTGCTGGCCCTGGTGGATGAAGCTTTCGAGATCCGCTGCAACACGGATCACTCCGGCATCATCATGCAGGAGCTGCTGACCGGCGAGACCGACGTCGGATTTATCCTCAAGTGTCCCGCCATCGCCGGTATCCAGCTCGAACTGCTCTATCGCTCTCCCATCATCGCCGTGGCCTGCGCCACCCACCCGCTGGCCGGACGGCAGGGGCTGACCCTGCAGGACATTGCCAACGAGCGGCTGGCCCCCCAGCAGTGGGGCACCGGGTGTGACGAGCTGATCCTGCAGCTGCGGCTGCTGCGCCAAGTGACGAGCCCGCTGCACGCCATCCAGCCAGCCAGTGCGGCGAGGGAGCTGGCATTGGAGCATGGCTTCATCACCCTGATGCCGGCGCTCGCCATTACCCGGGATCTGGAGTTCGGCCGCCTGGTGAGACTGGATGTGACGGATCTGCCGCCGGATCACTGGGATGTGATGATGGCCTGGCGTAGCGGCAAGCGGCCCAATCCCGCCAAGGAGCGGGTGTTGGAAGCGGCGCGCACCCTGGCCAGGCGCTGGTCAGGGAAGCCCGCATAAAAAAGCGCCGGACAAGTCCGGCGCTCTCCTTTATTCCCGTTCAGGCTCAGTAGCTGGCCTTGAGGGTCACCCCCGAGAAGGCGCTGAACCCGCTGAGCTGCACGTGCCAGGTGCCCGCTTTGGGGGCATTCAGGGTGCAGGTTTCGGTGTTGCCGCTCTTGTAGGGACGGCAGTCGTAGCTGGTGCTGGTCGGTGCCGAGCCAAACTTCACATAGAGATCAGCATCCCCGCTGCCACCGCTGCTGGCGACCACCAGTTGGCTCTTGCCGGCCGGCACCTCGATGGTGTAGCTCAGCTTGCCCCCCTTGGCGGCTGCGAGGCCGGTCACCGGCACGCCGTTTTGCAGCACAGTGCCGGCCGGTGGCGTGGCGCCGCAGCTGGCGTTGACGCCGACCGTGTTGAAGGCCGCCGCCACATCGGTCAGGCTGTAGCCCAGATCGGTAGCCGCCCTGGTCACGCCACAGGCGCCCTGATCGTAGGTGGTGTTGGCGCCCCAGTAGAGGCGGTTGGCCAGCACAAACACCTCGAACGCCTTGCGGGTATTCCAGCCGCCGGTGTTGGCCAGCAGGTAGAAGGCGCGGTTGTAGACCCCCGAGCTGTGGTGCACGTCGATGCCGTCGTAGTAGTCGCTGGCATGGCCGATGGAGCTGCCATCCCGGGTCGGATCCTCGAAGTAGCGCAAGGAGCCGTTGCCCTTGAAGATCTGGGCTCCCACCAGCCAGTCGTTGCTGCCCTTCATGTAGTTCTCGGCCGCTTCACCCGCCATGTCGGAGAAGGCCTCGTTGATGCCGCCCGACTGACCGGAGTAGACCAGGCCCGAGTTCTGTTCGGTGAAGCCGTGGCTCACCTCATGGGCCGCCACGTCCAGGCTCACCAGGGGGTAGAAGGTGGTGGCACCGTCACCGAAGGTCATCTGGCTGCCGTCCCAGAAGGCGTTCTCGTAGTTGCGGCTGTAGTGCACCCGCATCTTCAGTTTGAAGCTGAGCGGTGCCGTGTTGTACCAGTTGCGGTACATGTCGAACACCACGTTGCCGAAGTAGTGGGCATCGTTGAGCGGCGAGTAGGCGCCGTTGATCTCCTTGACCGTGTTCTCCGGGCAGGTGAACTGATGGATGGCCCCGCCCGTGGTGCCGTGATTCATGTTGAGCGTGTCCACGTTCGTGCCCGTCATGCGGCAGTTGTCGTCCACCTGGAGGGGGCCAAAATCGGCGCCGTAGAAGTACTTGCCGGTCTTGAGGTTGCCGCCCGGGCCGGTGGCGTCCTTGTGGTTGATCCCCTCCCAGCGCTTGAGCTCGGCACCGCTCTGGGCATCGATCACCACGAAGGGGCGGCTCGGCTCTTCGCTCGCCGCGAGCCAGGAGACCAGGTAGATCAGCCGGGCCTGGCCGGCCTCATCCTGCATCACGAACAGCTTGACCCGCTCGTTGCTGCCCTTGGCTCCGGCGCGGGCCTTGAGGGCGGCATCGCCAGGGGAGAGGGCGGCAGTCGGACTGGCTACATCGGCATCGATCTGGCGCAGCATCTGGCCGGAGACCTGGCTTATCTGACCCCCGAGGGACTGCTCGGCCACCAGTACCTGCCCCCAGACCGGGATGCCGTGCCAGGTCTGCTCGTAGCGCACTCGTTGCTGGCCATTGGGCAGCTTGACGGCCCGCACCTGACGAAACTCGCCCTCTCCCGCCAGCGCGCTGACCCCCGCAGCACCGCTCGGTGCTCCCAACAGACCGGCAACCTGATTCACTTCCACCTGTTCTGCCGCCATGGCGGCGCTTCCCCAGCAGGCCAGTACCACGGCCAAATAGACTTTGTTCATCTCGTCTTTCCTTAGTCGATGAATATTACACACCGGGTCTGTCGCCCGGCGCATTTACACTAGTGGGCCCGCCTGAAATTACTGCCTGTCATATGTGACAGAGCAGCATAAAGGAGCAGCAGATCTGACTGTTTTCATCGGTGACAGCTAAAAAACGTCGTAAATTTGGTGCGTTGTACCAAGTGAGAGGATGATTGATGAAATGCTCAATGCGATACCCGAATGGGGGCATCCATATGGGGGTTGCCGGCCGGTGATATGCGCCGAAAGTCCTTGGCAAACAAGGGATTGATTGACTACATTGGCTCCCATGACGGCGAATGCCGGGCCAAAAGCGGGGGAGAAACAATGTTTTCATGGCAACTGGATGACGAACTGGCGCTCCTGTTCCTGCAGCCCGACATGGCCAGCGAACTCTTTCGCCTCTGCCAGCGCAATCGCGACTATCTCTCCCAGTGGCTGCCCTGGGTTCCCCATATTCAGCAGCCCTCTGACAGCGCCACCTTCATTCGCCACGCCATCGAGAAATTTGCCCGGGGTGAGGGGCTGACCACCGCCATCGAATATCAAGGGGAAGTGGTCGGCGTCATCGGTTACAACCAGATCGATCAGGGGTTGGCCAAGGTCAGCATCGGCTACTGGCTGGCGGAGCGCTGGCAGGGCAACGGCATCATCACCCGGGCCTGTCAGGCCCTGGTTCATCACGCCTTCGAGGAGATGGGGATGGAGAAGGTGGAGATCAGCGCCGCACTGGAGAACGAACCCAGTCGGGCGGTGTGCGAGCGGCTCGGCATGCAGCAGGAGGGGATCACCCGGCGGGCGGAGCGGCTGGCGGACAGGGTGGTGGATCACGTCCACTACGGTCTGCTGCGGGATGACTGGCTCAGGTTGCGGGAAAGGGATCACTGATGGCGTCCCGGCCCAGCCTGGTCGCTGGCACCATGCATGGTCAGGATGGGGAGACACAGTGATGACTCTGCCTCATATCACCACGGCCCGTACCCGGCTGACCGTGCTGCCCCCGGAGCGGGCCTGTCTGATGCTGGATTTCTACCAGCGCAACCGCGTTCACCTCGCGCCCTGGGAGCCGAGGCGTGACGAGAGTTTCTATACCCTGGGTCACTGGCAGGGGCGACTGCGCGACGGTTACGGCCAGTTTTTCGATGGCAGCGCCGTGCCATTGGTGGCGCTCGATCCCAAAGGAGAGCGGGTACTCGCCACCTGCAACTTCACCCACATCATGATGGGCATGTTCAAGGCATGCCATCTGGGCTATGCCATCGACAAGGCCCATGAGGGGCAGGGGCTGATGCAGGAGGTGGTGGCCGCCGGCATCGACTACCTGTTCCGGGAGCGCGGCCTGCACCGCATCATGGCAAGCTACATGCCAGCGAACCGGCGCAGCGGCGCCTTGCTGGCGCGTCTCGGGTTCGAGCAGGAAGGCTATGCCCGGGACTATCTGATGATCAACGGCCGCTGGGAGGACCACGTCCTCACCGCGCTGCTCAATCCGGCCGGTTAGGCTGCATGTGGGTTTCCCCGTGCGGGGCCAATCCGTCGGCGCAGGCCGTCCTGGATCCTTGTTCCCTGGGATCTGTCGGCTTTTTCACGGCAAGATCGCACTATCTGTGTGCGTCTCATACCCCTGACCCCAAAAGCGTGTAAAATTGCGCCCTGAATTTTCCCGGCCAGCAGCAGCTGGTCGCGACTCCATACATGCAAGGCTGACATTGTGACAGAAGTAGATAGATTCGCGGACATTCGCCCCTATCGCGATGACGAAGTGCCGGCTGCCATCGAGCGGCTGATCCAGGATGACGAGTTTATCGGCGCCATCGCCAAATACCGTTTCGGTTCCCTGATGAGCTGGCTGGGCTGGGCCATTCGCCCGCTGATCCGCCAGTTCCTGCGCCACAAGTGGGCCAAGGTCAGCACCATCCATCAGGTGCAGATGGGGGTGACCCGTTACATGAGCCGCATGATCGCCACCTCCACCCAGGGGGTGAGCTTCTCCGGTCTCGAGCATCTGAAGAAGGAGCAGGGCTACCTGTTCGTCTCCAACCACAGGGACATCGCCATGGATCCGGCGTTCGTCAACTGGGGGCTGCACACCCACGGCTTCGATACCGTGCGCATCGCCATCGGTGACAACCTGCTGCGCAAGCCCTGTGCCACCGAGCTGATGAAGCTCAACAAGAGCTTCATCGTCAAGCGCTCCGCCAAGGGGCCGCGGGAGATGATGAAAGCCCTCGGCGAGCTGTCGGCCTACATCGGCCAGTCGGTGCACGAAGGCCACTCCATCTGGATCGCCCAGAAGGAAGGGCGCGCCAAGAACGGGGACGACAAGACGGATCCGGCCATCCTCAAGATGTTCTACGTGGATGGCAAGAAGCAGAAGATCGACTTCGTCGACTACATGCGCAGCCTCAATATCGTGCCGGTGAGCATCAGCTACGAAGTGGATCCCACCGACAAGGCCAAGGCGCGGGAGCTCTACGAGAAGTCGGTCAACGGCAGCTACGAGAAGGGCGAGTTCGAGGACATCGAGAGCATAGTCGCCGGCATCATCGGCCAGAAGGGGAGGGTACATGTCTCCTTCGGTGCCCCCATCACAGAGGGCTTCAGCGATCCGGACGAACTGGCCGCGCTCATCGACAAGGCGATCTGGAGCAGTTACCGCCTCTTCCCGGGCAACTATTTGGCCGCAGATGTGCCCGGCAAGGCCAGCACTATAGAGCAGACCGCCTTCCTGACTCGTCAGTCGGAGGTGCCGGAAGAGCACAAGGCCATCTGGCGCGCGATGTACGCCAAGCCGGTGGAGAACGCCAGCAAGGTTTGAATGACGCCGATTCGGTGAAAAAAACGGGAGCAGATGCTCCCGTTTTTGCGTCTGGTCAAAGTCGGTGGCAATGGACTAGTGAATAATATTGTTTCAACTGGTACGATCATCGGGTGAATGAGCGGGTATCTCTTGGCAAGGGGCGGGCGACTGTGCAACAGTGACCCGGCGCCAACAAGATGAATCAGGCGCCTTTCGAGTCTGCATGGATGGCAGGCGACGCTGAATAAGGACCTTTAGGGGTCCTTTTTCATTGATGGACAAAGATAGACGGCAGATATACCTAAGGATGCAAACCCCATGATCACCGGCAGTCTGGATACCTTGCAACGCACCCCCTTGCCCGCGCCCCTGGCCCGCATCATGGCCGAGGTGGTGCAAAGCGTCGAACAGTGGCTGCAGGTGCCGCTCGGCAAGCAGGAGGTAGACGGCCTCAAGCTGTTCTGCCTGGTGAGCGAAGCGCTGACCGAGCCGGTCGCGGATCGCCGCGGCGAGTTTCATGAGCAGTATCTGGACATCCAGCTGCTGCTGCGGGGGGAGGAGTGGATCGGCGTCGGGCCCCATGCCTATGTGAGCGATGGTGCCGATCATCCCCACCCCGATCTCTGGTTCGTCGATGACGACCAGACCAGTTATCTGGCGTTGCAGCCCGGCGACTTTGCCATCTTCTGGCCGGGAGAACTACATCGCCCTCTCTGTACCCTGACTACCCCAGGCTTGGTGAAGAAGCTGGTTGTCAAGGTCCACCAGTCGTTGCTGGCCACTGTCTGAGCCGCAGCGCCGGGTGCCCGGGCACCCGCCACAACAAGGCCGCCGCTCGGCCCGTCCCGAATCGATGATTCGACGCGCGCGCCAGGCCCAGCGTTGGTGGTCGGCGCCAGAGAGTTTGAAAGGATGAGTGCGCCAGGCCCAGCGTTGGTGGTCGGCGCCAGACAGTTTGAAAAATTGGGCGCACTTTCCTGCGACCATAACGCCCCCGGCAGGGGAATCCCATCCATGTTGGATGACACGACACTGTCGGCGTAAAGCCGAAGCACAGGAAGATGTAGAACATGAGCAAGTTGGTATTGATCCTTAACTGCGGTAGCTCTTCCCTGAAATTTGCCGTAATGGACGCCGAAACAGGTGAGGACATGCTGTCCGGCCTGGCCGAATGCTTCAATCTGGATGACGCACGTATCAAATGGAAACTCCACGGAGTCAAGGGCGAAGCCATGCTGGGCGCGGGCGCTGCGCACCAGGAAGCCCTTGACCACATAGTGGGTTACATCCTGCCCCAGGATCCGACTCTCGCCGAGCAACTGGTCGCCATCGGCCATCGCATCGTGCACGGTGGCGAGCAGTTCTCCCGCTCCGTTCGCATCGATGATGGCGTCATCGCCGGCATCGAGGCCGCCATTCCGTTCGCCCCCCTGCACAACCCGGCGCACCTCATCGGCATCCGTGCCGCCCTCAAGGTCTTCCCGGCCCTGGCCGAGAAGAACGTGGCCGTGTTCGACACCGCCTTCCACCAGACCTTGCCGCAGGAAGCCTACCTCTACGCGCTGCCCTACAAGCTCTATCAGGAGAACGGCATCCGTCGTTACGGCGCCCACGGCACTTCCCATCGCTTCATCGCCGAAGAGACCGCCAAGGCGCTGGGCAAGCCGCTGTCCGAGCTCAACATCATCAACTGCCATCTGGGCAATGGTGCCTCCGTCTGCGCCATCCGAAACGGCGAGTCCGTCGATACCTCCATGGGCCTGACCCCGCTGGAAGGGCTGGCGATGGGCACCCGCTCCGGTGACATCGATCCCGCGGTGGTCTTCTTCATGCACGACCAGCTCGGCTACAGCGTGGACGAGATCAACCAGGTGCTGACCCGTGAATCCGGTCTGCTGGGCATGACAGAGGCGAGCAGCGACTGCCGTTACGTCACCACCCACTACGCCACCGATGCCGGTGCCAAGCGGGCGCTGGATGTCTTCACCTACCGGGTGGCCAAGTATGTGGGTGCCTACGCCGCCGCCATGGACGGTCGCCTGGACGCCCTGGTGTTCACCGGCGGGATCGGCGAGAACGCCGCCATGGTGCGCGAGATGGTGCTGGCACGGCTGGCCCTGTTCGGCTTCAAGGTCGATAAAGAGGCGAACAACGCCGCCGTGCTCGGTGGCGAAGGCCCCATCACCGCCGAAGGCAGCCGCCTGGCGCTGGTGATGCCCACCAACGAGGAGCTGGTCATCGCTCGCGATGCCCTGAGCCTGGTCGGCTGACGCCACCTCGCAGCGAATCAACGCCCGGCCTGTGCCGGGCGTTGTCGTTTCGGGGGCACATTGAGCAAGCTGTCATTTGACATGAGGGGCCAGATACGTACCCTGACCGCAGTTTCACGTCCCGGAGGTAGAGATGAAGGAGATATTTTTCAACTGGTTGTCAGGCCTGGGTGTCGATGTGACCCCCATGATCGCCCTGGTGATCGCCCTGGGCTTCATCGTGCTGACCGCTCTGGCCCTGCACCTGGTGCTGCACCGTATCCTGCTGGTGCGTCTGGTGGGGCTGCTCGGCAAGACCAAGCAGGCGTGGCTGCCGCCCCAGCTGCAGCAGCGCCTGTTCTACCGGCTCGCCCTGGTGTTGCAGGGGGCCGTGCTGCTCGGTCAGGCGGAAATCTGGCTGCCCAAGGCATCCGACAGCCTGCAACTGATCGAGATGCTGGCCCAGCTCTGGATCCTGCTGTTCCTGCTGCTCGCGCTGTTTGCCCTGCTTGACTGCCTGCTGTCGGTGAGCCGCCATACCCGGCTCGGACGGGATCTGCCCCTGCGCGGCATCTTCCAGGGGGTGAAACTGGTGGCCAGCATACTGGTCGGCATCCTGATGATCGCCCTGCTGCTCGGCAAGTCGCCGCTCTTCCTGTTCAGCGGCCTGGGGGCCATGACCGCGGTGTTGATGCTGGTGTTCAAGGACCCCATCCTCGGTCTGGTGGCCGGGATCCAGCTCTCCGCCAACCGCATGCTGAGCGTCGGTGACTGGCTGCAGATGGACAAGTACGGCGCCGATGGCGAGGTGACTGACATCGGCCTCACCACGGTCAAGGTGTCGAACTGGGACAAGACCATCACCACCATCCCCACCTATGCCCTCATCTCCGACTCCTTCAAGAACTGGCAGGGGATGACGGAGTCCGGCGGCCGGCGCATCAAGCGCAGCGTCAACATCGACATGACCAGCGTGCGCTTCCTCACCACCGAGGAGCAGTTGCAGCTCAAGCAGGCCAAGTTGCTGGCCCCCTATCTCAGCCGCAAGGAGCAGGAGCTGAGTGCCTACAACCAGCAGCTCAGCGATGCCATCAGCTGTCCCATCAATGGCCGTCACCTCACCAACCTTGGCACCCTGCGCGCCTATCTGGATGCCTACCTGCGCGCCCACCCCGGCATTCGCAAGGACATGACCCTGATGGTGCGCCAGCTGGCACCGACCTCCGACGGCCTGCCCTTGGAGATCTACTGCTTCACGGCGACCACCGCCTGGGCTGATTACGAAGGGATCCAGGCCGATATATTCGACCACATATTCGCCATTATCGGGCAATTTCATCTGCGGTTGCATCAATCCCCAACCGGTTATGACATGCATGCCTGGAAGAACGGGTGATTTGATTATTGCTGCAGGACGAGGCCGGGGGAAAACGCCATATTAATCATCGACCCGTCACCACGTGTCGGTTGAAATTTGCGGTGCAGAGGAGAAAAATGGCGGCCTTCTCTTCGCCCCGGGCGCGCACGCCGAGCCCGGTTTGGCACAGAGTGCTGTATCACCCCCTATATCACAGGAAAGTTATGAAGCTCCTCCACAACACGGCGGCCGCACTGTGCTGCAGCCTGCTCCTGGCCGCCCCCGGGTTTGCCATCGAATATGCCCTGCCTGCGGCCAACAGCCGCCTGGTGGGCGAGAACCTGGAATACGTGGTACCGGCCGAAGAGGCGGGCCAGCCCCTGGAAGCTGCCGCGGCCAAGTTCCAGCTGGGATTGACCAACATGCTGGAAGCCAACCCCAAGGCGGATCCCCTGTTGCTGCAGGCGGGTGAGAAGCTGGTCGTGCCGCACCAGCTGATCCTGCCGGATGCCCCCCGCGAGGGCATAGTGCTGAACGTCGCCGAGATGCGCCTCTACTACTACCCCAAAGGCAAGAAGGTAGTGGAAGTGCTGCCGATCGGCATCGGCCAGCTCGGCACCGACACCCCGGAAGACTGGGTGACCAGCGTACAGCGCAAGAAGGCGGGCCCGACCTGGACCCCGACCGCCAAGATGCACGCCGAATACGCCGCCCGCGGCGAGACCCTGCCTGCGGTCTGGCCGGCCGGCCCGGACAACCCCATGGGGCTGTTTGCGCTCTACATCGGCAAGATGTACGCCATCCACGGCACCAATGCCCAGTTCGGCATCGGTCTGCGGGTGAGCCACGGTTGTGTGCGCCTGCGTAACGACGACATCGAGTATCTGTTCAAGCAGGTACCGGTCGGCACGCGGGTCCAGTTCGTGAACCAGCCGATCAAGGCCTCGGTCGAGCCGGATGGCAGCCGCTACCTGGAAGTGCACCAGCCGCTCTCCCGCAGCCAGGAGGAGTTCAACTCCAGCCTGCCGGCACCCTTGCCCATGTCCACTGCTGTGACCCGCTTCATCGCCCACGCCGATAGCGATTCCCAGTTGGTCAAGCAGGCCCTGGAACAGCGCAGCGGCATGCCCATCGCCATCAACCGCTGATCCGGTTGCCCTCGATGTCGAGCCCCGGCCAAGGTCGGGGCTTTTTTATGATGCAGGGGAGGGGGATCCCACGGATAAGTCTTTGCACCACC
Source organism: Aeromonas sp. sif0611 (assembly GCF_019218845.1). Taxonomy (NCBI): domain Bacteria; kingdom Pseudomonadati; phylum Pseudomonadota; class Gammaproteobacteria; order Aeromonadales; family Aeromonadaceae; genus Aeromonas; species Aeromonas sp. sif0611. Next base: position 917,544 of record NZ_JAHUWU010000002.1, on the reverse strand, counting down.
GGGATATAATCCGGCCTAACCGCTCTTGATTGGTTACTTGATTAGGTGTGAAACGTTTTCTCTGTGTTTTTTATTTGTTAAAAGTGGTTGTGATCAGGCGATCTGCTGATTACTCTAGGCCGGTTTTTTTAAGGAAGAGTTCGTCGCAAGAACGAACACAGACGTCACATAACGGAGTTTTGAATGACAGCTAGCACCCCAATGCTCATCACCTTTTTGGTGTACATCCTCGGGATGGTGTTGATCGGCTTCATCGCCTATCGCGCCACCCAGAACTTTGACGACTACATTCTCGGCGGCCGCCGCATGGGGAGCTGGGTCACCGCCCTCTCCGCCGGGGCCTCCGACATGAGCGGCTGGCTCCTGATGGGCCTGCCGGGCGCCGTCTTCATCGGCGGCATCTCCGAGAGCTGGATCGCCATCGGCCTCACCATAGGTGCCTACTTCAACTGGCGCTGGGTAGCAGGCCGGCTGCGGGTTCACACCGAGAAGAACCGCAACGCCCTGACCCTGCCGGACTACTTCACCTACCGTTTCGAGGACAAGAGCCGGGTGCTGCGCATCCTCTCCGCCCTGGTGATCCTGCTGTTCTTCACCATCTACTGCGCCTCCGGCGTGGTGGCCGGTGCCCGCCTGTTCGAGAGCACCTTCGGCATGAGCTATGACACCGCCCTCTGGGTCGGTGCCGCGGCCACCATCACCTACACCTTCTTCGGCGGCTTCCTCGCGGTGAGCTGGACCGATACGGTGCAGGCGACCCTGATGATCTTCGCCCTGATCCTCACCCCGGTATTCGTCATCATCGCCGTCGGCGGCATCGACACCGCCATGGTGCAGGTAGCGGCACAGAACGCCAGCAACCTCGACATGTTCAAGAACCTGGACTTCATCGCCATCATCTCGCTGATGGCCTGGGGCCTGGGCTACTTCGGCCAGCCCCACATACTGGCGCGCTTCATGGCGGCGGACTCCCACCACTCCATGGTCAATGCCCGCCGTATCAGCATGACCTGGATGGTGTTCTGCCTCGGCGGCGCCGTGGCCATCGGCTTCTTCGGCCTCTCCTACTTCTCCACCTTCACCGAGCAGGCCGCCGGCGTCACCGGCAACCCGGAGCGCGTCTTCATCGAGCTCTCCAAGATACTGTTTAACCCCTGGATTGCCGGCGTGCTGCTCTCCGCCATTCTGGCGGCGGTGATGAGCACCCTGAGCTGTCAGCTGCTGGTCTGCTCCAGCGCCATCACCGAGGATCTCTACAAGCCCTTCCTGCGCAAGAACGCCTCCCAGAAAGAGCTGGTGTGGGTCGGCCGTGCCATGGTGCTGCTGATCGCCGTGGTGGCCATCGCTGTCGCCGTGAACCCGGAGAACCGGGTACTGGGGCTGGTGAGCTACGCCTGGGCTGGTTTCGGTGCCGCCTTCGGCCCCGTGGTGCTGCTCTCCGTGCTCTGGTCGCGCATGACCCGCAACGGCGCCCTGGCCGGCATGCTGACCGGTGCCATGACCGTCATCGTCTGGAAGCAGTTCGGCTGGCTGGGTCTGTATGAAATCATCCCGGGCTTCGTCTTCGCCACCCTGGCCATAGTGCTGTTCAGCCTGCTGGACAAGGCCCCCTCCAAGGCCATGCTGGATCGCTTTGCCGATGCCGAGCGGGAGTTTCAGACCCCCATGGCCGAGGCGATCGCGGTGAAATAACCCCGGTGACCGCCAACAAAAAGCCCCGCAACTGCGGGGCTTTTTTCATGGCGAGGCGGGCTTATTGGCCGCTGACCCGGCACTGCCGGGCGGCTTGGTCATAACGCTCCAGCCTGGCTTCGTTCCCCTTGGTCAGCAGCGTGAGATTCTGCCCCTCGTAACGGGCGCCGCTAGCGCTGGGAGCTTCAAAGGCGAGCACCTGCGACTGCTGCGCCCCCTCGCTCAGGTTGATCACGGCAGCGGGCCGCTTGGCCTCGTTGTAGAAGTAGGTCGAGAGCCGGATCCCGCCGTCGCACTGGTAGTCGACCGGGCTTGGCACCCTCAGCTGGCCCCCCTTTATCTGCAGCTCTGTGATGCGCAACTGGTAGCTCTCCTCCACGCATTGGCGCGAGTCACTCTCTTTCCAGCACTCGTTGCGCCCCTTGATCCAGCCGCGCTGCATCGCCTTCTCCGTCTTCTGCTGCTCCGCCGACAGCTGGCTCAGCGCCTTGGGGTAGAGGGCGGCGAGCTCGTTATCCAGCGCCGCCAGCCCGGCGTCCTGGCAGACAAGCTGCTCGGCCGCGCTGTGGGCCTTGGTGCAATCAAAGGAAGGGGTGGCGGCACAGGCCAGCAGTGGCATCAAGGCGAGGGTGCCCAGCAACATCTTGGTCATCGAAAAGGCTCCAGCAAGAGGGGATTCCCGCTTACTACAGCACAAGGGCGCCGGGCCGCCGAGGACTTTTTCACCCCAGGCTCCCTTGCCCGCCCCTTTGGGCAGCGCTGCCGACAACCCAGGTCACCTGGGTCGCCGACGCCCTGGCTCAGGGTCGTCGCCGCGCCAACTGCTGCGCATCCTGGCGAGCGGCGGCCCCGGCTTGCGTGAGCCAGCGCTGGCGCGCCTTTTCATCCGAGGTGTGGACGGGCCCCAGATGCTGGCGGTGGGTCAGCTGGATGCCGCAGAGCCCCAGCACCGGCTTGGCGAGGGTGCGCTCGACGGGGGAGCCCAGCCACCAGCGGTAGTACCAGACAGGGCTGTCCATGGTGAGCAGCAGGCGCGCCGTCTTGCCGGCGAGCAGGCGCTCGGGAAGCGCCTTACCCTTCTGATAGCGAAAGGCGAACCCAGAGAGCAGCACCCTGTCCAGTAACCCCTTGAGCCGGGCCGGCAGGTGGCCCCACCAGAGGGGGGCGACGATCACCAGATGGTGGGCCTGCTTCAGGCTCTGCTGCAATGCCTGCAGATCGGGCTCGAGGGGCTGCGCCTCGTCATAGCCATGGTGCAGATCCGGCTCGAAGGCGAGCTCCCCCACGTGATGCAGGGTGACCTCTGCGCCGCCCTCCTCGGCGCTGCGGGCATACTCCCTGGCTAGGGCGTGGCAGAGGCTGTCGGGTTTGGGGTTGCCGTTGATGATAAGCAGCTTGGGTGTCATGGCGTGGCTCCTGATGAAGTGAGCCCCCATTACACCCCTTGTCCCATGGGACAGAGTCAAGCCACCTTGTGCGCCCGTCCTGCAAGCCCTTGCTCAGCCTGTGGGAGCGGCTCGTTCTGGCCGGGGGCGCCATAGCGGCAGGGGGGCTGCGCCAGCAGGGCGGCGCACTGGCTCAAGGCCTGGTGCTGGCGTTGCAGCCTGGCCACGTCGGCCTCGATCTGCGCCAGTTTGCCCGCGATAAGCTGTTCCACCCTCTGCCAGGGAAACTGGTCGAGACTGGTGAGGCCTGTCAGCAAGGGAACCAGCTCCCCGAGCTTGCAGCCGAGCTGTTGGGCCTCGCGAATAAAGCCGACCCACTCCAGATCCTCGGCCCGGTAGACGCGATACTTGCCGCGCCGCCTGGGCTCGGGCAGCAGCCCGAGCTGCTCGTAGAGACGGACTGCCTTGGGTGTGGTGCCCGCCAGCCGGGCAAATTCGCCGATATACATCTTGTTGCTCGCAAAGGTTGTTCGAGTAGGGGCTCACTATAGGCCAGTGGCAGGGGGGAATGAATCCCCAGGGCGGAGGGGCAGTCGGCGCAGTGCATTGCGCAGCAGCTCTCTGGATGTGGCTTTGCCCCATAGTATGCGAGGGCGTTGCCCTCGACGGGGTTTCGTCCGCCCTTCGGGCCGGGGCGGGAAATGGCCGCGCTGACCCCTGACGGAGCCAAAACGGACGTACACGGACAAGTGAACGCCACTATAAGCGAATATGGGGTCATTTTCGGAAAACCCATAAATTCAGCTTATAGTGGCTCTGGAACGCCAGACAGGGCCATCAGGGGGCTAAAAAGGGCACCCCAAGGGGATTTCCCGAACCTGGTTTATATCGTGGCTGGGTTATATGTGAGTGTCAGAATACGTTTCGCTATTTGAACCTATGGGCTTCTGCTTGCGTTGGATGGTTCATAGAATTTTCATTCCATATTATGTAGGCATTTGCTGATGCCGAAATCACACCAATGAGAAGAACAAAAATTGAAAAGTATTTAGAGATTCTATAATTCATTTCCCCGTTTTTTACTCGCTTCCACTCAAATTTCAACAGTGGTTTTGCCGTATTCCTTACGTCGTCACAGGCAGTTCGAGCTTCTGATAATTCGTTTTTATTGTAATGATCCCTAGTTTTTTTCAAAGCGGCTAAAAAGGTATCATTAAGTTGCTTGCCTTCTTTGTTCTTCTCACTATCATTTATCCTAAAAATGATGTCATTATATGATTCATTTACTTTAGAGTAGATTTCCTCAACATCACGAGCCATTTCAAACTTGTCTTTTTTTTCACCAGTTCTTTCAGCGTGATGTTTATATAGGGTCGACAAATAAGTTAAAGATGATACATAACAGGATATAGAATCACGTAATGAGTTAATCCAATCTTGTCTGAATTCAGATGTCTTATTTTCTTTAGAGGCAATCAGATTCATGAATGCAAAGAAACCAGCAACCAAAGCCGCAAACATTGCACCTAATAAGATAATTGCGTTTTTTTCAAATACATTTTCCAATGTTTAACTTCTCCTATAGCCTAACGCCTCAATCAGGGGCTGATAATAGCTTACTAAAATGTGTAACGAAGCGGACCTGAGCAAGCTGTTAGCAGTCCCGTTACTGTATTGGCTTGTTTGCTGGACTTATTAGCCTAATTCTAAGCTTTTTCTTTTGATTTCTATATGAATTTGCCGCAGCTACTTCATTAATTTTGTTCTTCGGTGGTTGAGGTTCTTCTGGCATTTCATCGACTATTTCCAAAAAACCTTTCTTTACAAGCTCTACATCAGATTCAGCAGCCAAGTTTGATATCAGCTTCTCTATTTCTTTATTTGACTCTATTAGTTTTTCAACAAGGTCAGTTGCTAACTTTCTGCCGTTTGCACCTGATTTAATTCCTTCAAGTTGATTAGTCACCTTCTGAATCGAACCAATAATACCTATTCGTGCTTCAAGTCTAATGACATTTTGTTGCCTTGAACCTGCGGAAAAAACACCTTCTGATATTATATAATCTGTAACGCGTTTAGCATCACTATAAATTAGTTGAATCCCTTCTCTAAAGTCCTTGTAATTAGCAATACCTTGAAATAATAGTCCTATAGTGCCTAAAATCGTAATTCTGGCTATTAGGGAGCCTTCTTCAAAATCGACTTCTATAGGTGCATCTGGAGATAAAAAGAAATCCACACGACTTCTAGCAAACTCAGTGATCAGTTGCTTGAATTCTTCAAGTTGCTGCTCATTTTTAGCAACTTCTGATTCAATATGAATATAAGCTTGGCTTAGAATATTCTTGTTTATGTAATCTGCCAATGAAACCTCCTTGTACAGCTAACGTTTGGTTAAGGGGCTGACTTTAGCCCGTCCCAGAAAGCGAAGCGAACGATTTGAACCACAAGTTAGGGTGGAAATATTATTTGGAGGGAATGTTGACATCTGTGGTGCCAAACGGGAGTGGAGAATATCCAGCAAAACCTGGATAGCCCGGATAACCGGGGTAACCAGGATATCCGGGGTAGCCTGGATACCCTCGGTAGGGATGACAGCTTATTTTGTAAAGCCGGTCACCATCATGGATGGTTCCAAGGTATTCGCCTTTTTCTGTAACAACATCATAATCATCCCATGGAAGCCAACCTATCCACTTAGCTTCTTTGCTGTATACAAACCGCTCAATACGAAAGGCGATCCACTCGCCTCTGGAGTTAAAAAGGAATTGGGTAGACATTGGGTAAACTCCTTAGACCCTAACAGTGATTAGATAGAAAGCGATACTCACACATTAATACCGCCTTCTATCTAACTCCTCTTCATCTTGATTCATGGTGTTATAAATAATATTTTGAATCAATGACTTATCTGCCAACATCTGAAACGGACTGTATTCGTTTTCCCTCTTCTTTTTACACAACCATTACGACTGTATAGAAAAGCAGTGTGACGTAGGCATGGCAAACACTGGCATGGCTACCGCACTGGATTTCAGCTTCCAGTGTGCTGCTATTTGGCTGCGCTTGGGGGATGGCGTGACTCATGGGTGACTCCAACGAGGCATATATTGCCATTCGGGTATGTTAGCGGGGGTGGCGCCGAGGGGAAGGGCAGGGTGATGGATTTTCGGGCGGGATCAAAGAATGAGTCGCTATGGCAAGGGGAGTGCCGGCGTCGCTGGTCTGTGAGAGGGGGTTATGCCCCCACATTGGGCTCATGGAGCCAGTTTTGCCGGCCTCCTTTAGGTCAGCACCAGGGTTTGGCGGCTACTATGGCCGCTCGTGAAGAGGAAGGGCTGGTCGCCCTCCCTTATGCCAGCGCCAGTTGCTGGCGGGCGCGCCACAGCCGCTCGTGGAAGAAGAAGACGACGGTGTTGATGGCAGGTTCGATCAGCGCCATCACGCCGCCGGTGAGCAGCTCGCCGCTCAACAGGTAGGCGACGCCGAAGGCCACCGAGAAGTGGACCAGGGCGAAGCTGCTGGTCTTGGCCTGCAGGGTGTGGTCGGGCTTGAGCTTGTGCCAGCCAAGGTCGTGGAAGTAGAAGGCGACCGTGTTGACAGCGGGCTCGATCAGGGCGATCAGGCTGGCGGTGAGCAGTTCGCCGGTCAGCAGATAAGCCACGGTGAAGGCGACACTGAAGTGCAGAACGGCGAAGCTGATGGTCTTTTTCATGATGGTGTCTCCTCTGGCGATGAAGGCAGTATCACCCAGAACTTCATCAAATGAAAACTATTCTCATCTATCGGCGAAATAGAAAATGCCTATCAACCGGGGGAGAAACCACCAGATTGGGGAGTTGCCTGGGGCCACGGCGGCGCTAGAGTGTGCCTTTTGCCATGAAAAAGGAGCTTTCATGACCATCAACTCCACCCTGTTTGGGCTGTTTATCCTGCTGCTGATGATCCTTGTCGGCGTCGTGGCCTGGCGACTAGCCCGGCGCAAGAGCCGTCACCCCGTGCTTGTCACCGTCCTGTGCGTGCTGCTCTGCCTGGTACCACCCTTCGCCCTGCTGGCGCTGCTCATTCTGGCGCTCTGGCGGGATATGCCCGTCAGGGCCTGAGGCGAGCGGCGTCATCCCGGCAACGGCAGACAGAGAAAAGCCCCTTTCGGGGCTTTATCATGTTTGCGGTCGGTAAGGGGTTCAGTCTGCTGCCTTGTTGAGCCACTCCACCCTGTACTGGGCACCGGCGCCCTGGGCCAGTTTGGCGCACAGGGGTTTGAGGAAGGCTTCGATCTGCTCGTCCAGCATCCAGGGGGGGCTGACGATCAGCATGCCTGAGCCGTTCATGCCCCAGTCGCTGGTCTGGCCGGCCACTTCGAGCTCCGCCACCAGGACGTTGCCGAAGTTCTCCCGCTTGATCGCTTTGAGCATGTCGCGGGACTTGTCCGCCTCCTGGCCGAGGATGGGATACCAGAGGGCGTAGATGCCGGTAGCCCAGCGCTTCTGTGCTTTTTTAAGGGTATCGACCACGGCGAAGTAGTCTTCTTTCAACTCATAGGGAGGGTCGATGAGCACCAGGCCGCGGCGCGGGGTGGGCGGCAGCAGGGCCACCAGCCCCTCGAAGCCGTCCCGATGGTGGACGGCGACGCGGGGGTCATAGCCCATGTTGGCGCGAAGATCCTCCACCTCGTTGTTGTGCAGCTCCATCAGCGCCAGCTTGTCCTGATCGCGGGCGAGACGGCGCGACAGCTCCGGCGAGCCCGGGTAGTAGTGCAGCTGACCATCGCTGTTCATCTCTTCGATGACGCCCAGATAGGGGGCCATGGCGGACCACTGGGCGCGCTCGTCCCACAGGCGGCCGATGCCGTCGGCGTACTCCGCCTTCTTCTGGGACCAGTCGCCGCGCAGATCGTAGAGACCGCCGCCGGCATGGGTGTCCAGCACGATGAAGGGCTTCTCCTTCTTCTTGAGGGACTCGATGATCAGGGCCTGGACGGTGTGTTTCAGCACGTCGGCATGGTTGCCGGCGTGAAAGGCGTGGCGGTAGCTCAGCATATTAGGTCTCTGAGGGGGCCCTGCTGGGCACCCAGTAACGATAGATAGTTCAACAGGTTGTGGCTCTTGCCACGAAACAGGGAGAGGCCGCGCAGGGTCTGCAGCAGGACCCCCTGTTGCAGCCGCTCCAGCTCCAGCTCGTGGGCCAGCATGGCCTGGTACTCTTCCTCGGCCAGCCGTGACTTGGCTTGCTGGCGCAGGGTGCGCCAGGGGAGCAGCACGGCCTCGGTCTGGACCAGAGCTGGTTGCAGGTCGGTGAGGTCGACCGGGATGCCGAGCAAGTCCAGATGGTGCAGCAGGAGCGCCAGGTTGACGTTGCCCCCCTGGCTCTGCACGTCGAGCCAGTCCTGGCTGCGCTCGCCATAGACCTTGCCGCTCCAGTGCCAGAAGCCGAGCGGCGTCGGCAGCTCGTGCACGGCGACCCGCTCGCTGGCCATCAGCCGTTCGTCACGCAAAGAAGGCCTGCTCCATGGTTTCCAGCTCCTCAGATAGGCTCATCCACTCCAGCTCCACCTCTTCCAGCTGCTCCTTGAGGGGGCCCTGGGACTTGAGCAGCTCGGAGAGCCTGGTTTTAGCGCTCTCTTCGTAGATGGCGGGATCGGCCAGCTGGCTCTCGATGTCGCCAAGCTTGCCCTGCAGCTTCTCCATGCTGGCCTCGAGCTTCTCCAGCTTCTGGCGCAGTGGCCGGGTCTGCTGGCGGAACTGGGCCTCGAGCCGTTTCTGATCCTTGCGTGCCACCGCCGAGTTGGCGGAGACGGGGCCATCCACCTGCTTGGCGTTGGCCTCTTTCTCCTGCTCACCGAGCCATTTGTGGTAGTCATCCAGATCGCCGTCGAACGGCTCGACCCGGCCACCGTGCACCAGATAGAAGTCATCCGTGGTGGTGCGCAGCAGGTGACGGTCGTGCGAGACCACCACCATGGCTCCCTCGAAGCCTTGCAGCGCCATGGTCAGGGCGTGGCGCATCTCCAGATCCAGGTGGTTGGTCGGTTCATCCAGCAGCAGCAGGTTTGGCTTTTGCCAGGTGATCAGCGCCAGCACCAGCCGCGCCTTTTCACCACCGGAGAAGGGGGCCACCTTGTCGAGCGCCTTGTCACCGTGGAAGCCGAAGCTGCCGAGGTAGTTGCGCAGCTCCTGCTCGGACTTGTCCGGCGCGAGGCGGGCCAGGTGATCGAGGGGGGTGTCGTCCAGGCGCAGGGTTTCGAGCTGATGCTGGGCGAAGTAGCCGATGCTGACCCCGGCGCTCACCTCCAGCTTGCCCGACAGCGGCGCATTGGAGCCCGACAGCATCTTGATGAAGGTGGACTTGCCTGCGCCGTTGCGCCCCAGCAGGCCGATGCGTGAGCCCGGCACTAGGTTCATCTTTATCTTCTCCAGGATCACCTTGTCACCGTAACCGGCGCACAGGTTCTCCATGGCGATGAGCGGGGTCGGCAGGGCCGAGGGCTCGCGAAACTCGAAGCTGAACTCGGAGTCGGCGTGGGCGGGCAGTATCTTCTCCATCCGCTCCATGGCTTTCAGCCGGCTCTGGGCTTGACGGGCCTTGGAGGCCTTGTAGCGGAAACGGTCCACATAGGCCTGCATGTGGGACATCTCACGCTGCTGCTTCTCGTACATGGATTGCTGCTGGGCCAGCTGCTCGGCGCGCTGCAGCTCGAAGTCGGAGTAGCCGCCGGTGTATTCGTTGAGCTTGCCGTTCTCGATGTGGATGATGCGGTTGATGACCGAATCGAGGAAGTCGCGGTCGTGAGAAATAAGCACCAGCGTGCCCTGATAGCCCTTGAGCCACTTCTCCAGCCAGATGACAGCATCCAAATCCAGGTGGTTGGTCGGTTCATCGAGCAGCAGCAGATCGGAGCGGCAGAGCAGGGCCTGGGCCAGGTTCAGGCGCATGCGCCAGCCACCGGAGAAGCTACGCACCGGCGAGTCGAGCTGATCGCCCCCAAAGCCCAGGCCGTGCAGCAGCTCGGCGGCGCGGGCGCGGATGCTGTAGGCGCCTATGGTGTCGAGCCTGCCGTGCAGCTCGGCCACCAGGATGCCGTTGTCATCCAGCTCGGCCTGGGCCAGCTGGGCTTCGAGGGCGCGGAACTCCTTGTCGCCATCGACCACGTACTCCAGTGCGGAGCAGTCCAGCGCCGGGGTCTCCTGAGCCACGCCGGCAATCTGCCAGCCGGCGGGCAGACTGAAGCTGCCGTTGTCGATGGCCAGCTCGCCCCGCACCAGCGCAAAGAAGGTGGACTTGCCACAGCCGTTCTTGCCCACCAGGCCCACCTTGTGGCCGGGATGTATGGTGGCGGACGCGTTGTCCAGCAGCGTGCGGCCGCCGCGGATCAGTTCGATTTGACTGGCAACTATCATGGATGGATCTGCTTGGCTCAATGAAGGGGAGAAACTGGCGCGGATCTTACGTGAAATGACTCGGATTTGCACTTGAGGCTGGAGGGCATGGCTGGCTGCGGCAAGAAAAACGTGCCATAACAGAGACATCTGTCAGGGGGCTGGAGGCTTCCATGTTGATTAAAGAGATCATGACGACCCGGGTTGCGACCGTTTCCATGGATGACAGGCTCAATGTCATCAAGGCGATCTTCGAGCAGGCTCACTTTCGCCACCTGCTGGTGGTGGAAGAGGAGGTGCTGGTGGGGGTCATCTCGGACCGGGATCTGCTGCGCGCCATCAGCCCCTATCTCGACACGGATGCCGAGATGAACCGCGACACCGAGACCCTCAACCGACGCGCCCACCAGATCATGAGTCGCGAGCCCATCACCATCTCTCCGGAACGTTCCTTGCAGGAGGCAGCCAGCATCATGCTGGAGCAGCATGTATCCTGCCTGCCGGTGCTGGAAAACGGCGCCCTGGTGGGCATCGTCAGCTGGAAAGACCTGCTGCGCGTCATGCGGGGCTGGCAACCGACCTGAGACTTTTTTGGGGGGCGCATGGAGCCCACCCCACCGGGCCCTTATTGAACACCACTCGATACAAGTGTCTGCTATATCGATATAGGGCGTTTTTATTGTTCTTATTTCATGTCTTCCATGGTTTAAAATTCCAAATTAATCGGCCTTTGTGACACTTGGTGTCGCAATGACTGGATTGCATCGTGTTTTTCTAATTAATCGACCCCAGCTTCAGTTCCCATCAAGGTTCGCAGATCTACCCTAGGTCATCGGAAATGAACCCGATTCAAAATGACAACGACCGAGCACAGGTCTGGTTTACACCTCAGAGGAACGAACAATGAAAAAGACAGCATTGACGATGGCCATCTCCAGCCTGCTGCTGGCCGGTGGTGCACAAGCTTCTACCGTTTACAACCAGGATGGTACCAAGCTTGACATCGGTGGCCGTGTTCAAGGCATGTACTACGGTAGCGACAACGACGACGAGAGTGGCGATCAGAGCTACCTGCGTCTGCGCATCGGTGGTGAGACCCGCATCAACGAAGAAACCGTCGCCAACGGCTTCGTCGAGTACAACGTACCGACCAACAGCTCCGACACTGAGCTGCGTTATGCCTACGTTGGCATCAAGAACGATCGTTTCGGTGCCTTCAGCTACGGTCGTCAGGATGGTCTGATTGCCAAGGCCGTTAACGACTACACCGACGTTCTGCCGGAGTGGGGCGGAGATGGCCTGGGCAAGGGTACCGAAGTGTTCGGTACCGGTCGCACCAACGGCCTGGCCCAGTACATCTACACCTTCGACGGTCTGGTGCTGGGTGCCCAGTTCACCGGCGAGAACGAAGCGCAGAACGAGAGCGCTACCAGCTGGACCAAGGGTTCTGCAGAAGGTTACGCCCTGTCTGCCAACTACAACTTCGACATGGGCATCAGCCTGGGTCTGGCCTATAACCAGGCCGGCAAGACCACCGATCAGGTTGAAAAGGCCAACTTCGGCGCTCAGGACGCGAAGCTGACTGCCGTTGGTATCAAGTACAACGCCAACAACCTGTATGCTGCCGCGACCTATGCCTATGGCGAAGACCATGTCTACGTTAACAATGCCGGCAACAACGGTTACGTTAGCGAGAGCAACGGTTACGAAGCCGTAGTTCAGTACACCTGGGGCCAGTGGAAGCCGTCCCTGGCGTACAACCGTCTGGACGTGAAAGACGCCGACCAGAACATTGACGATACCCTGACCGAGTACGTGTCCATCGGTGCCTGGTACAACATCAACGACAACTTCGATGTCTACGTTGATTACAAGGCCAACCTGCTGAGCAGCGACGGCACTGACGGGTACAACAAGTTCGGCCAGAACACCGACGACGTCGTTGGCGTGGCCATGCAGTACCACTTCTAAGTCATTCCCTGACTGCCTACTGTATTTTTGGACCGGCCGCATCGCGGCCGGTTTTTTTATGGGCGCCACATCAGGTGGGCGTGTTATCGGGCGTCAGGCCAATCCCGGGTTCAGCATTGTCCCCTGCTGGTCGATAACTCTCTGTGTCGGGTCGGTGGCGATGAAGGACGACTGTCACTGGGCTATGGGGCGAGGATCACGTCCCGTGGCCAAGTTCCTATCTTTTCTCGACCCTTTTCATTATTTCTATAGAGACTTGCGTTGCTCCTGCCGGGAGAATGCGGGTCTGGTTGGCATGCTGGCGCCCCATCGCGGGGCGGCACTCGGGAAACGGACGTAAGGGCTTTATATGGCGAGCATATTGGATTCAGTGGATCAACGTACCCAGCTGGTGGGGGAGAATCGCCTGGAGTTGTTGATGTTCCGGCTGGGTACCCAGCAGCTCTTTGCGATCAACGTCTTCAAGGTGCGTGAGGTGGTGAAGCTGCCCCATCTCAACAAGATGCCGGGCTCCCATCACAACATCAGCGGCGTGGCGAACATCCGTGGCGTCTCCATTCCCGTCATCAACCTGCGCGGTGCCATCGGCATGCGCCCCATGGCGGTCGACAACGAATCCAACCTCATCATCACCGAATACAACCGCACCATTCAGGGGTTCCTGGTGGGGCAGGTGGCCCACATCGTCAACATGACCTGGAAGGACATACTGCCGCCCCCCCGTTCGGCGGGCCGCGCCAACTACCTCACCGCCATCACCCGTGTCCCGGAGGGCGGGGTCGATCAGATCGTCGAAATCATCGATGTGGAGAAGGTGCTGGCGGAGATCATCACCTATGACATCCGCATCTCGGCGGAGGTGCTGGACAAGGAGATCCTGCCCCAGATGCAGGGGCGCCGGGTGCTCATCGTCGATGACTCCAGCACGGCCCGCAATCAGGTGCGCGAGACGCTCGCCCAGCTCGGGCTCGAGGTGATCGAGTGTCAGGATGGCTTGCAGGCGCTCAAGCTGCTCAAGGGGTGGTGTGATGCGGGCAAGAAGGTGACCGACGAGATCATGCTGATGATAACGGACGCCGAGATGCCGGAGATGGATGGTTACCGTCTGACCCACGAGGTGCGCAGCGATCCGCGCATGGCCGATCTCTTCATCACCCTCAACACCTCCCTGAGCGGCAACTTCAACGAGGCCATGGTCAAGAAGGTGGGATGCGATCGCTTCATCTCCAAGTTCCAGCCTGATTTGCTGGTCGGGGTTACCCAGGAGCGCATGCGCCAGATCCTGGGGGCTTGAACCCGACTCAAAGGCCTAGCGCCTTAAGCCAGCCTGATAACAGAGCACCCGCCAAGGCGGGTGCTCTGTTTTGCTACACAGGCTGCCAATGCTCGGCCCATGAGATCACTGGGTCAGCAGGGGTTCGATAAAGTTCGCGACCCGATCGCGGATCTGGGGCTGCGCCGCCGCCGTGGGGTGGATCCCATCGTTCATCATGAGTTCAGGGCGCAGCACAATATCATCGAGAAAGAAGGGCATCAGCGGCAGGCCATTGGCTTGCGCCAGCTCCGGGAAGATTTGCTCGAACTGCTGCAGGTAGCGAGCGCCATAGTTGCGCGGCAACTGGATCTGGGTCAGCACCGTCTTCGTCTGGCTGGCCTTGGCCAGCGCCACCATCTTGGTGAGGTTGGCCCGGGTGATGGCGGGGGCAAAGCCGCGCAGGCCATCGTTGCCGCCGAGCTCGATCAGCACCCAGTCAGGCTTGTGCTCCTCGAGCAGGGCGGGCAGGCGGGCCAGCCCTCCCTGGGTGGTTTCACCACTGATGCTGGCGTTGATGAGCTTGTGCTCGCCACCCTGCTGCTGCCATTTTTCATTGAGCAGGGCAGGCCAGCTCTGTTCGGCCGGCATCTGGTAGCCGGCACTCAGGCTGTCCCCGAGTACCAGCAGGGTTTGCGCCTGAGCTGATGAGATCCAGCCACACAGGCAACTCAAGACGAACAAGACACGTATCATGCATTCAACTCCCAAGATCTATGGTCATTACAGGTAAAGGCAAACAGGAAACGCATCATGAGTTCAACGCCCATTATCACCGTCAGGGGGCTCGGCAAAACCGTTCGCCTCGGCCAGGAAAGTCTCACCATCCTTGAAGGGATCGATCTGCAAGTCAATACCGGTGAAACGCTGGCCCTGGTCGGTGCCTCTGGCTCTGGCAAGTCCACCCTGCTCGGCCTGCTGGCCGGGCTGGATCTGCCGAGCAGCGGCGAGATAGAGATCCTGGGTCAATCCCTCACCCGGCTGGACGAGGAGGGGCGGGCCAGATTGCGCGCCGAGCAGGTGGGGTTCGTGTTCCAGTCCTTCCTGCTGCTGCCCACCCTGAGCGCCCTAGAGAACGTCATGCTGCCAGCCGAGCTGCGCGGCGAGACCGACTGTGAGCCCCGAGCCCGCGAACTGCTCACCCAGGTCGGGCTGGCCGAGCGGCTGCACCACCTGCCGCCGCGCCTGTCCGGGGGTGAACAGCAGCGGGTCGCCATCGCCCGGGCCTTCATGACCCGGCCCAGCCTGCTGCTGGCGGACGAGCCGACTGGCAACCTCGACAGCAAGACGGGGGAGACGGTGATCGAGCTGCTGTTTCGCCTCAACCGTGAGCACAACACCACCCTGGTGGTGGTGACCCATGATCATGAGTTGGCCCAGCGCTGCCAGCGGCAACTGGTGATGGCGGCGGGACGGCTGGAGGTGGAGCCCGTTGCGGCGGCCAGGGTGGGAGAGTTGTCATGAGTCAGTGGCGACTGGGTTTCAAGTTGCTGCGCCGGGAAGGCTTCAGCGGGGAGCTGCGCTGGTTCGTGCTGGCGCTGGCCCTGAGCGTGGCCTGCGTGCTGAGTGTGGCCCTGGTGGCGGACCGGCTGGATGCGGGGCTCAAGGCCTCGGGCCGCGACTTCATCGGGGCGGATCGGGTGCTGCGCTCCGCCACCCCGGCGCCCGAGGCCTGGCTCGCCCAGGCGAAGCAGGAGGGGCTCCTCGTCCAGACCACGGTCAGCTTCAACAGCATGCTGTTTCACGGTGACGGGCTGCAGCTGGCGTCCATTCGCGCCGTGCCGAGCGATTTCCCCTTCTATGGCAAGCTGGAGCTGATGCCCCAGCGTGCCCCTGCGCCCGGCGAGATCTGGCTCTCCGACCGGGTGATGCAGTTGCTCGGCGCCACACTCGGGGACGAGCTGGAGGTCGGCAACACCAGGTTGAAGGTGGCGGGGGAGCTGGGTCAGGAACCGGATCAGGGCTTCAGCCCCTTCCAGATGGCGCCAAGGGCGCTGATCCACAGCGCCGATATCGAGGCGACCGGCGCCCTCTTGCCGGGCAGCCGCCAGCAGTGGCGTTATCTCATCAAGGGATCCCGGGAGGGGGTCGCCCGTTATGAGCGCTGGCTCAAGCCCAAGCTGACGGCCGGGCAGAAGCTGATCAAGCCGGACGATCAGGGCTCCCAGGTCGGCAAGACCCTGGCCAATGCCGAGCGCTTCTTCCGCCTGGCGTCGCTGGCAGGCGTGTTGCTGGGGGCACTGGCCATGGGCATAGCGGTGCGCCACTTCGCCGAGCGGCAGACCAACATGGTGGCGCTGCTCAAGACGCTCGGCGCGTCGCGGCGTACCCTCTGGCAACTGATGGGGACGCTCCTCGCCTCCCTGACCCTGATAGGTGCCCTGATCGGCCTGGTGGCGGGGAGCGCCATGCAGTGGCTGACGCTGCAACTGCTGGGGGATCTGCTGCCCGCGGATCTGCCGCCCCCCTCCTGGCGTCCCTTCGCCCTGGGTCTGGCGGTCGCCTTCTTCATCACCCTGCTGCTGGCCTTCATCCCCTTCCTGCGCCTGCTCAAGGTGCCGCCGCTGCGGGTGCTGCGCCGGGAGCTGGAGGCGGGCATCCCCCCCTGGCTGACGGTGCCGGTTGGCCTGCTCGGTCTGTTCGCGCTGGTCTGGGGCTTTACCGCCGATGCCAGGCTGGCGCTCGGTCTCATCGGAGGCATGGGGTTGCTGATGGTGCTGCTGGCGCTGCTGGCCTCCGGGCTGCTGCGACTCGGTGGTCGGCTCAAGGGACCCCATGCCCTGCGTCTGGCCATCAGCCACCTCTCCCGCGAGCGCGGCAGCGGCCTGTTCCAGCTGGCGGGCTTCGCCCTGGCGCTCATGCTGTTCGGGCTCTTGTGGGCGGCGCGGGTCGATCTGCTGGATGATTTCTCCGCCCGCCTGCCCGCGGATGCCCCCAACCGCTTCCTGGTCAATGTGGCTGACGGGGAGCGCGACGGCATACTGGCGGACCTGCACAAGGCCGGGGCCATCACCTCGGACTTCTACCCCATGGTGCGCGGGCGTCTGACCCGGATCGCCGGTCAGGCAGTGGGTGAGGATGCGGCGCGGGAGGGGGTGAACCGCGAGCTCAACTTCACCACCACGGCGACCCTGCCCCCCGACAACCAGGTCACCTCGGGCCAGTGGCTCGGCGGCAAGGGGGAGGTCTCCGTCGACGAGGTGCTGGCGGGCCAGCTCGGCATCGCCCTGGGGGACGCCCTCAGCTTCACCATAGAGGGGCGCAGCTTCGAGGCCAGGGTGACCAGCCTGAGGTCCATCAAGTGGGACAACATGCGCCCGAACTTCTACATGATCTTCTCGCCGGACGTGCTGGCCCCCTTCTCCCAGACCTGGCTTGGCAGCTATCGCCTGCCGCCACAGGGACGCAGTGCCGAGGTGGAGATCATCCGTCGCCACCCCACGGTGAGCCTCATCGACGTGGAGGATCTGATAGGGCGGCTAACCCTGGTCTCGAGTCAGGTGAGCCGGGCGTTGGGGCTGATGCTGGGGCTGGTGACGGTGGCCGCCCTGCTGGTGCTGCTGACCCAGACCCAGGCCAGCATGGCCGCCCGGCGCCGCGAGCTGCTGCTGATGCGCACCCTGGGGGCCGGCAGCAAACTGCTCGAGAAGATGCTGCGCTGGGAGCTGGTGGCGAGCGGCGCCCTGGCGGGGCTGTGCGCCGCCACTGTGGTGGAGCTTTGCTCCTTTGGTCTGCAGTGGTGGTGGTTCGATGGCCGGTGGCAGTTCCACTGGGCCATCTGGGCCTGCTTGCCCCTGCTGGGAGCCCTGCTGGTGACCCTGGCCGGTCAGGGCATGCGCCGCCAGTTGCTGGCGGGCACCCTGAGCGACCGGTTAAGAGGCCTGGGGCAGGGGCTGCTCTGACGGCCCCCTGGCGAGGTGCCAGTCGTAAAAATCCCGACCTCGGTCGGGATTTTTCATAATGGCTTCAGCGCGGGGCTTGCAGCAGGTTGCCGAGGGCCTCGGGGAGGGCCGGATAGGTGAAGTGGAACCCCGCCTCCTGCAAGCGTGCGGGCAGGACGTGCTGGCCGGTGAGCAGCAGATCCGCCGCCTCGCCCATCAGCAGTCGAAGCACCTGGGCTGGCACGAAGAAGAGGTGCGGGCGATGGAGTGTGCTCGCCAGGGTCTGGCTGAACAGGCGATTGCTGACCGGCTGCGGGGCCGTGCCATTGAAGATCCCCTCGCACTCGTCGTGCTCGAGCAGGAACAGCATGGCCCGCACCAGATCCTGCACATGGATCCAGCTCATCATCTGGGTGCCCGGGCCCATGGGGCCACCGAGCCCTAGCCGATAGGGGGGGAGCATCCTGGGCAGGGCGCCGCCATCGGTGCCGAGCACCAGGCCGATGCGCACTATGCAGACCCGGGTCTGGGCGCTGCGGGCCTGCAGGGCCAGTTGCTCCCACCGCTGGCAGAGCCGGTGGGTGAACTCGTCGTGGGGGTGGTGGCAGCGCTCGTCCATAGGCTCATCCCCCTGGCGGCCATACCAGCCGATGGCGGAGGCGTTCAGCAGCAATCTGGGTGGCGTGCTGGAGAGCTTGATGAGATCGACCAGTTGCTCGGTCAGCAGCCAGCGGCTGTTGCACAACAACTGCTTGCGGGATTCGCTCCAGCGGCCGGCGGCGATGGGCTCCCCGGCCAGGTTGATGACGATGTCCACGTCGTTGAGGTGGTCCAGCCGGTCCAGGTTGTCGAGCAGAGTGACGTCATGGCCAAGCAGCTCATAGGCCCGGCTACCCTGACGGGTCAACACCACCACGTCATGCGCCACCTTGAGGTGTGCCACCAGGCGGCGGCCGATAAAGCCTGTGCCTCCCGTGATCAGTATCTTCATGTCCTGCCTCCCTGACGGCTGTTCGCTCTACTCTAGAGGCTGGGCGCTGGATGGACAAGATCCTGTTTTTATGAGCATTATAAATTCACGATGGCAGGCTAGTGCACCTTGCGCTGGCGGCGGCACGAAGCGTCGATGGGGGGTATTTGTCGACCATGCCGCCATTCGCTTTGTATCTGGACGCATCACCATTACTTGCCAAGCGGACCGCAGCGAGTAAACTCGTCCGCTTTTTCGCCGTGACCATGAGGGCAGTTATGCCATTTCGTCGTTTAAGGGTGCGTCAATTCTATGTCCGGCTGGTCTGTGCCCTGCTGGCGGGTCTGCTGCCCATGGTGCTGGGACTGGCCATCATCGTCTGGCAGACCGCCACCGGGGTGCGGCAGGATGCGGTGGCGCGGCTGCAACATGCCAGGCTGATGTTTGACCGTACCCTGGACAACGCCCAAGTGGCTGCGTCGGCCCTTCGCGGCAGCCTGGACAAGCCCTGTCTCGAGGTGGTGCAGGGGCTGCGGGATCAGGTGGCGACGGTGCCGGATGTGCGCAGCGTCAACCTGGCCGAGGGCACGACCATCTACTGCACCTCCCTCTATGGGCCGGTCAGCGGGGAGATCAGGCTGGGCGACTATGCGGATGGCAAGCTCGACCTGATGAAGGGCAATCCCGTCACCCCGAATCGTCCCCTCATCGTCTACCGGGAGGAGATCGGTGCGTTCAGCGTGCTGGTGGGCATAGATGGTTACTACCTGCTCAACATTCTGGACATGCTGAGTCGCAACTCCCCCCTCGGCCTGGTGGTCGGCCAGGAGATGCTGCTGCGGGACAGTCAGCTCACCGACAGGCTCATCCCCCCGGGTAGCCAGGGCTATCTGGAAGAGCGCTCGACCAGGTATCCGTTCAAGGTGGTGACCAGGGTATCGGTCGGTGAGTACAGGGCCCATATCTGGGACTACTCCAAGGTCGGCATCATCGTCTATCCCCTGCTGAGCCTGCTGTTCGGGGTGGGGATCTTCTGGTTGACGGGACGATCGACCTCCCCGACCCAGGAGCTGAAGCGGGCGCTGGATCAACAGGAGTTCATTCCCTACCTGCAACCCGTGGTGACCGGGGACGATGCGCACTGGAGCGGCTGCGAGGTGCTGATGCGCTGGCAACATCCCCGCCAGGGCATGATCTCGCCGGATCGCTTCATTCCGCTCGCGGAGGACAGCGGCCTCATAGTCCCCATGACCCGGTTGCTGATGGCCCAGGTGCGAGAAGCCTTTGCCCCCCTGGCGGACCAGTTGCCCAGGGGGTTCCACTTCGGTTTCAACATCAGCGCCAGCCACTGCAAGGATCTCAGCCTGGTGGACGATTGCCGGGACTTCATCTATGCCTTCCGGGATAACCCCATCAAGCTGGTGCTGGAGTTGACCGAGCGCGAGCTCATCGTGGCGGACGAGGTGACTGACCGGCTGTTCGCCGAGCTGCACCAGCTCGGGGTCTTCATCGCCATCGACGACTTCGGCACCGGCCACTCCAGCCTGACCTATCTGCAGACCTTCCAGGTGGACTTCCTCAAGATCGATCAGAGTTTCGTCGGCATGATAGGGTCGGATGCGCTCTCCAGCCACATCGTCGAGAACGTCATCGATCTGGCGACCCGGCTCGGTCTGCTGCTGGTGGCTGAGGGGGTGGAGACCCAGGTGCAGGCCGATTACCTGAAGGCGCGCAAGGTGGACTTCCAGCAGGGTTACCTCTATGGCAGGCCCATGCCGATGACGGTCTTTGCCAGCCAGCTACCCGCCCAGAAGGGATCGTCAGCCTGAAGGGCCGCGCCAAGGCTCTCGGCGCCCATGGCTTGCCACCCACTGTTCTCTCCCTCACAAGGGCTGACGGCGAGACATAAAAAAAACCAGCGACCCGGGTCGCTGGTTTTTTTTCATCTTCAGAGGGTTCAGAGCATGCGGGCCAGGGCGCGGCAGAGGCGCTTGATGCCCTCTTCCGTGGTGGCCTCATCCACGCAGGAGAAGCTCAGGCGCAGGGTGTTCTGGATCTCGGGGCGCACATAGAAGGGAGCACCGGGCACGAAGGCCACCTTCTCCTTGATCGCCTCGTCGAACAGGGCCATGGCACTGACGCTGGGCGGCAGGGTCAGCCAGAGGAACATGCCTCCCTCGGGACGGGTGTAGCTGACGCCGGGCGGGCAATGACGGCTCAGGGCGGCCTCCATGGCGGCCCGCTGGCGGCCATAGACCTCCTTGATCTTCTCCAGATGGGCATCCAGCGAGTGATCGGTCAGGAAGCGGTGCAGCACCTGCTGGCTGAAGGCGTTGCTGTGCAGGTCGGTGGCCTGCTTGGCGATGGTCACCTTCTTGCGCAGCCAGTCCGGCACCAGCATCCAGCCCAGGCGGAACGCGGGCACCACCGTCTTGGAGAAGGAGCCGAGCAGCACGGTATTGTTCGGTGCCAGCTTGGCGATGGGGGGAAGATGTTCCCCCTCGAAGCGCAGCTCGCCATAAGGGTCGTCTTCCACCATCAGCAGATCGTGGCGCACCAGCCGCTCGGCCAGTGCTTCACGGTTGGCGCGGCTGTAAGAGACCCCGCTCGGGTTCTGGAAGTTCGGCACGCCGTACAGCAGCCTGGCGCTGGAACCCTGCTCCAGCAGCGCATCCAGCGCGGCCAGATCCAGTCCCTCTTCCCCGAGGGTGATGGGCTTGAAGTTCGGTTGATAGACGGAGAACGCCTGGATGGCACCCAGGTAGCCCGGCTCTTCGATGATGAGATCCTGCCCCTCGTCCACCAGCACCTTGCCCAGCAGATCCAGCGCCTGTTGGGAGCCGCTGGTGATGAGGATGTTGTCCGGGTTGACCTCCATGCCGTGGCGGCTCAGGTAGCGGTCGGCGATGTACTGGCGCAGCGGGGCGAACCCTTCGGTAGTGGCGTATTGCAGCGCCGCGGCGCCCTGCTCGCGCAGCACGTCCTGGCAGGCTTGCTCGATGGCCTTGACCGGGAACAGGTGAGGATTGGGCAGGCCGCCGGCGAAGGAGATGATCTCCGGATTGGCGGCGACTTTGAGGATTTCACGGATAAACGAAGGCTCGACCTTCTCGAAGCGCTGGGCAAAAAACGGCTGCATAGGGTTCTCTCTGACTAGGTGGCGGTCGCTCCATTCAACCGCCAGGTTATCCGTTTGTATCAGATTTCAGAAATGAGGCAATGGCTGTCACAAAAATCCATAAAAAAGGGCAGGTTTGGCACCTGCCCGAATTTTATCGCTTCGACCCTGGCCGAGGGCGCAAAAAGCCCTGCCAGTTGTTCATCGGTCGGGATGGGGCACTCAGATCCCCGGCGCCTTGAGGAAGCTGATCATCAGATCCGTGTTGGCACCGAGCTGCTGCTGGACCCGGCCCGGGAACAGTTCGGCCATCTTGTCGAGGCGGTCGTGCTCGGTGTGCCAGATCTTGCCCCACTGGGTCTCGCTGTCCCGATCGCAGGCGCTCTTGCTGGTTTCGTCGTAGCAATCCCACAGCGCCGGGTTGGTGCTCTGGGAGTAGCCGTCATAACCATCTTCCCCGTTGATGGTGAAGTTGGTGGCCTCCACATAGGCGACCGGCACCCCCAGACAGGCGAAGGGGGCGTGATCCGACCAGCTGCCGGTTTCCCCTTCCGGGTAACCGTCGTAGCTGGGGTGGATGGCGAAGGGGGTGGCGCTCTGCTTGGAGATGGCCAGCAGGCGATCGCGCACCTTGGGATCGAAGCTGTAGCGGCTTGGCTCGGCGCAGTTGTACTCGGCCACGTCGGAGTGGGCGGAGTGAACGTAGACGATGTCGCCCCCGGCGATGGTGTCGTAGTTCACCATGGCCAGCAGCTTGGCGACGGCGTCGCTGTCGAGGCTGGCGACATAGGCCTTGGAGCCGTTGAGGCCGTTTTCCTCCGCTCCGAAGAAGGCGAAGCGCACCGTGTAGGGCAGGGTTTGATCCTTGAGCGCCTCTGCGACCGCCAGCAGGGCCGCGACACCGGCGCCGTTGTCGGTGGCACCTTCGGATCCCTTCTTCTCGCCGGTACTGTCATAGTGGGCACCGATCAGGATTACCTTGTCGCTCTGACCCTTGAGTTCGGCGACCAGGTTCTGGGAGGTTCTGTCGGTGCCGCCCCGGGTGTAGCTGAAGGGCTGGTTCTGCACCTCGTAGCCCCAGCCAGTCAGATGATCCTGGATCCAGGCGGCGGCGCGGGTTTCGGCCTCGGTCCCCGTGGGTCTGGCGCCTATCCCCTCGGCGCTCGAGCTCAGTTGCACCAGGTATTCATAGGCCTGGGTGGCGGGCGCAGGGGGCTGGGAGTCATTGTCAGAGGTGTTGCACCCGGCCAGCAGGGACGGGATGACGAGGGTCAACAGGGCTTTTTTCATACTGCAATCCTTTGTTGTGTATGGTTTTATTTTTCCGCGTCAGGATGCACCTGACGCCCGGGAGATTCTGTGAAGGGGGTGGCATTTGTCAACCGCAGGGGCGGAATTGGTCAGTCAGGGGGGATTTGTTGTGCGAAACACTTGCGCCTTGGGCCTATCTTGGGATAATTCGCTCCCCTGTTTTTGCCGATTGATGAAATAACGAACCACCCAGGTCGCCCTTAACCCGGATGGCCCCCGGTTCTGTTACCCGGATTGATGAAATAACGAGACAATTATGCCTGTGACCCAAGATGTATTTAACGAAGACGGCAAGTTCATGCGCAAGATCCGCAGCTTTGTCCGTCGCGAAGGCCGCCTGACCAAAGGGCAGGAGAAGGCTCTGGAAGAGCTCTGGCCGGTCATGGGCATCGATTTCGCACCGGCGCCGCTGGACATGGTGGCGCTGTTTGGCCGCGAGGCCCCGGTGGTGCTGGAAATAGGCTTCGGCATGGGCGCCTCCCTGGTGGAGATGGCCAAGAATGCCCCCGAGAAGAACTTCATCGGCATTGAGGTACACTCTCCCGGTGTGGGTGCCTGCCTCGGCACCGCCCAGGAGGCGGGCGTCACCAACCTGCGCGTGA
This sequence comes from Aeromonas sp. sif0611, assembly GCF_019218845.1. Taxonomy (NCBI): domain Bacteria; kingdom Pseudomonadati; phylum Pseudomonadota; class Gammaproteobacteria; order Aeromonadales; family Aeromonadaceae; genus Aeromonas; species Aeromonas sp. sif0611. The sequence continues at coordinate 893,926 of NZ_JAHUWU010000002.1, read as the reverse complement.
TCTGTCACGATGCGGTGGAAGTGCTGGAGCACATGATCCCGAACGGCTCGCTCGCCTGCCTGCAGCTGTTCTTCCCGGACCCCTGGCACAAGAGCCGTCACCACAAGCGCCGCATCGTGCAGCCGGCGTTTGCTCAGGACATTCGCCAGAAGCTCGCCATCGGTGGCGTGTTCCACATGGCCACCGACTGGGAAAACTACGCCGAACATATGCTGGAAGTGATGAGTGCCGCCGAAGGGTACGAGAACACCTCCGCCACCGGCAACTGGGTGGTGCGACCCGAATGGCGCCCGCTGACCAAATTCGAACAACGTGGCCATCGTCTGGGTCACGGGGTCTGGGATCTGATTTTCAAACGTGTCAGCTAAGCTGGCGCGTCAACTCGCGTATCCACTAACTTGAGGAGCTATCATGGCCAATCGTAGCCGCCGTCTGCGTAAGAAACTGCGCGTCGATGAATTCCAGGAAATGGGTTTCGACATCAGTTTCAACTTCCCGGTCGGCACTGCCGAAGAGACCATCGATGCGGTAGTCGATGCGATGATCGATGAGGTTGTTGAACCCCGTAAACTGGCCTTCGCCGGTTCGGGCCACTTGGCCTGGGAAGGTATGATCTGTACCCAGCAACTGGGCAAGTGTACCGAAGAAGACCGCGTCGTCGTCAAATCCTGGCTGGAAGGCAAGGGGATGGAAGCGGTGGTGGTCACCGAGCTGTTCGACCTCTGGTACGGTGAGCCGGCCTGATATCGGATTGCCTGTCACGGGCACATAGAAAATCCCGCCGCCGGCGGGATTTTTGTCGGTGAGCCTCGCCTCACCTCGTCTCATCTCATGGAATCGTCGATGGTGTTGTCATCCGAATTACTGGCCAGCATCTTGGAAGAGGTGCGTCCGCTGCTCGGGCAGGGCAAGGTGGCCGATTACATTCCCGCGCTGGCGCAGGTGCCGGCGGACAGGCTCGGGATCGCCGTCTGTACCGTGGAGGGGGAGCTGTTCACCGCCGGTGACGCCTTCGAGCCCTTCTCCATTCAGAGCATCTCCAAGGCCCTGAGCCTCACGCTGGCACTCACCCTCTATCAGGAGGAGGAGATCTGGGCCCGGGTGGGCAAGGAGCCGTCAGGCCAGCCGTTCAACTCGCTGATCCAGCTTGAGTTCGAGCACGGCATTCCCCGCAACCCCTTCATCAATGCCGGTGCCCTGGTGGTGAGCGATCTGCTGGAGACCCGGCTTACCGCCCCCCGGCAGCGTACTCTGGAGCTGGTGCGGCGCCTGTGCGGCAATCCGGCCATCATGGCGGATCAGGTGGTGGCCCGCTCCGAATATCAGCACGCCGCCCGCAACGCCGCCATCGCCTACCTGATGAAGGCCTATGGCAACTTCGAGAACGAGGTGGACAAGGTGCTGCAGAGCTACTTCAATGCCTGTGCCATCCGCATGAGCTGCGTCGATCTGGCCAGGGCATTCATCTATCTGGCCAACCGTGGCGTGCCGCTCGGTGAGACGACGCCCCTGCTGCCTGCCCGCACCACTAAGCAGGTCAACGCCCTGCTCGCCACCTGCGGCCTCTATGACGAAGCCGGTGATTTTGCCTATCGGGTTGGCATGCCGGGCAAGTCCGGGGTGGGGGGCGGCATCATGGCGCTGATCCCCGGCGAGCTGACGGTCTGTGTCTGGTCCCCCGAGCTCAACAAGGCGGGCAACTCCCTGGCGGGCACGGCGGCGCTGGAGCTGCTGGCCGAGCGCCTGGGCCGCTCCATTTTTTAACTTTGTTCACTATGCATCGAGACAACATCATGAAACGAATGACAGGACTGTGGCGAAGCGGCCTGGCCGCCTTGCTGCTCTGGTGTGCCTGGCCCGCCCTGGCCGCCGAACTGCCCTCCCTCTCCCTGGCCGATGCCAAGGTGAAGCAGGCCGTGATTCTGGATACCCGCCCCAGCTACTTCTACCAGGGCTGGCCCATGGCGGGCGAGACGCAGGGTGGCCATGTGGCCGGTGCCGAGCACCTCTCCGCCGAGTGGAAATACAGCGATGAAGAGTGGCCAAAGGCGCTCGCGAGCAAGGGGCTGAAGGCCGATCTCCCGGTCGCCCTCTACGGCGCGCCGCGGGAAGTGGCCGAGGTGGCCCGCCTGCTGCGCCAGCAGGGCATCAAGCAGCTGTTCGAGCTGCAGGGCTGGCAGAGCGCGCCGCGCGAGCACCTGGCCCGCTGGCAGCAACTGGTCTATCCGCTCTGGCTCGCCGATCTGCAGGCAGGCAAGCCGGTGGCTGCCGCCCCCAAGGGGGAGTGGAAGGTGTTCGAAGTGGACTGGGGGGCTCCCAAGGCCTATCTGCTGAGCCACATTCCGGGGGCTGGTTACATCGACACCAACCGCCTGGAGGCGGAGCCGCTGTGGAACAAGGTCTCTGACGAAGCCCTCAAGCAGTTGCTGCTGGAGAACGGCATCCGTCACGACACCACCGTCATCCTCTATGGTCGCAACACCATGGCGGCGGCCCGTGCCGCCCATCTGATGATGTATGCCGGGGTGGAAGACGTACGCCTGCTGGATGGCGGCCTGGATGCCTGGTTCGTGCAGCACCTGCGCACCGAAACGGGCTTGGCGAACAAGTTTGAGCCGGTGAAGGAGTTTGGCGTGACCATTCCGGCCCATCCCGAGTACTACACCACCCTGAGCCAGGCCAAGGCGCTGCTCGAGCAACCCGATGGCGCCCTGGTCAGCGTGCGCACCTGGGATGAGTTTGTCGGCAACACCTCCGGCTACAGCTACATCAAGCCCAAGGGCGACATTCCCGGCGCCAAGTGGGGTCGCGGCGGCGTGGATGCCAACAGCATGAGTGACTTCCACAACCCGGACGGCACCATGAAGCCGGCTAGCGAGATCCTCACCATGTGGGATGAGTGGGACATCGAACCGACCCAGCAGGCGGCCTTCTACTGCGGTACCGGCTGGCGCGCCTCCGAGGCCTTCTTCTACGCCTGGCTGATGGACTGGAAGCGGATCAGCGTCTACGACGGCGGCTGGTACGAGTGGAGCTCAGATCCTGCGAACCCCACCGTCACCGGTGAGCGCAAGCCACAGGGCTGATGACGCGGATACGTTGCCCAGTCAAAGGCCGGACTCATGTCCGGCCTTTGAGCATTCAGGGGGCTGAGATGGGGAGTTGATTCTTGATATGGATCCAGTTTTGCAGAGTTTTTTGAACGGATTGATTTCATTGAACTAATCTTCAACAGACGTCCTTGAGGTGAGGATGAAAGCGGAGATTAAAGCAGATGAAAAAGCTGATGATGATCATGGTGTGTGCCTTGGGGCTGGTGGCTTGCAGCTCCCAATACATAATGAGTACCAAGGACGGAAAGATGATCACCACCGACAGCAAGCCCAAGCTGGACGAGAGCACCGGCATGTACCGCTACTACGATGCCGAGGGGCGGGAGGTCATGATCAAGCAGGACGATGTTACCCAGATCATGGAGCGCTGATACCTTGTGACTGTGGTGAAAGGAGGGCTGCCCTGGGGCAGCCCTCCTTGTTTCAGCCCGTCAGCTCTCCCACCTGGCGGTTCACCTGACCGGCGAACAGCTGATGGAAGCGGGAGCCCGGATTGGCCAGCAGGCTGACCGGCGAGCCCTGCTCCACCACGGTACCTGCCTCCATCACCACGACTTTGTCCACCGACAGCAGCGGCTCCAGATGGTGGGCGATCACCAGATAGCTGGCCTCGGGCCGGTAGCGATAGAGCAACTCCGCCATCTTGCGCATGCCGCCGTGACTGAGATCCGAGGTGGCCTCGTCCAGCACGATGAGTGGGCGGTGCGACAGCAGAATGCGGGCGATGACCAGCAACTGGGTCTCGCCGGCGGAGAGTTGCAGCCTGTCGAGATCTTCGTCCAGCCGGCCGGCGCAGCGTTCGGCCAGGCCGACCCGGGCCAGCGCCTGTTCCAGCGCGGCGTCGCTCTGCTCGCTCAGGGGGGAGAGATTCGCGCGCAGGGTGCCGAAGAAGGTGAGGGGGATCTGGGAGACGGTGTCATAGAGTGCGCGCACCGCCTCCGGCGCCAGGGCAGAGAGCGGCTGCTCGCCGTAGTAAATCTCTCCCTGGGAGGCTGGATACATGGCCTGCAGCACCCCGAGCAGGGAGCTCTTGCCCGCCCCTGTGCGGCCACAGACCCCCACCTTCTCGCCGGGGGCCAGCTCGAAGTTGACCCTGTGCAGGGCCCACTGGCTGGCACCCGGGTAGCGCAGTCCCAGGTTGTCGAAACGCACCGCCGGATGGGGCGTGGCGAGGGCCTCTCCCTCCTGGCGCTCGCTCTCTATCTCGCTGTATTCACGCACCCGCTCCACTGCGTTCATCACCTGTTCCACCTCGGCGAAGGTACGGATCAGGGAGTTGAGCATGGCCGAGGCGGTGAAGGCGTAGGTGATGGCCACGGCCCCCAGCAGCGGGCTGTTGCCAAAGGCCACCATCAGTGCCACTGCCCCCACCAGGGCGGCAGAGAGCAGGGTCTGGTGCATGCCGAGCCAGCGGTTGATGGAGGTGGTGGTGTACCAGCTGCGCAGGTTGTTGTCATAGTGATGCAGCACCTGATCCAGGGCGAAGCGCTCGGCCCCGGCCAGACGCAGGGCGGGGGCACCGCGAATGGTCTCGCTGATGCTGATGTAGAGCGGGGAACGCAGCACCGAGGACTGACGCCGCAGCTTGAGCTGCACCGCCCGGTAGCGCCGTTGCAGCACGTAGAGCGCCCAGCCCACCAGGGGGGCGATGAGCAGCAGCAGGGGAATGTTGATGCCGATGACCACCACCTGCAGCAGCACAGAGACCAACATGCCGAACAGCCCCATCAGCATGGACAGCAGCACCTCCTGGGCCTCCCCGAGATCCCGGTCGAAGCGGTTGAGGATGCGCCCCTGGGGCACCTTGTCGAAGAAGGCCATGGGGGCGCGGCTGATGCGGCCCAGCATGCCGTCGAACAGGGTCCAGGCCAGCTTGAGGCCGAGTTTGTAGTTGATGACCCGCACCACCATGATGCAGACGAGGGAGCCCGCCCCCAACAGCACATAGATGCCGAGCAGGGTGCCCACATCGCTCACCTCGGCCTTGCCGCCGAGCCAGAGATCCGAGGCGATGCGCAGCCCCTCCTGACCCAGGGTGAGTAGCAGGGCGATCAGGATGGCGCCGGGGGCGGCCAGGCGCTGCCACATGAAGCCGAACAGCCCCCAGTCCACCTTGCCTTCCACCACTTTTTCTTCGCTGAACTGCTCCGCCTCCTGAGGCGCCACCATGGGGGTGGGGAGCGGATGCTGGATAAGATCCGCCAACTGGCGGGCGTCGAGCTCCACCAGCCGGCCCTGCTCGATACGGATCACCCGATCGCAGTGGGCCAGCACGTCCGGATCGTGGCTCACCAGCAGCCGGGTCGGTCCCGGTTTGAAGGCGAGCCCCTGCTCCAGCACCTGGGCCGAGACGATGGGGTCCAGTGCTGACAGGGGGTTGTCCAGCAGCAGGATGTCGGCCTCTGCATAGAGGGCGCGGGCCAGGGCGACTCGCTGCTGCTGACCGCCGGAGAGGCGGGTGCCGAGCTCGCCCACCAGAGTCTGATCCCCGTGGCTCAGCAGTCCCAGATCCGTGGTGAGGGCGCAGGCACCGAGCACCCAGTGGTAGCGCTCCTCGTGCCAGGGTTGGCCGAACAGGATGTTGTTGCGGATGCTGTCGTTCATCAGCCAGGGTTTGTGGCCCAGATGCGCCACCCGGCCGTTGCGGTGGATGCTCCCCTCGAAGTCGTTGTCAAAACCGGCGACTAGGTGCAGCAGGCAGCTCTTGCCCGCGCCGGTCGCCCCGGTGATCCCCACCAGCTCCCCCGGCTGGATGCTGAGGCTGACGTCCTGCAACACCATTTTTTGCTGGTGCAGGGCGGTGACGCGGTCTAGCCGCAGGCTGCCTGCCGGCAGGCTGGGGTCGGTGAGATCCCGATGCTGCTCCGGGCCATTCAAGAACTCGCACAGCCGGTTGAAGCCGGTATTGAAGTTGATCAGGGTGCGGATGAGGTAGGGCAGCCGCATCATGGGGATCCGCAGCACCGCGAACAGGGCGATGGTGGTGAACACCTGGGGCAGGGTCAGGCTCTGGCCCGAGGCCAGATAGGTGGTGAAGGTGGCGAGCGTCACCAGCAGCGGGGTGCTCATCATCAGGAAGCTGTTGATGGCATCGAGCTTGAGCACCCGGCCGAGCACCACGAGTTCCTGCTGGCGCTTGGTGTTGGCCGCCCAGGTGAAGAAGGTGCCAAGACCGTTCTGGCGCACCAGCCGCAGCTTCTTGATGTATTCCGCCAGGATGCCGTTGCGCTCGTCCTGCTGGCGCTTGAGCTGCTGCTCCTGCTGGTTCATGCGGCGCACCACCCGGGTGGAGAGCAGCAGCAGCAGGGTGAGCACCACAAAGCCCACCAGGCCGGCGCTGCCCACCTGCCACACCAGCAGGGCTATGGTGCCCGCCAGCTGCAGTGCCATGGTGAGCGGCATGGCGGGATCCGCCAATATCCAGGTAATGTCCCACACGTCCCGGTTGATGAGGTTCTGTACCCGGCCACCGGCCCTGTCATCGAAGCTCTTGCCACCGAGTTTCATCACCTTGGCGAGCAGGGACTCGGCCAGCAGGCGGCGAATGGGGACGTGCATCTTGAGCGCCAGCTGCAGGGAGTGCTCCGCCAGCATGCCGGCGGCGAGCACCGAGGCAAACAGGGCGAAGGCCAGCAACAGCTTGTGGCCGGTGCTGGCCCCGGTGCCGAGCTGGGTCATGCTGTGGTTGAGCAGCCAGGGGCTGGCCAGGGTGGCCAGCATGCCGATCAGCTGCAACAGGGTGAGCAGGCCGATGCGGCGGCGGTAGTGGCGCCAGATAAAGGCCATGATGGGCCAAGGGCGCACCGGCGCACTCGCGGTGAGCGCGAGGAAGGCATCGGCCCGCGCGTCGCGCCTGTCTTCCGGCAGCAGGGGGTAGAGATCGTCGAGACCGACCTGGGGCTCGGTCAGCCCCTTGCGTTGCAGCGGGCCCGTCCAGTGATAGAAGAGGCGGCTCAGCCAGCCGGCCGAGATTTCCGGATGATCCAAAGGGTGTCCTTGTTGTTTTGTGTTGCTTCCGACAGGGCGGGGCGGCTCATGGGCCGCCCTCGATATTCTTGTTATGGCGGGCGCGCCGCCCGAGCGGGATCAGCAGTCCCGGTTCAAGCGGATGAGCCTGTCCAGGATCTGCTCGCCGTCGACTCTCAGGCCGTTGTGCTCGTACTCGTTGGTGATCCAGGCGCGGCTGTTGCCAAGGCCCTTGAGGGTATCGCGGCTGTAGTCGAACTCCACGTACATGTCCTCGGCATAGACGGCGCAGGCCACCGGCACCGGGTTCTTAGCCAGCTGCGCCGGGTTGTAGAGGGTGCCCCAATCGGCCTTTTTGGCCAGCAGATGAGCGGCCTCCTTGAGCGGCATCAGCTCGCGGAACTGCTCGAACATCCAGGGGAAGATCATCTCGCCGGTGAAGGCAAAATCCTTGCCCGGCGCCCAGGCCAGGCAAGGATACTCGCCCCTGACCCGCTCGGCCGCCCAGTTGCTGGCGCTCCCCTCGCAATAGATGGACTCGTGCAAAATGGCGAACACAGGATTGGTGTTGAACGGCTGCATGGCCTGCACCTTGTAGAGGAAGGCGGGGTTGATTTCCTCGCCGATGAAGGCGTCCTCCAGCAAGTAGTAGAGCTCCTCGAAGGCGCCGCTGGCGCCGAGATCCAGCCCCTGCTGCTGCAACTGCTCCACCGTCAGGCGCTGGCCGTTCGGCAGGCGCACGTCGTGGCGGTGCAGGTGGGTCGCCAGCCGGTTGGCGATGGCCTGGGCATGGGGGAAGCGGGCGAAGAAGGCGCGGTTCTTGTCCGCCACCCGTTGATAGGTGGCGCGGTAGACCTCGTCCGCGCTGCGACCTATGGGAGCCACGCCGCCGGTGAGGTAGACCTCGTGCAGGCTGCCTGGGAACAGGGAGAGATAGGTGAGGCTGCAAAAGCCGCCGAAGCTCTGGCCAAGCAGGCTCCAGGGCCGGTCCGGGCTCAGGGTCTCGCGAATGTATTCGGCGTCCCGCACTATGCTGTCGGCGCGAAAATGGCCGAGGTAGCCGGCCTGCTCCACCGGGGTGAGCCCGGCCAGTGCCTCGGCGTTGATGGGGGTGGAGTGGCCAGTGCCGCGCTGATCGAGCAGCAGCACCCTAAACTCCTGCAGGGCCCGCTTGATCCAGCCGCCGCTTGCGGTCGGGCGCGGCGCGCCAAAGCCCGGCCCCCCCTGCAGATAGAGCAGCCAGGGCAGCTCATCGTTCAGCTTGTCTTGGCGACAGAGAGTGCGGCCAAACAGGGTAATACTCTTCTCGTCATCCGGTCTCTGGTGGTCGAGGGGCACGGTGAAGAAGTGTGGCTCGCAATGGATGCCATCCAGCACGTAGTGCAAGGGGCTGCTCATCTGGGGTCTCCCTGGGGTCGGAAATCGTCGGCCTCATCATAGCCCTGGCTCGCAGAAGGGTCACGCCGGTTTTCCCGAGAATGAGCGGACCGATTGACCTTGAGCTGAACCGGGATCAAGATGAGCGGCCTGCCGAAGAGGGCAGGGGAGCTGGACACAACAGGACGAGGTGGGCTCGATGAAGCCGCGATGGACAAGGTTCAGAAAGAGAAGAAAAGAGACGGATCCTGAGGGAGTGCTGCAGGCGGGGTTGCTGGTATTCAGCGCTACCTGCGGGGCAACCCTGTTGCTGGCAGCCTGTAACGGCGGATAGCAGGCATGGAAGGCCCATCCGACAGGGTGGGCCTCTTCATTTGTCTCCCTTTTCCGGCAGGGGTGGACCGGCCTGGAGCCCTTTGCTGGCGCGGGTTTGCGGTAGTCTGATACCTGCTGCTATGGTCAATTTACGACGGGATCCACAGAGGGAGGCGATCATGAATAGTCGTGAAAGGGTACTGGCTCATTTGGCCACAGATCACCGGGTTGCAGGATTGACCGCTGGCGAGGCTCTGGCCGGTATCAGCCACTCGATGAGTTCGCTCCTGCTGCAACAGGATCAGCACTTCTTCCGCTCTCATGCCGATGATCCTTGTCACGAGGTCGCCCGGGCATGTTCTGCCGGTCATGTCTGGCACGGTGACGAGAATCGCTATTAGGGGATGACATTTCGGGAAGGGGAGATGCAGAAAGGCCCGCTCAGATGAGCGGGCCTTTCGAATTTGGCTCCTCCTGCTGGACTTGAACCAGCGACATACGGATTAACAGTCCGCCGTTCTACCGACTGAACTAAGGAGGAATTATTGGTGCCCAGAGACGGAATCGAACCGCCGACACGGGGATTTTCAATCCCCTGCTCTACCGACTGAGCTATCTGGGCAACGGCGCGCATTAAACCCTTTCTGGACTGGGGTGTCAACCTTGCAGCCCCAGTTTCTGGCATGTTTTTGCATAGGGTGAACCAAGTGGCGAGATACTGTGCAAGGAGTCCCTGATCCAACACCGGGGATCAGTCCAGTTTCTACGAAACTCAAGGCTATTCATCCTTAAATTGGATAACTTGCCACTCAGTCGTAGCCCTTCTGAGGGCTAGCGGGGAGCTATGTCAGCAGATCTTGATAGATATGGGTTGTACAGATCTAGTTATCGCCAGACACCGAACCAGGTTACACCATTCAGTCAGTTTAAATAGGGTTGTTCGAGCGCCATTTTATCAAGGCGTGACGCACCCTGGCATGTTTATCTTCGGTGAAGTTGTACCGTGTCATGATAATAATACGCATGATGCTGCCCAAGATTGGTACCAGAGATATACAGATAAACAGCCCATCCATCGTTGCTTGAGTCTGCGCTGTATTCGGTTGATAACCAAGCCAGATCAACAGGGTGCCGGAGATCCCGCCCGCAATGGCCCAGGCTAATTTTCCGGTAAAGGTCTGCCCTGAGAAGGCGATGGCGGCGCAGCGGCGGCCGGACTTGAGCTCGGCATATTCGATGGTTTCGCTGAGCATGGCGGAGATCAGCGGGTTGGTGATGACGTTGGCGGCATGGATCAGGGCGAGGAAGCCGAACACCAATATCAGGTTGTCGTAACCCGCCGTGTAGAAACCGACGCGCAGGGCGATCTCCAGCATGGTGAGCATCAGGAAGAGATCACGTTTTCTGAAACGCTTGGTCAACACCGGCACCAGCATGCAGGCCATGGAGGTGGCCACGCCTATGGTCCCCATCACCGAGAGCAACCCGGCGTCACCCATGTTGTAGGTGAAGAAGAAGATGTAGAGCCCGGTCGCGAGGTTGAAGAAGACATTGCAGAAGAAGGAGCCCAGCACATAAGCCAGCGGTTTGTTGGCCCGCAGGACGCGGAAGGAGTCCCTGATGGTGATCTTGTCATCCGGGTTGGGCTTGACGCGCTCCTTCATCTGGCTGGCGCCGATCACCATCAGCGGCAGGGCGATCAGCATCAGGCAGAGGGCGCCTTCCATGTAGCCCTTGGTGCTGCTGGTCGCGGCAAACAGCTCGGTGAGCTTCGGGAAGATGATGGAGGCACTGCCGATGCCGATATTGACCCCCAGCATGGCGACGGTTACGGCTTTGGCGCGCTCTTGCGGCTCCTGGCTCATGACAGACGACATGGTCCAGAACGGCACATCGGAGAGGGTGTAGATCATGCCCCAGGCGATATAGGTCACCGCCGCATAGGCCACCTTGGTCGCCATCGGCAGATCCAGGCCGATGAAGCTGAGGGAGGTGATGCCCGCGATCAGGAAGGGCACGCATAACATATAGGGGGTAAATTTGCCGCGCTTGAAATTCAGCGTATCCATATAGCCGGCAATGAGGGGATCGTTGATGGCATCCCAAATACGGGCGACGAGGAAAATGGCCCCGGCCGCAGCAGGCGATATTCCAAGAATATCGGTGTAAAAATAGAGAATGAAGGAACCCACCAGGCCGAAGCTGAGGCATTGCCCGACGGCGTAGCTGAAATATCCCGCCAGCTCTCTATTTTGTATCTTTTGGTCTGTCATCTGCCAACCTCTACGACATGAATGGGTTGTGAAGAGCGCCACCGCTGTGGCGTCCTTCTTGTGTTATGAGCGGGTCAATGCGCGGATAAGTGCTGTTTCGCTGGCGGAGTAGGGGGTGCCGTCCTCTTCCAGCAGATCATGGAACCAGACCCGGCGCCAGTCGGGGTCGATATTGCGAACGAAGGGCCAGGGTAAATGGGTCTGGGTTTTGCCTTTCACCAGGCCCCACTGATAGGCGCCAATCTTCAGCTCCTTGAACAGGGGTAATTGCTGCTCCACCGTGCTGCCGACATGGCGTGCCAGCCACTCGGTGCAGAGCATAGGACGGCGATAGCTGCCGACTACCTCCAGGGAGATCTTCAACCCCTCCATGCGCTGATAGGAGTGGAAGGTGATGACATCCGACAGCGCCATGGCCCGCCGGTCGGTGGGGTGGGTGAAGGTGTTTTCCGGGGTAAATTCAGCATCTCCCTGACCGATGCTGTAAGGGGCATGCCAGGCGCCGACGGTGAGCGGCTGGATGGGGTTCTCCTCCCGGGCCCAGACGAAGGCCAGTTCCATCAGATAGTGGGCATATGTCTCCAGCGATTCATCGAAACGCACCTCGACATCGCCTTCCGAGAAGATGCCGCGGTTGGTCGGCTCGTTGTAGAGATCCCAGATGAAGATCCGTTCGTCATTGGCGAAGGTACGCACCAGATCGCGGATGTAACGCTCCAGCTCGTGCCATTGGGTCGGGTCAGTGACGATGTTGCGGCCTGGACTTGCTGCCGCCTGACTGTTGTGAACATCGTCCCGCGGTGGTTTCTGGCTACCCAGATAGGGATGATCACCAGAAAAACCGCAGTCATCCATCAGGGTCATCATCACGCGGATATCGTGTTTGCCGCACAGGGTGAGGAATTGCTCGATCCGTGCGATCAGGCCATCACGATCATGTTGCCAGACAATAAACGGCAAATTGGTGCGCAGGGTGTTGTAGCCCAGTTCGCTGGCCCAGGCCAACTCCTGATCGATGATGGTGGGATCGAAGGTCTCGGCCTGCCACATCTCGGTCCAGTTGACCGCCGTACGGGGCAGGTAGTTGAAGCCCAGTAGCCAAGGTTGTTTATCCCACCACTGCCAAGCCCGTTCTGTTGACCACTGTTGTACCGCCATCGGAGAACCTCTTTACTAATTATTTGTGTCTATTTGCTAATTATTATTAGCTAATAAGTTTGGTTGCAAATGATGAAGGATAGAATTCTGGGATCAGTCACAAAACGAACAAATTTAAGGTGTTCTCAAGCTGGAGTTGGCGAGCTGTTGTCTCCTCGGGTTTATCGCTTTGTGCCAGATAACTCCTGCATCGTCTCTGAAAGCGCTTGTACTACTTGCTCATGCCCGTAATCATGAGTCATGATGGAAGGTAAATAATTAATATTATTATCTGGGCGGTACCGCTCACATTATGGTCATACCGATGAACAATAAACGCATCACCATGAGTGCCATCGCCGCGGCTGCCGGCGTCTCCCAATCAACGGTCTCACTCGTGCTCAATGGCTCGACCACCATCAAGCTGGCGGACGAAACACGGCGCAGAGTGCTCGAGAAAGCGGTCGAGCTGGGTTACCAGCATAAGCGAGCCGAACATCTACCCAGGGGGCCATCTGCGCGAAAAATTGCTTTCGTATTCAATGGCCTCACCTCCTATGACCCTTTTCTCGATGCGATCAATGCCTGCAATGAACGTGCTTGGGAGGCTGATCGCATGTTGGTTACCTTCGATTATCGCAACAGCGCGGAGCTCACCAGACTGATCGAACAGGAGATCAATCAGGGGGATTATCTGGGGATGATCTTCGCCTCCTCCATGACAAGGCAACTCGCCGAGATGGAGCTCTCCCCACAGGTACCTACCGTGTTGCTCAACTGTTATCTGGAAGCCACGAGCTTGCCCGAGCGCTATTCCATCCTGCCCGCCGATAAGTTAGCGGGCTATAAGGTGACGGCACACCTGCTGGATCAAGGTTGCAAACGGGTTGCACTTATTCAGGGAGAGCCCTGGATGGAAGCGAACAGCCTGCGGTTGGAAGGGTATCGTCAAGCGCTGATCAACCACGATCTGATCCCTGAACCACAATGGGTGCGCGTGGGCAACTGGTCGCTGCACGAGGCCTATGAACAGACCCGGCAACTGCTGGCACTGCCTCAGCCGCCTGATGGCATCTTCTGTTGCAGCGATTACATGGCCCAAGGTTGCTATCAGGCGATTGCCGAGGCGGGGTTGCGCATCCCGGAAGACATTCTGGTGGCCGGCCACGACAACCAGATGCTGGCCAGCGAAATGGAGCCTCCTTTGAGTTCCATCGAACTGCCTTACGACGAGATGGGCAAACAGGCGGTGGATACCTTGTTGCAACTGGCGCAAGGAGAGAAGCCTATCGCTTTGCAGATGAAGTTGGAGGGCGAGTTGCTGATCCGCGCCTCGACCAGGGGCCGGCCAGTTAACCGCCTTTGACCCTTCTCGATGACCTGTGGCACAGCGACGCCTTATGCCACGGATCGTGCTGAGATTTATGCCGTCATGCCCGCGAAAGTGTGTGGTAAGAATCAAAAATGAGAAGCCCATGATGGGTACTGAGTGGCCTCGTCCACCACTCGGTCAGCTAATGAATGCGTAGATATTCGTTTTTCAGTTTGAGCAGCAGCACTGTGCATGCCAAGGCCAGCGTGATGGCATTGGCAATGATAAGGGGGATGTCACCGATCTGAAGGCCATACACCAGCCAGCACAGCACGCCGCAACTGAACGCGAGATACATGCTGTTCGAGATCGCTTTGGTCTCCCTGGTTTTCAGTATCTGCAGCACTTGTAGTGCAAAGGATCCTGTGGTCAAGAAGGCTGCGCATAGGCCGAGATAATCGGCATCAAGCCATAATACCGAGACGCAAAGCACGACTGATATCGCAATGGCGCGAGGCCATAAAGCTGCGGGCAGCATGTTTCGTTCCTTTTCTGTGTTGAATGCGGTCATGATGAAGCCGATGGGCGGAAGAGGTGCGACAAAGGGGCGACTTGACGCGCCCCTTCAATGAGTCACGCCACGACCGGGATGAGCCGATAACGGGTAACGTGTTGATAACGTTCACCTGGCATCAACCAAGGGTCGCCCAATTCTGGACGGTTCGGGCTGTCTGGCAATTGCTGCGCCTCCAGACAGATCCCCTGATAGTTTCCCCAATGCCCACCCCCGCGCTTGGGCGCGCCGGCCAACCAGTTGCCGGTGTAGAGCTGGACGCTCGGCTGGTCGGTATGCATCTCCATGCGCAGGCTGCCATCCCCTGCCATCAGAGTGGCCTGTGGTGCGAACGAGGCGTCATCAAACAAGAAGCAGTGATCGAATCCCAGGCATTTCTCCTGCTGCGAGTGGGTCATCCACTGCTCCCCGACCCGCTTGCCATGCCGCAAATCGAATACCCCTTCGACCGGTGCGATGCCAAGCGGCAGCGAGTGCTCATCGGTCGGCAGATAGCGATCCGCCTTGATGGTGATGCGATGGTCACGCACGTCACCGCCATCCAGATTGAAATAGGCGTGGCTGGTGAGGTTGACCGGGGTCGGTGCATCTGTGGTGGCGCTCAACGCGATCACCAGATCGGTCTGCTCCAGCCGGTACTCCACCGTCACGTCCAGATTGCCAGGGAAGCCCTGCTCGCCGTCGGCCAGCCGGGTTTGCAGACGGATACGATCTTCGGCCAGCTCGGCCAGTTGCCACTCCCGGTTGTGCAGGGAGTGGCTGCCCCCGTGCAGGCAGGTGGTGCCCTCGTTGGCATCGATCTGCCATTCTTGCCCATCCCGCTCCAGACGGGCGTTGCCGATACGATTGGCGAAACGCCCCACGATCGAGCCCAAATAAGCACGCTGCTCGGGATAATCCACCGGATCACAGGCCAGCAGCACATTGCGAGACGTGCCGTTGACCGGGATCTCGAGGGCGGTGAGCGTTGCCCCGAAATCGAGTACGCTCAACCGCAGACCCGCTGCATTTCGCAGATGGAACTCTTTCATGCGATGACCCCCGCCCCGGCGCTGGCGCGGCAGACATAGCAGTCCGCCTGGAGGCCAAACCTGGCCGGATACTCGGCCTCGACCACGGCGATCACCTCGTTCACCCGCTCCGGGCGCAGCAGGGCCACCACGCAACCGCCGAAGCCGCCCCCTGTCATCCGCACGCCCCCCTCGGTACCGATCTCTGCCTTGATGATCTCCACCAGGCCGTCGATAGGGGGTACCGTGATCTCGAAGTCATCGCGCATGGCGGAATGGGACTGACCCATCAGCTCGCCGAGGCGTACCAGATCGCCGCTCGCCAGCGCGTCAGCGGCGGCCAGGGTGCGGGCGTTTTCCCCCACCACGTGGCGGGCGCGGCGATAGCAGGCCTCGTCCAGCCCGGCCTTGCCCGCTTCCAGCGCGGCCAGATCCAGGTCGCGCAGCGCCTTGACCCCGTAGTGACGGGCGGCGGTCTCGCACTGCTGGCGGCGGGTGTTGTATTCGCTGTCCACCAGGCCGCGGCGCACGTTGGAGTTGACGATCAGCACCGCCAGATCCGCGGGCATGGGGATGAGGCGGGTCTCCAGGGTGCGGCAGTCCAGCAGCAGGGCGTGATCCCGCTCGCCGCTGGCGGAGATCATCTGATCCATGATGCCGCAGTTGCAGCCGACGAACTGGTTCTCCGCCTGCTGGCCGTTGAGGGCAATCTCGGCCTGGCTGATGGCAAGCCCCTGGGCTTCCTTGAAGGCCTGGCCGATGGCCACCTCCAGGGAGGCGGAGGAGGAGAGGCCGGTGCCCTGGGGCACGTTGCCCGAGACCACCAGGTTGAGGCCGCGCAGGGCATGGCCACGGACCTGCAGATGCTTGATCACGCCGCGGATGTAGTCGCTCCAGCGCTGGTCCGGGTGATGGGTGATGGGCTTGTCCAGGCTGAACAGATCCCGCTGGTTGCCGTAGTCGGCGGCGATCACGTGCACCAGGTTGTCGCTGCGCCGGCCGATGGCGACGCAGGTCTCGTAGTCGATGGCACAGGGCAGCACGAAGCCGTCGTTGTAGTCGGTGTGCTCGCCGATGAGGTTGACGCGGCCGGGGGCGCGCACCAGCAGGTCGGGTTGTTGCTCAAACTGCTCGGCAAACACGGCGCTGACGCGTTGGCTGGGGGTCATGGGGTCACCTCATTGGCTTTGTAATGAACGGGGGAGAGGGAACGCAGGCGCTCGGCGGCTTGTTCCGGGGTCAGGTCCCGCTGGGTTTCGGCCAGCATCTCGAAGCCCACCATGAACTTGCGCACGGTGGCGGAGCGCAGCAGGGGCGGGTAGAAGTGGGCGTGCAACTGCCAGGCCTCGGGGCAGTCCGAGTTCGGCGGCGCGAAGTGCCAGCCCATGGAGTAGGGGAAGCTGCATTCGAACAGGTTGTCGTAGCGGCTGGTGAGCTCCTTGAGCGCCACCGCCAGATCTTCTTGTTGCTCCGGGGTGAGATCCAGCATTGAGGGCACATGGGCCTTGGGCAGCAACAGGGTTTCGAACGGCCAGGCCGCCCAGAAGGGCACCACGGCCAGCCAGTGTGCCGTCTCCACCACGATGCGTGAGCGGTCTTGCAGCTCGCGCTCCATGTAGTCCAGCAGCAGCGGGCGGCCGTGTTCGGCCAGCCAGTCGCGCTGGTGCTGCTCCTCGCGGGCTATCTCGTTGGGCAAAAAGTCGCTGCCCCACAGCTGGCCGTGGGGGTGGGGGTTGGAGCAGCCCATGACGGCGCCCTTGTTCTCGAACACTTGCACCCATTCCCACTGGCTTGACAGCTCGGCGACCTGGCTCATCCAGGTGGTGATCACCGCCTCGATGGCGGGCAGGGGCAGCTCGGGCAGAGTCTTACCGTGATCCGGCGAGAAGCAGATGACCCGGCTGGTACCACGAGCGGCTTCCAGCTTGAGCAGGGGATCCTGCTCGTCGCCGGCGGCCGGGGTGTCCTGCATCAGGGCGGCGAAGTCGTTGGTGAAGACGAAGGTGTCCCGATAGTCGGGGTTCTGGTCGCCGGTGACGCGCTTGTTGCCGGCGCAGAGGAAGCAGTCCGGATCGTGGGACTGGCTCGGTGCCTGGCTTATTTTTTCGACCTGACCCTGCCAGGGGCGCTTGGCCCTGTGGGGGGAGACCAGCACATACTGGCCGGTCAGCGGGTTGAAACGGCGGTGGGGGTGATCAACAGGGTTGAACATCATCACTCCAATCAATGAGTTGAGAAAATCGTAACGGGCAGGCCGGCAGGCCTACTCCTCGTAACCGTTCGGGTTGGCGAGCTGCCAGCGCCAGCTGTCTGCGCACATGGCCGCGAGATCCCGGGTGGCATGCCAGCCAAGCTCGCGCTCGGCCTTGGCGGGGTCTGCCCAGCATTCGGCGATGTCGCCCGGGCGCCTCGGCTCGATGCGACAGGGCAGGGGGCGGCCGCATGCCGCCTCGAACGCCGCCACCATCTGCAGCACGCTCTGGCCCTGGCCCGTGCCCAGGTTGTAAGGGTGGACGCCGCCTCGCCCCGCGCAGTGGTGCAGCGCCTTGACGTGCCCCTCGGCGAGATCCATCACATGGATGTAGTCGCGCACGCCGGTGCCGTCCGGAGTGGGGTAATCGTTTCCAAAGACGGACAGGCAGTCGCGACGACCGATGGCGACCTGGGTCAGGAACGGCATCAGATTGTTGGGGATGCCCTGGGGATCTTCCCCCAGGGTGCCGGACTCGTGGGCGCCGACCGGGTTGAAGTAGCGCAGCAGCGTCATGCTCCAGTGGGGCTCGGCGGCCTGCAGATCCTCGAGGATCTCCTCGATGATCAGCTTGGAGCGGCCGTAGGGATTGGTGGCGCTGCGGGGGAAATCTTCCCGGATGGGGGTGCTGGTCGGATCGCCGTAGACGGTGGCCGAGGAGCTGAACACCAGGTTGTGAACCCCGGCGCGCTTCATTGCCTGCAGCAGCACCAGGGTGCCACTCAGGTTGTTCTCATAATATTCGAGGGGGATCCGGGTCGATTCGCCGACCGCTTTCAGGGCGGCGAAGTGGATCACGGCGTCGATCTGCTGCTCGGCGAAGATGCTGTCCAGCAGTGCCGGGTCACGGATGTCCCCCTGATAGAAGTGGGGCCGCTGCCCGCTGATGGCGGCGACCCGTGTCAGCACGGCGGCCTTGCTGTTGCAGAGGTTGTCCACCACCACGGGTTCCATGCCTGCCGCCTGCAAGGCCAGACAGGTGTGGCTGCCGATATAGCCGCAACCGCCGGTCACCAGTACTCTCATCCTCTTCTCCACCGTTCGTGCCTCACGCAAAGAAAGCCTGAGCAGGAGTTTAGCCGAAGCCAGATTACTTAAACTGTGATGCGTGTCACGTAGTTGTGTAAACGATTACACTTGTTGTGAGAATGGACCTTTACCTGTGGCTATCAAGTTGTCGGCGCTTTTTACGTGCATTGTTGCCCGTTTCGACCGTGAGGAGAGTAAAGGCTGCGCGGGCGCCATCAAGGATGTTGCGCACGTGGTTGGCGCTAAAGTGGTAACGCTTCCACAAAGGGGCCGCTCGCCCAATGTCAGTGTCGCCTTCCGCGAGGTGATGCAGAAGGCCACGGCCGAACTGGACTACACCCCCAACGCCCGGGCTCTGGTCAGCCAGACCAACGACACCATGGTGGCGGTTGGCCATATGGGCAAGCCCTGCCTCTGTGCCTCGGCCAAGGAGAGCACCATGAAACGGGGTTGCGCCTGCTGATGGACACTGTTTTTCACCGCGCCAGCAGGAGCGGGAAGCGATCGAATTGCTGATCGCAAGAGGTGTGAAGCCCAGAAGGGGGAACAGCAAGGTACCAAGTGAGAGGAAGGAGCGATGATGCCTTGTGTCCGCCCGGTTTGGCGCTGCTCAACAGATAAAGCATGACCTTGAAGGAATGCGACATCGCCCTCAACAACCGGCAGGGTTACCACCAGGACACCGGGCAATATTCCGGGGCGGGTAAAGCGGTCTGGAGCGACCTGCGGGCAGTTTGCTCTCCCCATCACAGGGCCGCATTCCCCGCGATGTGCTGAGGCCGCACCGCAGCGGTTAAGTATGAAAAAAGCGAATAAAAATAATGCCAGTCAGACTTAACTGACTGGCATTCTGGTCTGAACCCGGTGGATTCATGCCATGACTCAGTGACGGCTGACGATGATCCTCCCGGTGCTCATGTCGCGGGCCTGACCGGTAACGCTGATCTTGAGTCCATATTCGGGTAGCAGACGACCGGCGTCCGGGATCTCCTTGCTCTGGTAGCTGCGGGAATCCTTGAACACCCGGTTCGGGGTGATCCAGAAGTCGCGCAGCAGGGAGCCGCTCGGATGTTTGAGGTCGAGGGGGCGCTGGAAGCCCAGGCCGAAGGCAGCATCGTGGATCTGGTAACGAGTGCCGGCCACGGCCCCATCGCTCCACGTGAGGGTGCGCTGATCCCCGTCCACCACCCCGAGGAAGCCTTCACCCGGGTGCTGGCCCACCCAGTTGTTAGCCTGGCTGCTGTCCACGTACCAGAGCAGCATACCCGGCTCGTAGCGCATCAGCTGGTCGGCCACGTTGATGTGGGCCAGCCCCTTGTCCACCCCCGCATGGTTGCGCCACTCGGCCAGGTAATAGTGATCCTTGGCCTCGTTGCCATCGTTCTTCACAAAGCCGGCCAGGGTAAAGGCCGCACTGCCCTCGGCCCCGTCGCTCAGCAGGGTGTCGCCATCGGCGAGGATCTGCAGCTCGTCCACGAACAGCCCGTTTTCGGCCACGCCGCCATCACTCTGGTATTGCAGGGTGAGGGTGATCTGCTGGCCGGCCCAAGGGGTGAGGTCGAACTCGGCATCGGTCCAGCCGTTGGAGTTGCCGGTGATGCCGACCCCGAAGCCGATCCCGTTCGGATCGTCACTGGTGGTCAGGTTGCCTGGGATGGGTTCGCCATTGACCAGCACCCGACCGTAGTCAAAGCCATCTTCGATCTGATACCAGGCCTTGAAGAGCAGGCTGGCGCTCTGCCTGCCGCCGAGATCCAGCTTGAGGCTCATGCGGTTGTCCAGGTTGTTGCCCTTGCCGCCGTGGTACTGGTACTGACCGGCATAGGGCGGGTTGAGGGGCACCTGTTTGGCGGGCAGGTTGATGCGCACCACGTCGTCGTTGCGTCCCTTGTCGTTGGCCTGATCCAGCATGTAGACGTTGCCGCGAGGGTTGAGATCGGCAAGCTGCACATTGCTGCCGTGCAGCCAGTTGCCCCCGAGGGAAGCCTGCAGGAACTCCTTGGCCCAGGGGGAGAAGCCGGTCGGCTCGGTGCCGCCGATGACCCCGGCCCAGGAGCCTGAGGACATGATGGACCAGGTCGCCACCGGTTCCCCCTTGCCGCTGTACTTGGTGTCGTACTCGTCCGGCAATCCCAGATCGTGGCCATATTCGTGAGCACAGACCCCGGCCGCCGCATCGATGGGCTGGATGGTGTAGTCGTAGGCGGCGAACTGGCCGCCGAAATCGCCGTTCGGGCTGCTGGTGCCGGGGATGGGGTAGGGGGCGCCCAGGTTCCAGCGATGGGCCCAGATGGCATTCTCGCCGAGATCGCCACCCCCCGCCTCCTCGCCGACGCTGGAGTGGAAGATCATCAGGTGGTCGATGAGGCCGTCCGGCTCGTCCCGGTTGCCGTTGCCATTGAGATCGTAACGATCCTCCTGATCAAACTCGGCCAGATCGATGGCAGGATCTGCCGCCACCTGCGCCAGCGCCTCCTTCACCAGCTCCCGTACCGCCGTTTCGTTCTGGTTGCTGCCGTAGTAGGCCGCGTCCTTCCTGGCTGTGTACCAACCCGCCACCTGACCGCGCACGCTGTAGCTCTGGCCGGACTGCTGCTCGTAGAACTGGCGCATGGAGATGAAGCGTTCGCCGTTCGGACCGGCATAGCCTTTGGACGAGAACAGCAGATCGTTGTAGTGCGCCTGGCTGTAGTCCGGGTAGTACATCTTGGTGAGCTCGGGGGTAACGCTGTTCTTCGGGTAGTCGGGGAAGTCCACCAGGATGGCGAGGATCTTGTCCTTGCGCATCTTGCCCCTGTAATGCTCCTTCTCGATGGCCTTGAGCAGCAGGGTGGGCACCCGATCGCCGGGGCGGGCGGTGCCGTTCAGGCGGATCTTCTTGAGGATGCGCTCCCGTACCTTGCCCTCTTTCACCGCCAGGGTGCCACTGTTGCCGTTGTAGGCCCGTGACTTGTCGCGGTAATAGCGGGTCAGGGCCGCCTGCTCCATCTCGGGGGAGGCCAGGGTCGGGATCCGGCCGCTCTTCTTGAGCATCTCCAGCACCTTCACCTCGTCGGCGAGGGGGGCATCGAAGGGGCCATGGACCGGGGCGGCCATGACATGGTTTCCAATCATAAGGGTCGAGCCGATAAGCAGGCTCGTTATTGTTGTTTTGGGCATTGCAATGTGCTCCTTCACATGATCAGAAAGGAGCCCGTCGGGCTCCTTTTCCGGACGGGGAGTGATTCACCCGCGTCTCTTTATGCCTTTGGATTGGTCCTTTGTCATCAGCACCTCGATGGTGGAAAACGCTGACCTGAAAGAAGCATGTGATGTGTTTTGACTGTCTTGTGCCGGATGATGAAGGTATCTATGGGTGACACTTGTCAATGGTGGGTTATTACACTTTTTTAACCTTTTTGCGGACACCACCATTTGGGAGGAGCCTTGAGAAGCAGTTATCTTGGTCCGCCGCATTGAGCCCGTTGCGCTCTGCGGGTATGCTTTGCCGCAACCACCCCCTGGCGGCGAGCGGGCCGACACGGCCGCAGCGTGCCCGCCAGCAGGGGCTACATCCATCCAATACCGTCTGGGGTTTATATGAGTATCAACATGCAAGAGTGGCGCGAAGAGACCACCGCCATCGTCAACGAGCTGCTGGCCGATGGCAGCAACCCGGATCTGGACTACGAGATTGAGCACCACTTTGCCTGTCAGGACTTCGATCTGCTGGAGAAGGCGGCGGTTGACCTGTTCAAGGCCGGCTTCGAAGTGACCGATGCCGAGGAGATGGAACTGGACGACGGCGCCACCATCTTCTGCTTCGATGCTACCGTGGAGTGCAAGCTGGATATCGAGACCATCGTCTCTGACATCGAGAAGATGCTGCCTATTCTGGAAAAGTACGGTGTGGACTACGACGGTTGGGGCACTTACTTCCAGGAGTAAGCCTGGGTCGGCGGCGGCTGTGTGCATCATGGTCCATGACGGCTGATGCACAGCCAGACAATCAAAAGGCCACCCCAGGGGTGGCCTCGTTGTTGGTGGCGGGTCAAGCTGGCAACTGGTAGTTGCTGGCAAACTCCCCGGGGGGCAGGGGGCGACTGAACAGATAGCCCTGCAGCCGATCGCAGCCAGCCTGTACCAGCCAGGCCTGCTGCTCCACCGTTTCCACCCCTTCGGCGGTGATCCTGATGCCGAGTTCATGACCCAGACCGATGACGGAGCGGACGATGGCGGTGGTTGCCTGGTTGCTGGCCAGTCCCTGGGTGAAGCTCTTGTCCAGCTTGAGGGTCGCCACCTGCAGCCGCGGCAGGTAGGCGAGCGAGCAGTAACCGGTGCCGAAGTCGTCGATGGCGAGCTGGAAGCCCGCCTCGATGAGGCAGGCCAGATTGCTCTCTATCTCGTCGGCATTCTCCATCAGCACCCCTTCGGTGATCTCCAGCTCCAGTTGCCAGGGGGCGAGCCCGTGGCGCTCGATGCAGGCGAAGATCTGCGGGCAGAGTTCGGGATCGCGGAACTGCAGCGGTGACAGGTTGATGGAGAGCACCAGGTCAGGGGCCGCCACCTGCCAGCGCGCCAGCTGGGCACAGCCCAGCTCCAGCATCAGTTGACCGAGCTGGCCTATGAGGCCCAGCTCTTCCGCCAGGGGGATGAACTCATCGGGGGAGATCATGCCGAACTCGGGGTGTGGCCAGCGGCAGAGCAACTCGGCCCCGTGCAGCCGGTTGCTGTGGGTGCAGATGATGGGCTGGTAGACGGCGGTCAGCTCGGCCGATTTGATGGCCAGCGGCAACTGGGCTGCGATGAGCTGACGGCGCTTGAGCTTGGCATCGAGATCGGGATCGAACAGGGTGCAGTGTTGCTGCTGGCGTTTGCCCTGTGCCAGCGCGGCCTCCGCGTGGCTCAACAGACGCTCGGCCTCCTTGGCCTTGCCGTGGGCGATGCCGAGGAAGACCGGGATCTGGATCCTGTGTTCCTCGACCTGGTAGGGGGCCATCAGTTCCTGTTGCAGGTTGCGGCTCCACTCATCCAGGGAGAGGGGAAGCTCGGGCAGCAGCAGGGCGAAGTCATCGGCAGCGACCCGGCAGAGCAGGGACTGAGGCGGCGCCAGCCGTTGCAGGCGACGCGCCACCTGGCTGAGCAGGCGGTCGGCGACCCGGATGCCGAAGCGATCGTTGATCTCGCGAAAATGTTGCAGATCCACCAACAGCAGGCTGGCCTTGCGGGCGCCGAGGTGGCGGCTGGTCTGCAGGAAGTGGGAGAGCTTGAGCAGGCCGGTGAGGCTGTCGTAGTGCTGCTCCTGCTGCAACTGGGCCTGGGTGGTACGCAGTCCGGTGATGTCACGGCTCAGGGTGAGAATGCCGAGGGCGTTACCCTCGTCGTCCGGGACTTCGACCCGGGTGACTTCCAGATGGCGGCCCTTGCCCTGGGCATCCACCACGCAATATTCACCCTGTCCCAGGGTCTGCTCGACGGGGAGACGGGGGGGCACTCGTCGACCCAGGGCGTCGCTTGCCGTCAGGCCCATGAAGTCGAGAAAAGCCTGATTGCAGTCGATGAGCACGCCCTGGTGATCTTCGAGGCGAATAAGATCCGGGATGGCATCCAGCAGGCGGCGCTGCAACAGTTGCTGTTGGCGGAAGGTTTGCTCCAGCTCCTTGCGCTGATCGATGGCGCTGACCATGGCAAAGAGGGCAAGGGGGTTGCCCTGCTCGTCATAGAGCGGCACCTTGTGGATCTCCATCCAGTTGGTGTTGG
This sequence comes from Aeromonas sp. sif0611, assembly GCF_019218845.1. Lineage (NCBI taxonomy): Bacteria > Pseudomonadati > Pseudomonadota > Gammaproteobacteria > Aeromonadales > Aeromonadaceae > Aeromonas > Aeromonas sp. sif0611. Next base: position 869,830 of record NZ_JAHUWU010000002.1, on the reverse strand, counting down.
CGCCACTGTGGCAGTGCCATTGCTGGTGCAGCAGGGGTTTTCCTTCGGCTAGCAGGCGCCCGTCCTCCTCACGGAACTGATCGCCCCAGGGCATCTCGGCGTCCGTCTTGCCGACGAGGTCGCTCGGCTGCTGTAGTCCTGCCTCCCGGGCGAAGGCCTTGTTGGCAAACAGGTACCGTCCGGCCGTATCCCGGCAGAAGATATTCATGGGTAACTGGTCGATGATCTGCTGCAGCAGCGCCAGGGAGAGCGAAGAATTCACGTGAGCACTCACGGGGGAGACTTCGAGCAAATCTATGATAACAGGTCAGTTTTGTAAAGCTTGGGTTAAGAATCCACCATTTATGTGGATCCCTGCTGACAGTCTGTGTCGTGATCGCCATAATAGCCGCCGATTGGCCTGTGGTGGCCTTATGGATGAGAGAAGCAGCATGAAGAAGATAATGGGGGGCGCCCTGGCCCTGTTGATGGTGGGTTGTGCCAGTGACAACAATGGCGGCGAACAGTACCGCTACACCCCGCCGGTTGCCAAGGCGACCAACAACACCCAGGAGATGGCGATTCCGGTGGATCTGGTGTGGGCCCGCGCCGAGAAGTGGTTTGGCGATCACGGTCTCAACATCGAAAACAGCCAGCGTGGCTCAGGTCTGATGACCGCCAACGTTGAAAACTCGGCCGAGGGGCTGGAGTGGCTGGATTGCGGCACCATGGGTTCCAAGGTCGCACTGGGCAACCCCAATCTGCAGATCAATCTGATCATCACCCAGAGCGGCAACAACAGCGTGGCGACCGTCAACGTCAAGGGCAACACCCAGCTCTACTTCGTCGAGTCCTCCGGCGAGCGCGTGCTGGCCCCCTCCATCACCCCAGTCTGCGTCTCCCGCGGCAGCCTGGAGCAGAGCCTGTTCGCCACCCTGGGCAACTGAATCCTGCCCTGCCGGAGCGCATGAAAACCCCGTTGCCTGCAACGGGGTTTTTGTTTTTGGCCCGCTAGCCGGGCAGGGCAGGCCAGCCCTGCTGGCGAAAGCGGCCAGGTGCCATCCCGCTCGACTGTTTGAATGCCTTGGCAAAGGAGGCCTCCGACTGATAGCCGACCCGCTGCGCCACCTCGCCGAGGGGGAGTTGATCCGGGTGGCGCAGCAGCTCGGCCGCCTGCACCATCCGCACCCGTACCATGAAGTCCCAGACGCTGCAGCCCAGCCGCTGGCGAAAGTGGCGAAAATAGGTGGCGCGGGACATGGCGGCCAGCGCCGCCAGTTCATCCACGCTCCAGGGGTGGGCCGGGTCGGCCAGCATGGCCTGCAGCGAACGGCCCAGCCTGGGGTCTTGCAGGGCGCCGACCAGCCCGAGCGCCCCGTGCGGATCGCTGGCATGGGCCCGCAGCCCCATGGCCAGCAGCACCTGACTCAGGGCCGTCAGCACAGCCCCCGAGCCCTGCTGTTCGCGCAGCAGCTCCTGGCGGATCAGGCTGAGCACCAGACTCAGCGCCTGCTGCGACTCGCTGGCGAGCAGCGGGATGCAGAGCGGGCTCGGCAGGGCATCCAGCAACAGCGGCCGCAGCGGTCCCTGATAGCGGTACTCGCCGCACAGAAACTCCACCTGATCGCCGCCATCGCCCCTCTGCGGCAGCAGACCGTCGCCCGGCTCGGCCAGGGCCAGGGTGTCGCCTTCCCGCCAGATGGTATGGGGCTCGCCTCCGGGCAGCAGCAGCAGATCACCCGGCCGCAGGGCCACGTCGTCGCCCTGCGCCGTGGTGACCCGGATCTCTCCTTTCATCAGCAGGTGAAACGGCATCACCCCGGCCGGGCTCTGCTCGTGGGGCAGCCTGAAACCGCCGCGATAGAGGCAGCGCAGGTCGAACGTGCCCTGGATGCCGGCCTGGCTAATCAGCTGGTCTATCTGGTTCATGATTCCATTTGACTGTTATTTGCGTCTTTAAAGTATTAAACGACTCAAGTCCCGATGCAATACTGGCTTCATCGAGCAGGCAGGGGCCTGTTCTGCCACACCGGAGAGTCAAGATGCAAGACTGGGATCAATACCGTAAACAGTTGATGGGCCGCGTCATGGAGCTGGGCACCCTGAGCCCGGATACCCTCAAGGGTTATCAGCAGCTGTCGTCCGCCGGCAGCAAGAGCGGCACTCTGGATGGCAAGACCCGCGAGCTCATCTCGTTGGCGGTGGCCGTTACCACCCGCTGCGATGGCTGCATCGCCGTCCATGCCGATGCCGCCCTCAAGCAGGGGGCCAGCCGGGCCGAGATCGCCGATGCGCTGGGTGTCGCCGTTGCCATGAATGCCGGGGCCGCCATGGTCTACTCCGCCCGGGTGCTGGATGCCATCGACCGTTGAGCCAGGGTGGGGCGGCTCTGACGCCGCCCTGCCGCCAGGTTGTCGGTCTGCCGGCCAGTTCCTGCTGGTCCTTGCAAGTTGAGTGACCCTGCCTACCTTTGCCACGCCCCACGGGCGTGGCTTTTTTGTCTGCGGGCTGGCCTGCCGGCCATGGTTTGCGCTTTCCAAAAACAAAACCCCCGGCTGGGCCGGGGGTTGGATGCTTATCTCTGGGGATCAGGGCTGGAGTGCGCTGTCACCGTGAAACAGCGCCCGCTCACCGGACTTGAGCACATAGCCCTTCCAGGGGAAGAGCTGGTAGGCCCCTCCCTGCCAGGACCAGTTTCCTTCCTCGCCCTGGCGGTCAAGGGGGATCAGCTCGCCGCTTGGCAGGGTCAGCTCGGCCTTGCTCTGATCGGCGTTGAACAGCACGAAGGCGCTGCCGGTCTCGGTGGCCTCGAGGGATTGCAGGCGCACCCCCTGTTCGAACAGCCGCACGCACTGGCCGAGCAGGGGGGACCACTGGTAACCGGCGCTGGCACGGCAGCCGTGGGCATCCTGATCGTTGCCGACCAGCTGGGGAGCCTGGGTGCTGCAGGCCGCCAGCAGCAGGGAGGCGGCCATCAGAGTCAGGGTTCGCATGCTCACTCCTGCTTGTCTTCGAGATTGTCCCGTTCGATCACGACGTTGGAGAAGCCCAGCTCCTTGAAGTAGTTCTCCCTGTAGTCCTTCACGCTCTTCTTGTCGCGGCGGCACACCTGGGCCAGCTGGGCCTCCATGGCGTGGAAGCTGGAGAGATCCAGCCCCTCGGCAGCGGCGATGGCGTCATAGATGCTGTTGAACTTGTCGTTGGCGTAGCCTATCTCTTTGGCCTGCTTCTTGTAGGTGTAGGTAATCTTAAACGCCACTGGGGTCTTCCTTCTGTTTGGCCTGTTTGCGCTGAACGTAGAGATAGAGGCTCTCTACCTTCTCTCGCGCCCAGGGGGTCTTGCGCAGGAACTTCAGGCTGGACTTGACGCTGGGATCGTCGGTGAAGCAGCGGATGTTGATCTGCTGCCCCAGTTGTTCCCAGCCGTAATGCTCGACCAAGGCGGTGACGATCGCCTCCAGGGTCAGCCCGTGCAGCGGGTTGTTTTTCTGCGAGGTAGCAGGCTTGGACTGGTCACTCATGCCTGCGCCGCCAGCTTGGCAAAGGGCTGACCCATGCGGGTGGTGACGCCGTTGGCCAGATGGGGTTCGAAACCTGCCAGCATGCCGGGGCCAAACAGGCAGACTACGGTGCTGCCGAGCTTGAACAGGCCCATCTCGGCGCCTTTTTGCAATGTGATGGCCTCGTCGCCGGTGTAATCCCAGCGCACCACTTCCTTCTGTTTGGTCGGCGCTATGTTGCCGGCCCAGATGGTCTCGATGCTGGCGACGATAGTGGCGCCAACCAGTACCAGCGCCATGGGGCCGTGGGGGGTGCGGAAGGTGGCAACCACCCGCTCGTTGCGGGCAAACAGGTTGGGCACCTTCTCGGCGGTGAGCGGGTTGACGGAGAAGAGATCCCCCGGTACGAACACCATGCTCTCCAGCACGCCGTCCAGCGGCATGTGGATGCGGTGGTAATCCTTGGGCGCCAGATAGATGGTGGCAAAGTCCCCATCCTTGAACGGCGCCACCAGATCCTCGAAGCCGCCCAGCAGCTCGCGGGCACTGTAGTCGTGGCCCTTGGCCTGGATGATGCGGCCTTGGCTAATGGGGCCGAGCTGGCTGACGGTGCCGTCCACCGGCAGGGCCAGGGTCATGGCATCCTCGACCAGCGGACGGATCCCCGGCTTGAGCTCGCGGGTGAAGAAGGCGTTGAAGCTCGCGTAGTGGGCCGGATCTTCGTGCAGCGCTTCGCTCATGTCGACGCCGTACTGCTTGATAAAGGCCTCGATCACCCGGGTGGTGAGGTTGCCAGCCTCGGCGGCGGCAAGCTTGCCGAGCAGGCGGGATAGGGCGTGTTTGGGCAGGTAGTATTGACCGGCAATTTTCAGGTTGTCAGTGATGCTCATGATCTTCATCTGCTCTTTCTAAAAAGAGGGAGGTTGATTGGGTCACAGCCGGGCTTGTTGCCGACCGTGGCGGGCTTCCTGCATGGTTTCCAGGATGCGGTGATAGTTGTGGAAGCGGTCAGGGCTGATGGCGCCACTGCTGACCGCCGCCCGCAGGGCGCAGCCGGGATCATCCTTGTGGGTGCAGTCGCGGAACTTGCAACTGCCGAGGTAGTCGCGAAACTCCACGAAACACCAGGTGATGCGATCGGCTTCCAGGTGCCAGAGGGCGAACTCGCGGATCCCGGGGGAATCGATGAGATCGCCGCCGCTCGGGAAGTGATAGAGCCGCGCCGTGGTGGTGGTGTGGGTGCCCAGCCCCGAGTTTTCGGAGATCTCGCCAGTGAGCACGCCGAGCCCCGGCATCAGGGCGTTGGTCAGGGACGACTTGCCCACCCCGGACTGGCCGACGAAGATGCTGATCTTGTCGGTCAGGGCGGCCTTGAGCGCATCGAGCCCCTCGCCGCTCTCGCAGCTCACCAGGATCACCGGGTAGCCGAGCTTGCGGTAGGCGGCGAGCTGGCCCTCGACCCGGGGGCGGGCCGCCTCGTCCAGCATGTCGACCTTGTTCAGGACGATGAGGGGGGCTATTTCCACATCCTCGGCGGCCACCAGGTAGCGGTCGACTATGTTGGTGGAGAACTCGGGCATCACCGCCGAGACGATGACTATCTGGTCGATGTTGGCGGCAATGGGTTTGACCCCGTCGTAGAAGTCCGGTCGGGTCAGCACCGAGTGACGGGGATGTACCGCCTCGATGACGCCGGCGGTCGCGGCATTGAGGCCGGGACGCCACACCACCTTGTCACCGCACACCAGGCTGTTGATGCTGCTGCGCCTCAGGTTGCTGCGGTGTATGGTGCCGTCGACGGCTTCCACGTCCGCATGCTGGCCGAAGCGGCTGATCACCACCCCTTCGATGGCCGGGCCAAACAGGGTGTCATCCACCACAGTGGTGTGATCTTTTTGCAGCCGCCGCTCGCGGTTGGCCTGAACGCGCCTCTGTTGACCCAGATTGAGTTTTGCTTTCTTTGCCACTCGATTCGCCAGTTTATGAACAGATCCAAAGCCAGTATGATACATGCAAATTGGCAAAATTCCGCCATTCCTCCCAATAGAGAGAGCAATCATGACAGTCAGCGCGCAGAACCTGGTATGGATCGACATGGAGATGACGGGCCTGGATCCCGAACAGAACGTGGTTCTGGAGATCGCCACCATCATCACCGACAAGGATCTGAACGTGCTGGCGCAAGGGCCCGTCATCGCCATTCACCAGAGCGATGAAGAGCTGGCCAAGATGGACGAGTGGAACGTCAACACCCACACCAAAAGCGGACTGGTGGCCCGGGTCAAGGCGAGCGAGCACGACGAAGCCCGCGCCGTGGCCGAGACCCTCGAGTTCATCCGCCAGTGGGTGCCGGAGCGCACCAGCCCTCTGTGTGGTAACAGCATCGGCCAGGATCGCCGCTTCATGGTCAAGCACATGGGCGAGCTGGAAGCCTTCTTCCACTACCGCAACGTCGACGTCAGCACCATCAAGGAGCTGGTGCGCCGCTGGCAGCCGGAGCTGCTGGAAAAGTTCACCAAGAGCGGTTCCCATCAGGCGCTGGACGACATTCGCGAGTCCATCGCCGAACTGCAGTTCTACCGCAGCCACGTCTTCAAAATCTGAGTCCCCGGCAAGGGGTTGCCGTCGCCCGGTTGCTAAAATCGGCAGTTCGGCCAGCTTTTGAGCGAACGGCTGCACAGTGACAAAAAAGCCCTTGCAATTGGAATGACTGCTCTTATAATTCGGCTCCCGTACAGTAGCGCAAGCAACCAAATGCTGTACGGCCGTTTTAAGGTAGTTGCGGGAATAGCTCAGTTGGTAGAGCACGACCTTGCCAAGGTCGGGGTCGCGAGTTCGAGTCTCGTTTCCCGCTCCAAAAGTTTGCAGATGATATTCCGATGCGGGAATAGCTCAGTTGGTAGAGCACGACCTTGCCAAGGTCGGGGTCGCGAGTTCGAGTCTCGTTTCCCGCTCCAATCATCAGCACAGCCTCAAGACACATGTAGCGGGAATAGCTCAGTTGGTAGAGCACGACCTTGCCAAGGTCGGGGTCGCGAGTTCGAGTCTCGTTTCCCGCTCCAATACGTATTAGTAAACTACTGCAGATGATTATTCCGATGCGGGAATAGCTCAGTTGGTAGAGCACGACCTTGCCAAGGTCGGGGTCGCGAGTTCGAGTCTCGTTTCCCGCTCCAATCACTTGCAGAAGACATCCTGTTGCGGGAATAGCTCAGTTGGTAGAGCACGACCTTGCCAAGGTCGGGGTCGCGAGTTCGAGTCTCGTTTCCCGCTCCAATCTCTCTCCTCGAAGTACACAAATCCAATATTTAAACGCACTCATTGCCACATCCAGTTGGTAGAGCATGATCCGCGCCTTGCCAAGGCTGGGGTCGCGAGTTCGAGTCTCGTTTCCCGCTCCAATCTCTCTTCGAAGTCCTCATCATCCATTTGAATTGTCCATCACATCGCGCTGCGATGATTTGTCGTATCCGGCATTCAGCCAGATCAGACCCATGTCTTCTGTAGCCGCTTTGTGCACAGGTGTTGGGGAGGGTTGTGGTTGCTGCGGACAGGCTTATGAGCGTGGCAGGGAAGAGGAAACGGCGGGCAAAAAAATAGGAGGGGCCTTGGCTCCTCCTGCGAGTTCACTAGTGCGGCTTAGAGCAGAGTCACGTTCTCAGCCTGGGGGCCTTTCTTGCCCTGGGTCACGGTGAACTGGACTTTTTGACCTTCAGCCAGGGTCTTGAAACCAGTGCTCTGGATGGAGGAGAAGTGAACGAAAACGTCCGGTCCCTGGGATTGCTCGATGAAGCCAAAACCCTTGGTTTCGTTGAACCATTTTACTTGGCCGGTGCGAATGTCAGACATGTGGTAAGTCCTATCTATAACAAAATGAAACTAACGCCTTGTTGGGCAGCATTTGCCTAGAATGCAGGGGCCTACCCATGACTGACTACGTCAATTTGTTCCAGTGGCATGCAGTACAATCCCTGTCTAAAGCACAATCGATTGTACTGGAGCCCGATCCCTTGTCAATTTGGCACTTTTCATTTTTTGAGCGAGCTAAAAGTATTGGGAAGTCAGCGGCTTGTTTCATGCTTCTGGTCAAAAAAACGGGAGGCCATGGCCTCCCGTTTTTTTATTCCTTGAGGGCGAACCCTTCACCCTGTCGGTCGTAGCGGTAGTTTGCCTGACCGAAGGAGCGGATCTCGACCCGCTGGATCCGGCGTCCTGTGTCCACCAGGATGAACACCGACTTGCCCGATTGCAGCCGGGTCAGCGGCCTGTCCGGCCCCTCGATGGCGATCAGGCGGCTCAGCTCGGCCCCGGGCAATTCAAACTTGCGCCAGATGGAGTAGAGGGTCTCGCCAGCCTGCACCTCGTGCTGCAGCCAGGTGCCGTCTACCTTCTCTTCGACCGGTTTGGCCGCGGCCGGCGCACTGCTTGCGGCTCCGTTGCCCACGGTCAGCGCCTGGGTGGGCACGGCCAATGGCACGGCGAGTGAACCGGAAGGCGCCGCCTTGGGGGCGGCGGGGGCGGGTTCCCAGGCGAGCAGCAACAGCCAGAGAGGCACCAGCACCAGCAGACCAATGGTGTGCTTGCGTGGCAGCGGGCTCGCCAGCTTGAATGAACTGGTTCTGGGTTCCTTGTTGCGTTGACCAAGGCCACTCATGCCCTGACCGAGGCGTTGACGCAGGGGCAGGGTCGCTGCATTGATACGATGGAGCAGGGTTCCTTGTGATTCGTCTTGGCGACGCTGCTGGGCTCGTCTGTTATGGCCACGTGGGCGACGGTCCGGGGTGGGCACGGCATTTACCTCTCACTACATTGCCTGCCATCAGGCAAATATAGCGCCTATGGTAAACGGACTCGCCCCCGAGGGGGAGAGCCCTGAGCATGAAAATTATCAGCTGAGACGAAATTGCCCCAGCAACTGCTGCAAACGCTCGGCCGCCTGGCGCAAGGCCTGGCTGGCTTTCGCCGTATTGGTCGCATCCTGGGCGATGTCGTTGGCCAGTGCGTTGGTTTTTGACAGGTTGCCTGAGACTGTCTCGGAAACCGAGCTCTGCTCCTCGGCGGCGGAGGCTATCTGATAGGTCATGTCGTTGATGGTGGCAATGGCCTGGAAGATGCTGTCGAGGGCCGCCTCTGCCAGATCGGCCTCGTTAACCGCCTGATGGGTCAACTGCTGGCTCTGCTGGATGGCGTTGACCGCATTGGCCGAGCTGTGGCGAATCTTCTCGATCAGCTCCTGAGTGTTCTGCACCGCCTGCTGGGTGTTGCCCGCCAGCTTGCGCACCTCGTCGGCCACCACCGCAAAGCCGCGTCCCTGCTCGCCGGCCCGGGCCGCCTCGATGGCAGCGTTGAGCGCCAGCAGGTTGGTCTGATCGGCGATGCCCTGAATGACGGTGAGTATGCTGGTGATCTGTTCGCTGTCGTGGGCCAGCCCCTCGACCACCTCGGCCCCCTTGCCCGCCTCGGCCGCCACCTTGTGCATTGACTGGATCACCTGCTGGAAGCGCACCTTGCCCTGATCCGCCGCGCCCTGTGCCTGCTTGGCGGAGTCGGCGGTGTTGTTGGCGTGGGTGGCCACCTCCTGGCTGACATAGGACATCTCCTGCACCGCGGTCAGCATCTGCTCCATCTCAGCCTGGTGATGCTGCAGGTTGGTGTCGGTCTGGCCGGCGATGCGGTCGGTATCCCCGGCGTGGCGATGGACCTCGCTCGCGGTTTTCTGCACATCCCCGAGCAGCACCTGCAACTTGTCGATGAAACGGTTGATGCCGCGTGCCAGAGCTCCCAGCTCGTCCTGGGCACGGGTGTTCAGGCGCTTGGTGAGATCCCCCTCGCCATCGGCGATGTCATCCACCAGGCTGACCATCTGGCGGATGGGGCCGGTGATGCTGCGGGCGATCGCCAGCATGGTAGCCAGGGCCAGCACCAGTACGATGAGGGCACCGATAAGCTGCTGGGTCATGGCGGCCCGGTTCATCTCGGTGAGCTGGCTCTCCAGCTGATCGGCACCTGCCAGCACCACCTGGTAGGGAAGGGTGACTATGATGGCCCAGTTGCGGGCCATGCCCGGCACCGCGATGGGCACAGAGATGCGAAACGCCTCGTCGAGCTCCTGGCGTTGCAGCTCGGGTTTGAGGTATTGCTGCCAGCCGTCCCCCAGCAGCTTGTCGGCGCGGCTGCCGAGCAGGCTGGGGTCCCCGCTGGTGCCTGTGATGACGCCGGCGGCGCTGACGATCAGGGTCTCGCCCTTGCCGTCATAGATGTTGCTGTTGAGGGACTGGGCCTGACGGCTGATGGAGTCTACCGCCAGATCCAGCGCGGCTATGCCCTTGAACTGGCCATTTACCATGATGGGGGTGGTGATGGTGCTCACCAGCACCTGCTGGCCGTTGATGTCCACCTTGAAGGGATCGACGAGGCAGGAGCGCCCCTCCCGTTTCGGGCAGGCGTAGTAGTCGTTGGCCGGATTGCCGAATTCGTCTGCGTCGCTCTTCTCGATGGAGAGCAGCAGATCCGAGCCAATGTTCTCCTTGTCGCGATAGAAGTAGGGGACGAAGCGTCCCTTGTCATCGCTGCCAAGGGCACTCTGGCCTGCGAAGGCGCTGTCCTGGCCGTCGAAGCCGTTCGGTTCGAAGCCCGCGAAGGCGCCGTAGAGTTGCGGCTCCAGGCCGAGCTGCGCCTTGAGCAAGTCGGTGGCCTGCTGGCGATCCAGAGGCAGCTTGCCCGCCTGTTGTTGGGCGAAGACGCTGGCCATCTGCTGGGTATAGGAGAGCCCCTTTTGCAGCAACTGGGTAATGGTGGCGGCCTCGGCGCGGGCGTTGGCACTCACCTTCTGCCACGCCTCCTGCTGCAGGGCCGCGCGGCTGGAACTGATGGTCAGCTGCTGGGTCTGTTTGCTCGAATATTGGTTGAGCAGGATCAGGATGACCAGGGCCGTGGTCATGGCGACTCCCGCCAGTACCAGGATGCGATTCTGGATAGAGCGAAACTGCATCTCGTGTTCCTTGTGCGTAGAAAGTTGTATGAATTATCGGCATGGCGGGAGATTCCTCCAGCAATGTTGCCCAGCAAAGCGGAAAATGAGGGGAGGTTTTGCGATCCCTCTCAAAGAACGGTGCCACGACCGAATCAAGACCTGTTTAGGCCCCGGCTATTGCATGGTTTTCCCATCCGTGATTCTGAGTGCTAAAATGCGACGGTTTTTTTAACGCATTGGCCCAAGGCCCTCTACACAAGGCTTAAAGATGAAAGTCAAAACCCGTTTTGCTCCCAGCCCGACCGGCTTCTTGCATGTTGGCGGTGCCCGTACCGCACTCTATTCCTGGTTGTTTGCGAAGAGCCAGGGCGGTGAGTTCGTGCTGCGTATCGAGGATACCGATCTGGAACGTTCCACTCAGGAGGCGATCGACGCCATCATTGAGGGCATGGAATGGCTGGAGCTGAACTGGGATGAGGGCCCCTACTACCAGACCAAGCGCTTCGATCGCTACAACGGCATCATCGACGAGATGCTGGCCGATGGCCGCGCCTACAAGTGCTTCTGCTCCAAGGAGCGCCTGGAGGCGCTGCGCGAAGGCCAGATGGCGAGCGGCGAGAAGCCCCGCTATGACGGCAAGTGCCGGGATGCCGCCCACGATCACCCGGCCGATGCGCCCCACGTCATTCGCTTCCGCAACCCCACCGAAGGCTCAGTGGTGTTCGATGACCATGTCCGTGGCCGCATCGAGTTCGCCAACACCGAGCTCGACGATCTCATCATCCGCCGTACCGACGGCGCCCCCACCTACAACTTCTGCGTGGTGGTCGATGACTGGGACATGGAGATCACCCACGTGGTGCGTGGTGAAGACCACATCAACAACACCCCGCGCCAGATCAACATCTACAAGGCGCTGAACGCGCCGGTGCCGGAGTTCGCCCACGTCTCCATGATCCTGGGCGACGACGGCGCCAAGCTCTCCAAGCGCCACGGTGCGGTCTCCGTGATGCAGTACCGGGACGACGGCTACCTGCCGGAAGCCCTGCTGAACTATCTGGTGCGCCTGGGCTGGTCCCACGGCGATCAGGAGATCTTCAGCCTGGACGAGATGATCAAGCTGTTCAGCCTGGATGCCATCTCCAAGTCTGCCTCCGCCTTCAACACCGACAAGCTGTTGTGGCTGAACAACCACTACATGCGCAGCCTGGATCCGGCCTACGTGGCCAAGCACCTGGAATGGCACATGGCCGCCCAGAACATCGATACCAGCAAGGGCCCGGTACTGGCCGAGGTTGTCACCCTGCTGGCCGAGCGCTGCAACACCCTGGTGGAAGTGGCTGCCCAGAGCCGCTACCTGTTCGAAGAGTACGAGGCCATCGATGAAGCGGCCGCCAAGAAGCACCTGCGTGGCGTCGCTGCCGAGCCGCTGACCCTGGCCAAGGCCAAGCTGGCGGCGCTGGAGACCTGGACCACCGAAGCGCTGCACGAGCTGATTGAAGCCACTGCCGCTGAGCTGGGTCAGGGCATGGGCAAGGTCGGTATGCCGCTGCGCGTGGCCGTCACCGGTCTGGGCCAATCTCCTGCCATCGACGCCGTGATGGCGCTGGTGGGCAAGGAGCGCGTACTCGCCCGCATCGACCGCGCTTTGGCATATATCGAAGCGCGCATGGCCGCCGAGTAAGCTTGCCATCGCACATTGCCGCCACCGATCTGGGTAAGTCCCCCGGTATCGACGCCGCGATGGCGCTGGTAGGCAAGGAGCGTGTGCTCGCCCGCATTGATCGTGCCCTGGCCTATATCGAAGCGCGGATGGCAGCCGAGTAAGCCTCTGCCATTGCTTGAAAAAGGGCTCCCGCAAGGGGGCCCTTTGCTTTTGTGCAGCGCTCAGATTCATGACATAAAACAGCGACATAGCGATGCAGTTGGCGGTAAAAACAGCTAACTGTCTGAATTTTGACTAAACGCTCGAGCCGGTGTTATTTTTGGGTTGACAGCAAAGCGGGTGATGCCTATCATGCGCCTCCGTTGCCAGAGATAACTTTGGTAGCGCCGAGGTGAGTTGGGGTTATAGCTCAGCTGGGAGAGCGCTTGCATGGCATGCAAGAGGTCCGCGGTTCGATCCCGCGTAGCTCCACCAAATTCTCCTCGAACAATCTGGAATCAAAGGGGTTATAGCTCAGCTGGGAGAGCGCTTGCATGGCATGCAAGAGGTCCGCGGTTCGATCCCGCGTAGCTCCACCAGGTTCCTGATTGTAAAAATGCAGTGCCCAGGGCAGTGCGGTGTGTATCACCCAGGCCGACCTTTGTGGGGCTATAGCTCAGCTGGGAGAGCGCTTGCATGGCATGCAAGAGGTCCGCGGTTCGATCCCGCGTAGCTCCACCAATATTTAGAAGAAGGGCAAACGGCCGCCAGAACCGATTGTCTAAAGAGTAAAGAATTTGGGGTTATAGCTCAGCTGGGAGAGCGCTTGCATGGCATGCAAGAGGTCCGCGGTTCGATCCCGCGTAGCTCCACCAAATTCAGAGTGAAGGTCTTGACCTTGATTCGCAACAACTTGGGGTTATAGCTCAGCTGGGAGAGCGCTTGCATGGCATGCAAGAGGTCCGCGGTTCGATCCCGCGTAGCTCCACCAAACATTAAAAGGCCACCGTTATCGCGGTGGCCTTTTTGTTTTTGCCTATTTTTCTCTCTGCCTTCTATGCACGACTGTCAAAAAGCCCGCATTGGCTGCGAGCTTGGTTGTTGTGGCAAGTCATCAACCGTGGCGACGGCGCCAGGCCAGCGGCAGCAGGGTAGGTGTTCCTTTCATGAGTATTCCTTTTTTATTTTTTGCCAGTGTTTCCATAGCCTTGGCGCTTTGGTCAAGGGCGCGCATTGTCACATTTCTGGCAGCTCTGACCAGTGAGGCAACGCACATTATGGGGAGACAAAAGAGGCTGAGTCCGTTTTTCTGATGTGGCTAACAGATTGATATTAATGACTTAATTTTTTGTTGGTCGATTGAGGGAAAGTGTGAACCGGCTGGCATTCACATATTTTCCTTAGAGAATAAAGATTGAGCGGTTGCCACTTGCTTCCTATACTCGAGCCGTTCCTCACGGAACCCAGGTTAAGGGCAAACCGGCAGTGATGCCGGGACGCAAAGCCTCCGATCTGTCCCAAGCGGACCAGACAGCGGGGTTACCCCGGGGTGACATGAGGGTATGTGGCCCCGTCCATGGCCTGTTGTCGTTCCCTTGTCCCCTGTTGCGATTGCGCTTTTCCCGGTCTTAAAAAAAGCCAAGACAAAACAAGGAAGATAACAATATGCAACAGATCTTGAGGCCCAGCAGGCTTGCCATGCTGGTCGCCCTTGCGGCCGTCCCTGCCTGGGCGCAGGCCGCCTATCCCGCCTATCAGGCCGGCACCGCCTACAAGGCTGGCGACATCGTCAGCAACGCAGGCGCCCTCTATGAATGCAAGGAATTCCCTTACTCCGGCTGGTGCGGGGCTTCCCCCTACCACTACGAACCCGGTGTCGGCGCCGTCTGGACCGATGCCTGGAAACTCTATGGCGGTGAGGTGCCACCGCCTACCCTGGGTATTATCATAGGGTCCCCCGCCGTGGGCAGCAGCGTCAGCGAGGGGGCCAGTGTGACCCTGGCGGTGACCCTGAGCGGCCCGGCCACTGCGCTCGCCAAGGTGGAATACCTGGTCGATGGCACCCTGGTCGCCACGGCCACGGCCTCCCCCTGGAGCGCCAACTGGTCTGCCGCCGGTGTGGGCAATCACACCCTCAAGGCACGGGCACTGGATAAAGACGGCAAGGTGCTGAGTGAGGCTGATTCCAGCTTCAAGGTCGCCGCCGTGGTGGCGCCAGAGGCCCCCAAGGTGAGCATCGCCAGCCCCGCAGCCGGTGCCAAGGTGACCCTGGGCCGCGTCCTCACCGTGACCGGCAATGTGACCGACGCCAATGACGACGTCGCCAAGCTCGAGCTCTTCGTGAATGGCCAGAAGGTGGGCGAAGACAGCAGCGCCCCCTGGCAACTGAGTTGGACGCCCCAGAACAAGGGGCTGACCGGCCTCAAGCTGGTGGCGACCGACAAGGCAAATCTCTCTGGCGAGTCCACCCAGGTGGACGTGCAGGTGGAAGAGGCGGCCCTGCCCCCCACCGGCGGCAACCTCTCCTGCGACGTGCGCCAGATCTACCGCGCCGATGGCAGCGAGTGCATGGGGGATGACCACGGTCGCCGCGTCATCGGTTACTTCACCTCCTGGCGTACCGGCAAGAACGGCCTGCCCTCCTACCTGGTGGGCGACATCCCCTGGGACAAGATCACCCACATCAACTACGCCTTCGCGGCGGTGGATGAACAGAGCCACCTCATCAAGGTGGATGACGCCGCCACCAAGATGACCTGGGACGGGGTACCGGGCGCCGAAATGGATCCCGAATTCGCTTATCAGGGCCACTTCAACCTGCTGTCGAAATACAAGAAGCAGTACCCGGACGTGAAGACCCTCATCTCGGTGGGGGGCTGGGCCGATACCCGCGGTTTCTACGCCGCCACCACCAAGGGCGACTGCTCGGTCAACAGCGCCGGCATCAACGCCTTCGCCGACTCGGCGGTGGGCTTCATCCGCCAGTACGGTTTCGACGGGGTGGATGTGGATTACGAGTACCCCACCTCCATGAAGGATGCGGGCAACCCCAACGACTTCCCGCTCTCCAACCAGTGTCGCGGCAAGCTGTTTGCGAACTATGAAGTGCTGATGAAGACCCTGCGCAACAAGCTCGACAGCGCCGGGACCGAGGACGGTCGCAAGTACATGCTGACCATCGCCTCGCCGGCCTCGGCCTACCTGCTGCGCGGCATGGAAAACTTCCAGGTCACCCAGTACCTCGACTACGTCAACCTGATGACCTATGACTTCCACGGTGCCTGGAACCACTTCGTCGGCCACAACGCCGCC
Source organism: Aeromonas sp. sif0611 (assembly GCF_019218845.1). Taxonomy (NCBI): domain Bacteria; kingdom Pseudomonadati; phylum Pseudomonadota; class Gammaproteobacteria; order Aeromonadales; family Aeromonadaceae; genus Aeromonas; species Aeromonas sp. sif0611. The sequence goes on along the minus strand of NZ_JAHUWU010000002.1, from coordinate 854,421 downwards.
CTGTTCGACAACAAGGCGGATCCCGAGCTGTCCCAGTGGGGGGTCTACACCCAGGCCCAGTTTGGTGGCATCGGCTATCTCAACTCCGCCTGGGCGGCCCACTACTTCCGCGGCGCCCTGGCGGCGGGCAAGATCAACATAGGGGTGCCTTACTACACCCGTGGCTGGCAGGGGGTCACCGGTGGCACCCACGGCCTGGGGGGCAAGGCGGCGCTGCCGAGCCAGAGCGATTGCCAGCCGGGCACAGGTGGCAGCACCATCCCCTGCGGCAACGGGGCGGTCGGCATCGACAACATCTGGCATGATCTGGACAAGAACGGCAAGGAGATAGGCGGTGGCGCCGTGCCCATGTGGCATGCCAAGAACCTGGAGCACGCGGCCAGCCTCGGCATCACCACATTGCCGAGCTACGGCCAGGCCTGGGGTCTGGATCCCAACAACCCGGCCCACGTGATGCAAGGCCAGTACGTACGTTACTACGACGACAAGGCCCATGCGCCCTGGCTGTGGAACGAGCAGAAGAAGGTGTTCCTCTCCACCGAAGATGAAGAGTCCATGGGTCACAAGCTCGACTACATCGTCAGTCGCGGTCTGGGGGGCGTGATGTTCTGGGAGATGGCGGGGGACTATGACTTCGACGCCGCGAAGAACGAGTACGTGATGGGCAGCACCCTCACCAGCCTCGCCTACGACAAGTTCAGCAAGGCCGACAAGGCGGCCCTGAAACAGAACGATCTGCCGGCCCCGGCCGCCCAGCTCGACATCGGTGTGAGCCTCTCCGGCTTCAAGGAAGGGGACTCCAACTACCCGATCAACCCGACCCTCAAGCTCACCAACAAGTCGACCCAGACCATACCGGGCGGCACCCGCATCGAGTTCCTGATGCCTACTTCCACCTCCGACACCATCACCGACCAGAGCGGTATGGGGCTGACCGTGGTGGAGAGCGGCGGCAACCAGAACTCCGACGGCATCGCAGGCGAGAAGGACTTCCACAAGGTGGCACTGACGCTGCCGGCCTGGAAGGCCTGGGCGCCGGGTACCGAGGTGGAAGTGGCCATGACCTACTATCTGCCAGCCGCCGGCGTACCGAGCGGCATGCGCCTGATTGCCGGTAGCCAGACCATAGGGCTGAAAGCCGACTTCCCGGCCCTGGCCGAGGCTTTGCTGGGGGGCAGCAGTGGCGGTGACGGCGGTAGCGGTGGCACCAGCTGCGCCAGCCAGAGCGTCAACCCGGCGGAGTACAATGCCTATCCGACCTGGCCACGCGGGGATCACGCCAACGGCACCGACCGCATGACCCACAACAAGGGGGTCTGGCAGGCGAACTGGTGGACCAGCAGCGAACCCAAGGCGGGCGATGGCAGTTGGAAGCTGGTATGCAATTACTGATGACAGGTTGAGGGGCCAACCCCGCCTCAACGCAATGACCCAATCCGGAGCCCAGGCTCCGGATTTTTTTGCTGCCTATATAAAGGAAGGGGACCATAAAAAAGACCGCTCCGAAGAGCGGCCAATTGCCACCAGGCAATCTGCGGGGCTGACCCCCTTGTGAATGGGCAGTCGCCATGGACGGATTCTTGCCCATGGCGTGCCGGTTTATTGAGTGACGGCACCGCCCTGCTGCTCCTTCAGGAAGCTGATCCAGGGGGAGGCGCGGCCACTGACGTTGCCATGCTGGGCGGCCTGGGTGAAGGCGTTCAATGCCTCCTTCGGTTTCTGCTGCTCGAAGTAGGCAACCCCGGTCAGGAACTTGAGATCCGCCCGCTGTTCGCCGCTGGCATTGGCGGCAGGCTTGGCGGCGAAGGCCACCAGATCCTGGTAGCGCTTGCTCTGGATCATCATGCGCGCCATCTTCAGTTGCAGATCGGCACTGGGGGCCAGCTTGTAGGACTTGGCCAGGGTATCGATGGCCGGGTCCAGCTCCTTGGCCTGGTGCCAGTAGTTGGCGAGCGTCTTGTAGTTGGCCGCATTGCTCTCGATGGTCCCTTCCTTCATCGCCTTTTCCATCACGCGGGCGGCGCGGTGGGGTATGCCGGCGAAGGCCAGGTAGTTGGCGAGCCGCAGCAACTCGGTCGACTCGGTCAGCATGCCGAGGTTGTAGGCACCTTCCAGCGCCGCCAGGGCCTTGGCATCGTTGCCCGCCTGCATGTGCATGGCCGAGAGCTGGGTCCAGTACTTCTTCTTCTCCGGGAACTTGTCCACCAGGGCGGTCAGCACCTCGGTGGCCGGCTTGTACTGTTTCAGCTCGTAGTGGGCCGCCATTTTCAGCAGATACCAGGACTCCGGCGCCTTGCCTGCCGAGAGCTTGATGGCCTGATCCACCGCCGGAATGGCCTCCCGATACTGCTTGAGCTGCACGTGGGCGTTGGCCAGGGTGATGTAGGCGTGCGGGGTCGGTTTCTCGTCCTTGCCCAGGCTCGCAAACCACTGGTTCATGGTGCTGATGGAGCCCTTGAAGTTCCCCTCCGCCATATAGAGCTGGGCCAGGTTGTAGCGCACCTGCTGGGCCACCGGCTGCGGCAGGCCGCCGGTGGCGATGGCATCGGCGAAGTATTTGGTCGCCTGGCCATATTTCTCCTGCTGGGCCGCCACGAAGCCCAGGGTCTGCAGGATGACCCCTTTGTCGTAGACCCGCTCGCCTGCGCCGGACAGCGCCTCCTGCAGCTTGGCATTCGCCTCGCCGTATTTCTTCTCGGTGATCAACGCCTGGGCCTTGTTGACCGCGCGGTAGGCGCGATCAGACAGGGCGGGTTGCTCGGCGGCCCAGCCGGCGGTACTGAGCAGTACCGCCATGGCCACCGGGGCGAGGATCAGGGTATGTAACTTTTTCATCGCCACCTTCCTTAGTTGACCGCGAACTCGATCTCTTGCTGCATGCGGCTTGCCTGGGGCTTGCCGTCCACCATGGCCGGCTTGAAGGTCCACTTGGCAATCGTCTTGCGTGCCTCCTTGCCGAGGTCATAGCTGCGCGGCTCTTCCTTGACGATGCGGATGTTGCTGACGGTGCCGCGCTCGGTCACGGTGAACTCCACCAGTACCTTGCCTGTGGCGAGGCCAGCCAGCGCCGCCTTGCGGGGCATCATGGGCTCGAAGGTCGCCATGGGAATGGCGCCGTTGTTGCCCCCCATGCCGCCACCGCCGCCGCCGGTGCTGTAGGCGCCGAGGGCGTTGCCACCGCCGATGTTGACCGGGATGTCGAGCTTGGGCATGTCCATGGGAGCGCTCTCCATCTTCGGCCTGTCGGTGCTCGCCACTTCCATCTCGGGTGGGGGAGGCGGGCGGTTCGGGGGGGGCGGCTTGGGCAGTTCCCGTTGTTTCTCTTGCAGGGTCTCCTGGGGCTTGAGGCGAATGAAGTCGGTCATGGTGACGTCTTCTCTCTCCGTCAGCTCCCGGTGATCCGGCGTGATGAGCTTGTTCATTCCCAGAAACAGGAAGAACACCACCACACAGGAGACCGCTATCGCTATCAGGTATCTCATGGTGCTCGCTCCGGCATCAGCTGCTCTTGCTCGCCGCGATGGAGATGTTCTGGACACCGGCCATGCGGATCTGATCCATGACCTGGACCACCAGACCGGAACGGGACTCGGTGTCGGCCTGAATCACCACGGCGCTCTCCGGATTCTCCGCTCGCAGCCGCTCGATGTTGGCACGCACGGCGCCCACTTCGACGACCCGTTTGTCGACCCAGACCTGGCCGTTTTCGCGGACCGCGACCATGATGTTCCCCTTCTTCACCGTCTCGGCCGTGCTGGCGCTCGGGCGGTTGATCTCCACGCCGGACTCCTTGACGAACGAGGTGGTGACGATGAAGAAGATCAGCATGATGAACACTATGTCCAGCATGGGGGTCAGATCGATGGCCGCCTCATCGGCACCGCTGTCGCTGTGACGTTTTCTCATGGCAAAAACTCCTTGCTTGTTCTGTGCCCCGGCGGGCAGTACCCGGCCGGGGGAGTGCATCCTGCATCAGCCGTGTTTCAGGTTGTCTTCCAGCTTTTGCACCGCCAACTTGGCCTTGTGATCGAGCTGGTTGACAAAAAACAGGCCGGAAAGGGCGGCAATCATGCCCGCCATGGTCGGTACCGTCGCCTTGGAGATCCCCGAGGCCATCGCCCTGGGGGAACCCGTGCCGGTGATGGCCAGGGTGTCAAACACCTGCACCATGCCCACTACGGTGCCGAGCAGCCCCATCAGCGGACAGAGGGCGATCAGCACCTTGATGACCGGCATGCCCTTGTCCACCGCCATGGCGACCCGGGAGACCAGCTCGCGCCGGATCTGCTTGGCAGACCAGGAGAGGTGATCGCTGCGGGCCATCCAGGTCGCCTTGGTCTGCTTCACCTGTTTGGGATAGACCGCCATGAAGTAGAACCAGCGCTCCAGCAGCAGGGCCCACATCATCAGGGTCAGGAAGAACAGGGCGACCAGCACGTCGCCCCCCAATCCCAGAAACCGGCGGACCGACTCGACTTCTTCAATCAACCAGAACCACATGGGTGACTCCTTAGGCTGCGGCTTTGGCGGCGTGCAGACGTTCCTGATAACGGGCGACGAAACCGGCGCTCTGCTCTTCCAGGACCTGGATGAGACGACGGCTCTGGGTCTGCACTATGGTGTAGAGGAACAGCATGGGCACGGCGACCACCAGACCCTGCATGGTGGTGACCAGGGCCTCGGAGATGCCACCCGCCATCAACTTGGGATCCCCGGTACCGAACAGGGTGATGGCCTGGAAGGTGGCGATCATCCCGACCACTGTCCCCAGCAGACCCAGCAGCGGGGCGACCGAGGCGATCAGCTTGATGAGGCTGATGCCCTTCTCGAACTTGGGTACGTTGCGCAGGATGATCTCGTCGAGTTTGGATTCCAGATCCTCGATGTTGTCACCGCGGTGGGACTGATAAGCCCCCAGCATCTCGCCGATGGGGTTGCCCTTGATAACCTGATCGGATTTCAGCTGCTTGCGCATGGAGGTGCCGATCATCGACAGACGCAGGCCGCAGAAGATGGCCAGCAGGGTACCGATGACCCCCAGTGCCAGGATCACGTAACCCACGGAACCACCCTGATCGATGCGCTCCTTCAGGGTTGGCGACTGCACCAGCAGGGAGAGGATCACCCCGCGGGACGGGTCGATGAAGATGGGTTCGACGCTGCCGCCGCCCTGTTCAAACTTGGCGACGGGCTCCAGCACGGCATTCTCGGGCTGGCGGGAGAGCTGCTCGAACTTGCCGGTCTCCGGCACGAAGGTGAGGTACTTGCCCTCGGAAACGGTGTTGAACTCGCCGATCTGGGTCACCGTCTTCTCGGCCTGGTTGCCTTCCCCGTAGACCACGGTGGCCGGGATCTGGCTCACCTTGCCACCATCGACCATGCGGCTGAGGGTGGTGGTCCAGAAGGCGGTCAGGTCGTCGCTGGAGGGGAGTTCCTTGCTCTCCGCCAGGCGGGTCAGCAGGGCGGTCTGCTCCGGATGCTCGACCCGGCGGGCGGAGGCGTTGAAGATCCCCTTGAACTCGCCGGCGAACTGGCGCAACACGCCAAACATCTCACCCATGTTGCCGGCACGCTGGCGCAGGGTCTCGGTCAGCTCGGTGAGCTGCTTGTCGTTGGCATCGAAGGTGGCCTTGAGTGTTTCACCCTTGGCTATTTCGGCGGCGAGTTCCGCCTTGGCCTTGGCCAGCAGGGCCCCTTGTTCGTTCTTGTCAGCCAGGAAGCGGGCTTCCCGCTCCTTGTTGAGCTGGGATTCGCTGGTGCTGGCGGCTTTGACCTGGCTCAGCAGGGCGTTGAGATCCACCGGCTTCTCGGCGGCGGTCACCGGCAGGGTGATCAGGGTGGCTCCCGCGATCAGGGAGGCAATGGCAAGTTTGATTCCTTTCATGATGCTTTCTCCGCAGTTTGAACCGGCAGCTTGATGAGGGCGGGAGGCGCCTGCTTCTTGGCGATGCGAAGGCCCTGTTCCACTGCACTGCGATACTCCTGGGGCAGCTCTTCCCACTGGCGGGTCTGCTTGTTCCACATGCCGGTCTCGTTGCCGTCCGGGGACTGATAGAGCAGGGCAATGCGACCGACGCGCAGGAACTCGTAGGTCTTCTCGCCGCCGTCCTTGTCCAGGCTCGCCTTGTAGGACTCGATGGTGCGGCTGAAGCCCTCCTCGATCTGGTAGGCCTCGAGGATTTTGCGGTACTTCTCGGAGATGGTGACGTCGGCCCGGTTCATGAGGTCGGTCAGGGCCGCCACGCGGTCCTCCCGCTCGACCTTCTGGAACGGCAGGTCCAGGGAGACGAACTGATCGAGGGAGTCGATCATCTTGAGCATCAAGGGCACCACTTCGGTGCTGGTCTGATCGATCTGGGCGATCTGGCGCTGCATCGAGGCCAGCTCGGTGGCCTGGGAGTCGACCATCTTGCCCACTTGCTCGTTGTAGGTGCGCAGGCTGTCGACCTGACGCAGGGCGGCCTTGTACTGCGCCAGGGCAGACTCGGCAGACTCGGCGTAGCTGTCGATCTTCTGCTGGGATACTTTGGAGGCATTGTCGGTGGCGGCTTGAGCGTCCACTGCCTGACCGGCAGAGGCGGCACTCAGATTGAAGCTGGTCAGCAGGGCAGCCGAAACCAGGCTGCCGAGGAGCGCTTTCTTCATTGTAATAGTCCTTGTTTTCATAGGATTACCCTATCTCCGTGACTTCCTTGGAACCTTGGGCAAAGCCGGCCCGAGTGGGCCGGCTTGTCACTTGCTTGGTGGATTAGAATTTCTGGGCGTAGTCGAGGTAGTAGATGCGACCGTCGATGCTGTAGAGCTCGTCGTCATAGGTGAAGCCATCGCTCTCGAGGGACGGGCCCGCGTTGAACATGTTCTTCACCCCGACCTGGATCTTGCCGTTCCAGGGCGCATCCACCCCGACGTTCAGGTTCCAGGTGGTCTGGGACGCGATATGGCCCACTTCCTCACCGGTGTCGGCGATGTAGTCCTGGCTCTGGGAGTCGATGTAGTTCGCGCTCAGATAGGTATCCATGTTCCACCATTGGGGCACGTTGACACCCACGCCGGAGCTGAAGCGCATCTGTGGCAGACCGTTCTGGCCGATCTTGTCGATGACGGGGCCACCGGCGTACAGGCCTTCCTTGTACTCCAGGATGTAGGTGCCGCCCAGGTCGTAGCGGATGGTGGCGGAGTTCAGGTCGTAGCGGTAATCCAGCTTGAGATCCAGGCCGCTGGTGTTCAGGGTACCCAGGTTGACCATAGGTGCGATGGCACCGCTGATCTTGCCCTGGCTGTTGCGGGTGATGTTGCTGGAACCGCCGTTGTTCAGCTCGTCATAGATGACGGACTGCAGGGAGTTCAGCTGGATCACGTCCTTGATCTTGATGGTGTAGTAGTCCAGGGAGAGGTTCAGGTCATCCACCGGGCTGTAGGCCACCCCGAAGTTCCAGGTGTCCGCGGTCTCTTCCTTCAGATCCTCGTTGGCGGTGCGGGTGGTGTCGTACTGGCGGTTCGGGCAGTCTGCCGCCGAAATGCCGTTCGCCTCGCAGTAGACATAGTCCTTGGCCCAGTCGGCCGAGAAGGAGTCAGCCGCGTAGAGATCGCTCAGGCTGGGGGCGCGGAACGAGCGGGACCAGGAGGTGCGCAGCATCAGGTTGTCGAGCGGCTGGTAACGCAGGCTCGCCTTGGGCGAGAAGGCGCTGCCGAAGTCGCTGTAATCATCAAAGCGACCGGCCAGGTTCAGCTCGACCTGCTCGGTGATGGGCACCAGGGACTCGACGTAGGCGGCGGTGACGTCGCGCACCCCGCCGGAGGAGTTGCCGGCGGAGCCGATGATGTTGCCAGCCTCGGACTGGGCATCGTACTTGTCGGTATAGACCCAGTCGTTGTACTCGGCACCGGCGTACCAGCTGACCGGACCGGCCGGCAGCTCACCCATGTCCCACTGAACACCGGCGTACCACTGGTAGAAGTCCATGGTGGAGCGGCGGCTGGTGTCGGCGGCCATGGCGGCCGTGCTCTTGGGATCGAACTCGCCACCGACGAACTTGCCGTCGGCGATGGCCTGCTGGGCGGCGGATTTGAGCACGTAACCGGTGCCGTTCTCCTTGTTGTCGGTTTTGGAATACATGTAACCGGCGTTCCACTGCATGTCACCGACGCTTTCGGTGGTGACGGTGCCCTCGAAGCCGAGGTTCAGGCTGCCGGTCATGTCGGTGACGTAGTTGTCACGAGGACCGACGTTGCTGAAGCGGTAGTAGGCGTAAGCGGCTTCACCCAGACCCTGGGTGGCGGCAGCATCCAGGCCGTTGTCGGCGAAGAACTGCGCGTTTTTCGGGTTGGCCGGGTCTATGGCGAAGGCACCGGCGGCGGGGGCGAAGCGACCGAAGCTCTCGACCCGGGAGCCGATGATTTGCGGCACGAAGTCCACGGTGTCGTTGATGTGGTAGCGACCGTTCACATACAGGGTGTCACGGCTGCGGGAGGCCGTGGTGGCCGCGACCTGGCCGTAGTTGAAGTTACAGCCGCCCTCGAACCCGACGAAGGGCTCCTTGCATGAGCCGTCTGTATTGGTGGCGCCGGCCAGGGGGCCGTATTTCCAGATGGGGTCGCCGTTGCCGTCCAGGCCGGTGATCCCTTCCACGTTGCGGCCATAGGGGCTGGGAGCATCGTTGCCCTGCTTGGCAAGATAATCACGATCACGGCTGTAGATGACGTCCTTCTTGTCGTGCTCGTAGACCGCCATCAGCGAGCCCTTCTCGCCGTTGACGCCTGCCACGACGGAGCCGCTCTTCTCGTCACCGCCCTCTTCGGTCGGGGAGCCGAGGCGACCCTGGAAGGTCAGACCTTCGTAGCCCTCTTTGAGCACCACGTTGATGACACCGCCGATGGCGTCGGAACCATAGATGGCCGAGCCGCCGTCCAGGTTGACTTCGACCCGCTCAACGGCGGCCATGGGGATGGTGTTCAGGTTGATGGAGGTGCCACCCATGGTGGGGGAACCCGCGACCCGCTTGCCGTTCAGCAAGACCAGGGTGCGCTCTGAACCCAGGCCGCGCAGGCCGACGGTGGATTGGGACTGGAAGGAGCTGCCGGAAGCCGGGGAGACGCCACCAAAGGAGTTGTAGGAGGCCTGTTTGAGGTAATCGGCGACGGTCTGTTGACCGGATTGCTCGATTTTTGCCTTGGTCACGGAGACGACCGGGGTGGAGCCTTCCACATCGACTCGGGAGATCCGCGAGCCGGTGACCTTGATTTTCTGCAGTTTTTCGACGTTCTGGCCCTCTTCGGCCAGGACAGGGGTGGCCACAACTGCCGCGCTCGCCAAGGCAAACGCTACGGCAGCAGAGAGTCTGCTTTTCCTAAGCATCGCTAGTATCCTTCCTGATTGTTTATTGTTTGCTTCCTTTACCGCCCTCGTTGGAGCGGTGCGTAAGGCTTATCAAGGTTTGATGATTGACGTCAAATGGAGCGGCCAGGATGGGGAAGAGATGGGGGATTAGAAGACTATGTAGGATTTCGGCATATTTTTTGGCGTTTTATTCCGCAATAAATGCGAACAATAATGTAAAGATGTTGTTAATTTTGTCTTTTGCCATTTTATTGATTATTTTTGAACTTATCGATAAGTCGCCTGTCGTAATGTTCTTCATATCGCGTAATGACATTTTCTCAGTATTTAAATCTGTATTTGGGTGTGAGGCAGTTTCTGTTCAGGTTTCGTTCTTGGGATATTTCCCTCTTCTTTTATGGATAAAATGGAAATAGGGTGTGATTGATTTTATCTTTTTGTTTTTATTGGTTTTTTGTGTTTTTGATGTGGGTGTTCAATTAATTTTTTAATAATTAAAAACAAGTTAAATGAGAATGCGTAGCAGTTTTTTATATGGAAGTTGGATTTTTTGGAAAAAAACATCAGTGAGTTATGCTGTTGACGTCACTGACCGTTGACCGGGTTAGTTCTACTTGATTTTTGTTGCAGAGCTTTTACAGTGACCGAGCGGGATTGACTGCCAATACCAGTCAATTCAGTGAGTAATGCCAGGAAGGACAGGTCGGTCACCGGATGTGACTGACCATAAAAGAACAACAAGGACGAGGTTCCACCATGCTGTCGTATTTCCTACGTCGGATGCTTTTGATCATCCCGACGTTTCTCGGTATCACCCTGCTCGTCTTCACCATCACCCGCTTCGTGCCGGGCGGCCCGGTCGAGCGCATGTTGTTGCAGGCGCAGGTATCACAGAACGAGACCGGCCGCTCCAGTGGCAGCAAGGGGGCGCAGGCGCTCTCCGATGAGCAGATCGAGGAGCTCAAGGCCTTTTACGGCCTCGACAAGCCCATGCTGATCGCCTACTGGGAGTGGCTGCAGAAGCTGGCGGTGCTGGATCTCGGGGAGTCGACCCGTTATTACGAGCCGGTGTGGGATCTCATCAAGGACAGGCTACCGGTGACCGCCTTCTTCGGGCTGGCGACCTTCCTGCTGAGTTATGCCGTCTCCATCCCGCTCGGGGTGGCCAAGGCCCTCAGACACAACACCCGCTTCGATTCCTTGAGCTCCATGCTCATCTACATGGCCTATGCGCTGCCCGCCTACGTGGTGGGGATCTTCCTCATTACCGTCTTCGCGTTTCATCTGGAGTGGCTGCCCATGGGGGGCTTCCCGGGGGACGACTTCGACTCGATGGAGAGCAGTTGGGATCAGATCCGTACCGTCTTCGCTCACGCCCTGCTGCCACTCATCGCCTATGCCATCGGGGATTTCGCCATCCTCACCATGACCATGAAGAACAGCCTGATGGAGAACCTGTCGGCGGATTACGTGCGCACCGCCGTGGCCAAGGGGCTGCCGTTTCGCAAGGCGGTCACCGACCACGCCATGCGCAACAGCCTGATCCCCATCGCGAGCCACCTGGGATCGGTGCTCACCGTCTTCTTCGGTGGCTCCTTCCTCATCGAGACCATCTTCAACATCGACGGCATCGGCCTGCTCGGCTATGAGGCCATCGTCGAGCGGGATTACCCCACCGTCATGGGCATCCTGGCCATCACCTCCATGCTGATGCTGGTGGGCAATATCGTCTCCGACATCTGCGTTGCCCTGGTCGATCCCCGCGTGCGGTTTGGAGACTGAGCATGAACCTGAATCCGGTAACCCTGAAAAAACTCAAGCGCTTCAAGTCGATCAAGCGCGGCTACTACTCCTTTGTCATCTTTTCGGTCCTGGTGGTCATCTCCCTGCTGGCGGAGCTCCTGGTCAACAGCCGGGCCCTGGCGGTGAGCTATCAGGGAGAGCTCTACTTTCCCACCTATGGCGACGTGATCCCGGGCCAGCACTTCGGGCTCGACTACGAGTACGAGACCAACTACCGCCAGCTCAAGGGCAAATTTGCGCAGGAAGGGAAGGGGGACTGGGTGCTGCTGCCCCTGGTGCCCTGGAACCCCTATGAGCAGGACTTCAAGGAGGAGGCCTACCCGCCCTACGCCCCCAACCTGGCGGAGCGCCACTTCCTCGGCACCGACACCAGCGGTCGCGACGTGCTGGCGCGCCTGGTCTACGGCTTTCGCATCGCCATCGGCTTTGCCTTCATCACCCTGGTGGCGAGCTATGTCATCGGGGTCAGCATCGGTTGCATGATGGGCTTTCTCGGCGGCCGGTTTGACCTTGTGTTGCAGCGTTTTATCGAGATCTGGTCCCAGGTGCCGTTTCTCTACGTCATCATGATCCTGGTGTCGCTGGCCAAGCCGAACTTCGGCCTGTTCGTGGGCATCAACGTGCTGTTCGGCTGGATGGGGATCACCTGGTACATGCGCACCCTCACCTACAAGGAGCGGGCGCGGGACTATGTGATGGCGGCGCGGGCGCAAGGGGCGACCACCCGGCGCATCATCTTCAACCATATCCTGCCCAATACCCTGATGATGATCGTCACCCTGGCGCCGTTCGCCGTGGTGGGCAATATCTCCACCCTGACGGCGCTGGACTATCTGGGCTTCGGCCTGGCGCCGCCAACCCCGAGCTGGGGGGAATTGCTCTCCCAGGGGATCAACAACCTGGATGCCATCTGGATCGTGAGCTCCGTGGTGGTGGCAGTGAGCCTGGTGCTGATCATGGTCTCCTTCATCGGCGAGGCGATCCGCGAGGCGTTCGATCCGCGCAAATTTACCCGTTATCAGTGACCCGGGGCACGCCTCATTGCCCTGGGTATCCAACCCTTAATTGAGACGCCCCCGGTGCAGGGGCTAGACCTGGAAGTCAAACATGAAAAATAAAATCAAATGGATAGGTGCGCTTTTTCTGCTGGTGAACGGATCCTGGGTGTGGGCCGCCAGCCTGCCTGCGGATCTCAAGTGGGAGACCAACGACACCGACCCCACCTTCGCCTCCCCCAAGGCGCTGCCCGGTGGCACTCTCAACCTCTTCATCGACAGCTTTCCGCTGACGTTTCGCACCGTGGGGCCCGATTCCAACGGTTCGTTCCGCTCCTTCATCCAGGACAACCAGCTGAGGCTCATCAGTTTCCATCCCAACACCGGCAACCCGATCCCTTCGCTTGCGAGCGCCTGGGCCATCGCGCCGGACAGCCAGACCGTCTACTTCAAGCTGGACCCCCGTGCCAAATGGTCTGACGGCAAGCCGGTCACCGCCGATGACTACACCTTCGGCTACGAGATGATGCGCTCCAAGGACATCAAGGGCCCCTGGTTCAACAACTACTACACCACAGAGGTGGTGGCGGTGGAGAAGGTTGACGATCACACCATCCTGGTGAAGGCAGGCAGCCGCAAGGCCAGGCTGGACCTGCTCAACACCACGGAGCTGTGGCCCCAGCCGAAGCACTACTACAAGATGGGACCGAACTGGGTGAAGCAGTACAACTGGGCTGTAGTCCCGACCACGGGCCCCTATGTGATGAGCGAGGTGAAGAAGGGCAAGTCCATCACCTTCAGCAAGCAGCAGAACTGGTGGGCCCAGAACGATCGTTACAACCAGCACAGATTCAATATCGACCGCATCAAGGTGCAGGTGATCCGCGACCACAACATCGCGTTTCGCCACTTCCTGAAAGGGGAGTTGGACACTTTCGAGATGATCTTGCCCAACTGGTGGCATGAAAAAGCGGTCACCCCGGAATACAAGAAGGGGTACGTGCAGAAGGTGATGGCGATGACCGACACCAAGCAGGGGGGGCAGGGGGTGCACCTCAATGTGGCCAATCCCAAGCTGGCGGACGTGAATGTGCGCCTCGGCATCCAGCACGCCATGAACCTGGACAAGATGATAGCGACCGTGCTGCACGGTGATTATGACAGGGCCACCACCTTCGGCTCGGGTTTTGGCGAATTCACCGACATCAAGCTGCCGGAGCGGGCCTATGACATCACCAAGGCGCGGGAGTACTTCGCCAAGGGCGGCTACAACAAGCCGGGGCCGGACGGCATCTTGCAAAACGACAAGGGGGAGCGGTTGACCCTTGCCCTCACCTACACCAGCCAGGAGCACTCCAAGCGGCTGACCGTACTCAAGGAAGAGGCCAAGAAGGCGGGACTGGATCTGGAACTCAACCTGGTGGATGGCGCCACCGGCTTCAAGGTGATGCTGGAGAAGAAGCACGAGGCTGCCTGGCTCGGCTGGGGTGGCGGTGGTCTCTACCCGCAATATTGGGAGTCGTTCCACTCGGCCAACGCCAACAAGCCGCAGACCAACAATCTGTTCAACGTGGCCGACAAGGAGCTGGACGCCCTGATCGACGCCTACAACGTCGAGTTCGACATGACCAAGCGTGCCGAGATCTCCCGTCAGGTCCAGCAGCGCATCTATGATCTCGCCATCTTCGTGCCCGGGGTGCAGCTCAACTACGTGCGGGCCAGCAGCTGGCGCCACGTGATGCTGCCGGAGGTGCCCGCCACCCGTAACACCCCGGATCTGCTCTATTGGCCCATGGATGGCTACCCCCACAGCAGTGGCGGCCTGCTCTGGCTCGATCCCAAGGTGCAGGAAGAGACCCGTAAGGCCAAGGACGCGGGTGAAGCGCTTGCGCCCATCACGCTGATCGACAAGACCTATGCGCATCATTGAGAAGGGGGAGGCGATGGCAGAGACACAGGCTCCCATCCTCGACGTTCGAGAGAATGGGGGGAAGTTCACCGCTGATGGCGGCCAGGGCATGGCCCCCATCCTGGAGGTCAGCGATCTCGAGGTGGAGTTCGCGGTCGATGACGGCAAGATAAAGGTGCTCGACGGGGTCAGCTTCAAGGTAGCCCCGGGCCAGACCCTGGGGATAGTCGGCGAGTCCGGCTGCGGCAAGAGCGTTACCTCGCTGGCCATCATGGGGCTGTTGCCGAGGCCCCACGGTCAGGTAGTAGCTGGTTCCATCCGCTTTCAGGGGGAGGAGCTGCTCGCGATGCAGCCGGATCAGATGTACAGGGTGCGCGGCAACCGCATCTCGATGATCTTCCAGGAGCCGATGACGGCCCTCAACCCGGTGCAGACCGTGGGGGATCAGCTGATGGAGGTGTTCAGCCTGCACAGGCCCGATTTCAGCAAGGCTCAGCGCAAGGAGGCCGCCATCGCCATGCTGCAGAAGGTGGGGATCCCGGAGCCGGCCCAGCGTTTTGCCGTCTATCCCCACAATCTCTCCGGCGGCATGCGCCAGCGGGTGATGATCGCCATGGCGCTAGCCTGCGAGCCGGATTTGCTCATCTGCGACGAGCCGACCACGGCGCTGGATGTCACCATCCAGGCCCAGATCCTGGATCTGATGAAGGCGCTGCAGGCCCAGACCGGCATGGCCATCATCTTCATCACCCATGATCTCGGGGTGGTGGCCGAGCTGTGCGACGAGGTGGTGGTGATGTATGCGGGCCGCGCCGTGGAGCGGGCCGACATCTTCGAGCTGTTTGACCACCCGCGCCATCCCTATACTCATGGTCTGATGGCCTCGATCCCGCGCCTCGAAGATGTGCCCAAGAGCCTGCTCAAGACCATCAAGGGCCAGGTGCCCGCCCTGCACGAGATGCCAGCGGGCTGCCGCTTCTCCAACCGTTGCCCCCACGCCACCGAGATCTGCGTGAGCACCATACCGGCGACAGAACAGCTGAGCGATCGCCACGCAGTGGCCTGCCACCACTGGAAGGAGTTGAGCATATGAGCGTCTTGTTGTCGGTGCGGGAGTTGAAACAGCACTTCAGCAATAGGGAAGGGGCTATGTCGGCTCTTCACCAGGATGGACGGGAGTGGCGGCGATGAGCGTCTTGTTGTCGGTAAGGGACTTGAAGCAGCATTTCAAGATGGGTGGCGGCTTCTTGCGCAAACCCTACACCGTCTATGCGGTGGATGGCATCAGCTTTGACCTCAAGCAGGGGGAGACGCTAGGGCTGGTAGGGGAGTCCGGCTGTGGCAAGTCCACCCTGGGCCGTTCCCTGCTCAAGCTGTTTGAGCCCACGGCGGGGCAGATAAGTTTCGAGGGACGCGACATCACCCGGTTGTCGCCCGGGGAGATGCGATCCCTGCGCCAGGAGATGCAGATCGTGTTTCAGGATCCTGCAGAGTCTCTCAATGGTCGTCACACCGTGGGCCAGATCCTGGAAGAGCCCTTCATCATCCACGGTAAAGGCAACACAGAGCAGCGACGGGGCTGGGTGCTGGAGCTGCTGGACAAGGTGGGCCTGCCGAAGAGTGCGGTGGATCGCTATCCTCACGAGTTTTCAGGCGGTCAGCGCCAGCGCATCGGCATTGCCCGTGCCATCGCCCTCAAACCCAGGCTGCTGGTGTGTGACGAGGCGGTATCGGCGCTGGATGTCTCGGTACAGTCCCAGATAGTGAACCTGCTGCTCACCCTGCAGCGGGAGATGAATCTGGCCATCATCTTCATCGCCCACGATCTGTCGGTGGTCAAGCACATCTCGGACCGGATAGCGGTGATGTACCTCGGGCGCATCGTCGAGTTGGCAGAGGCCCAGCAACTTTATCTGAGCCCGCGCCATCCCTACACCCAGGCGCTTATCTCGGCGATCCCGGTGCCGGATCCTCGCAGGCGCAACCAGCGTATCCTTCTGACCGGGGACGTGCCCTCACCCATCTCTCCCCCGAGCGGTTGTCATTTCCATCAGCGTTGCCCCTATGCCACGGATCTGTGCCGCGGTACCTCGCCGGGTCTCGAGCCGTGTGGCACAGAGGCCCATCAGGTTGCCTGCCACTTCCCCTTGCCTGCCGTGGAGGCGGTGCCGTTGGGAAAGGCGGTCTGATGCCGGCGTCCGCTTCGCCACGGCCGGTATCACAGCAAGGCGGTGTCGAGGATGATCAATAAAAAATGGGGCCTGTGGGCCCCATCTTCATGGTTGGAGTTCAGGTTTGGCCGTGGAACATCTGGCCCGGGCAGGACAGCGCCCCGAGGGGGTGGCTGTTGTGTGGATTGCGTTATTTTGTAATTTTACTACTTTTGTTGCTTCGACATCCGAGCCGGTGACATCAGGCGCCATAGCGGAAGTAGTAGTTGCGAGTCGAAGGCGCATAAGTGTCTTTCTCTTGTGTGCCTTTCTTGCTGGATGCACCCTTCAGGTGGAACAGCACTGCCAGGTTCTCAAACATAGTCTTACCTCTTTGTTCTGTTGCTTATTGCTTCATGTGACCTTGGTCACACTTTGATGCTAGAGGTTTTTGTGATCTCGATCAACTTATTGTGTTGTAAATTTACATAAATCATGGAAAAGGTTTTCAAATCCAGGGTTGCTTATGGATACGATTTCAAGGGGGGATCAGCAGGGCAATGAAGGGAGGCAATGCAGGGAGAGCAGGGGCACAGCCCCAATGACATGCCCCGCACTGGGCGGGGCATGAAGCGGCAGGGGAGGCGGTGCTTACTTGGCCGGGATCTGCTCCAGCACGTGGACCAGCAGTTGCCAGAAGCGCTCGACCGCCGGGATGTGTACCTTCTCGCCCGGCGCGTGGGCGCCGCGGATGGTCGGGCCGAAGGAGACCATGTCCCAATCCGGGTAGGCGCTCTTGAACAGACCGCACTCGAGGCCGGCGTGGATCACCATGACGTTCGGCATCTCGCCGAACAGGGTCTGGTAGCTGCTGCGCACCAGGGCCATGACGGGGGAGTCCACGTTCGGTGCCCAGCCCGGGTAGGCGCCGGTGAACTCACAGCTGGCGCCTGCCAGGCTGAACAGGGAACGGGTCATCTGCTCGACGCTCTCGCGACCGGAGTCGATCAGGGAGCGGATCAGGCACTGCACATACACCTCGCCCTCCAGGGTCTTGATGACGCCGAGGTTGGTGGAGGTCTCGGTGACGCCCGGGATGGCGTCGCTCATGCGCATCACCCCGTTGGGGCAGGCCACCAGGGCGTCCAGCAGGCGGGTCTGGAGGGATTCGCTCATCAGCTTGGCGGGCGTGTCCCGGCCGTTTAGCAGCACGGTGAGGTTCGCCTCGGTGGCGGCCAGCTCGCTCTGGTAGATGCCGGCGTAGCGGTCAACCAGGGCCTTGAACTCACTGACGCTGGCGGTGGGCACCAGCAGGGTGGCGCGGGCTTCGCGGGGGATGGCGTTGCGCAGGGTACCGCCGCTTATCTCGGCCAGACGCACCCCCAGCGGCTCGGCGGCCTTGAGCAGGCGCACCAGCAGCTTGTTGGCGTTGCCACGACCGCGGTGAATGTCGACCCCGGAGTGACCGCCCCGCAGCCCCTTCACCTGCAGCTCGAAGCCTTCCCCTTCAGTGGCGGCGACTTGCTCCAGCGGGAAGCGGATATTGGCATCCACGCCGCCGGCGCAGCCCATGTAGACCTCGCCATCCTCTTCGGAGTCGGTGTTGAGCAGGATCTCGCCTTCCAGCCAGCCCGCCTCCAGGCCGAAGGCGCCTGTCATACCTGTCTCTTCGTCGGTGGTCAGCAGCACTTCCAGCGGGCCGTGCTTGATGGTCTTGTCCGCCAGCACGGCCAGGCAGCCTGCCATGCCCATGCCGTTGTCGGCGCCCAGGGTGGTGCCACGGGCGGTGACCCATTCACCGTCGATATAGGCATCGATAGGGTCTTTGGTGAAGTCGTGCTGGGTGTCGGCATTGGCCTGGGGCACCATGTCGATGTGTGCCTGCAGCACCACGGCCTTGCGGTTTTCCATCCCCGGGGTGGCCGGCTTCTTGATGATGATGTTGCCCACGGCGTCTTGCTTGACCGCCAGGCCTTCTCCCTGGGCCCACTGCACTATCCAGGCGCTCAACTTGGCCTCGTGCTTGGAGGGGTGGGGAATGGAGCAGATCTGCTCGAAGAATTGCCAAATCAACTTGGGAGACAGAGAACTAAGCTGTGCCACGTCGGGACTCCTTACCAGCACGGAAATGGACAGGGCCCAGTGGGCCACAGAAGAGGGTAACGATAATACAGTCAATCACACAAAAATGTGAGCGATCTGCGCAAATTGCGGTCTGATTGCGGTCTGCTTGTGCTGATAAAGGGAGCCAGAATGGCGAACATGACTGCCTTGCCTGTGTGTACCAGCAGAAGATGAAATTCGTGACGTGCATCACAAAAATATTGTCTTTTCGCCGCCGGGTGGTAAATTAGCCGCCGTGGGTCAACCACTTGTCAGGACGACAATCAATGCCTCCAAGGAACCGAAGCAAAGCAAGTGCGCCTCCACGGAACCGAGTGTCTGTTCAAGGATTTGAACCCGCATTAAAGGTACGTAACTTGTTAAGCAATCAGGAGTTCATTATGTCAGGCAGCAATTCAACCTATTGGTTTGCCCAGTCCCTCTATACCCAGGGTTTCAACTATCCGAACCCCTACGCCGGTCGCCGTTAAGCCGGGCAGTCAGCCAGGCTGACAGAGAAAGCAGAAAAGCAGCAGGTGTGTGAGGGTGTCATCCTCCCCCTGCTATTTTTTTACCCGAAATTCGAGGTTTGCCCTTCAAATGAGCACCCTGTTGACGAGGGCCGAGCCCCGAGGGGAGGCGAAGCAGGCAGGAGATGACCGATTTTTCCTGTTTTTCGCATACGTTTGCCAGTCATTTTATCTGCAAAGGGTGCTATCATACCGGCCCAACAGCTGGCCTGAGGTCTGGGTTTCGATCGATATGGCCGCCAGCCATGCCCGTCCTGTTTTCAATGCATCTGCTTTTTGCTGCCGAGGGTTCACTCCTGAGGCCGCAAAAGTGCAAGCAAAATTCGGGAAACGGGGGCCAGAATTCACCGGATCCCGTGTGTCTGCCGGGACTCTTACGCCTTAAGTGATTGCCTTTATAACTCGTTGAGATCGATAGCATGCCAAAAAAGTTCTATGTGTCGTGGGATAACCTGCAACGTGAAGCGCGCCGTCTGGCCCGTCGTCAACTGCCCGTCAGCCAGTGGAAAGGGATCATCGCGGTCAGCCGTGGTGGCCTGGTGCCTGCCGCCCTGATGGCCCGCGAACTTGGAATTCGCAACGTCGAAACCCTCTGCATCTCCAGCTATGACCACAACAGCCAGCGTGAGCTGGTGGTCGTCAAGGCCGCCACCACCGCCGGTGACGGCGAAGGCTGGCTGGTGGTAGACGATCTGGTGGACACCGGTGGTACCGCCAAGGCGATCCGTGACCTCTATCCCAAGGCCAAGTTCATCACCATCTTCGCCAAGCCGATGGGTGAGCCGCTGGTGGATGACTTCGAGGTCGCTATCCCGCAGGACACCTGGATTGAGCAGCCCTGGGACATGGCGCTGGAGTTTGCCAACCCGATCTGCGACGAGGAGTAATTGCCGCTGCCTTGGCGCACCGCCCCTGACTGCTGCGGGGGCGGGTTGCTCGCGCCGATGGCAAGACGGTTTCATAAGGCCCCTGTTTGGGGCCTTATGTGTTTATGATGTGGCTGCCTGCGGTGAAAAGTGGTTAAGATGGGCCATTGTTTGAGACAGAAGAGTCACCATCTTGGAACCAAACGACGATACCAACCTGACGGAAAAGCTGTTCACCCGGGTCAAAAAGGTATTGGAAACCTCCGAAATATCCAACTCCAGCCCGGTCGAAGAGCAGGACAGCTCCCTGGCCGAGAGTTTCATCGACGGCGCCCTGTCGCCCCATTGGTATCGCCTGCTGCGCCGGCCGACCTGGGCCTGGCAGGGGGCGGATCCGGTGGAGGTGGAGCAGACCCTGGCCCGCATCGCCATGGGGCAGGGGGAACGCAGCCATGAGCGCTATCTGGATACCATCAAGGGCTATGTGCCCGGCAACTGGGTCTATGAGTGGAGCCAGCTGGCTGGCCGCTATTTCAATGCCGGGCGCGAGCTGGTGAGCCAGGGCGATGCCGCCGGAGCGTTGAAAAACCTGCTCAAGGCGGTGCGCTACTACTCCATCGCGAGCTACCCCCACCTCAAGAATGACGAGCTGGCGGATCAGGCCCAGTTGCTCTGCAACATGGCCTACCGCGAGGCAGGCAGGCTGTTCAAGGTGCCCCTCAAGGAGCTGCAGGTCCCGTTCCGGGGCAAGACCATTCAGGGTTATCTGCACCTGCCCACCACCGACAAGCCTGTGCCTCTGGTCATCGTCAGTGGCGGCATCGACGCCCTCCAGGTCGACTTCCTCAACTTCTACTTCAAGTGCCTCGAGCCCCACGGCATCGGCATGCTGTCGCTGGATATGCCGGGAACCGGCTATGCGGAGCACTGGCCGCTGGTGCAGGACACCAGTCGCCTGCACCAGGCGGTGCTCAACCACCTCTCCGAGGTGGCCTGGGTCGATCATCAGCGCATCGCCATGGTGGGATTCCGCCTCGCCGGCAATGTGGCAGCACGCCTCGCCTTCATCGAGCCCTTCAAGCTCAGGACTGTGGTCTGCATCGGGGCCGGCATCAATCAGGTGTTTACCAATCAGGAGATGTTTGCCCGTTGTCCGCGCATGATGCGGGACGGGCTGGCGAATCGCCTGGGGGCCGATGCCGCCCAGTGGGATCTGCTGCGTACCAAGTGCCAGGTCTTCTCCCTCAAGACCCAGGGGTTGCTGGGGAGTCGCACCTCTGTGCCCATCCTGAGCATTGGCCACAAGCGTGACTTCATTTGTCCCGAGCCGGATGTCCGGGCCCTGGCCTCCGCCAGCCGCAATGGCAAGGCAGTGGTGTTTGACAAACAGCCTCTGCTCGAGGTGTATGACGAGGCGCTCAAAGAGACGGTAGATTGGCTAAAGAAACACTTATGTACATGATATAGAACTAAAAATGTAACATCACCATGTGATGGTATGGCTTGTTCAACAGGGAGGTTAGCATGTCAGAAAGAGTGACCTACAAGCGATTGCTGAGGCAATTCGCGGCCATTGGCCCCTATCTGCGCGAGGATCTGTGCGAAGAGGGACGCTACCGCTTCGACTGCCTTTCCGTCTGTGTCAGTGCCAAACCGGCGCCGGACAAGCGGGAGTTCTGGGGCTGGTGGCTGGTGCTGGAGCAGGAGGACCACAGCTTCAGCTATCACTATCAGGTCGGCTTCTACAATGCGGACGGGGTGTGGCTCGACAAGCCGCTGCCCAAGAAGCACCAGGCTGAGGTCGAACGAACCCTCAACCACTTCTACAAACTCATCAGCGGCAAGCTGACCCTGCTGGAGTGCACCTTGTCTCCTGCCAAGCAGGTCACCAACGAGCTGAACGTGACGGCGGCCTGATCCGCCTAGGCCCTGTGGTCATCGATCCGCGGGGCCCCCTCTTTGCCATGACAGCTGTGAGGCTTAATTGCCTTGCAGGGCAACAGGGCCGTGGGTATAAAGGGATTCCTTACTTTTCTGACCCTTTGTTCCCATGGAAAACAGAACCATAGTCGTCAAATTGGGCACCAGCGTGCTCACCGGGGGATCTGCCCATCTCAATCGTGCCCACATGGTGGAGCTGGTCAGGCAGTGTGCCGCCCTGCATCGACACGGGCACCGTGTCGTGCTGGTGACCTCTGGCGCCATCGCCGCTGGACGTGAGCATCTGGGACATCCTCCGCTGGCGCCGACCCTGCCCAACAAGCAGATGCTGGCGGCAGTCGGTCAGACCCAGTTGATCCGGGTTTGGCAGGACCTGTTCAACCTCTATGGTCTGCACATCGGCCAGATGTTGCTGACCCGCGCCGATCTGGAGGACAGGGAACGTTACCTCAATGCCCGTGACACCCTGCGTACCCTGCTCGATCACCGTATCATCCCCGTCATCAACGAAAACGACGCCGTGGCCACCGCCGAGATCAAGGTGGGGGACAACGACAACCTTTCCGCCCGCGCCGCCATCCTGGCGGATGCGGATCTGCTGATCCTGCTGACCGACCAGAAGGGGCTCTTCACCGCGGATCCTCGCACCAACCCGGATGCCCAGCTCATCGAAGAGGTGCAGACCATAGACGACACCCTGCGATCCCTCGCCGGTGACAGCGTCAGCGGTCTGGGCACCGGCGGCATGGCCACCAAGCTGCAGGCCGCCGACGTGGCGCGCCGCGCCGGGGTCAACGTGGTGATCGCCACCGGCCAGATCCCGGAAGTGATCGGTCGCCTTGCCGCTGGCGAGCGGGTGGGCACCCTGTTCCCGGCACTGGCCTCGCCGCTGGAAGGGCGCAAGAGCTGGATCCTGGCAGGGCCGCCCCCTCACGGCGAAGTCCAGGTGGATCAGGGGGCAGTGGCCGCCATGCAGGAGAAGGGCTCCAGCCTGCTGCCCAAGGGCATAGTCGCGGTCAAGGGAGACTTCGTCCGTGGCGACGTGGTGCGGATCCTGGGCCCCCAGGGGGGTGAGCTGGCCCGCGGCATCTGCCGTTACGATCATCTGGAGCTTGAGAAGCTGCGGGGCGTACACTCGGATCAGATAGAGGCCGTGCTGGGTTACGGCTATGGCGCCGTTGCCATCCACCGGGATGATATGGTGCTGTTGTGAGTAGTCGGCCCTGATAGACCCTGCCGCAACGGCTACGGCTACGGCGACGGCTGCGGCCATGGCTATGGGATCATGGGCCAGCCACAGAGACGACATGGTGCTGCTCTAAGCAGTACCTATGAAAGAGAAAAAGGATGACGTTATGAGTCTGGAGAAAATGGGGCAGGCGGCCCGCGAGGCCGCCTATCAGCTGGCGACCATCAGCACGGCGCAGAAAAACCGCGCGCTGGCCGCCATCGCCGATGAACTGGAGGCGCACAGTGCGCAGATCCTGGCTGCCAACGAGAAGGATATCGCGGCAGGCCGCGATGCCGGCTTGTCGGAAGCCATGCTGGATCGCCTGCTGCTCAACCCCGCCCGCCTCGCCGGCATAGTGGCGGATGTGCGCAAGGTGATCTCCCTTGACGATCCGGTCGGCGCCGAAATCGACAGCCGGGTGCTGGAGAACGGCCTTCGCCTCTCCCGCCGCCGGGTACCCATAGGTGTCATCGGCGTCATCTACGAGGCGCGCCCCAACGTCACCATCGACATCGCCAGCCTCTGCCTCAAGACCGGCAACGCCAGCATCTTGCGCGGTGGGCGCGAGACCTTCCACTCCAACCTGGAGCTGGTGCGGGTGATCCAGCGCGCGCTGGCAGCCTCGGGCTTGCCTGGTGATGCGGTGCAGTACATCGACAACCCTGACCGGGCCCTGGTGGGCGAGCTGCTGCGCCTCGATCGCTATGTGGACATGATCATCCCCCGCGGCGGTGCCGGGCTGCACAAGATGTGCAAGGAGAACAGCTCCATCCCCGTCATCATCGGCGGCTTTGGCATCAGCCACATCTTCGTGGACGAGAGCGCCGATCTGGAACGTTCCCTGGCGGTCATCGACAACGCCAAGGTGCAGCGCCCCTCCGCCTGCAACGCCCTCGATACCCTGCTGGTACACGAGAAGGTGGCGGCCACCTTCCTGCCACAGCTGGTGGCACTGATGAACGAGCGCAAGGTGACCCTGGTGGGGGCGGCCAACGCCATGGCGCTGCTGGCAGGCAGTGACAACCTGTGCGAGGCGGGAACGGAAGACTTCGACACCGAGTGGCTGGGGCTGACCCTAGGGGTCAAGCTGGTGGCGGATGTGAACGAAGCGCTGGCCCACATGCGCGAGCACAACGCCGGCCACTCCGATGCCATCCTGACCAACGATCTGGCCAATGCGGAGCGCTTCGTCAACGGTGCCGGTTCGGCGGCCGTCTACGTCAACGCCTCCACTCGCTTCACCGATGGCGGCCAGTTTGGCCTGGGGGCCGAAGTCGCGGTCTCGACCCAGATGCTGCACGCCCGTGGCCCCATGGGGCTGACCGAGCTGACCAGCTACAAGTGGGTCGGCCAGGCGGACTATCTGATCCGTGCCTGAGCAAGGCGATCAACATCTTGCCGTCAATGCCGACTCTGGTCGGCATTTTTGTGGTTTTTTATTGCGCACTATCAGTGGCTTGCATATAACTATCCAGCGAAAGATGGCGTCATTCAGGGCGCAAGATCAGGAAGGGGAGCGACTTCAAGGATGAAGCGACAGCATTGGATTGCGCGGCTGACCCGCCTCTGGCTGGGGCTGCCGCTGCTGGTGGTGCTCTGCTTCAGCAGCCAGGGCCACGCCAGCTGGGATCAGGATCTCTACCGTCAGCTGGGTCTGGCGGGAAAGCTCGACAAACAGGTGTTCCGCAAGGCCCTGCGGGGCTATCAAGATGTGCGCCACAAGCGCAAACCCATCCTCACCATCATCGATTACAGCAAGCCCTCGACCATGCGCCGGCTGTTCGTCATCGACGTGAAGCGGCACAAGCTGCTCTACCACACCTGGGTCAGCCACGGTCGCAATTCGGGGGAGCTGGCGGCTCGCCAGTTCTCCAACCAGATGAATTCCCGGCAGAGTTCCCTCGGGGTCTATCGCACCGCCGAAACCTATCAGGGCAAGCACGGCTATTCCCTGCGCCTCGACGGACTGAGTCCGGGCAAGAACAGCAATGCCCGCAAGCGCGCCATCGTCGTGCACGGGGCTGACTATGCGAGCCCGAGGCATCTGCAAAAATATGACAAGCTGGGCCGCAGCTGGGGTTGCCCGGCCCTGCCGCGAGAGCAGTCGAGGGCCATCATCGACATCATCAAGGGGGGTAGTGTCATCTATGCCCACGGCTGAGGCGGGTACCCCGAGCAATACAGGGCAAGAAGGCCAGCAAATGCTGGCCTTCGGTTGTCAGATGGAAGAGAGATTATTTGCGCACCACCAGCACCGGGCAGGGGGCGTGACGTACCACGGATTCCGCCACGCTGCCCACCAGCAGATGGCTGAGGCCGGAGCGACCGTGGCTGCCCATGACCAGCAGATCGACCTTGTCTTCCTTCGCCTGGAGGACGATCTCGTCGGCGGCGCGGCCGAAGCGCACCTCGAACTTGGCCGGGATGGGCAGGCTGGCGACCAGCTCCTTGAGCTGGCTCTTGGCCTGACGCTCCATCTCGTGGGTGATCTCGATGGCGGTCATGTGCAGGATCTTGTAGCTGTCGAAGCCGTGCAACTGGTCCACCACGTGCACCAGCTTGAGCTCGGCCTGGTGGCTCTGGGCCATGAAGACGGCGTAGTCGAGCACGGCCTTGGACATATCGGAAAAATCGACGGGACAGAGCAGGGATTTGATGGTTGGCATGAGAAAGCTCCCCTCAAGTTAGGTCACTAATGAATCTTATGATTCATGATACGGAACGACGGGGCAATAACCCTCGACCCGCTCGCAAAATCAGGAAAAATATGAACGGACACGACGGCTTTCTATGCTATCTGTATGCCTGAATGTGCCGCCTGGCTGTGAGCGCCTGCTGACGGCAACATCTTAGAGGAAACACTGGTACATGGTTCGTCCGCTCCTGTTGTGCTGCTTGCTGCTCGTCTTGCCTGTTCGGGCCGACACCCTGCAAGTTTATTGTGATGACTGGCCCGGCTTCTGCCAAAGGGATGGCAAAGGGGTCTATCTGGACCTTGTTCGCGCCATCTATGAACCCGCAGGGTATGTAGTAAAGCCTCATCTGGTGCCCTACAAGCGGGCGCTGGCGGTGGTGGCGCAGAAGGGGGGCGACATGGCGATGGGGGTCTATCGGGGGGAGGTGGCAGGCGTTCATCAGCCGGATTACCCCGACTCGGCCGACTACGTAACCGTGGTGATGCAGAAGCGCTGGTTGCCGCAATGGACCGGGGAGGCCAGCCTGAAGGAGCAGGAGGTGCTCTGGCTGCGGGGCTGGGCCTTCGACAAGTACATCCCGGTGACCATGCGCTGGTACGAGATAGACAACCACACCACGGCACTGCAATTGTTGCTCAAGGGGCGTTACCGTTACTACCTGACCGATGGCGCCCTCTACCCCAAGGGCGCCCTCCCACCCGAGCTGGCTCAGGTCTTCCTGCGCTGGATCCCGACCTACCCCATCTTCGCCGATAACGAGAAGGGCAGGCAGCTGCATGGGCTCTGGGATCCCGGCATGCGCACCCTGATCAGGCAGGGAAGGCTGGCGGAGATCTATCGGAAAAACAGGCTCTACCACGACTACCGGGACTTTATCAGGGAGCAGGAGGCGAGGGCGCGCACACTGGCACCGTCACCGGATTGATGCGGCCTTGTGTCTGGCTGCCTGGATCACCTTCTTGCTCAGTCTTCAGTCTTCAGCCCTCAGCTTCTTGGCCAGCCGGTCGTAGAGGATCACGTTGACCGAAGCGGCCAGGTTCATGCAACCCTGAGTCGGTACGTAGATCACCTCCTTCACCGCCGCAAAGCGGGCGGGATCCAGCGTGCCATCCTCCGGCCCGAAGATGTAGAAGGCCCGCGCCGGGTGCACATAGTCCGGCAGCGAGGTGGCCCCCTCGATGAGATCCACCAGCACAGGAGTACAGCCTTCGGGGACGAACGCCAGCAGATCCTCGACCCCGAGCAGGGGGATCTTCTCCACCATCTGCTTGGTGTCGGTGGCAAAGCGGCGCGCCAGCTCGAAGCGCTGCCCCGTGTAGTAGACCTCTTCTGCCCCGTAACAACCGGCGGCCCGCATCACGGCTCCCACATTCTCCGGTGACTTGGGATTGACCAGCCCGATGGCGCAATAATCGGGGGCCGCATCCGGCTGCACATCGACCCGCTGTGCGGCGCCGTAACCTGACTCTTTCATCTCGTTCTCCTCTGTGGCGGCGCATTATACCCCCGGCGCGCCCCTTGCCCAGCCTGTGGCGCCGACTCCCGTCCGGCGGGCCCAACAAGGGAGCAGTTGCACTGCTCTGGCGCAGCCCCGCGCCCTGGCGCCCAATGGTGGCGCACCTGACATCCTGGCGCGGGGTTTGCAGTCACTTCCTCATACAAGATGACTGAGGCTCATCCGGACAAAGGCGTCCGTCCCCGCAGGGGGGGCGGACGCTTTTTTTTATGGGCCCGTCATCCAACAGGACAAGGAGGCGGCCCCCGGGGGCCGCCGGCGACAAGGAGCGAGGGAATGAAGACCACCTGTGCCTATTGTGGAGTGGGGTGTGGCATCCGGTTGAGCCGGGAGGGCGACAACTGGCAGTTGCAGGGGGATGAACAGCATCCGGCCAATGGCGGCGCCCTGTGCGTCAAGGGGGCCAGCCTGCTGGAGAGCCTGGCGTTCCCCGATCGCCTGCTCTACCCGCGCTGGATGGGGCAGCGCATCGGCTGGGATGAGGCGCTGGACACCCTGGCGCAGCGCCTTGCCGCCATCCTGGCCGAGTCCGGGCCCGAGGCCATCGGCATCTATCTGTCGGGCCAGCTCACCACTGAGGACTACTACGTCGCCAACAAGCTGATGAAGGGGTATCTGGGCAGTGCCAACGTGGACACCAACTCCCGGCTCTGCATGTCGTCGGCGGTGGTGGCCCACCAGCGCGCCTTCGGGGAGGATCTGGTGCCCGCCTGCTACGAGGATCTGGAGCTCGCGGATCTGGTGGTGCTCACCGGTGCCAACACCGCCTGGACCCATCCCGTGCTGTTTCGCCGCCTGCAGCAGGCGCGGGCACGGCGCCCCGAGCTCAAGGTGGTGGTGCTGGATCCCCGTCGTACCATGACGGCGGAGCAGGGGGATCTGCACCTAGCCCTCAAGCCCGGCAGCGACGTGGCGCTGTGGAACGGCCTGTGCCGCTACCTGCTCGACAGCGACGGCTGGGACAAGGCCTATGTGGCGCAACATGTGAGCGGCTTCGAGGCGCTGGCGGCGGCGCTGGACGACCCCGCCTGGCAACTGGACGAGGTGGCCCGCTGCTGCGGCCTCTCCCGTAGCGATCTGCTGGGCTTCTACCAGTTGTTTGCCCGCACTCCCAAGACGGTCACCCTGTTCTGCCAGGGGATCAACCAGTCCAACCAGGGGGTGGACAAGGCCAACGCCATCATCAACGCCCACCTGATGTGCGGCCGCATCGGCAAGCCGGGGGCGGCCCCCTTCTCCATGACGGGGCAACCGAACGCCATGGGGGGGCGCGAAGTGGGGGGGCTCGCGACCCAGCTCGCCGCCCACATGGGCTTTGGCGAGGAAGAGTGCGATCGGGTGCGGCGCTTCTGGCAGAGTCCGACCATGGTGCGCGGGCCCGGGCGCAAGGCAGTCGAGCTGTTCGAGGCGGTGCACCGGGGGGAGATCCGCGCCCTCTGGGTGCTCGGCACCAACCCGGCGGTCTCCCTGCCGGACGGCAACCGGGTGCGCGAAGCCCTGAGCCGCTGCGAGCTGCTGGTGGTCTCGGAGGTGACGGCCAACACCGACACGGCGCGCCTCGCCCATCTGCTGCTGCCCGCCGCCGCCTGGGGGGAGAAGAGCGGCACGGTTACCAACTCCGAGCGCACTATCAGTCGCCAACGCGCCTTTCTGCCCCTGCCGGGAGAGGCCAGGCCAGACTGGTGGGCGCTGACCCAGCTCGCCCGCCGGCTCGGCTTTGGCGAGGGGTTCGCCTATGAGCACGAGCACGAGATCTTCTGCGAGCACGCCGCCCTCTCCGGCTTCGAGAACCAGGGGCGCCGCCAGTTTGACATCTCTGGGCTGGCGGGTCTGAGCCGCGCCGAGTTCGAGGCGCTGGAACCCCTGAGCTGGCCCGTCAACGCCGACTGGCACCAGGGGCGGGCCCGATTGTTCGAGGACGGGCGCTTTGCCACCCCGGATGGCCGGGCCCGTCTGCTGCCCCTGGCCCAGCACTTCCCCCCCCAGCATGATGCCGTCCTCCGAGGGGAGGATCTCCCCCTGCTCCTCAACAGCGGCCGACTGCGGGATCAGTGGCACACCATGACCCGCACCGGTCACGTGCCCAGGTTGCAGGAGGCCGAGCCCTGGCCCAGGGTGCGGGTGGGTGCCGCCAGCCTGCTGGCGCTCGGTGCCAGGGAGGGGGATCTGGTGCGCCTTCACAACGAGCTCGGGGAGGCCCTGCTGCTGGTGGGGCTGGACGAGGGGCTCAGGGAAGGGGAGGCTTTCCTGCCCATGCACTGGACCGACAGCCAGTGCAGCCAGGGGGCGGTCAACCGCCTCATCGCCGCCGTGGTGGATCCCCTCTCCGGCCAGCCCATGTTCAAGCAGGGGCGGGTGCAGGCCAGGGCGCAAGCCACCCGTTGGCAGGGGCTCTGGTGCGGCCGCCGGGACTGGCGCGAGCCGGTGGATTGGTGGGCCAGACGCCCTCTGCCCGAAGGCAACTGCACCCTGCTGGCCTCCTGGTCAGAGGCCCCCGAACTCCTGTGGCAGCGGCTGGCAACCCAGGGGCGCTGGCTGCGGCTCCCCCTGAAGGAGGGCTGGCTCGCCCTGGCCCTGGCCGGGGATCGCATCGAGGGCCTGTTGCTGGTGGGGGAGCGGCGACCGGACATCAAGGTCGATCTGCTGGCCAGCCTGCTCGGCACGCCGCTGCAGACGGGGGCCCTGAGCCAGACCCTGAGCCAGGCCCTGGCCGGTGAGAGCCGGCTGGTCTGCTCCTGCCTGCGGGTGTCGGAGCAGCGCATCGTCGATGCCATCACCCGGCAGGGGGTGAGCGAGCTGGCGGGGCTGCAGGCCCTGCTCGGCTGCGGCAGCAACTGCGGCACCTGCCTGCCCGAGATCGACAAGCTGTTGATCAAGCATGTCTATATCGCCCAGGCTTGAGGCCTGGGCAGCAACACAAGGAGTGTGCGATGAGCCAAATCAGTCTGGTAGGAGCGGGCCCCGGGCCCCTCGAATTGTTGACCCTGCGCGCCCTGCACCGCATCGAGGCGGCAGAGGTGGTGGTCTATGACCGCCTGGTGGGGGGCGAGATCCTGGCCCGGATCCCCCAGGGGGCGGCCCGCTTCGATGTGGGCAAGCGCTGCGGCGAGCCGAGCCCCACCCAGGAGGAGATCAATGCCCTGCTGCTGGCCCTGGCCCGCACCGGCAAGCGGGTGGTGCGGCTCAAGGGGGGGGATCCCCTGGTGTTCGGCCGGGGCGGGGAGGAGGCGCTGCACCTGGCCCGCCACGGCATCGAGGCCGAGCTGGTGCCTGGTATCACGGCGGCCCTGGGCTGCGCCGCCAGCACTCTTATTCCCCTGACCCACAGAGGGTTGGCCCGCTCTCTGACCCTGGTGACGGGTCATTTGATGGACGAGGGGGACTATCGGGGCTGGCAGGGGTTGACCCGGGCCGGCCATACCCTGGTGTTCTACATGGGGCTGGAGCGGGCGGCCCAGATCCAGCAGGGGTTGCTGGCGGCGGGGGCCTCGGGCGATCTGCCGGTGGCGCTGGTGGTGGCCGGGTGCAGTGCGCGCCAGCAGGTCCATCACGCCCGGCTGGAGGGACTGGAGCAGGCCGCCCGTGCCCTGCTCGGCCAGAGCCCCGTGCTGATGATCATGGGGGAGGTGGTGAACCTTGGCGCCGAGCTGCAGGCCCTGCTGAACCAGACCATGGAGCGGGTAGCCTGAGCCGGGTTTCCCCCTCTACCCCCACTACCTCCTGATGGATAAAAAGGAGGTAGATTCAAATAGTTGGCCTTCATGTTGCGGCATTGGCAGCAGACACGTTGCGATAGCCGTTGGCAAGGAGCGCCATGACTACTCTTCCCCGGGGCCAGGACGGCCCCCCCTCCCGCCTGCTGATCCACGCCGATGATCCGGGCCAGGCCAATCGCCTGGCCCTGCTGGTCAGCCACTACGGTCATCAGCCCAGGATACTCGACACCCGCCAGCTGCTGACCCCGATGGAGCAGGGGGAGGCTCTGTTGGTCAGCTGCCGCCAGTTCGGCGCCGAGGTGCGCCTCGGCCTCTCCCTCTGGCCCGACATGCCGCGCCTCTTGTTCTGCGAGCGGCTCGGGGGTGATACCCAGCTCGCCCTGCTGCAGCAGGGGGTGTTGCTGGTGCCCCACCCCTGCGGCGAGCGGGAGCCGGTAGAGCAGTGGCTGCGGATCGCCCGCAGCCAGCTCGCCATGGTGCAGACCCTGATGCAGACCGAGAGCGAGCTGCGCCAGAAGCTGGTGGAGCGGCGGCTCATCGAGCAGGCCAAGGGGCGCCTGATGCGTCATCAGGGGCTGGACGAGGAGCAGGCCTATCGTCTGATGCGCAGCACCGCCATGAGCCGCCACCTGAGCCTGGGGGAGCTGGCGCGGCAACTGCTGCAGGCATTGCCCGCCTGAGCGCCCCGCTGGCAAACCGTTTTGGTGCAATTGCGCCTAATTGAGGCAAGCAGGGGGGAAAAGGAGGGAAGAAAAAGCCGGGAAAGGCCGTCCGATGCGGCTTGGCCAATCTGGCACGAAAAGTGAATTACCCAACATACAAGGAGTGATGGCGCCCAGGGCCCGTCACTCGCAACAGGGCAAAGAGGCCCCACCGATCCCGGATCGGTGGGGCTTTTTTTGGTCGCCATCCTGCAACGAGGCAGGAGGGTGACAGCCCGGAACAGGGAACCGAGCGAGGGACTGGAATGAAAAGACGACAAGGATGTGCGGGGATGCTGCTGGCGGTGCTGTCGCTGCCGGTGCTGGCCGCGGTGGGTGCCCCCGAGCAGGAGGAGCTCAGACTCGGCTTCATCAAGTTGACCGACATGGCGCCGCTGGCGGTGGCCTACGAGCGGGGCTATTTCGAGGACGAGGGACTCTACGTGACCCTGGAGGCCCAGGCGAACTGGAAGATCCTGCTGGATCGGGTGATCGACGGCGAGCTGGACGGCGCCCAGATGCTGGCGGGCCAGCCCCTGGCCGCCCACATCGGCATCGGCACCCAGGCCGAGCTGGTGACGGCGTTTGCCATGGATCTCAACGGTAACGCCATCACGGTGGCCAACAGCGTCTGGGCGGCCATGGCTACCCAACTGCCCAAGCCGGTCGCAGGAGAGGTGCCACCGCCAGTGAGCGCCGCCGCCCTCAAGCCGGTGGTGGCGGAGTACCGCCAGGGGGGCAAGCCGTTCAACATGGGGATGGTGTTCCCCGTCTCCCCCCACAACTACGAGCTGAGGTACTGGCTGGCGGCGGGCGGCCTGCATCCCGGCTTCTACGCACCCAAGCTCGGCGACAACTCGGGCCAGCGTCAGGCGGACGTGCTGCTGTCGGTGACGCCGCCGCCGCAGATGCCCGCCACCCTGGAGGCGGGCACCATCGCCGGCTACAGCGTGGGGGAGCCCTGGAACCAGCAGGCGGTCGCGAAGGGCATAGGGGTGCCCGTCATCACGGATCAGGAGATCTGGCGCAACAACCCGGAGAAGGTATTCGGCGTCACCCGGCAATGGGCCGAGCGTCACCCCAACACCCATGTGCGGCTGGTGAAGGCGCTGCTGCGGGCGGCCTGGTGGCTGGATGCAGAGCAGAACGGCAACCGGCGCGAGGCGGCCAGGATGCTGGCCAAACCCGAGTACGTGGGTGCCGACGAGCAGGTGATCGCCAGCTCCATGACCGGCACCTTCGAGTATGCCAAGGGGGACAAGCGGCAGGTGCCTGACTTCAACGTCTTCTTCCGCCACCACGCCACCTATCCCTACTACTCCGACGCCATCTGGTATCTGACCCAGATGCGGCGCTGGGGCCAGATCCCCGAGGCCAGGCCGGACGCCTGGTTCGAGCAGGTGGCCAAGGCGGTGTATCAACCCGAGGTCTATCGCCAGGCCGCCGAGGCGCTGATCGCCGAGGGCAAGCTCAAGGCCAGTGACTTCCCCGACTTTGCCAGCGAGCAGGGCTATCGCGGCCCCCAGGATGGCTTCATCGACGGCCTCATCTACGACGGCCGCCACCCCAACGCCTATCTGCAGCAGTTCGCCATCGGCCTCAAGGGCGATGAGCGGGTGCAATGAGCGAGGAGAACGCAATGAAACGACACAAGTGGCCACTCATCAATTGGAAAGCCAACAATCTGAAAACCCTGGTGCAGCCCCTGCTCGGCGTGCTGCTGTTCCTCGGCCTCTGGCAGTGGGGGGCGAGCCAGGTGCAGACCAGTCTGGGCACCCTGCCGGGGCCGCTCGCCACCGCTAGCCAGTTCTGGTCCCTCGGCCAGGATCACCTGGCGGAGCGGGAGAAGGCGAGCGCCTTCCTCGAGCGCCAGCAGGTTCGCAACGCCGAGCGGCTGGCGGCGGATCCGGCGGCCGAGGTGAAGCTGCGCCCCTACACCGGGCGCCCCACCTTCTTCGATCAGATAGCGACCAGCCTGTTCACCGTGCTGTGTGGATTCGGGCTCGCGACCCTGATCGCCATCCCGTGCGGGGTACTGCTCGGCATGAATCAGGGGCTCTATCGCGCCGCCAACCCGGTGATCCAGCTGCTCAAGCCGGTGTCGCCCCTGGCCTGGCTGCCGCTCATCACGCTGGTGGTGAGCGCCCTCTACGCAAACCCGAGTCCCTGGCTCGCCAAGTCCTTCCTCACCTCGGCGCTGACGGTGACCCTCTGCTCCCTCTGGCCGACCCTGATTAACACCGCAGTCGGGGTGGCGGGGTTGGACAGCGACCTGCACAACGTCAGCCGGGTGTTGCGCCTGTCGTTTGTGACCCACGTGCGCCGCATCGTGCTGCCCGGCGCCCTGCCCATGATCTTCACCGGGCTGCGGCTCTCCCTTGGGGTGGCCTGGATGGTGCTGATCGCGGCGGAGATGCTGGCCCAGAACCCGGGGCTCGGCAAGTTCGTGTGGGACGAGTTCCAGAGCGGCGGCTCGGCCTCCCTGGCCCGCATCATGGTGGCGGTGATCACCATAGGCCTCATCGGCTGCGCCCTGGACAGGGGCATGCTGGCCCTGCAGCAGTGGTTGTCCTGGGACAAGCGCCAGGTGCTGCGTTAATCACATTTCTATTCAGGCAGGAGAAGAGCCAATGAAGAGTTATCTGGAGATAAGCGACGTCGGCATCTCGTTCGAGACGGAGCAGGGCAGCTTCGAGGCCCTCAGCCGGGTCAACCTGCGCATCGAGAAGGGGGAGTTCGTCTCCCTCATCGGTCACTCGGGCTGCGGCAAGAGCACGGTGCTCAACCTGGTGGCGGGGCTGCTGGAGCCGACCCTGGGCGGCATCATCCTCGACGGACGCGAGGTGGTGGGGCCGGGGCCCGAGCGGGCCATGGTGTTCCAGAACCACGCCCTGCTGCCCTGGCTCAGCGTCCAGCAGAACGTGGCGCTGGCGGTGGGCCAGGTGGAGCCTGACAAGCGGGCGGTGGCGGAGCGGGTGGACTACTACCTCTCCCTGGTGCAGATGGATCACGCCAGCCGGAAGATGCCCCACGAGCTGTCGGGGGGCATGAAACAGCGGGTCGGCATCGCGCGGGCCCTGTCGCTCTCCCCCAAGGTACTGCTGATGGATGAGCCGTTCGGTGCCCTCGACGCCCTGACCCGGGCCCATTTGCAGGATGCGTTGATGGCGATCCAGGCGGAGCTTGGCAACACCGTCATCATGATCACCCACGACGTGGACGAGGCGGTGCTGCTCTCCGATCGCATCGTCATGATGACCAACGGCCCCAGTGCCACCGTCGGGGAGATCCTGACCGTGGATCTGCCAAGGCCCAGGGACAGGGTCGCCCTGGCGGATGACCCCCACTACCACAAGCTGCGCCAGCAGGTACTGCGCTTCCTCTACGAGAAGCAGCGCAAGGTGACCCCCCTCAAGGCAGCCGGGCAAGTGCGCAGCAAGCTGCGCGCCTGAGCCCACCGGATTCAAGGAAGAGAGATATGACTGACAAAGAGCAACAGTGGGTGATCGGCGACGGCGTGGACCTGATCGATCGCCATCGCGCCGGATCCGCCGAAAAGCAACGCCTGCTGGTGGTGGGCAACGGCATGGTGGGTCATCACTTCGTCGAACAGCTGGTGGCGGCCGGTGGCCTCGACCGGTTCGAGGTGACGGTGTTCGGGGCCGAGCCTGACTCCGCCTACGACAGGGTGCACCTCTCCGAGGTATTCGGCGGCAAGGCCCCGGAGGCGCTGCGCATGGCGGATCCTGCCTGGTATGAAGAGAGCGGCATTGCGATGCGGCTGGGGGCCGAGGTGGAGGTGCTCGACCGGGCCGCCCGCACCCTGACGCTCGCCAACGGCGAGCAGTTCCCTTACGACCGTCTGGTGCTGGCGACCGGCTCTGTGCCCTTCGTGCCCCCCATCCCCGGCCATCAGCGGGAGGGCTGCTTCGTCTACCGCACCCTGGGGGATCTTGCCGCCATCCGCGATGCCTGCGCCCAGGCCCGCAGCGGCGTGGTCATCGGCGGCGGCCTGCTGGGGCTGGAGGCGGCCAACGCCCTGCGCCTGCTCGGGCTCAAGACCCAGGTGGTGGAGTTTGCCCCCAGGCTGATGCCGGTGCAACTCGACGAGAGCGGCGGCGCCGTGCTGCGAGACAAGATTCAGGCGCTCGGGGTCGAGGTGCTGGTGGAGAAGGCCACCGAGTGCATCGAGCAGGGGGAGCAGGCCCGTCACCGGCTGCGCTTCAAGGACGGCTCTCATCTTGAGACCGATGTCCTGCTGTTCTCGGCAGGCATCCGCCCCGCCGACGCCCTGGCCCGCCAATCCGGGCTGAACGTCGGGGAGCGCGGCGGCATCTGCATCGACGACGGCTGCCACAGCTCGGATCCCGCCATCCTCGCCATCGGCGAGTGTGCGCTCTGGCAGGGGCGCATCTTCGGCCTGGTGGCACCCGGCTACCAGATGGCCCGCACCGCCGTGGCCAGCCTGTGCGGTGGCGATACCCGCTTCGTCGGGGCCGACATGTCCACCAAGCTCAAGCTGATGGGGGTGGACGTGGGCTCCATCGGCGACGCCCACGCCAGCACTGCCGGGGCCCAGGAGCTGCTGTTGCTGGACAGGGTCAACGGCATCTACAAGAAGCTGGTGACAGACGGCGAGGGCAATCGCCTGCTCGGCGCCATCCTGGTGGGGGACGGAGCCGATTATGAGCGGCTGCTGCAGTACTACCAGAACGGGGTGGCGCTGCCCCAGCCGCCGCTCTCCCTGCTGGTGGGAGAGGCGGGCACGGCCCCCGCGCCCCTGGTGCTGCCGGACAGCGCCATCCTCTGCTCCTGCCACAACGTGAGCAAGGGGGACGTGGTGGCCGCCGTCAGGGCGGGCAATCACGAGCTTTCTGCGGTGAAGAGCTGCACCAAAGCGGGCACCGGCTGCGGCGGCTGCAGCAACCTGCTCAAACAGGTGGTGGATCAGACCCTGGCGGATCTTGGGGTCGAGGCGGACAAGGGGTTGTGCGAGCACTTCGCCTACGGGCGCCAGGAGCTCTATCACCTGGCCCGTGTCGGCGAGCTGAAGAGCTTTGAGGCGCTGCGAGACAAGCATGGCCAGGGTCTGGGCTGTGACATCTGCCGGCCGACGGTCGCCTCCATTCTGGCGTCGCTCTGGAACGAGCACGTGCTGGAGAAGCCCCACCGCGCCCTGCAGGATACCAACGACGCCTTCCTCGCCAACCTGCAAAAGGACGGCACCTACTCGGTGGTGCCGCGCATCCCGGGGGGGGAGATCACCCCGGAGGGCCTCATCACCATAGGGGAGGTGGCGCGCAAGTACGGCCTCTACACCAAGATCACCGGCGGTCAGCGCATCGATCTGTTTGGTGCCAGGGTCGATCAGCTGCCCGCCATCTGGGGCGAGCTGGTGGCGGCGGGCTTCGAGACCGGTCAGGCCTACGGCAAGTCGGTGCGCACCGTTAAGTCTTGCGTCGGTTCGACCTGGTGCCGCTACGGGGTGCAGGACTCCATGACCCTGACCCAGACCCTGGAGCACCGCTACAAGGGACTGCGAGCCCCCCACAAGCTGAAGTTCGCGGTCTCAGGCTGTACCCGGGAGTGCGCCGAGGCCCAGAGCAAGGACATCGGCGTCATCGCCACCGAGCGGGGTTGGAACCTCTATGTGTGCGGCAACGGCGGCATGCGGCCGCGCCACGCCGACCTGTTCGCCACCGATCTCGACGAGCAGACCCTGATCCGCTACATCGACCGGCTGCTGATGTTCTATGTGCGCACCGGGGACAGGCTGCAACGCACCTCGGTCTGGATGGAGAACATGGAAGGGGGGCTCGACTACCTCAAGTCGGTGATTATCGAGGACAGGCTCGGCATCGGTGCCGAGCTGGAGGCCATGATGGGGGAGATAGTCGGCACCTGGCAGTGCGAATGGAAGAGTACCCTGGCGGACCCGGACAAGCTGAAGCTGTTCGAGGCTTTCGTCAACCGGCCCGAAGACGAGACACCGCCGCGCCGTGAGGAGCGGGGGCAATGGGTGCCGGATATCTCTATCAAGGAGGTGGTATGAGCGGGGCCAGCGGGTTGCACGCCCGCCATCAGCATCAAGGAGGTGATATGAGCGAATGGAAGGAAGAGGGCTTGACGTCAGAACCTGGAGCCTGGCATCGGGTATGCGAGCTGGCGGCGCTGCCGGAGCAGGCCGGGCGCAGCGCCTGGCTGGAGGGGCGGGTGCTGGCGTTGTTTCGCCTTGGGGAACGGGTCTATGCCCTGGACGGGGTGGATCCCCAGGCCGGGGTGGCGGTGCTCGGGCGCGGCCTGGTGGGGGATGCCGGGGGCGAACCCGTGGTCGCCTCACCGCTCTACAAGCAGCGCTACGCCCTGATGGACGGCCGCTGCCTGGATGATCCGGCCCTGAGTGTCGCCTGCTGGCCGGTGCGGCTGAACGGCGACGAGGTCTGGGTACAGCTGGGCTGATTGGCACCATATGAAAACCAATTTTCCTGTCACCGGGCTCTGCCCGGTGATTTTTTGTGCGCAAGCCGACAATTTTTGCACGAGGCGATGGCGGGTAAACGTTTTTCGGAAATAATAGACAAACGTTTGTAACTGGATGTTTGTCTATGACGGAACGTGAGCAAGAGATCCTCGCCCTGCTGCGCCAGGATCCCATGATTGCCCAGCAGGAGCTGGCGGACAGGCTTGGCATCAGCCGCTCGGCGCTGGCGAGCCATATCTCCAGCCTGATGCGCCAGGGCTATGTGCAAGGCCGCGGCTATGTGCTGCGTGAAGGCCCCTACGCCGTGGTGATCGGCGGCGCCAACATGGATATCTGCGGTTGCAGCCACGACAACCTGCGCATCGGCGACTCCAACCCGGGCCGGGTACGTACCTCGGCTGGCGGGGTGGGGCGCAACATCGCCGAGAACCTGGCGCGGCTCGGCACCGATACCCGGCTGCTGACCGCGGTGGGCAACGATCAGTACGGCCATCACCTGCTGGAAGTGAGCCAGCGTGCTGGCGTCGACGTGCGCCAGGTGCTGGTGTTGGATGGGCAGGCGACCTCCTGCTACCTCAGCCTGCACGACGGCAGCGGCGAGATGAGCTGCGCCGTCAACGACATGGGCATCATCGACGAGCTGACTCCGGCCAGGCTCGCTCCCTTGAGCGGCTTCCTCGGCGCGGCGCGGCTCTGGGTGCTCGACACCAACCTCGCCACTCACACCCTGGACTGGCTGTTCGAGCGCCAGGGTGAACACATCATCTTCGTCGACACCGTCTCGGTGGCCAAGGTGGAGAAGATCCGCCCCTGGTTGCACCGTATCCACACCCTCAAGCCGAACCGCACCGAGGCGGAGCAGCTGTGCGGCTTCACCATCGCCGGGCCCGATACCTGGCCCATGGCGGCAGCCTGGTTCCACCGCGCCGGGGTGCAACGGCTGTTCCTGAGCCTCGGCGATCAGGGGATTTTCTACAGCGACGGGGAGTGCCAGGGCCATCTGCCCGTGCTCGGCAGCCCTGTCGTCAATGTGACCGGCGGCGGCGATGCCTTTATGGCAGGGCTGGCCCACGCCTGGTTGCTGGAGCAGGGCATCATGGAGGCGACCCGATTCGCCCTCGGCTGCGCCGCTCTCACCGTCAATTGTTCCGATACCGTCTTTTCCGGCCTATCCAAGGCCGCCGTTGAACGCATGCTGGAGGAGTACCCATGTTGAACGCTTACCTCGATATCCAACCTGAAGTCGCCGCTGCCCTGGCCGCCGGCAAGCCGGTGGTGGCTCTGGAATCCACCATCATCTCCCACGGCATGCCCTATCCACAGAACGTGGAGACGGCGCGCCAGGTGGAGCAGGTGGTGCGCGACAACGGCGCCGTGCCGGCCACCATCGCCATCATCGACGGCCGCCTCAAGGTGGGTCTGGATGAGGGGGCCCTGGAGGCGCTGGGCAAGGCCGGCCACGCCGCGACCAAGTGCAGCCGACGGGACATCCCCTTCGTGCTGGCGAACAAGGGGCTGGGCGCGACGACTGTAGCTTCCACCATGATCATTGCCGCCATGGCGGGGATCCGGGTGTTCGCCACCGGCGGCATCGGCGGCGTGCACCGCGGCGCCCAGGAGACCTTCGACATTTCGGCGGATTTGCAGGAGTTTGCCCAGACCCCGGTGGCCGTGGTCTGCGCCGGTGCCAAGTCGATCCTCGACATCGGCCTGACCCTGGAGTATCTGGAGACCCAGGGGGTGCCGGTTATCGGTTATCAGACCGAGGAGCTGCCCGCCTTTTACACCCGGGAGAGCGGCTTCAAGGTGGATTACCGCCTCGACACCCCGGCGGCCATCGCCGAGGCGCTGCGCCTGAAGTGGGAGCTGGGGCTTGCCGGCGGCGCCGTGGTCACCAACCCCATCCCGACCGAGTTTGCCATGCCCAAGGCAGACATCGACGCCGCCATTGCCCAGGCACTGCGTGAGGCGGACGAGCAGGGGGTCAAGGGCAAGGAGTCCACTCCCTTCCTGCTGGCCCGGGTGTGCGAGCTGACCGGTGGCAACTCCCTGGCGGCGAACATCCAGCTGGTGCTGAACAATGCCGCCCTGGGTGCAAAGATTGCCGCCAGCCTGTAACGGCAGGTGGATGAATGCAAAAGAGGGCCTGTTGGCCCTCTTTCTTATTGTGCAAATCGGTTACATAAAACCTTATTGCAGCACCAGTCGACCGTTGAGGGGTTGCACGGGTCTGTTGTTGGGGTGGTGCATCACGGCCTTGAAGGCATCGATCTGGGCCTGGCTCACCTGCACCGGCTGCTTCATCACCAGCCAGCGCACCCCTTCCGAGCAGGGCGGCGTGGTCAGGGAGCCGCTGAAGCGGTAGTAGTCGCGCTGGGCGGGCAGCAGTTGCTCCGCCGAGATCGGCTGCTCCAGGCTGTGCATCTCACCCGCTTTGGCTGGCAACGCCTGCCAGGCCTGGCTCAGAACCCCATTGGTCTGACCCGGCTCGAACATCACGGCGACCACCGCCAGCTCCCCCTTGTCATTGGCGTGCACCAGGTGTCCCTCCAGGGGGTAGGACCTGCCCTCGATGAGGTTTTCGCTGGGAGCGTGGAAGTGGAACTGCTTGAGCTCGAAACGCATGCCGTCGAGCTCAAGGCTGCTGCCCGGGGCATAGTTGACCTGCACCGTGTGGCCGTTGTTGACCAGGGTCTTGCCGCCCGACAGGTAGTGGAACTGCAGTGGTGCCAGCTCGGCTTCCACCAGACCTGCGAGGTTGACCGGCGACTGGTTGCTGCCCGCGCACTGGCCAAATTCCGGGGTCAGGCCGGCCCATTTCGCCGGGCCGGCTTCACCGCTGTATTCCCAGTGCGGAGCTGCGGCGAAGGCGGTGGGGCACAACAACAGAGAGCAGGCCAACAGGGACTTTCTCATCATGCATCCTTATCTTGATTGAAAAGCACGGCCATCCGTTTCCCCACTCAGTGAGGGAACAGCAGATGGCATTCTCTGGAATGCAGGATACAGAATGTCAGACCGGATATTTATTATTGAGGATCATTGCAGGCGATAATTATGATGCATTTAATATGAATCTAAATAATCTTAGGCCACTCCTTAATATTGAATGGTGGCTCTTTAAAATGAAAGCAATCTAATTAATTGGCTGGTATCAAGGATGAATTCTTTCATGTTCCTCTCATCGAGGTCAGACTTTTTTACCTAGCAAGCCTTCGCTTCAAGTCCACCAAAAAATCACAATTCATTGTTTTTTATTGTCATTTTTCATTCCTTTTTTGAACTTGAACAAATGATAGACAGTTGCTCCCGGGCAGGCTGACGCTGCGATTGTTCGCAAACTCAAGAGAGAGAGTAAATATTGTCTGCTGGCGCTGGCGCTGGCCTTGCCCGGAACGGGTAATAGGGCCGATATAACTGGTCAGCCCGGTCAACTGCTGTACCGGGAGGGCTATGCCTCAGGACAACAAGTCGGCCAGCCGGCTTGCGGACTACGCAGTACAAGGTGGATGAGGTGAAGCAGCGGAGCGGGCTCGACTTCTGCGCCGAGCGACCTGATGAGCCGGAAGAGGCCATGGAGTTCAGGCTGATGGCCATATGGGCAGCGGCTCTCCCTCATGACAACAGGGGCCTCGGCCCCCGTTGTCATTTGCTGATCTCATCCCCCACCTGCTTGACCGCATCCCGGGTACCGTGGCCGATCTCGCGGGTCACGTCACGGGTGGTGTGGCCAATTTCCCGGGTCACGTCCCGGGTGGTGTGACCCACGGTGCGGCCCGCCTCCTTGATGTCGGCGCAGCCGCCGAGCAGGCTGCCCAGGGCCAGGCCGAGTGCCATCAGTGCCATGCAGTCATGCCTCATGCCGTGCTCCTTTTCGTTTCATCATCATCTTCATGTCGATGTCGGCATTATGGCCTCGTGTGCAGCGGCCGGGCAACCAGCAGGGTGTGGCCCGGTCCCGGGATCTCGTGCTCGGCCTCCACATGGAAATGAGCCTCGCGCAGGCACTGGTACAGCTGTTTGGAGTGATAGAAGCGGCTGTTGCCGTTGGCCAGGCAGGTGAAGTAGAGGGAGGTGGCGTTGAGACTGAAACTGGCGGCTTCGAAAGTCTGCCTGTCCCAGAACAGCTCCAGGATGCAGACCCGGGCGTCCGGTTTCATGGCCAGTCGGACCCGGTTCAGGATGGCGACGATCTGCGCGTGGCTGAAGCAGTCGAGAAACTGGCTCATCCACCAGATGTCGGCCTCGCCGGGCAGGGGGCCTGGTTGCAGCAGATCCACCGGATGACCCTGCACCTGCTCCGCCAGTCCGGCCTCCTCGATGTTGAGGTGGGCCAGTGCCAGCTGCTCGGGCAAATCCAGGATGGTGACCCGCAGAGCGGGATCCCGTTTGGCGCAGGCGATGGCCCACTTGCCGGTGTTGCCGCCCAGATCGTAGAGGTGGCGCGGCGCATAGCCGAACACCTTGTCCTGCGCTTGCTGGAATGCCCAGTCGGAGTAGAAGTGATCGAACGCAAACCAGCTGCGGCGGGCCGGTTCGGGCAGCTCGTTCAGGTGCGGGTAGAGGGTCTGCCAGGGACCGAACTCCTGCAAGCCGGCTGGCGAGCCCTGACGGATGGCGTCGAGCAGATGGGCGAGAGGCTGATAGCAGACATGCTGGGTAAAATCGAGATTGACCCGGCTCATGGCGTCGTGCAGCAGGTATTTGCCGACCCTGCCCAGCACATAGTGCTCGTCTGTCAGGTAGCAGAGCCCGCCACCGAGCCCCATGTCCAGCAGCACGCCGGCGCCGTATTCGCTCAGCTCGCATGCTAGGGCGATCTCGGCCAGCGAGGCCCCCCGCGAGCCGCGGGTTTCGAGAAACGCCAGCACCCCGGTTTCACGCAGGCACCAGCTGGCCTGAAACAACATGGGCCCGAAGGCGATTTTCTGGGCCTCGCTGATGGCTTCCAGCGCGTTGTATGGGTCTGCCTGATAGTGGTTCACGGGGT
Source organism: Aeromonas sp. sif0611 (assembly GCF_019218845.1). Lineage (NCBI taxonomy): Bacteria > Pseudomonadati > Pseudomonadota > Gammaproteobacteria > Aeromonadales > Aeromonadaceae > Aeromonas > Aeromonas sp. sif0611. The sequence continues at coordinate 811,456 of NZ_JAHUWU010000002.1, read as the reverse complement.
GACTCCTGCCGGTTTATTGGTTCTGTGTGCGGGAGAGTTCGGTCTGGATGGCCTGATTCAGACCCAGCACCCAACGGTTATAACTGCGATGTATGCTGCCCTTGCCCTTGTCATCAAGGTTGATGCTGCTCACATAATTAATGGAGTAATCGCGAGCGCTGTAGGGAATATCGATTACCGCCTGATGTTGACGCACATTGACCTGGCCACGAATAAGCCCTGGTCGTTCTTTCCTCATCACCCAGCTCTTGCCGATGCCCGCCGTAATAATGGCCTTGGCCACCTGCTCTTCGGTCAGATTGAAGGGCACCGGATTGACCGCCATATTACGGATGGGCTGGCTGGTGGAGCAAGCGGCAAGCAGGGCACAGGTCAGTATCAGGGATATTTTATTAATGAGTTTCATAATATTTCCTTCGGGGAGGATATTCATCAATTCGGGCGAGGCAATGAGACAACACAAATTGTTTATTTTCAATCGCCAAGGCAGTGGATAATCTGCGCCAGCTATTATTTTTGATGAATAATGGTATTATCCGACCGGTATTAACCTGATGACGCCATTCCATGCCGTGGAGCAGGCACTACCCGTCGGATGAGTGCCTTTTATCGTCTTCGCTCCCACCCACCGTTTTAAGGACAGGTTGCCTGAAATATGCTCTCTTTCTCGCTGCTGGATAGCCAGGCACTGTCTCCGGGTCTGGCCGATGAGGCCGCCTGGCAGGCGTGGGCGCAGCAGGGCCGCTGGCCCGTCGACCCGCCGTTTCCCGCTACCCCCTTGCTGCCCATGATGATGGCGCGCCGTCTGAGCCAGGGCTCCCGGCTGGCGGTGCAGGTGGGGCTGAGCCTGATGGCTCGCCATGCCATTGATTACGCCATCTTCGTCAGCCGTCATGGCGAGCTGGCCCGCTCTGTGACCCTGCTGCAGGCGCTGGCGGACGGACAGGCGTTGTCGCCCACGGATTTCTCCATGTCGGTGCACAACACCGCCGCCGGACTCTGCTCCATTCAGGGCAAGGCCGCCATTCCCATGACCTCGTTGGCGGCGGGAGAGAACGGCCTGATGGCGGGCCTGACCGAAGCGGTCTGCGCCCTGCAGGCCAGTGCCCGCCGGGTGCTGCTGGTGGCATTCGAAGGACCTGTGCCCGAGTTTCACCGTCCCTGGCTGGCGGACGAGGCGCCGCCCCACGCGTTGGGGTTGGTGCTTGAGGCTGGCGACCAGTGGCGCTGCGAGGGGGCGCGCCGCACAGTCGAACCCCATGCCCGCCCGCTGCCGCAGAGTCTGGCCTGCTGGCGTGCCCTGTTGCGGCATGAGTCGACCCTGACCCTTTGCGATGGCCGCCAGGAGTGGGCATGGCAGCGTTGCTGAACCGGGGTTGGCGGCTGATCGGCACGGCCCTCGGCTTCACCCTGTTCGGGGTGGGCGGCCTGCTGCTCTCCCTGTTCTGGTTTCCGCTGCTGGCGCTCTGTCTGCGCGGCGAGCGGCGCCGTACCCTGGCCCAGCTCACCATCCGCCACAGCTTTCGGCTGTTTCTCGGTGTGCTGCGCGGCTGGGGAGTGCTCGATTACAGCGTGAGCGGCATGCCCGCCCATTTGCGCGGTGCCCTGGTGGTGGCCAATCACCCCAGCCTGCTCGACTACGTCATGCTGGCCGCCGAGATGCCGGTGTGCGACTGCATCGTCAAACAGTCCCTCTGGCGCAACCCCTTCATTGGTGGCGTGGTGCGGGCGGCCGACTATTTGCCCAACGTGGCAGGCGAGGATCTGCTGGCCCTGTGCCAGGCGCGGATCCAGGCCGGCGGCCTGCTGCTGGTCTTCCCGGAGGGAACCCGCACCACCCCGGGCGAACCCATCAAGCTGCAGCGCGGCGCGGCCCAGCTTGCGGTGCGCAGCCAGGTGCCGCTGCAACTGGTGCGGATCCACTGCAGCACCCGATTTCTCACCAAGCAGGACAAATGGTTCAAGATCCCGGAAAATAAGCCGACTTTCACCATAGAATTCCTGCAGCAGGTGGCGGCAGACGAGGTGGTCTCCACCGGCCAGAGCAGTGCGCTGGCCGCCCGCCAGCTGACCCGCTTTCTCACCCGGGCCCTGCAACCGGGGCCCCAATGACAGCATATGGAACAGTTATGCAAGACCTGCATCTAGAGATAAAACAACTCATCATCGACAGCCTCAACCTCGAGGGGCTCACCCCTGACGACATCGACAGTCAGGCGCCGCTGTTCGGTGACGGCCTGGGGCTGGACTCCATCGATGCGTTGGAGCTGGGCCTTGCCATCAAGGGCCGCTACGGCATCGTGCTCTCCGCCGAGGATGAGAACACCCGTCGCCACTTTGCCTCCGTTGCGGCGCTGGTCGCCCTGGTGCAGGCCCAGTCGAAAGGGGAGGCCTGAGCCATGACCCGCGACGACATCTTTGCCCAGATCAAGGCCGCCCTCGTCGAGCTGTTCGAAGTCGACGAAGAGGCCATCACCCCCGAGGCCCGCCTCTATCAGGATCTCGAGCTCGACAGCATAGACGCCATCGATCTGGTGGTGCATCTGCAGAAGCTGACCGGCAAGAAGATCAAGCCGGAAGAGTTCAAGTCGGTGCGCAGCGTCAACGACGTGGTGGATGCGGTCGAGCGTCTGCTGGCCGACGCCTGATGCCGGTGCACGCCCTGCCATGATGCGCTGGCTCTCCTGGCTGGCCGGTGGTGCCCTGTTGCTCTACCCGCTGGCGGTCTACTGGGGGCTGACCCACGCCGGTCAGACCCCGCTGCTGCTCGGTCTGCTGCTCATCTTCTCGCTGCGACTCTTGCCCGGCCTGCTCAAGGGGCGGGTCCGGCTCGGCCCCTTGCCGGAGTGGCTATGGCTGGGCCGCCTGCTGGCCTGCATCGGCTTGGGGTTGACCCTGCTGTCGGCCCTGTTCAGCGCCCGGCACTGGCTGCTCTACTACCCGCTGGCGGTGAGCCTGGCGCTGCTCTGCCTGTTCGGCTGGAGCCTGACCCGCCCCATGAGCCTGGTGGAGCGGCTGGCCCGCTTGCAGGATCCCGCTTTGCCGCCAGAAGCCATCGGCTACACCCGGCGGGTGACCCAGGTCTGGTGCGGCTTCTTCATCATCAACGGCGCGCTGGCGGCCTTCACCATCTGGCACGGGGATCTGGCGCTCTGGAGCCTCTACAACGGCCTCATCAGCTACGCCCTGATGGGCGGCCTGATGGGCGCTGAGTATCTGGTACGCCGCCGCCTGCTCAAGAGGCTGGCCCCATGACCCTGCTGAAAACTATCTGGCAGCGAGACGGCGAGCTGGTGGTGGCGTTCGGCCCGGATGGTGAGGTGACCCTGGCCGAGCTGCGCCGTGGCAGCCAGCAGCTGGCGCGGGCCATGGCCCGCCACGCCGTCGCCGGCCAGCCAGGTGCGCGCTGGGCCCTCTGTTTCGATGACAGCCTGCTGTTCACGCAAGCACTGCTCGCCTGCGCCCTCGGTGGCTATCAGGCAATCCTGCCGGGCCATCAGCGGCTGGCCGGTTTGCAGGCGCTGCAGAGCCAGTTCGACGGCCTGCTCACCGACGGCGAGCTGCCGGGTGCGGCGCTCACAGCGGCGCAGCTCAGGCTGCCGCTGCTGGCGGCGGATGAGGAGCGGGAGGCTGACGGCGCAACCCTGCTGCCCGAGCGCCTCGATCTCACCCTGTTCAGCTCCGGCTCTACCGGCGAGCCCAAGGCGATCCCCAAGGCCTGGCCCCAGCTGGATGCAGAGTTGCGGGTGCAGATGGCGCTGTGGGGTGAACGGCTGGTCGACACCCGGGTGCTGGCCAGCGTCAGTAACCAGCACATCTACGGCCTGCTGTTTCGCATTTTGTTGCCGCTTGCTCTCGGTCTCCCCTTTGATCGTCGCAGCATCGACTACCCGGAGCAGCTGGCGCTGCAAACGGCCCCCTGGTGCCTGATCGCCTCCCCAGCGTTTCTGAGCCGGCTTGACCCGGCCATTCCCGCCGCCGGCTGCCGGTTGATCGTCTCCTCCGGCGGTCCCCTGCAACCGGAGGATGCCCAGCAGGCCAAACTGCTGCTCGGTCAGCTGCCGGTGGAGATCTTCGGCAGCAGCGAGACCGGTGGTATCGGCTGGCGCCAGCGCCACCAGGGGCAGACCCCCTGGACGACGCTGCCCGGAGTCGAGGTGCGGGTCGGTCCGGATCAGGGCCTGCTGCTGCGCTCCCCCTTCCTGGCAGAGGACGACTGGCTGGCCTGCGCCGATCGTATCCTGATGACGGGGGCCGGGTTCGAGCTGCTGGGCCGCCAGGATCGGGTGATCAAGCTGGAGGAGAAGCGCATCTCCCTCGACGAGGTGGAGGCGCGCCTGCAGGCCTTGGTGGAGGTGGAATCGGCCGCCGTGCTGCCGCTGCAGCAGGGCCAGCGCCAGATCCTCGGCGCCGTGCTGGTGCTGAGCGAGGCGGGCACCGCCCGCTGGGCCGAGCTCGGGCCCGGGCGTTTTCTGCTGGCCCTGCGCCAGCAACTGCGTCCCTGGCTCGAGCCGGTCGCCCTGCCGCGCAGCGTGCGCCGGGTCGAACAGATGCCCGTCAACGCCCAGGGCAAGCGCCCCTGGCCACAACTCAAGGAGCTGTTCGATGAGCCTCTCGGTTGACTCTTTGCCACCGAACACCTTGCCCACCGTGCTGGCCTGCGAGACGCTGGCCGACGGGGTGCGCCTGCAACTGCACCTCGATCCCGATTTGCCCTGGTTTACAGGCCATTTTCCCGGTGCGCCCCTGCTGCCCGGGGTGACCCAGATCCATTGGGTGATGCACTATGCCGCCAGCCTGCTCAAGCTGGCGCAGCCGTTTCACGGGGTGGATCAGCTCAAGTTCCAGCGCCCCCTGCGCCCCGGAGCCGAGTGCAGCCTGCGCCTGCAGTGGCAGGCGGACAAGGGCCAGCTCCTCTTTCAGTATCTGCTCGGCGATGAGCCGGCGAGCAGCGGACGGGTGCGGCTGATCCCATGACGCCCTGCATTCTCATCCCCTGTTACAACCATGCCGGCCCGCTGGCCGCCGTGCTGGCGCGACTGGCCGAATTCAAGCTGCCCTGCCTGCTGATCGACGATGGCAGCGAGCCGGTCGCCGCCGCCGCGCTGGATGCGCTGGCCGCGCGTTACCCCTGGGTTACCCTGCTGCGCCACCCCCACAACCAGGGCAAGGGCGGCGCCGTGATGACGGGGCTGCGCCGCGCCCATGCACTCGGCTTCAGCCACGCCCTGCAGGTGGATGCCGACGGCCAGCACGATCTGGCGGACCTGCCGGCCCTGCTGGCCGAGGCGGACAAGCACCCGGCGGCGCTTGTCTCCGGCCGCCCGCTCTACGATGATTCCGTGCCCAAGGGGCGCCTCTACGGCCGCTACATCACCCATGTCTGGGTCTGGATCGAGACGCTGTCGTTCGCCATCAAGGACAGCATGTGCGGCTTTCGGGTCTATCCGCTGGCGGCCACCTGCGCGCTGCTCGATCGGGTGGCGCTCGGTCGGCGGATGGATTTTGACACCGAGGTGATGGTGCGCCTCCATTGGGCCGGGGTGGCGGTGCGCTTCGTGCCGACCCGGGTCATCTATCCCGCCGATGGCAGCTCCCACTTCCAGCTCTGGCGCGACAATCGCGACATCTCCTGGATGCACACCCGACTGGTGTGCCGCCTGCTGTGGGATCAGCTGCTGCGCATCGGCCGCTGGCCCCGCCGCCTCTGGTCATGGGTGACCCGGCTGTGGCGAGAGCGGCGCACCCACTGGTCGCGCACCCCGGAGCGGGGATCCCTGCTCGGCATGCAGATCATGCTGACCAGCTACCGCCTACTGGGGCGGCGCGGCTTCTCCCTGCTGCTCTATCCGGTCATCGGCTACTTCTGGCTGACCGGCCGTGCCCAGCGCCAGGCATCCCAGGCCTATCTGGTCCGGCTCGAGCGCTTCGCCAGCACGCAGGGGGTGATGCTGCCCGCCGAGCCGAGATCGAGCTTTCGCCACTTCCTGCGCTTTGGCGAGGCGGCGCTCGACAAGCTGGCGGGCTGGCGCGGCGACATCACGGAGCAGGAGGTGGAGTTGGTGGGGCGCGAGCACTACGATGCCGCCATCAATAGCGGTCAGGGCGTTCTGCTGCTGGGCTCCCATCTCGGCGATCTGGAGCTGTGCCGCGCCCTGGGCAGTCGCAAGCAGGGGCTGCGCATCAACGCGCTGGTGTTCACCCGCCACGCGGCCCGCTTCAATGCCCTGCTCAAACAGATCAACCCGGATTCACACCTCAACCTGATCCAGGTGCAGGAGCTGGGGGCCGATACCGCCATCCTGCTCAAGGAGAAGCTGGAGCGGGGGGAGTGGGTGGTGATCGTCGGCGATCGCACCTCGGTGACCCGGGAGAAGCGGGTGATCTGGGCCGACTTTCTCGGTGCACCGGCACCCTTTCCGCTCGGGCCCTTCGTGCTCAGCAGCGTGCTGGGCTGCCCGGTCTACCTGATGTTCGGCCTCAAGGAGCAGGGCCGCTTTCGGGTGCATTTCGAGCCCTTTGCCGACGGCCAGCCCCTGCCACGGCAGGGGCGCCAAGAGATTCTTGCGTCCCGGGTGCAGGCCTATGCCGATCGCCTGCAGCATCACTGCCTGCGGGCCCCGCTGGACTGGTTCAACTTTTTTGATTTCTGGCAGCTGACCGATGAACAAGAGTGAGATGAGACGGGTCACCTTCGGCGCCGAGCCGCTGACCATAGAGGACGTGGTGGCACTGGCCGAAGGGCGCGCCACCCCCGCACTGAATCCGGATCCGGCTTTCATGGCCCGCATCCAGCGGGGCGCCGACTTTCTCGACCGGCTGCTGGCCGAGGAGGGGGTCATCTACGGGGTGACCACAGGCTATGGCGACTCGGTGACCCGGCCGGTGCCGACCGAGCTGGTGCCCGAGCTGCCGCTGCACCTGACCCGCTTTCACGGCTGCGGGCTGGGGGCGGATCTCGAGCTCGATGCCGCGCGCGCCGTGCTGGCGACCCGGCTCTGCTCGCTGGCGCAGGGGGTCTCCGGGGTCAGCCCGGGTTTGCTCGAGCGGCTCTGCTGGCTGCTGGATCAGGATCTGGTGCCGCGCATTCCCGAAGAGGGCTCGGTGGGCGCCAGCGGCGATCTGACGCCGCTCTCCTACGTCGCCGCCGTGCTGGTGGGGGAGCGCGAGCTCCATCAGCAGGGCCGCCTGCGCCCCGCCGCCGAGGTCTATCGGGAGCTGGGGATCACCCCATTGACCCTGCGACCGAAAGAGGGGCTGGCGCTGATGAACGGCACCTCGGTGATGACGGCGCTGGCCTGCCTCGCCTATGCCCGCACCGATTACCTGATGCGGCTGGCGACCCGGATCACCGCGCTGGTGAGCGTCGCCATGGGGGGCAACGCCTTCCACTTCGACGAGCGGCTGTTTGCCGCCAAGCCGCACCCCGGCATGCAGGGCATCGCGGCCTGGCTGAGGGAAGACCTGGTGGCCGGCGAGCTGCCGCGCCACAGCGACCGGCTACAGGACAGATACTCATTGCGCTGCGCCCCCCACGTCATCGGGGTGGTGGCCGACAGCCTGCCCTGGTGGCGTCAGCTCATCGAGAACGAGCTCAACAGCGCCAACGACAACCCGCTGATCGACGGGGAGGAGGAGCACGTGATGCACGGCGGCCACTTCTACGGCGGTCACATCGCCATGGCGATGGACAGCATGAAGACGGCCGTCGCCAATCTGGCCGACCTGCTGGATCGCCAGCTGGCCCAGCTGGTGGACAGCAAGTTCAACGGCGGCCTGCCGAGCAACCTCTCCGGCGCGCCGCAGGAGCGGCAGATGATCAACCACGGCTTCAAGGCGGTGCAGATCGGCGTTTCGGCCTGGACTGCGGAGGCGCTCAAGCAGACCATGCCCGCCAGCGTCTTCTCCCGCTCCACCGAGTGCCACAACCAGGACAAGGTGAGCATGGGCACCATAGCGGCGCGCGATGCGCTGCGGGTGCTGACCCTGACCGAACAGGTGGCGGCCGCCTGCCTGCTGGCGGCGGTGCAGGGGGTCGAGCTGCGCCTCGCCCGACCCACCCCCTTGACCCGCCCGCTCGGCACGGCGCTGGCCGCCATGGTCGCGCAGGTGCGGGCCGAGTTCGCCCCGCTGCTGGAAGATCGGGGGCTCGAGCCCGAGCTGAGGGCGCTGATCGCCCGCATCCGCCAGCGCCACTACCCCCTCTATCAGGACTCTTCACTATGAGCCGTATCCAGACTACGTCTGAACCCTGGCAGATCAGCACGGAGATCGAGGTGACCATCCCATTCCATGACGTGGACTGGGCGGCTTTGTCGCGCTGGCGGGGAAACGACTTGTGAGAAAAACCATGCAGCAAGAACCCTGGCAGATCAGTACTGAGATCGAGGTGACCATCCCATTCCACGATGTGGACATGATGGCGGTCGCCTGGCACGGCCACTACTTTCGCTACATCGAGCTGGCCCGCTGCGCCCTGCTCGACCTCATCGATTACAACTATCCGCAGATGGAGGCCTCCGGCTACCTCTGGCCCATCATCGACACCCGGATGAAGTACCTGGCGTCGCTGCGCTTCGGCCAGCGGGTGCGGGTGCGCGCCACCCTGACCGAGTACCAGAACCGCTTGAAGATCGACTACCTGCTGAGCGATGCCGTGAGCGGCACCCGCACCAGCAAGGGCTACAGCATCCAGGTGGCGGTGAGCAAGGCGAGCGGCGAGATGTGTCTGGCCTCGCCTCAGGTGCTGCTGGACAAGTTGGGGGTGAGCCAATGACCCCTCTTCTGAATCGGCTGATGGTCGGGCTGGTCCTGCTGCTGGCGTGGCCACTGCAGGCGGCCCCCCTGACCCGTGACCAGGTGCAGCAGTTGCTGATCCTGAGCCCGGCCCGGCAGGCCCATTTCGAGCAGGAGAAACAGGTGGCTGGACTGAGTCAGCCGCTCAAAGCCTCCGGCGAGCTGTTGCTGGTGCGCGATCTCGGGCTCTGGTGGCAGCAGCAGAAGCCCTTTGCCCTGACGCTGACCCTGACGCCGCAACGCATGGTGCAGCAGGTGGCGGGTCAGCCCGCCACCGTCATCGACAGCCCCCAACTGCTGGAATTCAGCCAGATGCTGCTGGCGCTGTTCGGCTCGGACGAGGCGACCCTGAGCCGCTACTTCAGCATCGATTTCCAGAGCTCGGAGGCGGGCTGGCAGCTGGTGATGGTGCCCACGCAGGCGCCGCTCGACAAGGTGTTCGCCAGCCTCACCCTGAGCGGGCAGGGGCAGCTGGATCAGCTGCTTATCGCCGACAAGCAGGGGGACAGCACCCGCATCCGTTTCAGTGCCTGGCAGGATCGAAGCCTGCCATTGACCCCTGAGGAGCAGGCCCGCTTTGCTCTCCACTAGCCCCGCATCGCGCCCTGCCACTGCCCGTGGTCTGGCCGGGAGAGTCGACCTTGCTGCAAGCTGAAACCACCTGGCATCGGCTTGGCACGCTCTGGATCGGCCTCTGTCTGCTGCTGGCGGCGGTACTCGCCTGGCAGCTGCCCCACAGCCGCATCAACACCAGCCTGATGGATCTGCTGCCCCACGCATCCCGCAGCGATCTGGATCCGGCCCTGCAACAGGGCTTGCTGCAGCAGCTCGACCGCCAGCTGGTCTGGATGCTGAGTCTGCCGGCCGGACAGCGCGGGCAGGCGGCGGCCGAGCTATGGGTAACACAACTCGGCCAGATAGCGGCCTTCTCCCACATCAAGGGGCATCAGCCCGAGCTGGCCTCCGCCTGGCAGGTCTATCTGCACGATCTCACCTGGCAGCGGCTGGATGAGGCGAGCCGGGCCCGGCTGGCGGCTGGCGCCGAGGGCTGGAGCCAGTGGGTGCTCGGCCAGATCTACTCGCCCTTTGGCGGCGTCTCTCGCGCCGAGTGGCAGAGCGATCCGCTGCTGCTGACCCGGGCCGGGGTGCTGGCCGAGGTCAGCGGCCCCATGCAGCTCAAGGCGGGCTGGCTGGTCAGCCGGGACAAGGGGGGGCGTGACTGGTACATGGTGCGCGCCGAGCTGGATCTCTCCGCCTTCGACATCCAGCGCAATCAGGGGGTGCTGAGGGCGCTCGACAACGCCGAGCAGCGGCTGGCCCAGGCTTATCCCGGTGCCGAGCTGCTGCGCCGTGGCACCCTCTTCTACAGCCAGCACGCCAGCAACCTGGCCCAGCAGGACATCTCCACCATAGGGCTTGGCTCCATGATCGGGGTCATCCTGCTGATCTGGGGCGTGTTCCGCTCGACCCGGGCGCTGCTGCTCTCCCTGCTGCCCATCGGCGTGGGACTGATGTGGGGGCTGGGCGCCGTGCTCATCCTGTTTGGCGAGATCCATGTCTTCACCCTGGTCATCAGCAGCAGCCTCATCGGCATCGCCATCGATTACGCCATCCACTTCCTGTGCGAGCGGCGGTTGCACGGCGGCGACGAGAGCGCGCATCAGACCCGGCTACGGCTGCTGCCGAGCCTGTCGCTGGCGGTGCTGACCACCCTGATCGGTTATGGCCTGCTCTGGTTCGCCCCCTTCCCCGGGCTGCAGCAGCTGGCGGTGTGTGCGCTGGCGGGCCTGTTCAGCGCCTTCATCACCGTGCTCTGCCTGTTTCCGCGCTGGTCCGGCCCGCTGCCGACTCGGCCCCTGGTCATTCAGCCACTGCTGATGGCCTGGCTCAGGGCCTGGCGGCAACGCCCGCTGGTGCGTATCGGCCTGCCGCTCTTCTGCCTGCTGCTGGCCGCTCTTGGCATCAGCCAGCTGCGGGTGGATGACGACATCCGCCGGCTGCAACCCTTGCCGGTGGAACTGCAGGCGCAGGAGAGCCAGATCAAGACCCTGACCGGTCAGCAGGGCGGCATGCAGGGTTTTCTGGTGACGGGAGCGGACGGCGAACAGGCGCTGCAACGACTGGAGCGGCTCGATGGCCGGCTGGCCGAGCTTAAACAGCGCGGTGTGCTGCAGGATTTTGTCTCTCTTTCCCGCTGGCTGCCTTCGCTGGCGCGCCAGCAGCAGGATGCGGCCGCCATCCGGGCCCTGTTGCCCCAAGTGGTGACCCGGCTGCAAGAGGCCGGGGTGCCAATACCAGCAGGGGGGCAAGCGCCCGCCCGCGAGCCCGGTTGGCTGACCCCGGCGGCCTGGCTGGCCAGCCCGGTCAGCGAGGGGAGCCGTCTGCTGTGGCACTCGCTGGACGATGGCCGTGTCGCCATCTGGGTGCCGCTGGTGGGGGGGGTGGACGAAGGGGCCCTGACGGCGCTGGCGGCGACCGAGCAGGGAGTCTACTGGCAGGATCAGCGCAGCGAGTGGAGCCAGCTGTTCGCCCACTACCGGATCAAGCTTGCGGAGCTGCTGTCGGTAGCCATCGGCCTGGTGGCCCTGCTGCTCTGGCGGCGGATGGGGGCGGCCCGGGCGGCCCGGGTGCTGCTGGTCAACCTGATTGCGCTGGCCATGGGGTTGGCGCTGCTCGCCGCCTGCGGCCAGCCGCTCACCCTGTTCGGGGTGCTGGCGCTCAGCCTCATCTTCGGCATCGGCATCGACTATGGTCTCTTTTTCGCCCACAGCGGGCACGAGCTGACGCGGCAGAGTGCCACCCTGCTCGCCATCCTGCTGGCGAACCTCACCACCCAGCTGGCCTTCGGTCTGCTGGCGCTGAGTCACACCCCCGCCATCGCGGGCTTTGGTCTGGTGCTGAGCGGCGGTATCTTTACCGCCTTCCTGTTGTCGCCCCTGGTGCTGGACAGGGAAGCGGACAAGCGGAGGCATGACGAGCGGGAGCCTGAGCAACCATGAGATCACTGTTCGCATTACTCATCCTCTTGGTGGGGGGCTGCAGCAGCCAGCCGACCCCCACCGCCTATCTCGACAAGGGAACCGTCATGACGCTGCCGGCCCCCGTGCTGGCCACCCCCTTCTATCGCCAGCAGTTGCTGACAGCCACAGTGGGTGAGAGCGCTCATCAGCTGATGACGGTGCTGGAGGCCGATGGCCACCAGCTGACCCTGGTCGGCCTGACCCCGAGCGGGGTGCGGCTGTTCCGAGTGCGTTACGATCAGCAGGGCATAACGACCCAACAACTGAGTCCGCTGCTCGCCACCGGCATGCCGCCCGTGACCCAGGTGCTGACGGACGTCATGCTCTGCTACTGGCCGTTGGCCAGCTGGCAGCCGCAGTTGCCACCGGGCTGGACGCTGCGGGACCAAGGGCTGACGCGCCGGCTGCGAGCCCCCGATGGCACCCTGGTCAGCGAGATCCATTACCGCGACATCGACGGCGTGCGCGAGCCGGTCAGCCTGCAGCAGCACGTATTCCACTACCGCCTGCAACTGGAGACCCTGAGCCGATGAGCTGTTTTATCACCGCCTATGGCCTCATCTCGGCACTGGGTGAGGGCGTTGATGCCAGCGCCGAGGCCCTGCTGGCCTGGCAGGCCAAGGGGAGCACGCCGCTCACCCGCCACAACCAGGCCTTGCTGGATGGCCGCCAGACCCCGGTGGGGCGGGTGGAGGGGGAGTTGCCAGTCATTCCGGCGGCACTGGCTCCTTACGCCTCGCGCAACAACCAGCTGCTGCTGGCGGCGTTGGCCCAGATCCGGCCCGCCCTCGGCGAGGCGCTGGCGACGTTTGGCCCTGCGCGGGTGGGGCTGGTGCTCGGCACCAGCACCGCCGGGATCGGCGAGGCCGAACTGGCGGTGGCGGCTGCCCGGCGCGGGGAGGCCGTGCCGCCCGTCTTTGACTATCGTCAGCAGGAGCTGGGCTCCCCGTCCGAGTTTCTGGCTCGCCACCTCGGCCTGGAAGGACCCGCTTACACCCTCTCCACCGCCTGCTCCTCCAGCGCCCGCGCCTTCATCAGCGGTCAGCGGATGCTGGCGGCCGGACTGGTGGATGCGGTGCTGGTCGGGGGCGCCGACAGCCTGTGCGGGCTGACTCTCAACGGTTTTGACAGCCTGGAGTCCCTCAGTGGCACCCTCTGCCAGCCCTTCGACAACGGCCGCCAGGGGATCAACATCGGCGAGGGGGCGGCGCTCTTTCTGCTGAGCAGACAGCCTGCGCCGCTTGCGCTGCTGGGGGCGGGGGAGTCGTCCGATGCCTGGCACATCTCGGCGCCGCATCCAGACGGCATGGGGGCCGAGGCGGCCATGGGCATGGCGCTGGCCCAGGCAGGCCTGACGCCGGAGCAGGTGGGTTACATCAACCTGCACGGCACCGCTACCCGCCTCAATGACGCCATGGAGAGCCAGGCCGTCTATCGCCTGTTCGGGGACAGGGTGCCTTGCAGCTCCACCAAGCCGCTCACCGGCCATGTTCTGGGGGCGGCGGGGGCCATCGAGGCTGCGCTCGCCTGCCTGCTGCTGGAACGGGCACTGCCGTTGCCACCCCAGCGGGTGATGACGGGGGATCTGGCGCTGGCTCCCATCCGGCTGGTGAGTGGCACCACCCCGCTGGCGACGCCCCGGATCCTCTCCAACTCTTTTGCCTTCGGTGGCAACAATGTCAGCCTGCTGTTCGGGAGATCTGCCTCATGAATGAGATCACTCCGTTGCCCGCCATCGAGACCCTGCTGCCCCATCAGGCCCCCATGCTGCTGCTGGATCGGCTCTGCGCCGTGGATGCGAGCCGGGCGTGCTGCGAGACCCGGGTCGGTGCCCGCCACGCCTTGCTGCTCGATGGCGAGGGCTCGTTGCCCGCCTGGGTCGGCATCGAGCTGATGGCCCAGACCATCGCCGCCTGGGCTGGCATGCAGGGACGATTGCGCGGCGAGCCGGTGCGTATCGGCATGCTGCTCGGCACCCGCAAGTACCGCTGCCAGCCCACTAGCTTTGCTGCGGGGGCCCTGCTCACCATAGAGGCCAGCTGCCTGTTGCAAGACGGCGGCATGGCCAGTTTCGAATGCCGGATCCTGCAAGATGGGCGGGAGTGCGCCACCGCACGCCTCTCGACCTATCAACCCGCACCCGGCGAGTTATCCGATTTGTTAGCGAAGGACGTTTCATGATCTCTACCGTATTGGTCACGGGCGCCAGCAAGGGGATAGGCCGCGCCATCGCCCTCAAGCTGGCCGCCGACGGTTTTCTCGTCGTGGTGCACTACCACGGCGACCGCGCCGGTGCCGAGGCGACGCTGGCCAGCCTGCAAGCGGCCGGTGGGCAGGGGCGCCTGATCCAGTTCGACATCGCCGATCGCCAGGGTTGTCGCGTGCGGCTGGAGGCCGACATGGCCGAACACGGCGCCTATTACGGTGTGGTCTGCAATGCCGGCATCATCCGTGACGGCGCCTTTCCCGCCCTCACCGACGAAGAGTGGGACGGGGTGCTGCACACCAATCTGGATGGCTTCTACAACCTGCTCAAGCCCTGCATCATGCCGATGATAGGCCTGCGCCGGGGCGGCCGTATCGTGACCATCTCCTCGGTCTCAGGCCTGATGGGCAACCGGGGCCAGGTCAACTACAGCGCCGCCAAGGCGGGTATCATGGGGGCCACCAAGGCGCTGGCGCTGGAGCTCGCCAAGCGCAAGATCACGGTGAACTGCGTGGCACCCGGCCTTATCGACACCGGCATGGTGGATGCCGAGGTGAAGGCCGAGGCGCTGAAGCTGATCCCGCTCAAGCGCATGGGGCAGGCTGACGAGGTGGCCGGGCTGGTCTCCTACCTGATGTCGGACATCGCCGGCTATGTCACGCGTCAGGTCATCTCCATCAACGGGGGCATGGTATGACGCGGATGTTGGTGAGATCTTGTCTGATGTTGATTCAACATGGTGCTGTCTCTGTGGCACGCCAGCTTATCTCTGCGAATGGCGGTATGGTATGAAGCGGGTAGTGGTAACCGGCATGGCCGGGGTGACGGCGTTCGGCCAGGACTGGCCGAGCGTGCGGGCAAAGTTGCAGGCGGGGCGCAATGCGGTGGTGGCCATGCCGGAATGGGCCATCTACGAGGGGCTCAATACCCGGCTGGCGGCGCCCATTGCCGATTTTGTGCTGCCCGCCCACTATCCGCGCAAGAAGACGCGGGCCATGGGGAGAGTCTCCCAGCTGGCTACCGTGGCCACCGAACTGGCGCTGGCACGGGCGGGACTTACCGACCACCCCGTGCTGACCGATGGTCGCACCGGCATCGCCTATGGCTCCTCCATCGGCAGCACGGAGCCCATCCGTGCCTTCGGGGTCATGCTCAACGACAAGAGCACCGCCAGCATCACGGCCACCACCTATGTACAGATGATGCCGCACACGGCGGCGGTCAATGCCGGCCTCTTCTTCGGTCTGCGCGGGCGGGTGATCCCTACCTCCAGCGCCTGCACCTCCGGCAGCCAGGGCATTGGCTACGCCTTTGAGGCGATCAAGCACGGTTATCAGACCCTGATGGTGGCCGGCGGGGCCGAGGAGCTCTGCCCGTCGGAGGCCGTGGTGTTCGACACCCTGTTTGCCACCAGCCAGATGAACGACAACCCCGAGCTGGCGCCGCGACCGTTCGATCGGCAGCGGGACGGGCTGGTGATTGGCGAGGGGGCAGGCACCCTGGTGCTGGAGGAGCTGGAACATGCGCAGGCGCGCGGGGCCACCATCCTCGCCGAGCTGGTGGGCTTTGCCACCAACTGCGACGCCGCCCACGTGACCCAGCCCCAGCAGGAGACCATGCAGCTGTGCATGGAGATGGCGCTGGCCCAGGCCGGACTCAAGGCCGCCGACATCGGCTACATCAGCGCCCACGGCACCGCCACCGAGCGCGGCGACATCGCCGAGAGCCACGCCACCGCCGCCATCTTCGGCGACAAGACCCCCATATCGTCGCTCAAGAGCTACTTCGGCCATACCCTGGGAGCCTGCGGCGCCATCGAGGCCTGGCTGGCGCTGGAGATGATGCAGGAGGGCTGGTTTGCCCCCACCATCAACCTGACCGAGCCGGATCCGGCCTGTGCCCCGCTGGATCACGTGATGGGCAATGGCCGCACGCTGGCGGTGGACTACCTGATGTCCAACAACTTCGCCTTCGGTGGTATCAACACTTCCCTCATCTTCAAGCGCTGGGGTTGAGGGGGCTGTCCAGCCCGTCCGGTTGCACCCGGTACAGCTCCAGTACAGCTTGGGTTTAGGTTTGATTAATTAATATGTCTCCCACTTTGTTGGGAGGCATCATGTCTGTTTTAGCTTTTTGTTCTGTTCAATCTTCGCTGCGCCTTGGTCTGCTGGCCTTTCTACTCTCTTGCCTGTGGTGGGGGCCGGCCTCGCCCGTCAGGGCTGATGATGAATTTCGACTGGGTAACACCATCCTGCTGGGGGTGGGCGACCATCCAGCCATTATTCCCATCATCATCTGCCGACCGGCCAGGTCCATCATGGTCAAGGCGGGAAGGGAGCTGACCCTGGACAGGGTCAAGGTGATCTACGGCAATGACCGCAGCAAGACCCTGCACTTTGACAAGAGCCTGAAAGAGGATCAGGAGTCCGGCTGGAAATCCCTCGGCAGTCGGGTTTGCATCAAGCGAGTCGAGGTCTATGGCAATTCGGAAGGGAGCAAGGCGGGGGTCAAGGTATACGGCCGCAAATAAACGGCTGCAAGTTGGGAGGTGGACGGGGAGCTCCCCGCCCACTCAGGGCCTATTTCTTGGGGCGAAACGGCTTGATGACGGCTTCGTCGCACTCGAGATAGGGCCCTTCCATCAGGTCGATGCAGTAGGGGATGGCGGGGAAGACCGCATCCAGGCACTCGCGGATGGACTTGGGCTTGCCCGGCAGGTTGACGATGAGGGAACTGCCGCGCAGGCCGGCGGTCTGGCGCGACAGGATGGCGGTCGGCACGAACTTGAGGGACTCGGCCCGCATCAGTTCGCCAAAGCCCGGCATCATGCGATCGCACACCGCCTCGGTCGCCTCCGGAGTCACATCCCGCTTGGCCGGCCCTGTGCCGCCGGTGGTGACGATGAGGCAGCACTGCTCCTGGTCCGCCAGCCGGACCAGGGTCGCTTCGATCTGATCCTGCTCATCCGGGATCACCTGATAGACGGGCTCCCACTCTGAGGTCAGATAGGCGTTCAGCGTGTCTATGATGGCCTTGCCGGAGAGGTCCTCATAGATGCCCGCGCTGGCGCGATCGCTGACGGTGACGATACCGATTCTTGCCTTGCTCATGATCTGCCCTTGGTCATTGGAAAAAGTGGTAAATAAAATAACATAATCAGTGAGATATGTTAAAGCACCGGCATGGGCGTGACACAGGAAGGCCAGATTTGAGAGTCGAACGAAAAGCAGATTTATTCGCTATCGATGAATAGGGAATAAGAAGAACCATAAAAGCCTTTAAAATTTATAAAAAAAGTGACGCAGGTCGCATGAGGATAATTTCATGAATCATAACGAATAAATATTTCCTTCCGACCCATATTCGCCAAACGGATGAAAAATCAGACTCCTGTGGATCGGTGCGGGCTGACCCTAAATCGCCACCATCTTATATAACCTGTTTATGGACAGCGAAATGATGTGCCGGGTGTGGTCACACAGATTCACGCAAGGCGTCTGGCCAGGAGGGGATATGGAGATGCCGGATTTTGATACGCTGAAACACTGGGCCCTGGCCGAGCCGGAGCGGCTCGATGCCTTGCTGCACCAGCAGATAGAGGCACTGATCGCGCAGGTGGGGCCGGACCAGCAACGGCGGTTGCGAGGCCTGCAGTTTCGCATCGACTGTCAGCGTCGTCTCGCCAGGAACAATATGGACAGCTGCATCCGGATCGCCAATATGATGCACGAATCCGTTCATGCCATGCGCCGCCACATCGTTCACCTGCAGGAGGCGTCTCAGGAGGAGAGCGAAGAGATTGTGCCGCCGAACAATGTGATCTGGCTGGTAGAGCGTGTGAAGGATAAATAATGCGTTGGCAGGCATCCAGTCTCGTTATTTCTCAATATTTCATTCAGTTCAAACCATCCAATGTTAATAAGCTGGGTGGTTTGTTTTTTATTTGCTGCAAATGGATGTGTGGTACAAGTATGAATAACACAGTGGTCAGGTAAATCAGCAGATATAGATGAAGGAATATAAGGGTTGGGGTAATATCACGGCATATTCCACCTTGCTAACACTCAAAGGGATCATGAGCAGCATCACACCAGGAAGGGAGCTGTCGCGGGAGCAGCAGACGGAAATCACCCGGATCATCGTCAAGGCGGGTCAGATGCTGGCCCAGTTCGGGGCCGAGAGCCGCATCATAGAGCAGACCACGGTTCGGCTTGGCCTGGCACTGGGGCTGGAGAGCGTCGAGATGGCCATCTCCTCCAGCGCCATCGTGCTGACCAGCCTCTATCAGGGCAGTTGTGTCACCACCACCCGGCGGGTGCGCGAGCATGGCATCAACATGCAGGTGGTGTGCGAGATCCAGCGTATCTGCATCATGGCTGAAAAGGCGCTGATCGGCGCGCGCGAGGTGCGTCAGCGGCTCGACGGCATAGTGCCGTTTCACTACCACCCCTGGCTGGTGGTGCCCATGGTGGGGCTCTCCTGCGGCGCCTTCAGCCTGCTGTTCGGCGGTGACTGGCCCATTTTCATGGTGACCTGCCTCTCGGCCTCGGTCGCCATGCGGGTTCGCCAGCTGATGGCTCGCCACCACCATAGCCCCCTCATCAATTTTGCCGTGACCGGCTTCATCGCCACATTGCTCGCCTCCAGCGCCACCTTCTTTGGCTGGGGCGAGCAGCCCTATCTCGCCATGGCCGCCAGCGTGCTCTTGCTGGTGCCCGGTTTTCCGCTGATCAACGCGGTCTCCGACATGGTGAAGGGTTACTTCAACATGGGGCTGGCCCGCTGGGGCACGGCGACCCTGCTGACCATCAGCGCGGCGATAGGGATTATTCTCGCCATGTCGGTGACCGGCATCTGGGGGTGGAAGGTATGATGGATTTGATCTGGCTGCTGGCCAAGGATGCCTTCTGGTCTGCCATTCCGGCGGTGGGTTTTGCCATGCTGTTCAACGTGCCGCCACGGATGTTGAAGTACTGCGCCATGGGCGGCGCCCTGGCCCACAGTCTGCGTACCCTGCTCATCCATTACGGCATGCCCATCGAGTGGGCCACCCTGGCGGCGGCGACCACGGTCGGCTTTGTCTGCGTCTACTGGTCGCGCCGGTTGCTGGCGCCGCGTCCGGTGTTCAGCGTCGCCTCCATCATCCCCATGATCCCCGGCAGCTATGCCTTCAAGGCGATGATAGCCATAGTGGAGCTCAACATCTCCGGGGTGACCATGGAGCTTATCCAGAGCGCGGTGGAGAACGGCTTGAAGGCTATCTTTATAGTAGGCGCATTGAGCTTCGGGCTGGCGATACCCTCCCTGGTCGTGTACCGTAACCGGCCCATAATATGAATGGTTGTGTGAGAGGCTGACACCATGAAAATCTCCATGATTGCCGCCATGGCCCACGATCGTGTGATCGGTCTGGACAACCAGATGCCCTGGCACCTGCCGGCGGATCTGGCCCACTTCAAGCGGGTCACCCTGGGCAAGCCGGTACTGATGGGGCGCAAGACCTTCGAGTCCATCGGTCGGCCCTTGCCCGGGCGCCGAAACCTGGTCATTAGCCGTAACCCTGGATTCAAAGCACCAGGCATAGAGGTTTTTTCATCCATCGACGAGGTATTGGCCACCTTATCTGAGGCCGAGGCGCCAGATGAGCTGATGGTGATCGGCGGCGGCCATCTCTATGGTCAGCTGTTGCCCCGGGCCGACAGCCTCTATCTGACCCGGATCGATCTGGCGGTGGCAGGGGATACCCGCTTCCCCGCCTTCGATGAGGGAGAGTGGCATTGCGTTGAACGCGAGCCTCATGAGGCTGATGAGAAAAACCCTCATCCCTACTGTTTCGAGACCTGGCAGAGGCGCTGACGACAGCGTATTGCCGTGGTAGATGAAAGGCCCCCTGCGCTGCGCAAGGGGCCTTTTTGTTGGCTGCTCCTGGCGCGGTGAATGGAGGTATTTATACAGCGTCGCTTGATCAGCTCTTTTCTTGTCCACCCCCCTAAAATGATTAGTTGTCTAATCAAACTAACCCTTCGAAGATAAGTGCAGTTATTTCCTCGTATCCTACCCCTGAATCAAGCCTTTTTCTCAATATATTCGGCACTTTGATTGAATTTGTTTGCATTTCATTGTCGAACATATGCTGTTATGTCACATTTAGATGGTTTTTTATGTTAAAAATAACCATTTAAAATCAATATGTTATGATTGATGCTCTTCATTGAGACTCTTATGGTTCTTTTATTGGGTCCAAAAATTACTTAGTGTTAAAAGTAGTTGGCTCGCGTTCGACGGTTTGCCTTGCAAGTCGTCGACCATGAAAAAAGGACAATATGACAGTCAAACTCGAGGTTAAATCACTCTACAAAATCTTCGGCGATCAGCCGGAAAAAGCGTTCAAATTGCTGGCGAAAGGGCACGACCGCGCCAGCATCCTGCAAAAGACCGGGCAGACCCTGGGGGTCCAGGATGTCAATCTGGCCATCCACGAGGGGGAGATCTTCGTGGTGATGGGCCTCTCCGGCTCGGGCAAATCCACCCTGGTGCGCCTATTCAACCGGCTGATAGAGCCGACCCGTGGCCAGGTGCTGATCGACGGCGAGGACATCGCCGCCATCTCGGAGCGCGAGCTGCGCCAGGTGCGCCGCAAGAAGATCAGCATGGTGTTCCAGTCCTTCGCCCTGATGCCACACCTGAGCGTGCTGGAAAACACCGCCTTCGGCCTGGAGCTGGCCGGGGTGCCGCTGGCGGAGCGCCAGCAGAGTGCCCGCCAGGCGCTCAATCAGGTGGGATTGGGTCAGTGGATTGACGCCTTCCCCGACGCCCTCTCCGGCGGCATGAAGCAGCGGGTCGGTCTGGCCCGGGCGCTCGCCAATGACCCCGATATCCTGCTGATGGACGAGGCCTTTTCGGCGCTGGATCCCCTGATCCGCACCGAGATGCAGGACGAGCTGCTCAAGCTGCAGGCGAGCCAGCAGCGCACCATCGTCTTTATCTCCCACGATTTGGACGAGGCGATGCGTATCGGCGATCGCATCGCCATCATGCAGGATGGCCAGCTGGTGCAGGTGGGCACCCCGGACGAGATCCTGAACCAGCCCGCCAACGACTATGTGCGCGCCTTCTTTCGCGGGGTGGATCTCGCCAACGTCTTCAGCGCCCGAGATGTGGCCAGCCGCAAGCAGACCCCCCTCATCAAGAAGCACACCACGGACGGGCCGGGCAATGCCCTGCGCCAGCTCAAGGAGCTGGAGCGGGAGTACGGCTATGTGGTGGATCGCAGCCGCCGCTTCCTCGGCGTCGTTTCGGTCGAGTCGCTCGGCCGGGCGGTCCGTGACAAGGGAAGCCTGGAGCAGGCGCTGCTGGCGGACATCCAGCCCATACTGGCGGACACCTCCCTCAATGAACTCATCAGCCAGGTGGCCGCCGCACCCTGTCAGGTGCCCGTGGTCGAGGAGGATGGCACCTATCTGGGACTCATCTCCAAGGCCAATCTGCTCAACACCCTGGACAGGAGTACACCGGTATGAATCTCAACCCCTTTAACCGTCTGCTGACCGGCTTGATGGCACTGTTGCTATTGACCAGCGCTCCCACCTGGGCCGACGAGGCGCAGGCCGATCCCTGGGGCGCTGCGACCACCATCACGCCAGCCGAGGATCCCTGGGGCAGTACGGCCACGGAGGCGGCAGACTGGCAGAGCCAGATCGCAGCCGTCGATGACAGTGCCGCCGTCGACTGGCTGGACCCCTTCCAGCAGGCCATGGTGCCGCTGGATACCTGGGTCGAGGGGGGCATAGGCTGGCTGGTGGAGAACCTGCGGCCTGTGTTCCAGCTGATCCGCGCCCCCGTGGAGCTGGCGCTGGGGGCCATGACCCAGCTGCTGCAGACGGTGCCCTCCACCCTGATGATGGGGCTCCTGACCCTGATCGCCTGGCAGCTGGTGGGCGGCCGCATGGCGCTCGGCACGCTCGCCTCCCTTGTTGGGATCGGCCTTATCGGGGCCTGGTCCGATGCCATGGTGACCCTCGCCCTGGTACTGACCTCGCTGTTCTTCTGCGTGCTGATCGGCTTGCCGGTGGGCATCTTGCTGGCCCGTAGCGAGCGGCTCTCCACCTGGACTAGGCCGCTGCTGGATGCCATGCAGACCACCCCGGCGTTTGTCTATCTCATCCCCATCGTCATGCTGTTTGGCATCGGCAACGTGCCCGGGGTGGTGGTGACCGTCATCTTCGCCCTGCCGCCCATGATCCGGCTCACCATGCTGGGTATTCGTCAGGTGCCCGCCGATCTGGTGGAGGCGGCCCACTCGTTCGGTGCCAGCCCCTCCCAGCTGCTGTTCAAGGTTCAACTGCCGCTCGCCATGCCCACCATCATGGCCGGGGTCAACCAGACCCTGATGCTGGCGCTCTCCATGGTGGTGATCGCCTCCATGATAGCGGTCGGGGGCCTTGGCCAGATGGTGCTGCGCGGTATAGGCAGGCTCGATATGGGGCTCGCCTCCATCGGCGGCCTCGGCATAGTGCTGCTGGCTATCGTACTGGATCGCCTCACCCAGGCGATGGGACAACCGGATCGCACCCGTACCGGCCGCTGGTATCAACGTGGCCCCGCCGCCCTGCTGCTGCGTCTGGCCGGTCGTGACAAGAAAATCGATTACAAAGGAGTAAACGCATGAGACAGATCAATAAAGGATTGACCCTGGGCACATTGCTGCTGAGTACCCAACTGCTGAGTCCGCACGTCATGGCCAGCGCCGAGTTGCCGGGGGAGGGGGTCAAGGTGCAGCCCCTGCAGAGCTCCTTGCCGGAGGAGGCCTTCCAGAGCCTGCTGGTCAGCAAGTTGATGGGGCGCCTCGGTTATGAGGTGCAGCCCGCCCAGGAGGTGGACTACAACGTGGCCTACGCCTCGGTGGCGCAGGGGGACGGCACCTTCCTCGCCTTCAACTGGATACCGCTGCAGGACAACAAGTACGAGCAGGCAGGGGGTGACAAGGTGTTCTTCCGTCAGGGCACCTATGTGGCCGGTGCCGCCCAGGGGTACCTCATCGACAAGAAGACCGCAGCCCAATACGGCATCACCAACCTGGGCCAGCTCAAGGATCCCAAGCTGGCTGCGTTGTTTGACGGCGATGGCGACGGCAAGGCCGATCTGGTGGGCTGCAACCCGGGCTGGGGCTGCGAAGGGGCCATCAACCATCATCTGGACGAGTTCGGCCTGACCCCCAAGGTGACCCACAAGCAGGGCAACTACGCGGCCCTGATCGCCGATACCCTGGCCCGTTACCAGGCTGGCAAACCGGTGCTCTACTACACCTGGACCCCCTACTGGCTCAGCAGCGAGCTGGTGCCGGGCAAGGATGTGGTGTGGCTGGAGGTACCCGCCGATGCCCCTGATGGGGACAAGACCCGGCTGCCGAACGGCAAGAACTACGGCTTTGCGGTGAACACCATGCATATCGTCGCCAACAAGCAGTTTGCCGAGGCCAACCCGGCGGCCGCCAAGCTCTTCTCCATCGTCAAGCTGCCCCTCAATGACATCAACATCCAGAACGGTCTGATGAACAAGGGGCAGAACAAGCCGGCGGATGTGGAGCGTCACGCCGATGCCTGGCTCAAGGGACACGAGGCCCTGGTCAATGACTGGCTGGCCCAGGCGCGCGCCGCCGCTGCGAAAGAGCAGTCTGCGGGCTAAACCCCGCCTCGGCCCAGTCCATGGATGCCAGCAAGCAAAACGCCCGGCTATTGCCGGGCGTTTTTGATGGTCAGCCGCTTGCTCCCGGGATCAGATGCCGGAACCGTCGTGCTCGCCGTTCTCTTCGTGCAGGCCGCATTCACGCTTGAGGCCGAAGAAGCGGGTCTGCTCCTCGCTCATGCCCGGTTCCCACTTGGTGGTGGTGTGGACGTCGCCCACCGAGAGGTAGCCCTGCTCCCACAGGGGATGGTAAGGCAGGTCGTGCTCCTTGAAGTAGTAGAAGACGTCCTTGTTGCTCCAGTCGATCACCGGCAGAAACTTGAAGCGGCCGCGCTGGATGGCCAGCACCGGTAGCTTGCCGCGACTGCCGGCCTGCTCCCGGCGCAGGCCGGAGAACCAGGTGCGGGCGCCCAGCTCCCGCAGCGCCCTGTCCATCGGCTCCACCTTGTTGAGCTGGTTGTAGCGGGTGATCCCCTCCACTCCCTGCTCCCACAAGAGGCCGAAGCGGGCCTCCTGCCAGGCCGGGCTGAGCTCGGCCCGGTAGATCTTCAGGTTGAGGGTGAGGCGCTCGGTCAACTCGTCGATGAAGTTGTAGGTCTCCGGGAAGAGATAACCGGTATCGGTCAGCACCACAGGCACATCGGCCCGCTCGCGGCTCACCAGGTGCAGCATCAGCGCCGCCTGGATGCCGAAGCTCGACGACAGCACGTGTTCCCCCGGCAGGTTCGCCAGCGCCCAGCGCACCCGCTCGGGGGCGCTCATGGCGTCCAGCTCCCGGTTGAGAGGGGCCAGCGCCTCGGTCTGCTCCTCGCGGCCGAGGGCCAGCAGGGCATCGAGGTCGAGCCTGCCATCGGCGGTCAGTGTCAACCGCCCGCTTTCAGTCAGTTCAGGCTGCATAGAAGTCCCTCGCGGAGTCGATAACGGGCGCAACCACCCCAACCCGGATCACGAAGTCGCCGAAGCACTCGTTCCCGTCGCGCTCCTTGGCCCAGCGGCCGATCAGGGTATCCAGCTCGGCCAGGATCTGCGGCTCCGTGATGTTCTCTAGGTGCAGGCGAGGGATGCGGGTCCCCTCGAGGTTGCCCCCCAGGTGCAGGTTGTAGCGGCCCGGCGCCTTGCCCACCAGGCCCACTTCCGCCAGCATGGCGCGGCCGCAGCCGTTGGGGCAGCCGGTGACCCGGAAGATGATGGCGTCATCCGCCAGACCGTGTTTTGCCAGCAAGGCTTCGATGTCGGTGACGAAGGCCGGCAGCATGCGCTCGGCTTCCGCCATCGCCAGGGGGCAGGTCGGCAGGGCCACGCAGGCCATGGACTGCTTGCGCTGCTCGCTGACGCCGTCGTCCAGCAGGCCGTACTGGCGCGCCAGGGCTTCGATGCGGGCCTTCTCGCCGGCAGGCACCCCGGCGATGATGAGATTCTGGTTGGCGGTGAGACGGAAGTCCCCCTGGTGCACCTTGGCGATCTCCAGCATGCCGGTCTTGAGGGGCTTGCCCGGGAAGTCCAGCAGGCGGCCGTTCTCGATGAAGAGGGTCAGGTGGTGCTTGCCGTCGATCCCCTCCACCCAGCCGAAACGATCGCCACGGCTGGTGAACTCGTAGGGGCGAACCTCGCCAAACTGGATGCCGGCCCGGCTCTCCACCTCGGCCTTGAAGGCCTCGACCCCCACTCGCTCGAGGGTGTACTTGGTCTTGGCGTTCTTGCGGTTGACCCTGTTGCCCCAGTCGCGCTGGGTGCTGACCACGGCGGCCGCCACCTCCAGCACGTGGGAGAGCGGGATGAAGCCGAAATCGCTCGCCTTGCGCGGGTAGGTGCTGGTGTCGCCGTGGGTCATGGCCAGACCCCCGCCCACCAGCACGTTGAAGCCCACCAGCTTGCCGTGATCACTAATGGCTACGAAGTTGAGATCGTTGGCATGGATGTCCACATCGTTGTGGGGCGGGATCACCACGGTCGTCTTGAATTTGCGCGGCAGGTAGTTGGAACCCAGGATCGGCTCCTCGTCACCACCCAGCTTCTCGCCGTCCAGCCAGATCTCCACGTAGGCGCGGGTCTTGGGCAGCAGGTGCTCGGAGATCTTCTTGGCCCACTCGTAGGCCTCCTGATGCAGCTCGGACTCCACCGGGTTGCTGGTGCAGAGCACGTTGCGGTTCACGTCGCCCGCGGTGGCTATGCTGTCGATGCCGGTGCTGTTGAGGGTCTGGTGCATCAGCTTGATGTCGCGCTTGAGCACCCCGTGGAACTGGAAGGTCTGGCGGGTGGTCAGGCGGATGCTGCCGTACAGGCTGTGCTCTTCGGCGAACTTGTCGATCACCTGCCACTGGGCCGGGGTGATGATGCCGCCTGGCAGACGGGCACGCAGCATGACGTTGTGCAGCGGCTCCAGCTTCTGGGCGGTGCGCTCGGGGCGGATGTCTCTGTCATCCTGCTGATACATGCCGTGGAAACGGATCAGCTGGAAGTTGTCGCCATTGAAGCCACCGGTGAGGGGATCCTGCAGATCCTCGGCTATGGTGCCGCGCAGGAAGTTGCTTTCGCGCTTGAGGCGTTCGTTGTCGGACAGTGGCCCTTCAACCGGTCCTGCTGCTTGCTTCGAGATTGGTTGCTTGCTCATCAGTAGACATCCCTTTGATAACGTTTGGCACGACGCAATTCGCTCAAATACTCTTCTGCTTCTTCACGGCTCTTGTGGCCATGATCGCTAATCACATCCAGCAGGGCTTCCTGCACATCCTTCGCCATGTGGTTGGCGTCGCCACACACATAGAAGTGAGCGCCAGCTTCCAGCCACTGGTAGAGCTCAAGCCCAGCTTCACGCAGGCGGTCCTGCACATAGATCTTGTTGGCCTGATCCCGGCTGAAGGCCAGGGAGATCTTCGACAGCAGGCCGGATTTCACATAACGCTGCCACTCCACCTGATAGAGGAAGTCCTGGGTGAAGTGGGGGTTGCCGAAGAAGAGCCAGTTCTTGCCCTCGGCACCCTGAGCTTCCCGCTCCTGCATAAAGGCGCGGAACGGCGCAATGCCGGTACCCGGGCCCACCATGATGACGGGGGTGTCGGGGTTGGCGGGCAGTCGGAAGTTGTCGTTGTGCTCCACAAATACCCGGACCTCGGCGTCTTCAGGCAGACGGTCCGCCAGATAGGAGGAGGCGCCGCCACTGCGCACTGTGCCATCTTCCTGCGGGTAGCGCACCACGCCCACGGTCAGGTGCACCTCTTCTTCCACCTCGCTCTGGGCGGAGGCGATGGAGTAGAGGCGCGGGGTCAGCGGGCGCAGCAGTTTGACAAGCTGCTCTGCAGTGAGTGTGGCGGGGAAGCGTTTCAGCACATCCACCACCTGGGCGCTGGCCACCAGGGCGTTGACCTGAGCCTTGTCGCCTGCCAGGTCTTTCAGTGCCGCGTTGCCCGATATGTCAGCGAGCCCTGTGATGAAACCGCCGTGCAAGCGGGTCAGCTCGAAGTGGCGAGTCAGGGCCGCGCGCAGCGGGCCCTGGGCGGTGGCTTCATCGCCATTGAGGCCGGTCAGGGCCAGCACTTCCCCCACGAGATCGGCGTCGTTGTCGAACCAGATACCCAGGGCATCCCCCGGCTGATAAGTGATGCCGGACTCTTCCAGGTTGATCTCGATATGGCGGATATCCTTGGTGGAGTCACGGCCGGTGATCTTCTGATTGACCGAGAGCCGTGCCGGGAAGGGGTTCTCCTTGTGATACTGGCTATGGCCGACGGCTTGCTGCACCGAGCCCGCTACGCTGGCTGTCGCGGCGCCAGCAGAGAGGGTGGTGGCGACGGCATTGACTGCCTGTTCGCCCCAGGCACTGGCCGCGTCCTGATAATCCACGTCCAGGCTCGCGAGCTCATGAATGCGCTCGGCCCCGGCTTTTGACAGGAAGTCGTCGAAGTCCTTGCCGGTCTGGCAGAAGAATTCATAGGAGCTGTCACCCAGCCCCAGCACGGCGAACTTGAGGCCCTCGAGTTTGCCAATCTTGCCCTTCTTGAGCTGCTCGAACAGATCGACCGCGCTCTCCGGCGGTTCACCCTCCCCGTAAGTGCTCACTACCACCAGCAAATGGCTCTCTTTCTT
Source organism: Aeromonas sp. sif0611 (assembly GCF_019218845.1). Taxonomy (NCBI): domain Bacteria; kingdom Pseudomonadati; phylum Pseudomonadota; class Gammaproteobacteria; order Aeromonadales; family Aeromonadaceae; genus Aeromonas; species Aeromonas sp. sif0611. The sequence goes on along the minus strand of NZ_JAHUWU010000002.1, from coordinate 783,667 downwards.
GAGCTGCTTGGGTTTGTAGTCCGCCATCGAGGTCAGGGTCACCGGCAGACCGTGGGCCTTCGCCTGAGCCTGGATGGCGCTGGCGACACCCTTGGCGTTGCCGGTCTGGGAGCCGTAGAGAATGGTCAGGCTGCCACTGGGGGCGGCCACGGCGGCGCTGGTGGCGACGCTCTGGACGCCAGACTGGGAGAGGCCGTAGAGATAACCGCTCACCCAGGCGAGTTGCTGGGTGTTGAGGGTCGACAAGACCTGATTCAGTTGGCGCTGCTGTTCGTCAGAGAGCGGGCTTATGTTGGGTATTGGGGCTGTCAATTGCATCACACACGTCTTCCATGGTCTGATTTTTGGTCAGGTTAAGGGGTGTAATGAATAACAACAAAGAATAAAAATATCTTCTTTATGCGATTTATGAATTTATAAAGCCAAAATCCGCCTCAGCGACTCCCCGGCTGTGGTATAAAAATCGCAATATTGAGTCCCTTTCTGCCTCTCAGGATCTGCCGATGTCCAGACTGTTTCATGTCAATGCCTTCAGCCAGCACCCCTTCGGGGGCAATCCCGCCATCGTCGTATTGGGGCCGGAGCGCAGCGATGCCGAGCTGCAGGCCATGGCGGCGGAGTTCAACCTGTCGGAGACCGCCTTCCTCAGCCCCCTGGCGGAGGCGCACTATCGGCTGCGCTGGTATACCCCGACGGTCGAGGTGGATCTCTGCGGTCACGGTACCCTGGCGGCGGCCCATGTGCTGTGGCAAAGCGGGGCTGTGGCCCGCTCCCAGACGCTGCGCTTCGAGACCCGCAGCGGCCTGCTGGAGGCCAGCGCCGAGGGGGAGTGGATCCGGCTCGACTTTCCGCGTACCCCCCTTGCTCCACTGACACTGGATCCCGCTTATGCCGAGGCCCTCGGCTGCACGCCGCTGCAGACCCTGGCCGCCGGTGCCAAGTTCCTGCTGGTGCTCGGCAGCGAGCAGGAGGTGCAGGCCCTCAAGCCGGACTTCCACGCCCTGCGGGCCTTGCCCGGTCGTGGCCTGATGGTGACGGCGCCGTCGAAGGGTCCGGACCATGACTTTGTCTCTCGCTATTTCGCCCCCTGGGTCGGGGTGGAGGAGGATCCGGTCACCGGCTCCAACCACTGCGCCTTGGTACCCTTCTGGGCCGAGCGCCTCGGCAGGGCGCAACTGAGGGCGCGCCAGATCTCCGCGCGCGGCGGGGAGCTTGTGCTCGAGTTGCAGGGAGACAGGGTGTGGATGTCGGGTCAGGCGCTGACCCTGTGGCAGGGTGAGTGGCTGCTGCCACCCTGCCCATAAGCCGCAAGCCGGTTGTTGTCTTCGCCATAAAAAACGCCCCGCAGTTGCGGGGCGTTTTATTGCTAGCGCGCTCGGGCTGGCCGAGCAGCAGGCTTATTTCTGTTGCGGACGCAGGGCCGGGAACAGGATGACGTCACGGATGGTGTGGCTGTTGGTGAACAGCATCACCAGACGGTCGATACCAATACCCTGACCGGCAGTCGGCGGCAGGCCGTGTTCCAGCGCGGTGACGAAGTCGGCGTCGTAGAACATGGCTTCGTCGTCGCCCGCTTCTTTCTGGTTCACCTGATCCTGGAAGCGCTTGGCCTGATCTTCTGCATCGTTCAGCTCGGAGAAGCCGTTGGCCAGCTCGCGGCCACCGATGAAGAATTCGAAGCGATCGGTCACGTCCGGGTTCACGTCGTTGCGGCGGGCCAGCGGAGAGACGGCAGCCGGGTACTCGGTGATGAAGGTCGGTTGCAGCAGCATGTGCTCAACGGTCTCTTCGAAGATGGCGGTGATCACGTGGCCCAGCTCCCAGCCCTTCATCAGCTCGATGTGCAGACGCTTGGCGACGGCGGTGGCGCTCTCCAGGGTGGCCAGATCGTCCTTGGTCACATCCGGGTTGAACTTCAGGATGGACTCGACCATGGTGAGGCGCTGGAACGGCTGACCGAAGTCGATGGTCAGACCCTCTTCGCCCTCTTTGGCGTAACGGATCTTGGTGTCACCCAGGATGTCCTGGGCCAGGGTGCGCAGCAGCTCCTCGGTGAGATCCATCAGATCGATGTAATCGGCATAGGCCATGTAGAACTCGATCATGGTGAACTCGGGGTTGTGACGCACCGAGATCCCTTCGTTACGGAAGTTGCGGTTGATCTCGTAGACACGCTCGAAACCACCCACCACCAGACGCTTCAGATAGAGCTCGGGGGCGATACGCAGGTACATGTCGATGTCCAGCGCATTGTGGTGGGTAACGAACGGACGCGCGGAGGCACCACCCGGGATGACCTGCATCATGGGGGTTTCCACTTCCATGAAGCGCTTCTCGTTGAAGAACTTGCGGATGCCGGCCACCACTTGGGTGCGGATCATGAAGGTCTTGCGGGACTCTTCGTTGGCGATCAGATCCAGGTAGCGCTGGCGGCAGCGAGCTTCCTGATCGGTCAGGCCCTTGTGCTTCTCAGGCAGCGGACGCAGTGCCTTGGTCAGCAGGCGGATTTCGCCCACATGGACGGAGAGCTCGCCGGTGTTGGTGCGGAACAGCGTCCCTTCGACACCGACGATGTCCCCCAGATCCCACTTCTTGAACTGCTCGTTGTAGAAGCCTTCCGGCAGGTCGTCACGGGTCACGTAGATCTGGATCTTGCCAGCCATGTCCTGCAGGGTCGCGAAGGAAGCCTTGCCCATGATCCGGCGGGTCATGATACGACCGGCAATCTTCACCCGTTTATTCAAGGCCACCAGCTCGTCGGCGCTCTTGTCGCCAAACTCGGCGTGCAGATCGCCGGACAGGCTGTCACGACGGAAGTCGTTGGGGAAAGGGTTGCCCTGGGCGCGCAAGGCGGCCAGCTTGGAGCGACGCTCAGTCATCTCGTTGTTCAGTTCGAGAGTCTGGTCGACTTCCGGAGTAGTGGTTTGTTCAGACATGGTGATTCCTGCTGCTCTGTTTACAGGCCTGATTTCAGGCTGGCTTCGATAAACTTGTCCAAGTCGCCGTCGAGTACCGATTGGGTATTGCGGGTCTCGACGCCGGTACGCAGATCCTTGATACGGGAGTCATCCAGTACGTAGGAGCGGATCTGGCTGCCCCAGCCGATGTCGGACTTGGTCTCTTCGAGGGCTTGCTTCTCGGCGTTCTGCTTCTGAATTTCCAGCTCGTAGAGCTTGGCCTTCAGCTGCTTCATACACTGATCTTTGTTCTTGTGCTGGGAACGGTCGTTCTGGCACTGCACCACGACGCCGGTCGGGACGTGGGTGATACGCACCGCGGACTCGGTCCGGTTGACGTGCTGACCACCGGCACCAGAGGCGCGGTAGACGTCGATGCGCAGATCCGCCGGGTTGATCTCGATCTCGATGTCGTCATCGATCTCGGGATAGACGAAGACGGAGCAGAACGAGGTGTGGCGACGGCCACCGGAATCGAACGGCGATTTGCGAACCAGACGGTGTACGCCGGTTTCGGTGCGCAGCCAGCCGAAGGCATACTCGCCGGTGAACTTGACGGTGGCGGACTTGATGCCGGCCACGTCGCCCTCGGAGCATTCGATGAGCTCGGGCTTGTAGCCGTGAGCATCACCCCAGCGCAGGTACATGCGCAGCACCATGTTGGCCCAGTCCTGGGCCTCGGTGCCGCCGGAGCCGGACTGGATGTCGATGTAGCAGTCGGAGCCGTCGTGCTGACCGGAGAACATGCGACGGAACTCGAGATCCACCAGCTTGGCTTCCAGCTGATCGGCTTCGGCGACGGCCTCGTTGAAGGTCTCCTCGTCTTCGCCCTCGACCGCCAGGCTGACCAGCATCTCGACGTCCTCAGCACCTTGTGTCAAGACGTCTATGGTGGTGACCACGTTGTCCAGCGACACGCGTTCCTTGCCCAGCGCCTGTGCGCGTTCCGGCTCATTCCAGACATCCGGCTGTTCCAGCTCGGCATTGACCTCTTCTAGACGCTCTTTCTTGGCGTCATAGTCAAAGGTACCCCCTAAGCAGCTCGGTCCTCTCAGACAGCTCCTTAAGCTTGTTTAATACAGGATTGACTTCAAACATCGTGAAAACTCTCGGGGTCGATGTGATTTAAAAACGGGATATTCTAGCCAATTGCGGAAGGAATAAACAGGGTTGGCTGGCCCTGGCCGCCTTCTGTCACCGATTTCGGATGCCGTTTTGTGCATTCTTGCGGAAAATATCGTCAGCTACCCCATTTTCGACTTCAGTTTCGTGCGCCTTGGCCGCTAACAACAACATGGAGTGCCGCGCACTTTTCGAGTAATCCTGTTCCTGACCCCACAAGAAGAAAGCATGATGAAAAACCTATCACTCAAGCAGAAGATACTGTTGTCTGTGGTGATCGCCCTCTCCCTGGTGATCCTGCTGCTCTCCTGGCAGAGCTACAGCAGCCAGAAGTCCCTGTTGCTGCAAGGCAGTCAGGAACAGGTGCAGCGCCTCGGCAGCCAGCAGGCCGCCAGTGTCAGTGACTGGCTCGCCGCCCGTCGCGACGTGATCCAGGCCCTTGGCAACAAGGCCGGCTCCGAGCCCCTCAACGCCCTGCAACAGGCCCAGGTGTCCGGCCGCTTCCAGCTCACCTACTTCGGTGAGGGCGGCGGCAAGATGAATGACTCGGATCCCTCCATCAATCGTGACGGTTACGATCCCCGCTCTCGTGGCTGGTATCAGGAAGCCATGGCCAAGGGCGGCATGATCGTCACCAAACCCTATCTGGACGTAGCCTACAACGTCATGGTGGTGACCCTGGCCCAGCCGGCCCAGGGCGGCGTGGTCGGCGGCGACCTCTCCATCGCCTCCCTGGTGGAGGATGTCACCAAGATGGCCCTGCCGGCGGACGGTGTCGCCATCCTGATGCACAAGGATGGTACCGTCATCGCCTATAAAGATGCGGCCAAGGCGATGAAGCCTGCCAGCGAGATCGACAATGATCTCTCCAATGCCCTGATCGAGCAGAGCAAGAGCAGCAACAGCCTGCTCCCCGTCTATTTTGACAACGAAGGCCGCGACAAGCTGCTGTGGGCGACGGACATCCCGAACACCGACTGGGAGCTGGTGCTGGTGCTGGACAAGTCCACCCTGGAGGCGCCGCTCTCCTCCCTGCTGATGACCCAGCTCGGCCTGGCCCTGCTGGTACTGGTGGGCAGCATCATCGCCATCTCCTGGCTGGTGAGCCTGCTGCTGGGCCCGCTCGGCAAGGTTTCCCAGGCTCTGGCCCGCATCGCCGACGGTAACGGCGATCTGACCCAGCGCATCAAGATCGACGCCAATGACGAGGTAGGCCAGCTGGCCAACAGCTTCAACCGTTTCGTCGGCAGCCAGCACCAGCTGATCGGCAACATCCGCCAGCTTGCCAACGAGCTGAACGCCGATGCGGAGCGCAGTCTGGTAACCAACCAGGCCGCGGTGGAAGAGCTGCAGCGCCAGCAGCAGGAGGTGACCATGGTCGCCACTGCGGTCACCGAGATGGCGAGCGCCACCATGGAGATCGCCGGCAACGCCGAGAATACCGCCGCCGCCGCCCAGCAATCCGCCCAGAGCAGCGAGCAGGGCAAGATGCTGGTGAACCAGACTCGTCAGTCCATCAACAACCTGGCCGAGGAGGTGGGTCAGGCCACCGGCGTCATCGGCGAGCTGAGCCGCCACGCCCAGGCCATCTCCGGCATCCTCTCCACCATCCAGGGCATCGCCGAGCAGACCAACCTGCTGGCGCTGAACGCGGCCATCGAAGCGGCCCGCGCCGGTGAGCAAGGCCGTGGTTTCGCCGTGGTGGCGGATGAGGTGAGGGTGCTGTCGCGCCGTACCCAGGACTCCACCCAGGAGATCCAGTCCACCATAGAGACCCTGCAGCAGACCACGGCCCGTGCGGTCAGCCTGATGCAGACCAGCCAGGGCTTGGCCGACAACAGCGTGAAGGACGCCGATGCCGCCGCCGCTGCGCTCGAAGAGATCACCCAGGCGGTGTCGCTTATCTCCGACATGGCGGGTCAGATCGCCACTGCCGCCGAGGAGCAGACCCAGGTGACCGGTGAGATCACCCAGAACACCACCGCCATCAAGGATGTGAGCGACGAGATCACCGCCTCCGCCATGCGCGACCTCGATCAGGCGCACAACCTCAAGGGACGCGCCACCAATCTGAACCAACAGGTGTCGACCTTTATCCTCTAAGACGCCAGTCGCAGCCTGTTCGAGCTGACATAAACAAGCCCCGCACTCGAGAGAGCGCGGGGCTTGTTCGTCAGGGGCTGTTGGTATGTCGTCAACGCTGCTTGCGCCGAAACGTCAATTGCGCCAGGCGATCTCCCTCTGGCATGTTCGCCTGGGAACGTCAGCGAGTGAATGAATTCATTTGGCTACAGGTCTCTGCCAATCCGGTGGGCGCCGTGCCAGTTTTGAGTTCAAGCCATTGAGTCAGATCGGTTTTGTTCATGGGATGCGCAAACAGGTAGCCTTGCATCAAATGGCACCCCAATTGGTAGAGTTGTATACGCATCTCCTCGGTCTCGACGCCTTCTGCAATGACTGGCATATCAAGTTCACGTCCCAGTAAAAGCACCGCTTTGACGAGTCTTTCATCCCCTTTCAGCAGCGTCTGGGTGAAGCTGTAGTCCAGTTTGATCGCATCGATAGGCAGAGATAGCAATCGTTCCAGGGAGGAGTAACCGGTGCCAAAGTCATCAAGATGGATTTTGAATCCCGCTTGAGTCAGTGCCAGCAGTTGATCTTCCAAGCGACCGTGATTCTCGGCAAACAGACTCTCCGTTAGTTCAAAATGGATCGCGCTTCTTGGCAACTGATGACGATCGGCCAGCTCGGCGAGTTGTGTCACCAGATCTGGCTCCATCAATTGCAGTACCGACAGATTGATATTGATGTTCAGGTCGGGGTAGGCGTATCTCAGTTCATGCAGCGTTCCCATCGCCTGGTCGGCAATCCACTTGCCCAGGGGGATAATCAGCCCGGCCTGTTCTGCCAGAGGGATAAATACACTGGGGGGGCAGAACCCCGTTGGGGTGGGCCAGCGGCACAGGGTTTCCACCATGGCGACGCGGTCACTTTCCACATCCATGATGGGTTGATACCAGACCTCAAATTGTCGCAGTTGCAACGCTTCCCGCAGCGCTTGTTCCAGCTGCATGCGCTGTGAAAGCTGGTGATGCAAGATCTCTCGATAACAACGGTAGCAATGTTTGCCCGCCTGCTTGGCATCATACATGGCCAAGTCGGCGTTTCGGATGAGCTCATCTGCGCCCATGGCGCCATCATCGTAAGCGATTCCGATAGAGGCACCGACCTGGATTTTTCGTCCCCCCTGCTCGATTTGCTGGCCGGATATAGTCAGCATCAGCCGTTCGGCGAGCGAAATGGCACCCTCTTCCTCTCTGACCATCTTGGTGATGATGGCAAATTCGTCACCACCTATGCGAAACAGCATGTCTTCACCACGAATAGCCTGCTTGAGACGCCCTGCGATGGTTAGCAAGACCTGATCCCCTGTCTCGTGCCCCAGACTGTCATTAAGGGTCTTGAAATCGTCCAGATCGATCATCAGCAAGGCAATGCGGCCACGGTCATGTTTGGCGCGCAGGCAGGGATGCTGATTGAGCTGCTCGCTCAACAATTTCCGGTTGCCCAATTGGGTCAGTCCATCGCGTCTGGCCTCGTTGTAGAGGGCCTGCTCCGAGAGTCGGAGCTGTTCCACCATGCTATTGAGCGCCCTGGCCAGGGTATCGAACTCGGGACTACCCGATAAAGGCCAATGTTTGCTTGTGGGCTGCAAGCTGCTGTATTGCTCGGCCAGGCGGGTAAAAGTGGTGAGCCGACGCATCACCATGCGTTCATAAATGGTAATAGTGCCCAGGCCGGCGGCGATCAGGAGCAGGGTTGAGTTGATGAGTAGCATGCGATTGCTGAGCCGCTGTTGCGTCAGCAATTGGTGATCCGGGGGGACGTGCAGTATGAGGCGATGGGCATTTTCACTGTCTGGCAGAGCGCGCTGCTCGGCAAGAGGGGCCTCCCCTGTATCTCGGAGAAACTCGATGTCCAGTTTGGTCATGTCCCGGATCTGTTGCACGTCTGTCCCATCAAGTTGGCGGATCATGGCTATCCAGCCCTCCACGTGCGGGTTGGTGGCATCAGGGTCTTGAACAGGATGAACCGCTAGCAGGATGGGGTGCTCTTGATACCAGCCGTTCAGTGTGTATCCCCGTGTGTGTTGTGATGACCAGTAGTGAGAGAGATAGTCCTGCGCTTTGGACCAGATGGGGTGGGAGTCGCCCAAGGTTACGTAGGTTGCCCCCCCTCTACCGATGACACGATAGAGCGAGTGATCCGATCTGATGAACAGTACAAAGTGGGCATTGAGGTTATCCAGTGTTCCCGCGTTGAAGTTCTCGTCGAGATAAGTGGGCAAGCTGCCATTGATGAAGCGAATGGAGTCTCGCCATTCGGCATAGTCCCGTGTGCTGACCATGAGGCTTTTCTGCATGGATTCAATGTACTGCTGTGCACGATCCAGGGCTGCTTGCTGATTATGCTCGTTTAAAATCCGGGTATTGGCAGAGAGTACAGCCGTGCTGACGCCATAGCTGATGGCTGCTGCGCATGAGATCAGCAGCAGAAGATAGAGAGACACTTTATTGCGCAGACTATTGAGTCTCACCGCACCACCTCGCATTGACTATGTCTTATGCCAATAGTAGTGGAAGGTGATCAATGCGGTCGCTGTCTGACTCCTATTGAGCAAAAAGCCCCCTCTTTGCAAAAAGAGGGGGCTTTGGTCACCAGAATCCTCCGGACTGAGGGTTCTTGCGCATATTGCGTCTGAGAGGACGGGAATTACAGGAAGGGCAGAGCCAGGAACAGCTTGATCACCACGGCATTGATGATGTCGATGAAGAAGGCACCCACCATGGGCACCACCAGAAACGCCAGGTGGGAGGGGCCGAAGCGTTGGGTGATGGCCTGCATGTTGGCGATGGCGGTGGGGGTGGCGCCCAGACCGAAGCCGCAGTGGCCCGCCGCCAGCACGGCTGCGTCATAGTTGCGGCCCATGACCCTGAAGGTGACGAAGATGGCGTAGAGCGCCATCGCCACCGTCTGGGCGGCCAGCAGGATGAAGATGGGCAGGGCCAGGCTGGCGAGATCCCACAGCTTCAGGCTCATCAGCGCCATGGCGAGGAAGAGCGACAGGCTGACGTTGCCGAGCAGAGAGACTTCCCGATCACTCACCTCGTGCCAGTTCAGCAGGGTCAGCAGGTTGCGCAGCAGCACGCCGACGAACAGCACGCAGACGAAGACCGGGAGCTCCAGGGCGCTGCCCTTGAGGTAGAGAGAGAGCATCTCGCCCCCCTTCAGGCTGATGGCAATGAGGGCCAGGGTCTCGATCACGCTGAAGGTGGTCAGCGGTCGCTCCATATCCGGCATCTCGAAGCCCTGGGGGGCGCCGTCCCGGTTGTGCTCCTCGCCGGGCACCTGCACCTTCTTCACCAGGTAGCGGGCGACAGGACCGCCGATCAGTCCCCCCAGCACCAGACCGAAGGTGGCGCAGGCGATGGCGAGCTCGGCGGCGGATTGCACGCCGTACTTTTCGGTGAAGATGGAGCCCCAGGCCGCGCCGGTGCCGTGGCCGCCGGAGAGGGTGATGGAGCCGGCCAGCAGCCCCATGTGGGGGTCCAGACCCAGCAGGGTGGCCAGACCGACCCCCAGGCTGTTTTGCACCAGCAGCAGGCCGGTGACCACCAGCAGGAAGGTGATCACCGCCTTGCCGCCGCGCTTGAGGCTGCCCAGATCGGCGGAGAGGCCGATGGAGGCGAAGAAGGCCAGCATCAGCGGGGTTTGCAGTGTGGTGTCAAATTGCAGTTCAAGCTGCATGGTGGAGCGCAGCAGCAGCAGCACCAGAGCGACCACCAGGCCGCCTGCCACCGGTTTGGGGATGTTGAAGGTGCGCAGGGGGCCAATCCGGTTGACCAGCAGACGGCCGAGCAGCAGCACCAGGGTGGCGGCGACCAGGGTGGCGTAGGAATCAAGTTGTATCATGCGGTACTCCCATGTTGATCGGCTGTGTCTTTGGCGAGAAAGACGCACAGATTCAGCCGGGATGAAACAGTGTGGCGCAGGCGCCAGTTCAAGAGGGGGCCACGGGCCCAGTCCCAGGTAAAAATGGGATCGATGCGAGCCCGATTTCATCAGGCATCCAGATGACATTTATGAAAAATTCGCCGGATAGTAGCAAAAATCACCGTTTATATCCATGTTCATCATATTAATGCTCAAAACAGTGCATTAACCTAGCATTTAAAACTGCGCGCTGGGCGTGCTCCGGCCCGCAACAATGACTGCTGTCATTTGCAGCGGCAGTCTCTATAATTCGCCAGTTTCCCGCCCATGAGCGGCACCGGAATAGGAAGTGAAGGAACCGGCTAAGCCTTTAAATGTCTGCCGGTTGTCAGTCCAGAGAGAGGAGAGGGTGTGAAGAAGTCTATCTATATCGCCTACACGGGCGGCACCATAGGGATGCAGCGTTCCGACCACGGTTATGTGCCGATGGCGGGTTTCATGGAAGATTGTCTGGCGCGGATGCCCGAGTTCCACCGGCCCGAGATGCCGGATTATCATATTCACGAATATGCCCCCCTCATCGACTCCTCCGACATGACCCCGGCGGACTGGCAGCGCATCGCCGAGGACATTCGTGACAACTACGAGCAGTACGACGGCTTCGTGATCCTGCACGGCACCGACACCATGTCGTTCACCGCGTCTGCGCTCTCCTTCATGCTCGAGGATCTGCACAAGCCGGTCATCATCACCGGCTCCCAGATCCCGCTCGCCGAGCTGCGCTCCGACGGCCAGCAGAACCTGCTCAATGCCCTCTATATCGCGGCTAACTACCCGATCCACGAGGTCACGCTGTTTTTCAACAATCAGCTCTATCGCGGCAACCGCAGCAAGAAGGTGCACGCGGACGGCTTCCACGCCTTCGATTCACCGAACTACCCGCCGCTGCTCAACGCCGGTATCGCCATCTCCCTGGAAGCGGGGGAACTGGGCGTGCCGTCCGAGCGACCGCTGGTGCTGCACGACATCACCCCCCAGCCCATCGGCGTGGTGACCCTCTATCCCGGCATCTCGGCGGAGGTGATCGCCAACATCCTGCAGCAACCGGTGCGGGCGTTGATCCTGCTATCCTTCGGGGTGGGCAACGCGCCGCAGAACCCGGCTATGCTGGCGCTGCTCTCCGAGGCGTCGGCTCGGGGCGTCATCATCGTCAACCTGAGCCAGTGCCTGCACGGCAAGGTCAACATGGGAGGCTATGCCACCGGCAACGCGCTGTCCCGGGCCGGGGTCATCTCGGGCTTCGACATGACCGCGGAGGCGGCGCTCACCAAGCTGCACTTCCTGTTGAGCCAGGATCTGCCGGCGCCGCGTATCCGTGAGCTGATGCAGCAGTCCCTGCGCGGTGAGCTGACGCCCTGAAGGTAAAGCTCGCTGCACAGCGCAAAAAGAGAGGGGAGCCATGATGGCTCCCCTCTTGTTTTTCCACTCATGGATCAGTTGTTGGCTGAATCATGGTTGACACAGTATCTAACTGAAAAAAATATGTTTTTCCATCCAGCACAGAGCACATAACAGTGACTGATGTCCTGCTCATTGGCGATGTTCATGGTAGATTGTGCACGTGGGGTTAATTTGAATCTATTTTTCGGTGTAGTTAACGCGTGACTGAGTGAAGGATGAACGGCAGATGATCGAAATCAAACACAAACTGGCAGCCCTGTTGGCACAGCTTAACGAAGGATTGGTGGATCGCGATGAGGCGATGAAGCTGGCATTGCTTTCTCTGCTGGCAGGGGAAAATGTCCTGCTGGTGGGTCCACCGGGAACGGCAAAGAGCCTTATCTCTCGTCAGGTCGCCAAGGCGCTGAAGGATGATGACAAAGAGGGTGCCAGCCATTTTGAATATCTGCTGACCAAATTTTCAACACCCGAGGAGATCTTTGGCCCCCTCTCCATCTCCAAGCTGAAAGAGGATCGTTTTGAGCGCAATACGGTTGGGTATCTGCCATCGGTGCAGGTCGCGTTTCTCGATGAGATATTTAAGGCCAGCTCCTCCATTCTCAATGCTCTGCTGACCATTCTTAACGAACGTATCTATCACAATGGTTCATCAGTGCAGAAGGTGCCGCTACGCAGCCTGATCGCAGCGTCCAATGAACTGCCGACCGGTCAGGAAGAATTGAGTGCACTGTATGATCGCTTCTTACTGCGTAGCTTCGTTGATTATGTGAGCGAAGATAATTTGCATAAGCTTTTTACCCTGGAAAATAGTGAGCACCTAGAACACTTGACCCCATTGAGATTGGGTGAGCTAGCAGAATTTGATAAACAAGTTACGAGTGTAAAAATCCCTGAGTTGATTCAGGAAACTATTTTGGATATTTGGAAAAAACATAACGAGTTGTTTAAAGAAGATCGTAGAGAGGGATTATCTGATCGGCGTTTGGTAAAAGTTATTCACCTGCTGAAGGTATCTGCCTTGACCAACGATAGAGACGAGGTTGATCTCTCAGATTTAATGCTATTACGCTATTGTTTGTGGAATCATGTTGATAACAAAGGGAAAGTAACATCCCTAATTCACAATATATTGCGGCCATATAGTCAAATTTCTTCAAAGGGTAATCGTGACAACGTATCTTATAATCAGGTCACTTCAACCAATAACTCTGGCCGTTCATCAAGTGATAAGTCCATTGGCATTATTCCCGGCTTAGAAGGTAAAGGCACCGAGGATGATCCTATACTAATTAAAAATCTCCATGACTTTGGCCGCCTTGAAGAAGACTGTGTCGGAAGGGAGGGGTATTTTTTTCGGCAAACAGAAAATATTGATCTCGCTGCATTGAAAACATTCCCTGTAATTGACTTTAAGGGGGTTTATGATGGTGCTGATTTTACTATTCAGGGTAGAGGTAGAAAGGAAGCCCTATTCAATAACATATTCTCAAATTCGATCATTAAAAACTTGCGTGTAAAATATTGCTCGCTGGCGAATAACTCCAGTTTTAGTGAGATAACTTTCTGCGAAGTTGGGCAAACTATGTTTTTAAATAGTGCGAACGACAGCAGAATCATAGGGTGTGTCATAGCTGGTAGCCTAGCTGACCAATCTTTAAAAAGAACTGAAGTATCTAAGTGCCATATTTATGGTCGTGCGGTAGGTGATGATCATCCCAAGCTATCAATATTGGTTGATAGTTGCATGGTTATGGATTGTTTTTTTTCGATAGATAATTGTAATTATTATGGAAAGTCAGCTGGTGGTGTTATCCACTCGTGCAGTAACAGTACAGTAGCAAGATGTTTTATTACAGGTGAGTTTATATCTGCAGCAAATTCATTCTCATATTCAGGGTATTTAACTAGAGGTGCGACCGCCAGTAAAATAACTAAATGTGCATTGGGGCGCGTATCGACAAATATTGAAAATCCTTACGGGTTTTGCTATGAGCGTAGCAACACAGAATTATTGGACAACTTGAGTACAGATACAAATAGACTCCATGTTCTCGATGACATCAGAAATGGAAAGTTGATTGATGAGATTAGATTAAATCAGAGTCTCTTAGAGCACTCGTTGGGATGGAATTTTGATAATGTATGGCAATGGGACGATCAAACCAATAGCCCCAAATTGCAATCCGTTGGATTGAAGGCTGCTAACAATCCGATAGGCGAGCAGACATCAGCGTCAGACAAAATCGATCTGTTACTGCAGCAGATGAATGCCAATCTTTGGGTATAAGGGGCGCTATGTTTGGTCTATTAACTGGCATAGCCAGCTCATTATGGCGAGGCATCAGCGGTGCTACGGCTGTAATACCGCTTGGGATAAAGGGCATCAAATACTTTATTGACAGCAATTTTCGTGATCAGGTAACCCCACAACCAGGTAGTGTGCTTTATTGCGACCTTTGGTTAGGTGCAGAACATTCCGGTATCTATGTTGGCGATCAAGAGATCGCCAACATAGAAGTCACAGATGTTGCTGAAAGCACAGTAAATCGATGCGACCCAGCCAGTTTTACCTCAAAAAGCAAGCTGGGCCGCAAGATCTATGTCTCCTGTGACAGTGATGGGGCTGTCGGTTGTGAGGTGGTGGCTGACAAGGCCGTGAGTCATATTGGCGACCGAGGTTTTTATGGGCTGGTATTTGCGAATTGCCATGTTTTTTCGGCCCGATGTGTCAAACATTCACCCCAAAGTAGAGGTTCTTCTTGGTTTAATAGCCTGTTATCAACAATGAATATTATTGACGAGAGCTGGGAACCGACCATCAAAGCGCTAAAAGAGTCTACCAGATATAAGTTGGGTGCAACCAAATGGCGATTATGGGACTGGGACGGCTCGATGGCGGATAATCCTGCCCCGGAACCGGATTGGCAGGCCCAGGAAGAACATCTTAAAAACCAGCCTCTCAGTGAGGAGGTGATGGCCGCGCTTCGGGCCGAGCTGGCAGAGTGTAAAGCCTATGAGGCAGAGCTGGTCGACGAGGAACTGCCTGCTGAAATCCGTACAAAGATGGCAGGTTACGGTCAGTTATTAGGTGATATAGATACTACCTATGAAAAGGCCAAGCCCTTGTTGACGGCCTGTTCCGGTGCCAACTTCTCTTATCACGATCTCAAATTATGTAGTGATGATATTGAACCATTAGCCAGGCAGTTACAGCAAAATCATGCCATAAAAGAGTTAGTTCATAAGATGGGCCGCGCCTATATCTCGGAGGAGAAGAAAAAACAGGCCCGGCTCCCTCAGGCAAGCAAGAGTGAGGTACACGGTACTCACCGTAGTGATGATCTAGCTCGTTTGCTTCCTACCGAGTTGGTCAATCTGGAAGATGAGGCGCTGGAAACTCTGTTCTACGCCCGTTTTTTGGAGCAAAACCTGATGACTTACGAGTTGCAGGGCGTCACATTGACTCAGGGTGAGCGACTGGAGTTGGAGCAAAAGCGCACAGGGCCTGTGGTCGCCTGCCTGGATACATCCGGTAGCATGAGTGGGGCCCCACTACTGAAAGCCAGGGCGTTATTGCTGGCTGTGTCGGCAATCCTGCAACAAGAGCGGCGTTCTCTGCATGTAGTGCTCTTTGGTGACAATGGGGAGTTGAGAGAATATGCCATACATGAAGAAAACTGTGCTGCGGGGTTGCTCCATTTCTTGCGACAAGGATTTGGTGGCGGAACGGACTTCGAAACACCGCTGAACCGCGCCTGTGAGATCATCAGGGATGCCAAGGCATATGAGAAGGCCGATATTCTGATGATCTCTGATGGTGATTGTGTTCTTTCGGATGACTACATCGAATACCTGCAAACTAGAAAGAAGATGCTGGATTGTTCAATTTATTCGGTACTTTGCCATGGTCAACGAGTTGCTGACCGATTCAGTGACGAAGTCGTAGTCTTATAGGGGTCGGTAGTGTGTTCGAAGAATGAGATAAAGAGGGGGAGTCATATTGGCTCCCCCTCTTTTGCTTCGTCGCCGCAATGGACGAGGTGCGGCCCGCCTCAGTGGCTAAGGTCGACCCGCACTATCTCTTCCTCATCGCGATACTGGCGTTTGAGCTCGCTCTTGCTCTTCATCACGATCTCGCCGTCACGGCCTATGTTCATGTGCTCGGGATTCTCGAGGTGCATCGCCTGCCAGGCCATCACGGCCTGCAGCGAGGTGGCCTTCTGCTCGTCGGTGAGGGGCTGGCCATCCGGCCATTTGCCGAGCTCGACCGCGGTCTTGAGCCGCTCGTACACTTCCTTGGGCATCTGCCCTATCACCTGTTGAAACGACATTCGGCCTCTCCTTGAAAATTGAGCCATGAAGGGATCAGGCTGGCAGATCCTGACGGACTACGCCGGCCATCTGCTCCATTACCCGTACTACCTGACAACTGTACCCGAACTCGTTGTCATACCACACGTACAGCACGCAGTGATCCCCCTCGGCGATGGTGGCCTGGGAGTCCACTATGCCCGCGAAGCGGGAACCCACCATGTCAGAGGAGACCAGCTCGGTGCTGGCGCTGAAATCGATCTGGCGATGCAGGGCTGAGCTCAGGGCCATCTGCTGCAGATAGGCGTTGAGGCTCTCTCTGTCGGTGGCTTGTTCCATGCTCAGGTTGATGATGGCCAGCGAGACGTTGGGGGTGGGCACCCGGATGGCGTTGCCGGTCAGCTTGCCCTTGAGCTCCGGCAGCGCCTTGGCCACCGCCTTGGCGGCGCCGGTGCTGGTCATCACCATGTTGAGGGCCGCGCTGCGACCGCGTCGCTCGCCCTTGTGATAGTTGTCGATGAGGTTCTGGTCGTTGGTGTAGGAGTGCACCGTCTCCACGTGGCCGTGGCGGATGCCGAACTTGTCCTGCATCACCTTGAGCACCGGGGTGATGGCGTTAGTGGTGCAGGAGGCGGCGGAGACTATCTTGTCATCCGGGCCTATCACCTCGTGGTTGACCCCGAACACCACGTTCTTCATCTCCCCCTTGCCGGGAGCGGTCAATAGCACCCGGGCGGCGCCACGAGCCTTGAGGTGTTCGGACAGGCCTGCCTCATCGCGCCAGACCCCGGTGTTGTCGACGATCAGCGCATTGTCGATGCCATAGGCGGTGTAGTCGATGTCGGCCGGGCTGTTGGCGTAGATTACCTGGATGAAGGTGCCATTGGCGATGATGGCGCTGCGATCACTATCCACCTCGATGGAGCCGTTGAAGGGGCCGTGCACCGAGTCACGGCGCAGCAGGCTGGCCCGCTTCTCGAGATCCCCCTCGCGGCCGCCGCGCACGACGATGGCGCGCAGGCGCAGGGAGTTGGCGGCGCCGGTGCGCTCGATCAGCAGCCGGGCCAGCAGGCGGCCGATGCGGCCAAAGCCGTAAAGCACCACGTCGGTCGGTGCCGGCACGCTGGCCCGGTTCAGGGCCGGGGCCAGTTTGGCTCGCAGGTAGTCGTCTATGCCGGCTTCATCCTGATGATCCTGCCAGTAGCCCACGGCCAGCTTGCCGAGGTCCACTTCGGCGGCGGTCGGGTTCAGGGCGACCATGGCCTGGAGCAGGGGGAAGCTTTGCTGGATGGGGAGGGGGGCGCCCTGGTGGCGGCGAACGACCCGGTGGGCCTTGAGGATGTCGATGGTGGAGGCGTTCTGCAGCGGGCGCCCGTAGAGGGTGATCTCTATCCCTTGCTGGCGGTAGAGGCGACCAATCAAGGGCTGCATGGCTTCGGCGAGCTCCTGGCTCTCCTGCCACGCCTGCAAGTAGTGCTCGTGGGTCATTAACCAGATCCTTTATTTCACGTTGTTGAAGCAAGTTGCCTGGGCAAATTGACATTCGTCGAATGCAGATCAGTGTAGGGCTGACGGTTTCGTTATATTATTCTGCAGTCGCGGCCTTATACGGCGCGCGCATTGTAATGGATATGTAGCCTGTTTGCTAGTTGGCGGTGGCCAGTGCGGGTTGCGATTGTTACCAACCAGATGTGAACCATGACCCTATTCTCACAGCGTCCGTTACTGCTCCCCCTCGCCTGTTGTCTGACGCTGATGGCCTGCGACGACGACAGGATCCACAACATCTGCTCCCAATCCCCGACTCTGTGTGAGGATCTGGTGGACGACGGCTGGTGTCGCCATGAGCGCAGCGATGTCATCCGTGCCCGCTACTACCTCCAGGAGGAGGGCACGGACAGACGCCAGTACGAGTTGATGCGTGGCCTGGAGCGTTATCTGCAGTGTGCCGAGCACTCCACCAACATCGAATACAAGCGGGCCCGCGAGCAGAAGAGCCCCAGGGTGGAGGGCATGCTGGCTGCCGGCGCTCAGCTGGCGCAGCTGGATGCGCAGACCCGTGGTTCCCAGGATCCCTATCTGCTGCTCTGGCATTGGACCAACAACACCAATCCAGCGGCCCGTGCCAGCTTCCTTGCGCTGGAAGGCACCCCCGCCCTCGAGGAGCCGGAGCTGCAACTGGCCCTGGGGGGTATCTATGCCAAGAGCGAGCCCCAGAAGGCCATCGCCTTGATGCACCATGCACTTTCCCTCTACGGGGAAGGGGACAAGGTCAACAGCCGGATCCTCACCGCCCTCAGCACCCTCTACATGGGGCAGAAAGCATTTGATCTGGCCTATCAGTGGGGCAAGGTGAGCGAGTCGTTTCAGGAGACCCCCGAGGTGTCATCCACCCGCCTCGGGATCTACCATGCTATCGGCAAGGAGCAGCAGGAGAGGCTGGATCAGGCGGCCGCCACCATAGTCGACGCCCTCAGGGAAGGGAGCTACCAGGCCCCATGATCCCGCTACCACCCAGTGCCCGTGAATGGGCCCATGCGTTCGACATCCGCCTCGTCCATGGTCAGGTTCCCTGCGAGGGGCGGGTGCTCGAGCGGACCACGGTCAGGGCCGTGGTGATGCGCGGGGATGAACTGCTGTTGGTGCACTCTCGCGTCAACGGGGATCTGATGTTCCCCGGGGGCGGAATAGAGGCGGGGGAGTGCCACAGTACCGCCTTGGCCCGGGAGCTGCGGGAAGAGTGCGGCGCCGAGCTGGTGGCCGTGGGTCTGCTGCTCGGGCAGACCCGGGAGTTTCGCGCCGCCCGCGAGGCCGACTACGACGCCTACTGCATCCGCTCTTTCTATTACCTCTGCCAGGTGGGGGAGGCGTGGAGCGAGCCGCGCCCCCAACCCTACGAGATACGCCTTGGTTTCACCCCGGGCTGGTTCGCACTGGAAGAGGCCCTGCAGACCAATAAGACCCAGCTGGCTGGCCCCTGCCCCCAGTGGACGGTGCGCGAGACGAGGGTGCTGGCCGAGTTGCAGCACTGGGTGGATGCGGGTCTGCTGAGCTGATCACCATGGAGTGCTGACAATAAAAAACCGCCATTCGGCGGTTTTTTATTGTCGCTGCCGGATCAGGGCACGCAGACCGGGCAGAAGGCGTAGGTGCCTTGCGGGTCATTGAAACGGGTCAGCGGGTCCAGGCTGCGGTTCATCTCCACCAGCGCCTTGCCCAACCCGGCGGGCAGCCAGCTTTGCAGGTGCGGGGCCAGCGCCTGGGCGCTGCTGTCGAACAGCTCGCGCAGGAACTTGTCCCTTGCCGACTCTTCCGGCGCTATGGGGGTGACCTGCCAGCTCTTGAGGTTGGCGAGCTCGGCGGCGGCCTTGAGGGCGTCGTCCAGATTGCCGAACTCGTCCACCAGCCCCAGCGCCTTGGCATCCAGGCCGGTCCAGACCCGGCCTTCGGCGGCTTTCTCCGCCTCTTCCGGGCTCAGACCCCGGCCCTTGCCGACCAGACCGACGAAGCGCTGGTAGGTGTCTTCCACGCTCAGCTGGATGGCCTGACCGACGTGCTCCGGCAGGGCCCGGGTCAGCCCGATCCCCACGAAGTCCGTGGTGCCGATGCCGTCGGTGTGCACCCCGTACTGGGAGAGCGCCTTGTCGATAGTGGCGAACATGCCGAACACCCCGATGGAGCCGGTGAGGGTGGTGGGGGAGGCGAAGATCTTGTCCGCATCGGCGGAGATCCAGTAGCCACCGGAGGCGGCGTAGCTGCCCATGGAGATGACCACCGGCTTGCCAGCCTGCTTCAGGGCCAGCAGCTCGGCGCGGATCTGCTCGGCGGCGAAGGCGCTGCCACCCGGGCTGTCGACCCGCAGCACAACGGCCTTCACCTGGTCATCGCGGCGGGCTTCGGCCAGCAGATCGGCCAGGCTGTCGCCGCCTATGGTACCGGCGGGTTGCACCCCGTCCATGATGGCGCCGCTGGCGGTGATGAGACCCACCTCATCCTTGCCGCTCTGGGGATATTGCTCGGGGATGGCGGCCAGATACTCTTTCAGGCCGACCCCTTTCCAGCCGTGATCCTCGCTCTCGCCCACCTCCTTGATAACCGCCTGGGTCATCTCGTCACGGGTGGCGAGCTGATCCACCAGGCCGTTGTCGAGGGCGTAGCTGGCGGCATTGCCACCGGCCTTGCGCAGCAGGTCGAGGAAGTGATCCTTGTCTGGTGCGACGGCATCTGGCTCTATCTCCCGCTGCTCGGCCACGTCGGCCACATAGGATTGCCACAGCTGATCCAGCCAGCGCTGGTTCGCCTCCTTGCTCTCGGGGGACATCTCATCCCGGGTATAGGGCTCGACGAAGGATTTGTAGGTGCCGACCTTGAACACATGGGGGGTGACGTTGAGCTTCTCCAGCGCCGACTTGAAGTAGGTCTGGTAGACGCCAAAGCCTTCGATCAGCACGGCGCCGCTCTGGTTGAGCAGCACGTGGTCTGCGTGGGCGGCGAGCAGGTAGGCGCCCTGGCTGTAGTAGTCGGCCATGGCGATGACCGGTTTGCCGCTCTCCTTGAATGCGTCGATGGCGCTTGCCACCTCCTGCAGCTTGGAGAGGCTGGCCCCCTGCAACCCCTGGGGCTTGAGCACCAGTGCCTTGATGCGATCGTCATCCCCGGCGCTCTTGATGGCCCACAACAGGTCGGAGAGCACGATTTCGCTCGGCTGATCGTCGCTTTTCTCCACCTGCCTCAGCAGTTGCACGGTCGGATCGGTTTGAGTGCGTTGTTCGACCAGTACGCCGGCGAGATTGAGGGTGAGGGCGCCCTCGATGGGGGTGCTGGGTGTCTCGCTCTGGTTGAGGCTGAAGGCGATGACCAGCACGACGATGAGAAACAGCAGATTGACCAGCATCAAGCGGGTAAAGTTGAGCAGACGCCAGAGGCTGCGAAACAGCCACCCCAGACCTTTGAAAATAGACATAGCCGTGCTAACGCCCTGTTAATGGGTAGAGAAGGGCATTATTAACCAGTTGACCCGCCAATTGCCATTTTCGCTTGGCTGGGATCGCTCTCCCTGGCTTCAGGACACGGCTGTTCGCTGAAAAAATGTCCAAACATTTGTTTGAAAAAGGATTTTCGATTCTTTACTCTAGCCTCAATTTGATAACAAAAAATTAACTGGAGGCCCTGTGAGCCGCTACCCGACGTTGCTGACCCCCCGCAGTCCCCTTCTTCGTCACCATGTGCTGGCGGCATCTTGTGCGTCTGCCTCTAAAAGGAGTGCGTCATGAGCCTGTATCCAACGCTGCTGACACCCCTGGATCTCGGCTTTACCCAGCTCAAGAACCGGGTATTGATGGGCTCCATGCACACCGGCCTCGAGGAGGAGAAGGGGGGCTTTGACAAGCTGGCCGCCTTCTATGCCGAGCGCGCCCGCGGCGGTGTCGCCCTCATCGTCACCGGTGGCATCGCCCCCAACCTGCGGGGGCGCCTGGTGCCCCATGGCTCGCAGCTCAGCTTCCCCTGGCAGGTCGCCAAGCACAAGAAGGTGACCGGCGCCGTGCATCAGGAGGGGGGCAAGATAGCCCTGCAGATCCTCCATGCCGGTCGCTATGCCTATCATCCGTTCAGCCTGGCGCCGAGCGCCATCCGGGCTCCCATCTCTCCGTTCAAGCCGCGGGCCATGAGCGAGCGGCAGATCCGCGGCACCATACGGGACTTTGCCTCGACCGCGGCACTGGCCAAGGCGGCGGGCTATGACGGTGTCGAGGTGATGGGGTCGGAAGGTTATCTCATCAACCAGTTCATCTGCGAGCGCACCAACCAGCGCAGCGACGGCTGGGGCGGCAGCAGCGAAAACCGCATGCGTTTCCCGCTGGAAATAGTGCGGGCCATTCGCGAGCGGGTCGGCACCGACTTCATCATCATCTTCCGCCTCTCCATGCTGGATCTGGTGGAGAAGGGCTCCTCTCTGGAGGAGGTCATAGCGCTCGGGAAGGCGCTGGAGCAGGCCGGGGTGAGCCTCATCAACACCGGCATCGGTTGGCACGAGGCGCGCATCCCCACCATAGCCACCAGCGTGCCGCGCGGCGCCTTCAGCTGGGTGACCGCCGAGCTGAAAAAGCACCTCACCGTGCCGCTTATCACCACCAACCGCATCAATACCCCCGAGGTGGCCGAGCGCATCCTGGCGCAGGGGGAGGCGGACATGGTCTCCATGGCGCGCCCCTTCCTGGCAGACCCCGAGTTTGTCATCAAGGCCGCCGAGAACCGGGCGGACGAGATCAACACCTGCATCGCCTGCAACCAGGCCTGCCTGGATCACGTATTCAAGCAAAAACGCGCCTCCTGCCTGGTCAATCCCCGCGCCTGCTTCGAGACCGAGCTCAATTTCGGCCGGGTGCCCCAGCCCAAGAGGCTGGCGGTGGTGGGGGCCGGGCCGGCCGGGCTGGCATTCGCCTGCTACGCCGCCGAGCGCGGCCATCAGGTGAGCCTGTTCGATCAGGCGCCGACCATAGGCGGCCAGTTCAACTTCGCCAAGCAGATCCCGGGCAAGGAGGAGTTTCACGAGACCCTGCGCTATTTCGCCAGACGGTTGGAAAAGTGCGGCGTCGAACTCTATCTCGGCCAGCGCCAGAGTGCCGAGAGCCTGCTTGGCGGTGGTTTTGACGAGGTGATCCTCGCCACCGGCATACGTCCTCGCACCCCCAACATTCCCGGCATCGATCACCCCAAGGTGCTGAGTTACCTCGACGTGCTGCGCGATGGCAAGCCGGTGGGCGACAAGGTGGCGGTGATCGGGGCCGGCGGCATCGGCTTCGACGTGGCCGAGTTCCTGGTGGAGAAGAAGGCGGAGGGGAGCGCGGATCATCATCGCGATCACTGGCTCAGGGAGTGGGGCATCGACAAGAGCCTCGGCGAGCGCGGCGGTCTGATGACACCGGTGATCGACGCTCCCGAGCGCCAGATCTGGCTGCTCCAGCGCAAGGAGAGCAAGGTGGGGGATGGCCTCGGCAAGACCACCGGCTGGATCCACCGCACCGTATTGAAGAACCGCAAGGTGCAGATGCTCTCCGGCGTGCAGTACCTGCGCATCGATGATGAAGGGCTTCACATTCAGGTGGGGGAAGCCAGACAGTGCCTGCCGGTGGATCAGGTGATCATCTGCGCCGGACAGGAGCCCCTGCGGGAGCTGCAGGCCGGCCTGCAGGCGGCGGGCAAGCCGGTGCACATCATAGGCGGTGCCGACGTGGCGGCGGAGCTGGACGCCAAACGCGCCATCCGCCAGGGGGCCGAGCTGGCGTCCGTTATCTAGCGCCTTGGCCTGAGCCGACAGTATGATGATAACCCCCTGACTATCAGGGGGTTTCCATTGGTGGCGCCGACCGGCCCTGGCTGTGCTCCCCTTCGGGCTGTGCTAAGGTAGCGCCATCATTGCCTCCTGATAAGGAACTGACCATGGATGCCCTCTCCCTGTTACTCAACCGCCACTCCTGTGGCCGTCTGACCACCCCGGCCCCGAGTGGCGAGGTGCTCGACAATATTCTGAAGGCCGGCCTGCGGGCGCCGGATCACGGCACCCTGACTCCCTGGCAGTTCATCCTGTTTGAAGGGGAGGGGCGTGAGCGTCTGGGGGCACTGTTGGCGGACGCCGCTCGCACCCGCCGCGAGGATGAAGATAGCATCGAGAAGAGCCGCGCCGCGCCCCTGCGAGCGCCCCTGGTGGTGGCCGTCGCGACCCGTTATCAGGCGCACCCCAAGGTGCCGAAGCTGGAGCAGGAGCTCTCCGCTGGCTGCGCCCTGATGGCGATGCAGATGGCGGCCCAGGCACAGGGGTTCAACGGCATCTGGCGCTCCGGCTGGTTCATCTTCGACGAGGTGATCAATCGGGGGCTGGGGTTGGCACCGGACGATCAACTGGTGGGCTTCCTCTACCTGGGCACCCCCATGCTGGAGGCGCGCAAGTTGCGGGAGTTGCCGATCGCCGACTTCGTACGTCGCTTCTGAGTCAAAGATAATGCACAAGAGCCCTGATTATTCAGGGCTTTTTTATTCCCCCCGGAACGACATCGGGCTGTACTCAAAATTGGAGGCTTGCCAAGAGGGGGGTAGGGGGTTGGCCGGACATTTTTTGAATAGTGAGAGGCTGTTCTCAATCCTGGTTGATTACCCTATGTAAAACGTTTGCGCCCCGTTATTATCCCACTGCCAGTTTAGAAGGTGACCCCTTCTAATTTTCTGCGATGAGAGTCGCAATTCCGTAGCACCTTTTTACAGCCCAGCGTCGTTATGACATTGGGCTTTATTTTTATGGGCGTTTTTCTGCGCCAGCACCACGGCATTTGTGGGCCCCTAGCTGCCGGTCACTGGCATCTAGACCTTGGTGGGCAGGATGCGGGCCGGGTTGCCCACCACCCGGGCTCCGGCAGGGACGTCTCTGGTCACCACGGCGCCCGCACCGACGATGGCCTCCCGTCCTATGGTGACCCCCGGCAGCAGTATGGCGCCACCACCGATCCAGACCCTGTCTTCTATGGTCACCGGCAGCGCTGTTTCTACCCCCTGGATGCGCTCATCGGCGTCCAGGGCGTGGGCGGCGGTATAGATCTGCACGTTCGGCCCTATCATGACATCGGCGCCGATGCGGATAGGCGCGTTGTCCAGCAGGGTGGCCCCCATATTGATGTAGCTGCGCTCGCCAAGGTGGATGTGGCGGCCATAGGTGCAGTAGAGGGGCGGGCAGATAAAGGCGCCCTCCGCCAGCTCGCTGACGATCTCTTTGAGCAGCGCCAACTGCTGCTGCTCCTCTTCCGCGCGATTGAAGCGGCGATAGCGGCACGCCGTCTCCCGGCGTATCGCATCCAGCTCCTGGGCCATGCAGTTGTAAGGCTGGCTGGCGATCATCTTTTCGTATTCGGTCATGGCTAGGCCTCAATGGGGTGAAGGAGGAGAGGATAAGTCATCAAGGGCAATAGAATCGTGAAGCTCTCCCCAGAGTGGGCAGAAGGGCGCGCAGCTGGCGCCGGGAAACGACAAGGGCACCCTGGGGTGCCCTTGTTGGTTTGCTACTGCAGGTATAGAGGATACCTGTTGCTATCAGCCGTCTTTGTGGCTGCAGGCATCAAGATGACGGTCTCTATCAGCCGTGCTTGCGGCCTGAGAGGCGACACCACTCTTCCTTCACCGCGGTCGGGTCCATGTCGAACCACTGGCTGTAGATGGTCTCCAGCTCCGGGGCCTGGCTCTCCAGCACGCCGGAGAGCGCCATCAGGCTGCCGGGCTTGCCGTGGCCGGCGATGAGCGGCGCGAGCTCGCGCAGCGGGCCGGCCAGGATATTGGCCACCACCACGTCAGCTTCGACGTCTTGCGGTTGGTCGGCAGGCAGGTAGAGTTCGATCTGGCCGGCGACGCCGTTACGTTCGGCGTTGTCATGGCTGGCCTGGATGGCCTGCGGGTCGATGTCGATGCCGATGACACGGGCGGCGCCGAGCTTCAGGGCGGCGATGCCGAGGATGCCGGAGCCACAACCGAAGTCGACTACCGTCTTGCCGGCCAGATCCAGCCCATCCAGCCACTGCAGGCAGAGCGCCGTGGTGGGGTGGGTGCCGGTACCGAAGGCCAGGCCCGGATCTAGCATGACGTTGACCGCGTCCGGGTTGGGGACGTCACGCCAGCTCGGGCAGATCCAGAGCCGCTCGCCGAACTGCATCGGGTGGAAGTGATCCATCCACTCGCGCACCCAGTCCTTGTCCTCCAGCTGCTCGACCTTGTAGCCGACGTCTTCCCCGAAGATCTGCTGGAAGAAGGCGATGGTGGGAGCCGGGTCGGTTTCGGCATCGAACAGCCCCATCACCTCGGTCTCGCCCCAGAGCGGCGTTTCACCAGGCAGTGGCTCGTAGACGGGCACATCCTGGGCATCCATAAAGGTCACCGCCTGGGCTCCACGCCCCAGCAGCATGTTGCTCACCTTGTCCGCAGTCTTGGCGGTGGCGTTGATTCGAATTTGTATCCAGGGCATGGGGTCGACTCTTCATAAATGTGAAACCGCGGGATTCTATCATCATGGGCCTGTGCTGTCGTGGTTTGCCCATGATGGGATGGGGAAGGAAGGCAACTCTGCCAAGTTGGCACGGTTAATGTATTCCTTACTGGGTGACGGGAAGCAACTTGTTCCCGCTGAATGCTTTGCTCTATGAAGTTCCGTCATCTTTTTCAGCCACCTTCGGGTGGCTTTTTTTATGCCGGTGCGCTGAAAAACGGTCATTTTGCGGATAAAAGCAGACATTGGCACGCAATCTGCAAAGTTCCACCTGTCCTGCATAAGGATATGTGTGTGATTGTTACCCCAACGTTCAGGTTTTAAGGGCCATCCCGGCGGGATGGCCTCTTTTTATGGTTTTTTCGGGGGAAGGGGCCCGTCAGGGGCACAGATCGGCCGTGGGGCTGTGCACTCTTGGGGCTTGTCACTGGTGATTTCACCCCATGATGGTGCATTTTTTACCTATAAGGGAATAGGTCGCATGGCTGTGGGGATCCCTGGCTGCAAGGACCTCAGCTGGCAAAGCCGCTCATGTCGATCACCAGCTTGCCCACCATGCGGCCCGCCTCCAGCTCGCGATGGGCCTGTGCCAGGCTGGCCGGAGTCAGTGCGGGCAGGGTGCGAGTGAGCGTGCTCTTGAGCCCCCCTTGGTCCAGCAGGGCGGCGACCCGGCCGAGCAGCTTGTGCTGCTCGATCATGTCCGGGGTCTGGAACAGGGAGCGGGTAAACATGAACTCCTGGCTGAAGGTGACGCTCTTGGCCTTGAGCAGGCCCAGATCCCAGGGCTCGCTGGATTCGGCAATGGTGCAGATGTGACCGAAGGGGCGAATGAGGCTCGCCATGGCGGCCCAGTGCTGCTCGGTGGCATTGGTGCAGAAGATGGCATCGAGCTGGCTGATGCCAAGGCCGGCCAGCTCTTCCTGCAGGTTGTGATGACTCACTACCTGGTGGGCGCCCATGGCCAGGCACCAGTCACGGGTTTCAGGTCGGGAGGCGGTGGCGATCACCTCCATTCCGGTGAGCTGACGGGCCAGCTGGATGGCGATGGAGCCGACGCCGCCGGCGCCACCTATGACAAGCAGTCGCCCGGTACTTTCACGGTTGAGGCCGATGCGCTCGAACAGGGTTTCCCAGGCTGTGATGGCGGTCAGGGGCAGGGCGGCGGCTTCCAGGTCGCTCAGGGTCTTGGGGGCGAGGGCGGCGATGCGCTCATCCACCCGTTGCAGAGCGCTGTTGCTGCCGGGGCGGCTGATGTCGCCGGCATACCAGACGCGGTCGCCCGCCTTGAACAAGGTCACCTCGCGGCCCACGGCCACCACTTCCCCCACGGCATCCCAGCCCAGCACGCGGGGCGTCGCCTCCACCTTGGCCTTGGGGGCGCGCACCTTGGTGTCCACCGGGTTGACCGAGGTTGCCGTTACTTTCACCAACAGATCACGCGGGCCCGGGGTGGGATCCGGCAGTTCAGTCTCGATGAAGCAGTGGGGGTGATCGCTTGGCAGATAATGGGTGATGGCGATGGCTTTCATGGCAGTTCCTTTCAAATCGGTATGAGTGGGATTGCCAGCGAGTCTAGTCTGGTTGATTATTTCGATTAAGATGGGTAATCGGGACAGACTGTTTGTATATATGAACAATGTCGAACTGGAGTTGATGGGGCTGTTCGCCACCGTGGTGGAGCAGGGCAGTTTTACCGGGGCGGCCGAGGTGCTCGGCATGCCCAAGTCCTCGGTGAGCCAGAAGATCTCACGCCTCGAATCACGGCTCGGGGTGCGACTGTTGCAGCGCACCACCCGCAGGCTCAGCCTGACTCCCCAGGGGGAGGTCTATGTGGAGCATTGCCAGGCCCTGCTGGCCCTGGCGAGAAGCGCCAATCTGGCCATGGCCAGGCTGCGCTCGGCCCCGGCAGGCCGGGTGCGGATCACCGCCCCCGAGGCCACAGGCACCCTGCTGCTTGGCCGGATCCTGGCCGAGTTTCGCGCCCTCTATCCCGAGGTGGTGCTGGAGTTGACCTTGAGCGACGAGCAGCTCGATCTGGTGGGGGAGGGTTACGATCTGGCGCTGCGGGCGGCGCCGCTCAAAGATTCGAGCCTCATCTGCCGGCGCATCGGCCAGGTGGCGCGCCACCTGGTGGCGGCCCCGGGTTATCTGGCGAGCCAGGGCACGCCACAGCAACTGACGGATCTGGGGGGGCATGCCTGCCTGGTGCACACGTCGCTGCCGGTATGGCCGTTGCTGGAGGGGGGCTGGCGGCCGCAAGGGGCCTGCATCAGCAACAGCCTGCTGGCGCTGAGGGAGCTGGCACTGCACGAAGGGGGGATCGCCCTGTTGCCGGATCATGTCTGCCGGGACGATCTGGCGGCGGGGCGCCTGCTGAAGGTGCTGCCGGATCACCCCATACCCCCCAACCCCTTCTATCTCATCTACCCGAGCCGCGAGCATCTGGCACCCGCCCTGCGCAGCCTGATGGACTTCGTCGCCGAGCGGCTGCCCTTCGCCTGATCAGCGGTGCTGGCTGAGGGGGGCCTGACCGGGTTCGAGACCGAGCGGCACCGACTGTCGCTCTGCCAGCATGCGGATCTGCCCCTCGATGAGACCGGCGTTGGGGCCCAGCACCAACACCAGCTGATGCTCGTTGAGCTGGATCCAGGAGAGGCAGCCGAGCCTGGCCAGACGGGACTGATCCACCAGCGCCATCTCCCGCACCCGCAGGCTGAGGCGCGTCAGGCAGACGCTCATGGCCTGCAGGTTGTCCATGCCTCCCAGCATCTTGAGGTACTGGATGGCCAGCATCTGGGGATCAGTGGGGGCCACGGTCGCGAGCTGGGGCAGCTCCTCGGCGATGGGCTTGCTCGGCAGGCTGAGGGGGGCGTACTCAAGCAGCCGGGAGAAGACCAGGGCATAGATGACGAAGAACAGGATGCCGAGGGGGATGAGCCAGAAACTGTGTTCACCTGAGCCGTAGCTGAGCACCAGATCCAGCAGCCCGGCGGAGAAGTAACTGCCCACCTGGATGCCGAGCCCGCTGCAGATGGCGAGCGACAACCCGGTCAGCAGGGCATGGGCCAAGAACAGCCAGGGGGCGGTGAAGGCGAACAGGAATTCGATGGGTTCGGTGATCCCCACCAGGGCCGAGGTGAGCGCCAGGGTGAGCAGCAAGCCCCCCTGCGGCAGGCGCCGCATCCGCTGGCGATGGAGCCAGATGGCAAAACAGGCGCCGGGCAGGCCGAACATGATGACCGGATAGAGACCCGCCACATAGCCCTCGTGCAGCGGCTGGGCGGCGGAGAGCGCCTGCAGGTTGCTCTCCCCCAGACCCATGAGGCTGCCCAGCACCTGGTGAAGGCCGAGGGGGATCAGCAGCCGGTTCAGCACGCCGTAGCAGAAGGCGCCAAACGGCGTGGTGAGCAGGTCGGAGGCGAGCA
This sequence comes from Aeromonas sp. sif0611, assembly GCF_019218845.1. Taxonomy (NCBI): domain Bacteria; kingdom Pseudomonadati; phylum Pseudomonadota; class Gammaproteobacteria; order Aeromonadales; family Aeromonadaceae; genus Aeromonas; species Aeromonas sp. sif0611. Next base: position 754,376 of record NZ_JAHUWU010000002.1, on the reverse strand, counting down.
GGGTGATGCCTTGCTCCAGCAGCGGCCAGAGCAGGGCCAGGGGCACGACCAGCAGCAGGCTGGCCAGGGCCGAGAGCAGCAGGCCGGGCAGCTCTTCCTGCAGCGGTCGCAGCCAGCCGGGGAGGGAGAGGCTGCGGGTCCAGGAGCAGACCATGGCGGTGGTCAGGCCCGCCAGCAGGCCGCAGATCATGTCCGCATGCAGACCGGGCTTCAGGGTGGCGAGCGCCGAGCTCAGCAGCAGGAAGTTGACCGCGCCGGCCAGGGCCTGCGCCCCTTGCCCCTGCCGGCTCAGCCCGAAGGCGATGGCCACCGCATAGATGAGCGGCATCTGGCTGAACAGGGCGCGTCCGGCCAGGGAGAGCACCGCCAGATCCAGCACGTCCGGCTGGCCGAGCCGATAGAGCAGGGCCGCCAGCGGCAGGATGGAGACGGGCAGCAACAGGGCATAACCGAGCCGTTGCAGGGACTGGGTCAGGATCTTTCTGGCGTTCTGAACTGGCATAAGGGCGCGGCATTTTGTGACGTGGCGCACATTTTACTCACTCGCACCCATTTGGGAATAGGTGCGAGTCCCTTTATTGGCCCCTTTCTTATTTCTGATCAAACAATCGGCGAACCGACTGATCCGGGGCCGGGGTCAGCAGGCTGACCAGGATGAAGGCCGCGAGCCCGAGCGCCAGGCTCGGTACTATGGCGTGCAGGCCGGCCAGCTTGATCCCCCACTGACTCAAGACCCCGTAGCAGACAATGCCTGACACCATGCTGGCCAAGGCCCCGGGGCCATTGGCCCGCGACCAGTAGAGGCCGAGCACCAGGGGCCAGAGGAACACCGCCTGCAGGCCGCCGAAGGCGAGCAGGTTGAGCCAGATGATCATCTCAGGGGGCTGCAGCGCCGCCAGCAGCACCAGGGTGCCGAGGATCAGGGTGCAGAGCAGGGAGAGCCTGGGAATGCGCACCTCCAGCTTCTCTTGGCGAGGATTGAGGTAGTTGAGGTAGAGATCCTTGACCAGGGTCGCCGAAGCCTGGATCAGCTGGGAGTCGATGGTGGACATGATGGCCGCCATGGGGGCCGCCAGGAAGACCCCCGCCAGCCAGGGGGGCAGCACTTCCATCATCAGGGAGGGCATGATCTTGTCCGGGCTGTCCATGCCGGGCAGGATGGCGCGACCCAGGGCGCCGGCGAGGTGCATACCCAGCATCAGCAGGGCGCTGACCACGGTGCCGATGAGGATGCCTCTGTGGAGCGCCTTGCTGTCCCGGTAGCCGAAGCAACGCAGGGCCGAGTGGGGCAGCCCCACCACACCGACGCAGACCAGGATCCAGAAGCTCAGCATGAAGGGCTGAGTCAACATGTCGCCGGCGCCGGTCGGGCTCACCAGCTTGGGATCGATCACCTTGAGCTGGTGGATGAGGTTCGGCAGACCGTCACCGGCAATCAGTATCCCTGCCAGCAGGGCCCCTGTGCCGATCAGCATGATGATGCCCTGCAGGGCATCCGTCATCACCACGGCGCGAAAGCCGCCGATCACCGTGTAGAGCAGCACACAGCTGGCAAACAGGAAGAGCCCCTGCTGGTAGCTGAGGCCGGTTGCCGTCTCCAGCAGGCGGGCGCCGCCGATGAACTGCACCACCATGGTCGCGATGAAGGCGAGGATGATGGTCACCGAACCCAGCACCACCACCCACTTGCTGCGGTAGCGGGCCCACAGCATGTCGTTGATGGTCACCGCATTGACCCGGCGGGCGATGATGGCGAACTTCTTGCCAAGCACCCCCAGGGTGAGCCAGACGGTGGGCAGCTGGATCATCGCCAGCAGCACCCAGCCCAGGCCTATCTTGTAGGCGGCGCCCGGCCCGCCGATAAAGGATGAGGCCGAGGTGTAAGTGGCCACCAGGGTCATGGCCAGCACCAGGCCGCCCATGCTGCGGTTGCCGATAAAGTACTCCTGCACGAAGTCACCCCCGGCGCGGTGGCGACCGGCCCAGAAGCCGACCCCGAGCACCAGCACCAGATAGACGACGAGCGGCAGCATCAACTCAAGATTCATGGGGGGACTCCTCGGTATCCAGCGGGGCGTCAGTAAACCGGGGATCCGTCATGGGTTCAGTACGCGGCTCAGGAGTCATGAGGAGGCTCCTCGGGGTCGAGAGGAATATCGATGAACAGGCGATCCACCATGAGCGCGCAGAGGCCGATAAACAGCAATGGCATCAGGATGCAGCTGAGCAGAAACCAGAGCGGCATATTCCAGAGCTCGAGCGTCTCGGGAACGAAGTACGCCGAGCCATACCAGGCAACGAAGTAAAGTAGGGTCAGCAGCAGGCAGAGGGCTGCTTCCCGACGGGCGAGCGCGAAACGATTCACCTTGGCCTCCGACAATTTTGAGGGGCGCAAGGATAACAAAAAAGGGCCATGTCGCCATGGCCCTTTTTTCGCTGTCGATCCCGAGGGACCGAACGAGCTCTGCTAAAGCGTCTTTTACAGACCCAACTTCTTGTGCAGGTAGTGGATGTTGGTGCCACCGTGCTGGAAGTTCTCGTCCTTCATGATCTCTTTTTGCAGGGCGATGTTGGTCTTGATCCCTTCCACCACCAGCTCGTCGAGAGAGTGACGCATGCGGGCGATGGCGATGTCACGGTTCTCGCCGTAACAGATCAGCTTGCCGATCATGGAGTCGTAGTAGGGCGGCACCTTGTAACCCGCATAGATGTGGGATTCCCAACGCACGCCCAGACCGCCCGGCGCGTGGAAGCGCTGGATGAGGCCAGGAGACGGCATGAAAGTGGCCGGGTCTTCGGCGTTGATCCGGCACTCGATGGCATGGCCACGGATGCGGATGTCCTGTTGGGTGATCGACAGGGGCTGGCCGGCGGCGATGCGCAGCTGCTCCTTGATGAGATCCACACCGGTGACCATCTCGGTGACCGGGTGCTCGACCTGGATCCGGGTGTTCATCTCGATGAAGTAGAACTCGCCGTTCTCGTACAGGAACTCGAAGGTGCCCGCACCGCGGTAGCCGATTTCGAGACAGGCGCGCACGCAGCGCTCACCGATGAACTTGCGCATCTCTTCGGTGATGCCGGGTGCCGGCGCCTCTTCCACCACCTTCTGGTGACGACGCTGCATGGAGCAGTCGCGCTCACCCAGATAGAGGGCGGTGCCCTGGCCGTCAGCCAGCACCTGGATCTCGATGTGGCGCGGGTTCTCCAGGTATTTCTCCATGTAGACCATGTCGTTCTTGAAGAACTGGCCCGCTTCGGATTTGGTCAGGGCGATGGCGGCGGCCAGCTCCGACTCATTGCGCACCACGCGCATGCCACGACCACCACCGCCACCGGCGGCCTTGATGATCACGGGGTAGCCGATCCGCTTGGCGATGGTGGCGTTGCGCTTGGCATCGTTGTCCACCGGGCCGTCGGAGCCGGGTACGCAGGGGACGCCCGCCTTCTTCATCGCCTCGATGGCGGAGACCTTGTCACCCATCAGGCGAATGGTCTCGGCGCGCGGGCCGATGAAGATGAAGCCGGATTTTTCGACCACTTCGGCAAAGTCGGCGTTCTCGGAGAGGAAGCCGTAGCCCGGGTGGATGGCGACGGCACCGGTCACCTCGGCGGCGGCGATGATGGCCGGCACGTTGAGGTAGGACTCACCGCTGGCGGGTTTGCCGATACAGATGGTTTCGTCGGCCAGGAGCACATGCTTGAGCTCCCGATCGGCAGTGGAGTGAACGGCCACTGTCTTGATCCCGAGCTCTTTGCAGGCGCGCAGGATCCGCAGGGCAATTTCACCGCGGTTGGCGATGACTACTTTGTCCAACATGGGTGGCGTCTTCCCTTATTCGATGATGAACAGCGGCTCGTCAAATTCGACGGCCTGACCATTTTCAACCAGGATCGCTTTGATCACACCGGCCTTGTCAGACTCGATTTGGTTCATCATTTTCATGGCTTCGACGATGCACAGGGTATCGCCGACATTGACGTGCTGACCGACTTCCACGAACGGCTTGGCTTCTGGGCTGGAGGAGCGGTAGAAGGAGCCGACCATGGGGGAGCGCATCAGATGGCCACTCGGGGCGGCATCGGCAGCAGGGGCGGCGGCCTGGGCGGCAGCGGCGACCGGAGCGGCGGCTTGTTGAACCTGCGCCGGCTGCATCATCATCTGCGGGGCAACGCTAACCTGGCCGGAGAAATTGCGGCTGATGCGAACGGACTCTTCCCCTTCGGAGATTTCCAGCTCGGCGATGCCGGACTCTTCAACCAGTTCAATCAGCTTCTTGATTTTGCGGATATCCATTAGCATTCTCTTTCTTCTTTATCTGATCAGTGATTATCAAGCCGCGCGCAACTGATGCACGGCCGCGGTTAAAGCGAATTGGTAGCCATCGGCACCCAGCCCACAAATGACCCCCTTGGCGACATCAGACAGATAGGAGTGATGGCGGAAGGGTTCCCTGGCATGAACGTTTGACAGGTGAACCTCGATAAAGGGGATGGCCACGCCCAGCAGGGCATCGCGCAGGGCGACGCTGGTGTGGGTGAAGGCGGCCGGGTTGATGATGATAAAATCCACCTGGCCCATGGCCTGATGGATGCGGCCGACCAACTCATGTTCGGCATTGGATTGCAGGTGTTCCAGGGTGACACCGAGTTCGCTGGCGTACTGGCTCAGATCGGCGACGATCTCATCGAGCGTCTTGCTGCCGTAGATGCCCGGCTCCCGCTTGCCCAGCAGATTCAGGTTAGGACCGTTGAGCAGGAGGATTCGGTGATGTTGCGACATATTGAGTACATCCTCGATGATTATGCTGCTATCTATCAGCTATCTGTGGACCACCAAAAATCTAGCCACTTTCTGCACAATTCGGTGTGCCCTGGCACACAGATTTCGCAATTATATTGATTTCGTGAAAATTAGCAGCATTTTACTGGTCTAATCTCTACATCTGGCCATTTATTGAGCATGTTGGCGCGCAGCGCCGCTCTGTCGCAGTGTCCGCCTCTTTGGGCTTTCCAGACACAACAAAGCCGGCACAAGGCCGGCTTTGTTGTGAGAGGGGAAGCACTCAGGCCGCTTCAGACTTCTCGCGGATAAGTTTGTCCACGACGCCCGGATCCGCCAGGGTGGAGATATCTCCCAGGCTGTCGGTCTCGCCGGTGGCGATCTTGCGCAGGATACGGCGCATGATCTTGCCGGAGCGGGTCTTCGGCAGCCCCTCGGCCCAGTGGATCATGTCCGGGGTGGCGATGGCGCCGATCTCCTTGCGCACCCACTCCTTCACCTCTTTGTGCAGCTCGCGGCTCGGCTCCTCCCCGGCGATCAGGGTGACATAGGCGTAGATGCCCTGACCCTTGATCTCGTGGGGCACCCCCACCACCGCCGCCTCGGCGATCTTGGGATGGGAAACCAGGGCCGACTCGATCTCGGCGGTGCCCATGCGGTGGCCGGAGACGTTCAGTACATCATCCACCCGACCGGTGATCCAGTAGTAACCATCTTCGTCGCGACGGGCGCCGTCGCCGGTGAAGTAGCGGCCCGGGAAGGTGGAGAAGTAGGTCTGCTCGAAGCGCTCGTGATCGCCGAATACGGTGCGCATCTGGCCAGGCCAGGAGTCGGTGATCACCAGGTTGCCCTCGGTGGCGCCCTCCAGTGGCTCACCCAGGTTGTCTACCAGAGCAGGCTGCACCCCGAAGAAGGGACGGGTGGCGGAGCCGGGCTTGAGCGCGGTGACGCCGGGCAGCGGGCTTATCAGGATGCCGCCTGTCTCGGTCTGCCACCAGGTGTCGACGATGGGGCAGCGCTCGTCCCCTATGGTGCGGTAGTACCACTCCCAGGCTTCCGGGTTGATGGGTTCACCTACGGATCCCATGATGCGCAGGCTGGTGCGGGAGGTGCCTTCGACGGCCTCCTTGCCCTTGGCCATCAGGGCGCGGATGGCGGTGGGTGCGGTATAGAGGATGCTGACCTGGTGCTTGTCCACCACCTGGCTCATGCGGTTGGTGGCCGGGTAGTTTGGCACCCCTTCGAACATCAGGGTGGTGGCGCCGTTGGCGAGCGGCCCGTAGACCAGATAGGAGTGACCGGTGACCCAGCCCACATCGGCGGTACACCAGTAGATGTCCTCCTCGTGATAGTCGAACACGTACTTGAAGGTGAGGGCGGCATAGACCAGATAGCCGCCCGTGGTGTGCAGCACCCCCTTGGGCTTGCCGGTGGAGCCCGAGGTGTAGAGCACGAACAGGGGATCCTCGGCGCCCATGGCCTCAGGCGGGCAATCCGGGCTGGCAGCGGCGACGGCGTCGTGCCACCAGATGTCCCTGTGGTCATGCCAGGCGACCTTGCCGCCGGTGCGCTTGAGCACGATGACCTTGTTGACCTTGGTATCCGGGTGGGTGAGCGCCTCGTCCACGTTCTTCTTGAGGGGGATGGGGCGGCCGCCGCGCAGGCCTTCATCGGCGGTGATGACGATGGAGGAGCCCGAGTCGATGATACGACCCGAGAGGGCCTCCGGCGAGAAGCCGCCGAAGACGATGCTGTGCACGGCGCCGATGCGGGTACAGGCCAGCATGGCGATGGCCGCTTCCGGCACCATGGGCATGTAGAGACAGACCATGTCACCGCGCTTGACCCCCTGGGCTTTGAGCACGTTGGCAAACTTGCACACCTCGCCGTGCAGCTCGCGATAGGTCAGCTTGCGATCCTCGGCCGGGTTGTCCCCTTCCCAGATGATGGCGACCTTGTCGCCGCGCTGGGCCAGATGGCGATCCAGGCAGTTGGCCGACACGTTGAGCAGGCCATCCTCGTACCACTTGATGGAGACGTGGCCCGGATCGTAGGAAGTGTTCTTGACGCGGGTGTAGGGGGTCATCCAGTCGAGGATTTTGCCCTGCTCACCCCAGAAGGCGTCCGGGTTCTGTACCGACGCCAGGTACATGGCGTCATAACCTTCCTTGTCCAGCAGGGCGTCGCTACCTATGTGGGCCTTGACCGGATAGACCTTGCTCTCGCTCATCTCTCACTCCTGTGAATACATTTTTGTAATGATTGAGTAACAACTTATACCTTTGGCACGGGAGGGCAATTAGACTTTTGGATAGCGACGAGAGGGGCTGGTCGACATGGCCCGAGGGATCACGAAGAAGGGAGCCTGAGGCTCCCTTCTTTCATTGGGCTGTCCGGGATCTTCAATGCCCTGTAGCGAGCATGGAGGTCATGCGGGGTTCGGACAAGGGGTGGCTGAACAGGTAGCCCTGACCCTCCTCGCAGCGCAGAGACTGCAAGAACTGGCGCTGGGGCTGGGTCTCTATGCCTTCCGCCGTGACCGCCATGCCGAGGCTGTCTGCCAGGCTGACGATGGTGCGGCACAGCTCCCGGCTGTGCTTGTCATCGGGCAGCGCCTGCACGAAGGTTCTGTCTATCTTGATGCGGTCTATGGGCAGGCTTTTTAGCAGGCTCAAGGAAGAGAAGCCGGTGCCGAAGTCGTCGATGGCGATCTGCACTCCCAGCGCCTTGAGGCGGGTAAAGAGCCGCAGGCTCTGATCCACGCTCTGGATGATGCTCTCGGTGACCTCGATCTCCAGCCGCTCTGCCGGGAAGCCGGTCTGCGCCAGGATGGCGGTGACCCTGTCCACGTAGTCGGGGGAGCGCATCTCCCTGACCGACACGTTGACGGACAGTCTGGGCACAGCAAACCCCTCTGCCAGCCACCGCTGTCCCTGCTGACAGGCGGTGCGCATCACCCATTCACCCAATTGCTCTATCATGCCGCACTCCTCGGCCACCGGAATGAAGCGGGCGGGAGAGATAATGCCCTCGCTCGGGAGGGCTTCGAGGCCGCTAAGGCTGTCATCGGCCAGATCCGTCATGGGCTGGTACAGCAGGCGAAACTGTTGAAGCTCCATGGCGTTGATCAGCCCCTGCTCCAGGGCCATCCGCTCCCTCATCTGCGACATCATGTCGGGGGAGTAGAACAGATGGCCGTTGCGGCCCCGGCGCTTGGCCTCATGCATGGCATTGTCCGCCGCACTGATGAGGCTGTCCGGGGTCAGGCCATGATCCGGATAGAGGGCGACGCCTATGCTGGCGGAGAGCCTTACCCGCTCCGGTCCTATGTCGGCCGGATCGTGGAGCCTGTGTTGCAACTGCTCGATCAGCCCCTTCAGGTCTTGGGGCTGCCCGATATCCGGCAGCAGCACCAGAAACTCGTCTGCGCCGAGCCGGATGGCGAGATCCCCCGGGCGCAGGCTGTGGCGGATGCGCTCCGCCAGCAGCTTGAGCAGCAGATCCCCGGCGCTGTGCCCCAGGTTGTCGTTGATCAGTTTGAAGCCGTCGAGATCGATGAACAGCAGGGCGAGGGGCTGCCGGTTGAGCCTGGCCGTCTCTATCTCCAATTCGAGCCGCTCCTGCAGCAGGCTGCGATTGCCAAGGTCGGTAAGGGGGTCGTGATAGGAGAGGTGGTGGAGCCTGGCCTCCGCCTGGTAGAGCCGCTGTGCGTGCTGGCTGGTGGTCTCCTGGATCTCCCCGGTGAAGCGGGTCACTCCAAGGTGGGCGCGGGGATCCTGGGTGAGGTTGCGGGCGATGAGGAAGATGCCATTGAAGAGCCCTGTCGCGTCCATCAGGGGGCTGCAGCTCATCTGCCAGCGCCTCGGCCCGCCGGGGCGGGAGACATGGATACAGCCGAGATCCAGCTCGGCCCGGGGGGCGCCATTGAGCAACTGCTTGAGCCGGGGGAGCTGCATGGGTGCCTGGGTCGGGGTGATGTCAAACAGCGTCTTGCCGAGGTGATCCCCCTGCGCCAGACCGCTCAGCTCGGTGAAGATACCGTTGACGCCACGGCACCTGAAGTCACGATCGAAGACCCCAATCCCAAAGGGCGCCAGTTCGAACAGTTGTTGCCATTCATGAAGGGATAACGGGCCTGACAAATGCTGTGTCTGAACCGATTCGGGTAGCACTTTTTCCATGGAGGCTCCTGAATTGATTTCTTTGTCACTTATACGGCTGTGTCAGTATGGCAGGAAGTTTCAAGAGGGAGAGAATGTCAGGGAATGATGTTAAATCAAGGGGATGTCAGCCTTTCTGGCGACCGAATGCCTGAATGCCGCGCACAAATACCAGCCAGCCGAGCAGGTGGAATGGCAGCGCGAGCAGGTATAGAACCAGGAAGTGCGACTCGCTGCCGCTGCTGTTGATGAAGCCTATCCAGGCCACCAGCAGGGTCAGCATGCCCGCTATCTGGAAGCGGCGGCGCAGCACCACTTCAACCCCGAGGTTGGCAAGGTAAAGGGTGAGCAGGATGCCACCGAAACCGGTGAGTTGGGCGCTGCCGTAGAGCTCCCTGTCCGGGTTGAACAGCAGGGCAACGAGAGGGGTGATGCCCTGATCTTGCGGGATCAGGGCCAGCAGCCAGCATGCAATAAGAAGCAGGGCTGTTTTCATCGCGGCCTCAGTCGGTGGGCGGTGCCGGTTTGACCAGAGAGAGGTAGTTGGCATCCATGGTGAGGAATACCCCCAGCAGACGGGCGCTGGCGCCGTAGAAACCGAAGGTGTCGGCGGCGCGGCAGGCGCTTTCGAACTTGTCGAACCAGCCCAGCAGGTGGCCGTGCAGCAGTGCTTCCTGCTCGTCAAGCCAGCGTTCCCGCTCGGCTGCGCTCTTGGCTTCTGCCGCGCGAATGATGAGGTTGCCCATCAGATCCAGCTCGATGGCCAGGTGATCGGCAGGCTCTTTGTATTTATCGCTGACATTGATGCCGAGGCGATCGAGGCGAGCCTGCATCTCGGCCATGGGGGCCTGCATCAGCAACTTGGCCTCACCGCGGTAGAGGGACTCGTAGGGCAGGGCGCCCTGCTTGGGATCCACCAGGAAGAGGCCGGCGAAGTCGGCGGCGAGCTCCAGCTGGCGATCTGTACGCACCAGCAGGCGAGCGATGGCGTCATTGAGCTCGGCCACGGCCTCGCGCATGGGGTCCAGGGTGGAGAGGCTCTTCAGGAAGCTTCGCACATCATAGGTGTCATATTCGGCGATCTGCTCATCACTGAGTTCGGCGGCGAACAGGGTGGCGAACCACCAGTAAAGCTCGGCCCGGCGTTCGCTGGTAGCCATAAATTCCTGCATTTATCCTCCGTGGATGACAATCGGGAGCCTTGATGGCTCCCGATTCTAACGACTTTAAAAATAAAGGAAACTCAAGGGGGCGCTTTCGTCCTCCCGGGGTCAGAGCGCCGGGAACATGGGGTCGATGCCCTTGACCGATTCCGGCGCGCCGAAGGCAGTGACGGCAGGTGCCTGCCCGCGGAACTTCTCGATCTCCACCAGCGCGGTATGGGCCGTGGTGGCCTGCGCCAGGCTGGAGGAGCCGATATCGGCGGTCAGCACGTTGGGGTCACCATAGGTACAGAGAGTGCCGACCTTGCCGCCCTCCTGCGGACCATACCAGGCCCCTTCCTGAATGCGCACCACGCCGGGGGTGTAGTCATCGCTCACCACCAGCCCGGCCAGCACCTGACCACGACCGTTGAACACCCGCACCAGATCGCCGTCCTTGAGGCCGCGGGAGTTGGCGTCTTGCGGATTCATGTAGACAGGCTCGCGACCCTGCACCGTGTAAGTGGCGCGGTAGTTGTCGGAGGAACAGAGCTGGCTGTGCAGTCGCTTGTCCGGGTGGCAGGATTGCAGGTGCAGCGGGAAACGCGCGCTGCCCGGCCCGCCGTGGGAGCGCTCGTAGGGTTCGATCCAGACCGGGTGGCCCGGACAATCCCCATAGCCGTAGTCGGCGATGGTCTTGGAGTAGATCTCGATAAGGCCAGACGGGGTACCGAGGGGTTCCAGATCCGGCTCCTGACGGAACGACTCGTGGCGCACCCAGGGCTGGCCTGCCGGGAAGGTGACAAAACCTTCCCCGTGCCAGAACTGGCTGAAACGGGGCAGACGGATGCCGATGCCGCGACCCTGCAGGCGGGCATCGTCATAGATGCTCTGGATCCACTCCAGCTTGCTCTTGCCACCGGTGAACTCGGCCTCGCGACCGAAGCGACGGCAGAGATCGGCGAAGATGTCGTAGTCATCGCGCGCCTCGAACAGCGGCTCCACCACCTTGTACATGGCCAGAATGCCCGCGTTGGAGTGGGAGCCCCACTGCTCGATGTCATCCCGCTCGTAGGTGGTAGTGGCGGGTAGCACGATATCTGCGAAGCGGCAGCTGGCGGTCCACTGGTGATCGATGCTGACCACGGTTTCCAGCTTGCGCCAGGCGGCGACCATCTTGTTGCGATCCTGCTGGTGATGGAAGGGGTTGTTGCCGCAGAACACCGCCATCTTCATGTGGGGGTAGGTGATGGTCTGGCCGTTGAAGGCGATCTGCTTGCCCGGATTGAGGATGCAGTCGACGAAGCGGGCCACCGGAATGTACTTGGAGCAGCCCTTCCAGTCGCCGTCATGGCGCGGCTTGACCCCGGGGATGACAGAGCTGAAACCGGACATGATGGGGCCGCTGGAGGTGATGGTGCCCGCCCCGTTGTAGTGCCAGCCAAAGCCGTAACCGCCCCCCGGCAGGCCGATCTGGCCAATCATCGAGGCCAGAACCACCAGCATCCAGGCGTACTGCTCGCCGTGGTGCATGCGCTGCACGCACCAGCCGCCGATGAGCTGGGTGCGGCCACTGCTCATGGCACGGGCCAGCTCGCGGATGGTCTCGGCAGGGACGCCACAGATGGCGGCGGCCCACTCGGCATCCTTCACCTGACCATCGCTGGTGCCCAGCAGATAGGGCAGGAACTTGTCAAAGCCGGTGGTGTAGTTCTTCAGGAACGCCTCGTCGTGGCGCTTCTCGCTGTAGAGGGTGTGGGCGATGCCCAGCATCAGCGGCACGTCGGTCTGCGGATTCAGGGTCACCTGATCGCAGTTGAGGTATTTCTGGGTCTTGGATTTGACCGGATCGATGCTGATGACCCGGATCTCGCCCTTGGCCACCTTATCTTTGAGCTGCGCCCAGTAGTCGTAGACGCTGTGATCCGGCACCAGCCAGCCCACCTGCAGGTTTTTGACTGGGTCGGAACCCCAGATGACGATGGTCTTGCTGTGCTCCAGCACCAGCGGCCAGGAGGTCTGCTGCTCGTACACCTCCATGGCCCCTGCCACGTGGGGCAGGATCACCTGGGCCGCGCCGGTGGAGTAGTCACCGGCCTTGGCCAGATAGGTGCCGTGCAGGTTCATGGCACGACCCAGCATGGCGCCGGCGGAGTGCAGCTTGCCCACCGACTGCCAGCCGGAGTGACCCGCATAGAGGGCGCTCGGGCCATAGGTTTTCTGCACCCGCTCCAGCTCGTGATAGAAGAAGTCCAGCGCCTGTGACCAGGTGATCCGCACGAAGCGGTTCTGGCCGCGTTCGCTGGTGTCGGACTGGTGGCCCTTGCGCAGCCAGTCCAGCCGCACCATGGGGTAGCGGATGCGGGAGGGGTTGTAGACCACTTCACTCAAGGCCTTGAGCATGTCGGTGGGGTGTTTGTCATGCTCGAACGGCAGGGTCTCGACCCAGCGGCCATCGACTACCCGGGCACGGAAGGCACCCCAGTGGGAGCCGGACTGCACCAGCTTGTCGCCGGACTCGGCGGCCATCACGGCACGACCGAGCAGGGAGGGGCCGATCAGGGCAGAGGCACCGCTGGCCAGCAAGCCACCCAGAAAACCACGACGGGAAATATTGATCATCTTGTTATTCCTCTCTCGGATCCGGAACTCGAATCCGGAATTAGTGGCTGCCTTGACCACCGGTATCGGCGGCATGGTTTTGCAGGTATTTGAGCAGGGTGCGCTCCTCTTCCTTGCTCAGACGGTAATAGGCAGACATCGCCTTGAGCCCCGAGATCCAGCCGTTGGCAGTGAAGTGAGCGGGATCTGGTGCGCCGTGGCAGGAGTTGCAGGTGGATTTGTACATCTCGCCGGCGTAATCCCAGATCGGCTTGAGCGAGGATTCAAAGCCCTTGCCGTCGACCCAGGCCTGCACCTGAACCTGCTCCCACTTGATATGGGTGGCGCTGTCGGTCTCCTGTTTGAGGAGTGTTTCGCTCGCTTTCAGCTCGTCACGGACGGTGGCGACAAAGACCCGCTTGCCCATGTATTCGCTCAGCACCCGGCCCTTGCCGTCGCTCTCGCGCCACCCTTCGATGGTCACCTTGAGGCGATCGCCGCTGCGGGCCACTACCTCGATGCGGGAGGCGGGCAGCAGCTTGCCGACCGGTTCATTGCTCTTTTCGCTGGCGTAGAGATCTTTTTCACCCAGGTTGTAGAGGATCTCGGCGGCTGGCGCCTGTTGCGCTTCGCTTGCCAGGGTGGCGTAAGTGGCCCGGAAGCCGCCCGCCATGTTGGGCAGTTCGTGGGCGATGCCCTTGTGGCACTCGATGCAGTTCATGTTCTTCGCCGCCGCGTCTTTCATCGCCAGCGCTGCCGCCGGGGACTGCTTGGCGTGATCCATGTTGTCGTAGCTGTGGCAGGACTTGCAGGTCTTGGAGTTCTGGCTGCTCATCCGTGCCCACACCTTCTCGGCCAGATGCAGGCGGCGGTCCTCGAATTTCTCCTGGGTGTCGATGCTGTGGCCTATGTACTCCTGATAGAGGTCGTTGGCCGCCTCCATCTTGCGGGCCACCTTGCCGACAAAATCCTTCGGCTGGTGACAGTCGGTACAGACCGCCTGTACCCCGGAGGCATTCTTGAAGTGGATGGACTCCTTGTACTCCGGATAGACGGTGTCTTTCATGGAGTGGCAGGAGATACAGAATTCGAGGCTGCTGGTTTTCTCAAAGCCATAGTGCAGGCCGACGGTGCCCGCGAGGGTGACGCCGACGCCCACCAGAAGCAGCGCCAGTACCGACCAGCGACGGCTGGGGGTGCGCAGGAAGTGCCACAGTTTTTTCATCATGCTCTCTCACATCACTTTTTTGATGGGAGCCATGATAGAGAGGCGTTGTGAACAGGGCTGCCGCCACAAATTAATGAAATAGGGGTATTTATGACAAAATGTGAATAGAATAATCCTCCCTTGTCGACCATCGTGAACCCTGCCCATGCGCTACCACATTCTGGTTGTTGAAGATGATGCGGTGACCCGCGAGAAGCTGACCGGCTATTTCGAGCGGGAGGGCTATCGGGTAACGGCGGTCGAAAATGGCCAGGAGATGCGGACCGTGCTGGCGGAGCAGACGGTCGATCTGGTGATGCTTGATATCAACCTGCCGGGGGAAGATGGTCTGCTGCTGACCCGTGAACTGCGGGCGCGCAGCACGGTGGGGATCATTCTAGTCACCGGCCGCAGCGATGCGGTGGACCGGATTGTCGGCCTCGAGATGGGGGCCGATGACTATGTCACCAAGCCGTTCGAGCTGCGGGAGTTGCTGGTGCGGGTCAAGAATCTGCTGTGGCGGATTTCACTGGCGGCCGCCGCGCCGAGCGAGCCTGCGGTCGTTGACGATGCGGTGCGCTTTGGCCCCTGGCGTTTTGATATTCCCCGCCGCCAGCTCAGCAAAGACGGAGTGCCGGTGCGCCTAACCAAGGCCGAATATGAAGTGCTGGTGGCCTTTGTCGCCCATGCCGGGCGGGTGCTCAGTCGGGAGCGGATCCTGACCCTCATCAGCCATCGCGGCGATGGCCCGAGCGATCGCACCATAGACGTGTTGATCCGGCGGCTGCGCGGCAAGATGGAGCCGGATCCGCGGGATCCCCAGCTGTTTGTCACCGTCCATGGTGAAGGCTATCTGTTTGCCGGCGAGATAGTCTCCTGACTCCGTTGCGGTGGCCTTGACCTGTTTGACCGGGTATCAGACCGGCGGGCGGGTATCAAATTGCGGGCAGTCGTCGCCAATCTGGTGCCAGGGCGCCTTGGAGCCGACAAAGATGTGAAATGCAGGCCGTTGGCTCGGCACATCGTCCAGCACCCCGAGGCGCAGATTGATCTTGCCGCTGCTGCTCTTCTGGCTGAACAGGCTGGAGCCGCAGTGACGACAGAAAGCCAGGGTGGTCTCTGCCGATTTCCGGTAGCGGCTGATGGCATCAATGCCCTTCACAATGGTGACCTTGTTGCCATCCAGTCCGCCGACCGAGGCGTAATCTCCCCCTGAAAACTTGCGGCATTCGCTGCAGTGGCAGTTCCCCATATAGTCGAACTGATCCGGCAGGATCAGGGCAACGGCGCCGCACAGGCAGCTGGCATGTAACTCTTTCATCTCTTCTCCTTGAGTGTGCTAATCGGATTTGGAACGGCTATTCGACCCGATAGACGGGACGAAAAGCGCCATCCGAGAGGGAATCGGCAGGGTCGGCAAGCGGTGCAGACAGCGTCAGAATGGGTGGTCCCATCACCCGCGGGCACTGCTCGGCATTGGCATCAGGGTGTTGCAGCAGGTAGACCGCCTGAGCGACCGCAAGGCGCCCCTGCAGCCGCATCTGATCGCTGTTGGCGGCCAGGATCTTGCCCCGGCGCAGGCCCCGCTGTACCCCGTGGCTAAAGTAGGTGCTCAGCACCTGAGGCCTGTCGAGATGGCGCTGCGCCAGCTCGTTGACCGCCACTTCGGCGGCGATGGCACCGCCCACCAGATAGTCGAGGTCGGGATAGCGGGCCAGCGTCTGCTGCACCAGCGTGCGCTGGATTTCCCGGCTGTTGTCGCCGCGCTCGGTGGTGACCAGCTTGATGGCGCTCCCCTTGATGGCGTCGGCAAAGCCAGGTTCGACGAAGTTGTTGCCGCCACTCGCCTGCGGGCCAGGGAAGAGGGCGACCGAGACCGGCTTGCTGCCGGCGGGGTGGCGCTGCGCCAGCCAGTGGCCAATCTGCCAGCCCATTTGGTACCAGGAGACCCCCACCTTCGCCTGCACCAGACCGCTGGGCAGATCGTTGACCAACCCAAAGACCGGCAGCGGCGTGACCTTGATGGCCTCGCGCAAGCCCTGATAGCTCACCGCGCCGAGCAAGATGGCGTCGCTCCCTTCCTGCACGCAGCGCTGCAACTGCTGGCGCTGCTCGGCGAGGGCGCCGTAACCCCCTGCTTCGTGGATCTGCAACTTGACTCCCAGCCGCTTCGCTTCGTCCACCATGCCCTGATTGACCGAGAGCCAGTAGGCGTCGCGCAGATGGGGGTAGAGGGCACAGAGGGTCAGCGGTTTGGTTGCCGCAGCGGGTTCCGGCCACTGCTGGCGCACCGGCTGGCCGCTGAATTCGCCGCCAGGCCAGAGATCGACTGCAAAGGCGAGGGCGGTGCGAGGAAGCGTGAGCAACCACATAAGCAACAGCAGGGAGAGATAGACGCTTCGCATGGTCAGGGGTTTTGTTAAAGTGTTGGGCCATATTATCCGGTCAAAGCCGACCACAACCAAGGTGCTGAGCGTGAGAATCTTTTCCGGCCTGGGTGGCAAGTTGCTGCTGGCCTTCTCCCTGATGGCGTTGCTGACCCTGAGTGCCTCCCTGCTGGGCTGGGTGGGGCTTAGCCATCTGCGCCAGCTGGAGCAAGGGGTTCAGCAGACTCTGGCCGATCAGGAGCTGGCACGTACGCTCTCTCGCCTCAGCGGCGAGATCCAGAGCGCGTCGAGGCTGCTGGCCACCGCAACCAGCGAGCAGGAGCGGGAGCATCAGGGACGCCTGCTCACCCTGCAGGGGCAACAGCTTCAACAGGTGCTGGCGCAACTCGGCCGTGGGCAGGGTTCAACAAGCCTCGATCAGCTCAGCCAGAGCATCATCGGCAATCTGGGTCAGCAGGGTTGGCTGGTGGGAGAGCGACTGACCCTGATGGGGCAGGGCGAGGCGCAGCGCGCCCGTCTGGTGGCGGCGGCCGGGCAGATCGCCGAGCTGGCGCGCAGCCAGATGGAGAACGCCGAAACCGTGATGGTGGCGGGATTGGGTTCCCTCTACCAACAGCAAGGTGCGCAGGCGACCCGGACGCTGGACCGCCTGCTGGAGCAGGATCTCGACTGGCTGGAGCAGATGACCGAGCTGCGTCATCGCACTCTGATGCAGCAGCAGCGCATCGAAGAGATGTGGCGCAGCGAACGGCAGGAACAGTTGCAAACGCTATTGCAAGAGGGGCAGCTGGAGCTGGCCATCTTGCAACTGCGGGCCGGGGCGGTGACGGATCCGGCCCGCCGGCAGGGGGTGGAGCAGGCGCTGACCGTGCTGGCGCAGAGCGACAAGCTGGTGCAACTGCGTAGCGACTGGCTCGGCAAGGGGGAGGCGCTGCGGGTGCTGGCCAATGCCAATGAGGCCCTGATGAGCAGCCTCAACCAGCAGGTGGGTGAGCTGGTCAGCCGTGCCCGCGATTCGCTGGGGCAGAGCCAGCAGGCGTTAAGTCAGCGCCTCAGGCTGCTGGAGCAGGCGTTGATGGGCATTGGCCTGCTCACCCTGGTGCTGCTGATGCTGCTGATGTGGCGCATGGTCTACGGCCGCATCGTCTGGCCGCTGCAACGGGCGGTAGCGGGGATGAGCCGGTTGGCGCACGGGGATCTGGCCCCTCTTGAGCCGATCGCTGGGGCGGGCCGCGATGAGCTGGCGGAGCTGGGACGGGCCTTGCAGGTGTTTCGTGACAATGCGGTGGAGCTGGGCCGCTATCAGCGCGAGCTGGAGTCGCGGGTCGAGGAGCGCACCGGCCAGCTCAGCCACGCCAACCTGCGGCTCAATGAGGAGGTTGAGAAGCAGCGGCAGGCACGCGCCGAGGCGGAACAGGCCAATCGGGCCAAGTCGGTCTTTCTCGCCACCATGAGCCACGAAATTCGCACCCCCATGAACGGCATTCTGGGGGGCCTGACCCTGCTGGAGGACACCCATCTCAGCGAGACCCAGCGGCGCTATCTCGCCGCCATAGAGCACAGCGGCGAATCCCTGTTGGAGATCCTCAACGACATTCTCGATTACTCCAAGATCGAGGCGGGCCACGTGGAGGCGCGCCGGGAACCCTTTCCGCTGCATCAACTGGTCGATGAGCTGAGCGCGCTGTTCCGACCAAAGGCAGAGGCCAAGGGGGTCACCTTGGTGCTGGAATATGCGCCCGAGCTTGCGCCGGTGGTCGAGGGGGACCTGGGCAAGCTGCGTCAGGTACTCGCGAACCTCTTGGGCAACGCGGTCAAGTTCACCGCCAGGGGGCGGATCTGCCTCGAGGTGAGTCCCCTCCCATGCGGCGGCCCCTGCGCCGAGCCCTGCATCCTGTTTGTGGTGAGCGATACCGGCCCCGGCATTCCTGAACATGAGCAGGAGGCGGTGTTCGAGGCGTTCCGCCAGCGCAAGCGGGACATGGGGCATCAGGGGGGAACCGGACTCGGGCTTGCCATCAGCCGCAAGCTGGTGGCCGCCATGGGGGGAGATCTGCGTCTCGTCAGCCGGCCCGGAGAGGGTTGCCGCTTCAGCTTCAGTCTGCCCCTGCAACGCTCGGCCGCCCAGCTGCCGGCCGCGGCCCAGCCGCTGCACCTCGGCCAGTCCCGCGAGATCCTGCTGGTGGAAGACAACGAGATCAACCGGCTGGTGGCGCAGGGCATGCTGACTCGCCTGGGTCATCGCGTCACCCTGGCGGAAGATGGTCGCAGCGCACTGGCGCGGGTGACCGAGCGTCCCTTCGAGCTGGCGCTGCTCGACATCAACCTGCCCGACATGGACGGGATGACGCTGCGCGAGGATCTGGCCGCCATCAGCGAGGAGGTGCACGAGCGGCCGCTGCCCGCCATCGCCATCTCGGCCCAGATGTACCCCGAGGATATCCGCCTCTGTCTGGAGGCGGGCTTTGCGGACTTTGTCGGCAAACCGGTGCGTCTGGCGGCGCTGGCCAGTGCCATAGACCGTCAGTTCTTGGGAGAGAGGGTGCAGGCCCTGCCGGGCGCGAGGGAGGGCATTGTCAGCCTGCCGGCCCCCCAGGCCGCCAACCTAGTGCTGGACGCCGACCTGGCCTTGCTCGGCAGTCAGCGCATCCGCCAGCTCATCGGGCTGTTCGAATCCCAGGGGGCGGCTCTGGTGGCCGCATTGGTGCGGTGCGAGGGGGAAGAGCGCAAGGGGATGGCCCACAAGCTCAAGGGCAGTGCCCTGGCGCTCGGGCTGGATGACTTTGCCGCGCAGTGCGCCGCTCTGGAGGCGGGTGACGCTGATCCGGCCGGGCTGGCCGGGGAGTTTGATGCGGCGGTGGCGATGCTGAAGGCGTGGCAGGAGAAGCACCTGACGACCCCGGCATGAGCCTCAACCTGGTCTGTTGCCGACGGCTGATCCGCCCGTACTCTCTTTACATTTCGTCCCGATAGAGTGCCTGCTTGCAGCGGGGGCAGATGTGCTGGCGCCGGTAGTCGGCCTGGTGCACCACGCCCACTTCGAGCTGCTGATGGTGGCCGCAATGGATGCAGAAGATGAGGTCACCATCGATGGCCTCTGGATGGGCCGCCAGGTATTGCGCCCGGGTGGGCAGTGTCTCCCAGCGGGTGGTGCAGGTACCCTTGCGACTGCCGGTGTAGTAGACCCAATAGAAGATGGCAAAGACCGAGACAATCACAAACAGCATCAGGTGATCCATCGTGGAGTTCCCCCTTGTGGTGAGAGAGGCACACGCAGGGCAGTGATGTGACCCTGTGCGCCAAAGGACCCTGCCGTTGTCAGCTCATGGCCGCTCGCCAGGCTTCGCAACCGCGGTGCCGTCTAAAGATGTTATCTGTTAGTAAATGCTATATCCATGATCTGGCTCTGGTTTTGCCCTTCAATGGGGAGGACTCGGAGGGCGGGTCAGACAGGAGCGCCGGGCGCCCCAGGAGGGGCCGAGCCGACGGAAGGGGCGCAGGCCCCGCGGAAGGCAAGGGGAAAGAGGGGTGTCCGGCTTCGAAAATTGCGACGTATTTTACATTTTATAAACAAGTTTTTGGGTGGTTGGACTGTCTCTTTGATCCAGCTCACGTTACAATGCGCGGGCCCACTTCACCTATCGCGCAAACGATTTTCAGGAGATAAACGGATGTTGAAACGTGACATGACCATCGCCGGCTATGATCCAGAGCTGTGGCAGGCCATCACAGACGAAACCCGTCGTCAGGAAGAACATATCGAGCTGATCGCGTCTGAGAACTACACCAGCCCCCGTGTCATGGAAGCCCAGGGCTCCCAGTTGACCAACAAGTACGCTGAAGGCTACCCGGCCAAGCGTTACTACGGTGGTTGCGAGTACGTCGACGTGGTCGAAACCCTGGCCATCGAGCGCGCCAAGGAACTGTTTGGTGCCACCTACGCCAACGTGCAGCCGCATTCCGGCTCCCAGGCCAACAGCGCCGTCTACATGGCCCTGCTGCAGCCGGGTGACACCGTGCTGGGCATGAACCTGGCCCACGGTGGTCACCTGACTCACGGCTCCCCGGTGAACTTCTCCGGCAAGCTGTACAACATCATCCCCTACGGCATCGATGAGTCCGGCAAGATCGACTACGACGAGATGGAGCGCCTGGCCGTCGAGCACAAGCCGAAGATGATGATCGGTGGCTTCTCCGCCTACTCCGGTATCGTTGACTGGGCCCGCATGCGCGAAATCGCCGACAAGATCGGTGCCTGGCTGTTCGTTGACATGGCCCACGTGGCCGGTCTGATTGCCGCGGGCGTCTACCCGAACCCGGTGCCCCACGCCCACGTGGTCACCTCTACCACCCACAAGACCCTGGCCGGTCCCCGTGGTGGTCTGATCCTCTCCGCCGCCGACGATGAAGATCTGTACAAGAAGCTGAACTCCGCCGTCTTCCCGGGTGGTCAGGGTGGTCCGCTGATGCATGTCATCGCCGGCAAGGCCGTAGCCTTCAAGGAAGCACTGGAGCCCGGGTTCAAGACCTATCAGGCCCAGGTCGTCAAGAACGCCAAGGCCATGGCCGCTACCTTCATGGAGCGCGGTTACAAGATCGTCTCCGGCGGTACCGACAACCACCTCATGCTGGTTGACCTCATCGGTCGTGAGCTGACCGGTAAGGACGCCGATGCCGCACTGGGCAAGGCCAACATCACCGTCAACAAGAACTCGGTGCCGAACGACCCGCGCTCCCCCTTCGTCACCTCGGGTGTGCGGATCGGTACCCCGGCCATCACCCGCCGTGGTTTCAAGGAAGCCGAGTCCATCGCGCTGACCAACTGGATCTGCGACGTGCTGGACAACCACGACAACGACGCCGTGCTGGCCACCGTTCGCGAGAAGGTGCTGGACATCTGCCGCCGTTTCCCTGTCTATGCCTGATCGGCCGGACAGTCTGGTTTGAGATCAATGCCACCTTCGGGTGGCATTGTTTTTTGCGGCGTTCGGCAACACGAGAGGGCCTGATGACTCTGAACTGCGAAGAGAATAGCCGGCAAGGCAAAGTAGCCATGGCCAGTGAACAGCAAGACAAGGCGCTGGAGGCGGCGCTCAGGCAGGCGATCCGCGCCCAGTATCACTTTCGCCCCAGCGAACAGGGACTGCTGGCATGGGACGTGCGCCGACTGGTGCGGCTGAGCCGAGCGCTGCCGGTGCAGGCGGTGGCGCTCGGCGAAATTGCCGAGCTCGACCAGGTGCACTGGTACGGCCATGGTGCCGCCAGCCCCACGGTACGCAGCGTGGTGGAGCACTGCCAGTTGATGATGGCGGCCGATCTCGCCTATCCCATCCTGCTGGACAGCGCCGGCCGGGTCATGGATGGCATGCATCGGGTGGGCAAGGCATTGATGCTGGGCCACAGCCATATCGAGGCGCGCCGCTTTGTCGTTGATCCGGCGCCCGACTATCAGGGTTGCGACCCCGATGCCCTGCCTTATGACGACTGAGCCAGGTTGATTGGATGATTAGGGCGAACATCGGAAACACTATTTTTTCAAGAGATGGATTGCAGGAGATAGCTCAGTGAAGAGAGTGCTAGAGATTCGAAACTATCGGCTCAAAGCCGGGAGTCGAGCGATTTTTCATGCGTTGGTGGCAGAGCAGAGTTTGCCTTTACATCGTGAGTGGGGAATGGATGTGGTGAATCACGGACCCTCCCTGCATGATCCGGACGTTTATTTCTTGATGCGGGCTTACGATGACCTTGAGGAGTTGAACCGTTCACAGGCGGCATTCTATGCAACTGAAGCATGGCGGAGAGGTCCGAGAAAAGCCATTGTCGAGTTGATCGAGAGCGACGCAAATACTGTGCTCTGGTTGCCTGATGTAGCCATTGATGCACTCCGTGGCTGCTGATGACATCTGTAGCATCCCTTGTTTTCACGGGCTTTTACCGGTTCTGGATGGCCGTGCTACACTGGCCGGCCTAGAGCCGGCCCCCGGGGCAGGCGCCCTTTTCCGTCAACGCCGGAGGTCCGATGCATTGCCCTTTCTGTAGTGCGGTAGATACCAAGGTGATCGATTCCCGTCTGGTGGCAGAAGGCCACCAGGTGCGCCGCCGTCGTGAATGCCTGCTCTGCCACGAGCGCTTCACCACTTTCGAGATGGCCGAGCTGGTGATGCCCCGCGTCATCAAGTCCAACGGTTCCCGCGAGCCGTTCAACGAAGACAAGCTGCGGGCCGGCATACTGCGGGCGCTGGAGAAGCGGCCGGTGAGCATGGAGGCCATCGAAAAGGCGGTCAACCACATCAAGTCCCGTCTGCGCGCCACCGGCGAGCGCGAAGTCGCGTCCCAGCTGGTGGGTAACCTGGTGATGGATGAGCTCAAGAGCCTGGACAAGGTGGCCTATATCCGCTTTGCCTCCGTCTACCGCAGCTTCGAAGACATTCGCGAATTTGGCGAAGAGATCGCCAAGCTGGAGAAGTAACGTTTCCTTCCCCCAGGGCAGGATGTTTTGTCAGAGGAGCCCAGATGTTTAGTCAAGACGATTACCAATGGATGAGCCGGGCCCTCGAACTGGCCCGCCGAGGTCGTTACACCACGGCCCCGAACCCCTGTGTCGGTGCCGTGCTGGTGAAGGCCGGCGTGGTGGTGGGGGAGGGCTGGCACAAGCGGGCTGGTGAGCCCCATGCCGAAGTCTATGCCCTGCATGCCGCCGGTGAAGAGGCTCGCGGCGCCACCGCCTATGTGACTCTGGAGCCCTGCTCCCATCACGGCCGCACCCCTCCCTGTGCCGAGGCGCTGATCAAGGCCGGGGTGACCCGGGTGGTCGCCGCCATGGTGGATCCCAATCCCCAGGTGGGGGGACGCGGGTTGCGCATGTTGTCTGAGGCGGGCATCAAGACCGACTTCGGCCTGCTGAGCGCCGAGGCAGAGGCCCTGAACCCCGGCTTCTTCAAACGGATGCGCACCGCCTTCCCGCAGGTAACGGTCAAGCTGGGGGCCAGCCTGGACGGTCGCACCGCCATGGCGAGCGGCGAGAGCCAATGGATCACCTCTCCGGAGGCGCGCCGCGACGTGCAGCGGCTGCGTGCCCGCCACGATGCGGTGCTCTCCAGCGCCGAGACGGTGCTGGCCGACGGCGCCTCCCTGACCGTGCGCTGGGACGAGCTGCCGGCCTCGGTCAAGGCAAGCTACCCCAAAGAGACGTTGCGCCAGCCGCTGCGGGTCATCGTCGACTCGCAAAACCGGCTGACCCCGGACCTGCCCCTGTTCCAGAGCGGGGGCCCGGTGCTGCTGGCCCGTCACAAGGTCGACGGGGAGTGGCCTGCCTGGGTGCAGCAACTGACCCTGCCGCTGCTGGATGGCAAGCTGGATCTGGTCAGCCTCTTCATGCTGCTGGCCAAGCAGAACATCAACTCTGTGCTGGTGGAGGCGGGCCCCAGGCTGTGCGGCGCCCTGCTGGCCAAGGGGCTGGTGGACGAGCTGGTGCTCTATCAGGCTCCCAAGCTGTTGGGGGATGAGGGGCGCGGCCTGTTCCACCTGCCGGAGTTGACCCGGCTGTTCCAGGCCCCCAAGCTCACTCTCAAGGATGTGCGCATGGTTGGGCCGGATATTCGCATTACCGCCAAAATAGCCTGATTTATCAATGTTCAAGGGGGCAGTACCTGCCCCCGTCATCAGCAAGGTGATCTGCATGTTTACCGGAATTATCGAAGCCATGGGCACCCTGGCCGCCCTGCACCGTCAGGGGGATGACATGGCCCTCACCGTCCATGCCCCGACCCTGGACTTTGGCGACGTCAAACTGGGCGACTCCATCGCCACCAACGGCGTCTGCCTGACCGTGGTGGCCCTGGGGGACAAGAGTTACACCGCCGACGTCTCCCTTGAGACGCTCTCTCGCACCGGTTTTGCCGAGGCCAGGGTGGGGGATCCGGTGAACCTCGAGAAGGCGCTGATGCCGAGCTCCCGCCTCGGTGGCCACCTGGTCTCGGGCCACGTCGATGGCATCGGCGAGGTGAAGAGCAAGTCCAGCAGCGGCCGCGCCATCGAGTACTGGATCAAGGCACCGGCAGCGCTCTCCCTCTATATCGCCGAAAAGGGCTCCATTGCGGTGGATGGCATCAGCCTGACGGTCAACGCCGTGCAGGGGGATCTCTTTCGCCTGACCATAGTGCCCCACACCGCCCAGGAGACCACCATAGCCCGGTGGAAACCGGGTCATCGCGTGAACCTCGAGGTGGATCAAATCGCCCGCTATCTGGAGCGGCTGATGCAGGGGAGGGGACAGGATCAGGAGCAGAACGCATCCAGTCTGACCCTGGAAAAGCTGGCCCAGTCCGGTTTCCTGTGACGCGACACGGTGCGGGAAAAACGCTTTTCTGTGATCCCGCTCCGATTGAAATGGGGCCTAGCGCCCCCATCTAGAGCACAATAGGCAGTATCAAGCCGAGCCGGCAGGCTCAACCCCCCAAGCATGTTGATGGAGTAGCCCATGGCGCTGAGCACAACCCAGGAAATCATTGCCGATATCAAGGCAGGCAAGATGGTGATCCTGATGGATGACGAAGACAGGGAGAACGAAGGGGACCTCATCATGGCCGCCTCCTGTGTCCGTCCGGAAGATATCAACTTCATGGCGCGCTACGGTCGAGGCCTCATCTGCCTGACCCTGACCCGGGATCGCTGCAAGCAGCTGGCGCTGCCGCTGATGGTTGACCGCAACAACGCCCAGTTCTCCACCGCCTTCACCGTGACCATAGAAGCGGCCGAGGGGGTGACCACCGGCATCTCGGCCGCCGATCGCGCCGTCACCGTGCAGGCTGCTGTCGCGCCGAACGCCAAGGCCGCCGATCTGGTGCAGCCCGGCCACATCTTCCCGCTGATGGCGCAGGATGGTGGCGTGCTGACCCGTGCCGGTCACACCGAGGCGGGTTGCGATCTGGCCCGTCTGGCGGGTTACGAGGCGGCCTCCGTCATCGTCGAGATCCTCAACGAGGATGGCACCATGGCGCGCCGTCCGGATCTGGAAGTCTTCGCGGAGCAGCACGGCATCAAGCTGGGCACCATTGCGGATCTTATCGAGTACCGCAACCAGCACGAGACCACGGTAGAGAAGGTGGCCGAGTGCAAGCTGCCCACCGAGTTTGGCGAGTTCGACCTCGTCACCTTCCGCGACACCATCGACAATCAGGTGCACTTCGCCCTGAAGAAGGGGGAAGTGAAGGCCGACCAGCCGACCCTGGTGCGGGTCCATCTGCACGACGTGCTGAGCGATCTGCTGCTGACCGACCGTCACGCCGCCCGCAGCTGGCCGCTGCCCAAATCCATGGCCCGCATCGCCGAAGAGGGCGGTGTGCTGGTGATCCTGGGGGCAGAATCCCATGGCGAGGAGCTTCTGGCCCGGGTCAAAGGGTTCGAGGCCGCCGACAAGGGGCTGCAACCGGAAGGGGCCAAGTGGCAGGGCACCTCGCGCCGGGTCGGCGTGGGCTCCCAGATCCTCAAGGCGCTCGGCGTCGGCAAGATGAGACTGCTGAGCTCGCCGAAAAAATACCATGCCCTCGGCGGTTTCGGTCTGGAAGTGGTGGAGTACGTCGGCGAGTAAGCATCTTGGTACTTGCTTGATGAAGTACCATCGCCCCGCCTGCGGGTTCGACCCGGAGGTTGTGGAATACGTCGGTGAACAAGCCCCTCTGACGGGGTGAATGACGATCATGGCCGCTCGTTGCGGCCATGGTTTTTTGTCGCGGCTCTGTTGTGCTAGAATGCGTGCACTTTTGGCCCCGGCCCCTATTGATTGCACAGAGACAGGATTTCCAATGAAGATTATCGAAGGGAATATCGCCGCTCCCGAGGCGCGTGTTGCTATTGTCGTTGCCCGTTTCAACAGCTTCATCAATGACAGCCTGGTGAACGGTGCGGTAGACGTACTGAAGCGTCAAGGCCAGGTCCAGGACAGCAATCTCACCCTGGTACGCGTGCCGGGTGCCGTCGAAATTCCCCTGGCAGCCAAGAAGCTGGCCAAGAGCGGTCAATACGACGCCATCGTCGCGCTCGGCACCGTCATCCGTGGCGGCACCTATCACTTCGAACTGGTGGCGAGCGAGAACGGCAAGGGGCTGGCCCAGGTGATGATGGAGTATGACATTCCCGTCGCCTTCGGCGTACTGACCACTGAAAACATTGAACAAGCCATCGAGCGCGCCGGTACCAAGGCGGGTAACAAGGGTGCAGAGGCTGCACTGAGCGCGCTCGAAATGATCAACGTCCTGAAACAGCTGGACGTGTAACGAGGAGAAGTACATTGAAACCGTCCGAGCGCCGTAAGGCCCGTCATTGCGCCACCCAGGCCATCTACCAGTGGCAGATGACCCAGGCAAACGTGGGCGACATCGAAGAGCAGTTCAAGATCGATCAGGACACCAAGGGTGTGGACCTGAGCTATTTCCGCGATCTGCTGTTCGGGGTAGCGGTCCACTGCAACGAGCTGGACAAGGTGTTCTCACCTTTCCTCTCCCGTCCGCTGGAAGAAGTGGACATGGTGGACAAGGCGATCCTGCGTCTGGCGACCTACGAGCTGACCCGTCGTGATGATGTGCCGCCGCGCGTGGTGATCAACGAAGCGATCGAGCTGGCCAAAGCCTTCGCCGCCGATGACAGCCACAAGTTTGTCAACGGCGTACTGGACAAGGTGATCAAGACGCTGCCCAAGCGTTGATCCCGTCGTCCGTTAGCATTTAAGAGAGGAGCCAGCTTATTGCTGGCTTTTTACTGTATGGGTGAATTTGAGCTGATTGAGAAGTACTTCAAGGTCCCCCACGCCCGCAAGGACGTGGTGATGGGCCCAGGGGATGACTGCGCCCTGCTGACCCTGCCCCCCGATACCCAACTGGCGGTGAGCACCGACACCCTGGTGAGCGGCGTGCACTTCTTCCCGGACATGGATCCGGTGGATCTGGGGTACAAGGCGCTGGCAGTCAACCTCTCCGATCTCGCCGCCATGGGGGCCGAGCCGCGCTGGGTCTCCCTGGCACTGACCCTGCCCGCCGTCAACGAGGCCTGGGTCGCGGGCTTTGCGGAAGGGTTCCTCGAGCTCGCCGAATATTACAACGTGGCCCTGGTGGGGGGGGACATGACCCGCGGGCCACTCTCCATCACCGTCTCGGTGAAGGGATCCGTGCCGACCGGTCGCGCCCTGATGCGCAGCGGCGCCAGGGTGGGGGACGGCATCTATGTCACCGGCACCCTGGGGGATGCGGCCCTGGCCCTCTCCCACTTGCTGGGCAAGCGTACCCTCAACGAGAACCAGCTGGCGGCCGTGCTGCCCAGGCTCGATCATCCCCATCCCCGCATCCTGGCCGGTCAGGCCTTGCGCGGGCTGGCGAGCAGCGCGCTGGATCTCTCCGACGGCCTGGCTTCCGATCTCGGTCATATCCTCAAGGCGTCCGGCGTGCGGGCCCAGATCGATCTCGACCTGCTGCCGCTCTCGCCCGTGTTGCAGGACGCCGTGCCCGCACGGGATGCCTGGCAGCTGGCGCTGGCCGGCGGCGATGACTACGAGCTCTGCTTCACCGTGCCGCAGGAACATCACGGTGCCCTGGACACGGCGCTGGCCAACTGTGGCGTCAGATTCACCCGCATCGGCCGCATCCAGGCCGGCGACCCCGGCATCGACTACGTGCAGGGTGAACAGCCGGTCGAGCTTCATCTCAAGGGCTGGGATCACTTCGCATGAGCTTTTTCAAGATAAGCCCCGAACTGAAAAACCTGAGCCTGAAGAACCCGCTCCACTGTCTGGCGCTGGGTTTTGGTGCCGGCCTCTCCCCCAGGGCGCCGGGCACCATGGGGACCCTGGTGGCCATTCCGCTCTACCTGCTGGTGAGCGGCCTGCCGACGCCCTGGTTCATCGCCCTGCTGGCGGTGGGGTTCGTGGCGGGCATTCGCATCTGCCAGGCGGCCACCGATGCCATCGGCATGCCGGATCACGGCGCCATCGTCTGGGACGAGGTGATAGGGTTCGGCGTCACCATGATAGCGGCGCCCGCCGGCTGGGAGTGGGTGCTGGCCGGCTTCGTCCTGTTCCGGCTGTTCGACGTGCTCAAGCCCTGGCCCATCTCCTGGTTCGATCGCCGTATCCACGGTGGGCTAGGCATCATGCTGGACGACCTCATCGCCGGTCTGTTCGCTTTGCTCTGCATGCAGCTGCTGGCCCGCTGGTAAGGCGGGTCGGCGATCACGGCCGTCATGGCAGGCCTGGCCCTCGCTGCCGCGCAGTTTCATCGTCTGTCTGCCCGCTCTTTTCATACAATTAAGCTTCAGGCGCAGTTCCTTGATGGGACTGCGCCTTTTTGTATGCAATCCCCCCGCCTTGTCCGGTGATGGCGCATTGGGCTCTGGCAGATCATTCTGAGTTGACCCTATTTATCCCTGCTTAGTTTTCCTTCATCCAGATATGCTGCCGTTAAAAAATCATTTCACATAAATATTCACTACTCATTCGAAGCTGCGTAGTCTGCATTGAATAGTGGATTCGATTGCTTGTTACATCTTTGTTGAAATTTAAATAAGCTAATCTATCGCGTTGCCATCACAATCTCTGTTAGTGTGATATTTATCGACATTTTTCGCCTGTGGCGAGTGCGTTATCTGCGCAAAGTATTGCGAAATTGTATAACTGGATCATTTACACCTGCGGGCAAACCGACTAACTTACTCGCGGGTTATTCCAAAAAAATGCAAAAAACCCGCCCGGATCGCTGGTTTGGCCGCCTCATGGATTGAGTGTTTACTGCACAAGACAAGCTCTCAACATACATACCAAGGCACAACCAGCATCTGCGGCTGATTTACGGACGAATTATTTGGGACGGATGTCCCCCGCAGAGGTAACCATGTCCTTGCTCGAAGTGAAAAACTTGCGGATCGAGTACCCCTCCCGCTATGGGGTGCTGGCCGCGGTCAAGGATCTCTCTTTTTCCGTGGAAAAAGGCGAGATCGTCGGCGTAGTCGGTGAATCAGGTGCCGGCAAGTCCACCATAGGCAATGCCGTCATCGATCTGTTGAGCCCGCCCGGCCGCATCGCCCGTGGCGATATCTACCTCAACGGTGAGCTCATCTCCGGCAAGAGCCAGAACGAGATGCGGGCCATTCGTGGCTCCCGTATCGGCTTCATCTTCCAGGATCCCATGACCTCCCTCAATCCGCTGTTCACCGTTGAGCAGCAGTTGGTGGAGACCATACTGGCCAATACCGATCTCAATCGCGAGGCGGCCTTTGCCAAGGCCCTCGAGCTGATGGGGGCGGTCGGGATACCGCAGCCGGAAGTGCGCATCAAGCAGTACCCGCACCAGTTCTCCGGTGGCATGCGCCAGCGGGTGGTCATCGCCATCGCGCTGTCGGGGGATCCCGAACTCATCATCGCCGATGAGCCGACCACGGCGCTGGACGTTTCCATTCAGGATCAGATCCTCCAGCTCATCCGCAACCTCTGCAAAGAGCGTCAGGTAGGCTGCATGCTGGTGACCCACGACATGGGCGTGGTCTCCAACGTCACCGACAAGGTGGCGGTCATGTACCGCGGGGATCTGGTGGAGTTCGGCACCACCGAACAGGTGCTGGGTCGCCCCAGCCACCCCTATACCCGCAGCCTCATCTCGGCGGTGCCCCGTTCCGATGTGAAGCTGGTGCGCTTCCCCCTGGTCTCCTACATCGAGGATGCCGGTGCGCCGGATCTCAGTATCGATCTCAAGACCCACTGGCTCGGCCAGAGTCAGGACGAGCGCAGCTATGAAGGTGCCCTGCTGCGGGTGGAGAACGTGGATCTGAAGTTCGTCACCAAGGATTCCATCTTCCCGAGCCGCCGTCAGTATGTGCGTGCCTGCAACAACATCAGCTTCGAGATCTTCGAAGGGGAGACCTTCGGTCTGGTGGGGGAGTCGGGCTCCGGCAAATCCACCATAGCGCGTGCCATCACAGGCCTCTATCCGCCCGATACCGGCAAGATCTTCTTCGAGGGGATCGATCTCACTGCCTTGAAAGGGGAGCATGAGCGCCGCCCGCTGCGCCGCCAGATGCAGATGGTGTTCCAGAACCCTTACTCCTCGATGAACCCGCGCATGAAGGTGCGTGACATCATCGCCGAGCCGATCCGCTTCCACAAACTGGCGAGCAGCGAGAGCCAGATTGAGGGCATAGTGAGCGATCTGCTGGATCACGTCGGCCTCGGCCGCGGGGCCGGGGTCAAGTATCCCCACGAGTTTTCCGGTGGTCAGCGCCAGCGCATCTCCATTGCCCGCGCCCTGGCGACCCGGCCGCGCTTCCTTATCTGCGACGAGCCCACCTCGGCACTGGATGTCTCGGTGCAGGCCCAGATCCTCAACCTGCTCAAAGACTTGCAGCAGGAGCTTGGGCTGACCATGCTGTTCATCAGCCACGATCTGCCGGTCATCCGCCAGATGTGCGATCGCATCGGCGTGATGCAGCACGGTCACCTGGTGGAGGTGGCGGAGACCGAAAAACTGTTTACCAATGCCGGGCATGAGTACAGCCGCAAGCTGATCTCCCTCATGCCGGAATTTAAGGGAATGTCCCGCGAGGGGCTGGAAATCGCAAGCTAGGAAAGCACCGGCTCGCCGGTTTGTCTGTCAATAAAAAGCCAAAAGCATGGAGAAAGACATGAAGAAAGGATTATCCAAGATCGCCATGGCGCTGTTCGCCGCTGGTCTCGCGTTCAACGTTTCTGCCGCCGACATCAAGGTTGCCGTCGCCTCCGACGCCACCTCGCTGGACCCGCAGGAGCAGCTCTCCGGTCAGACCCTGGAGATGTCTCACCTGGTGTTCGATCCCCTGATGCGTTACACCCAGGATCTGCAATTCGAGCCGCGTCTGGCCGAGAAGTATGAGCGCATCGACGACAAGACCGTCCGCTTCCACCTGCGCAAGGGTGTCAAGTTCCACTCCGGCAACGACTTCACCGCCGATGACGTGGTATGGACAGTCAACCGTCTGAAGGCCTCCCCGGACTTCAAGGCTATTTTCGACCCCATCGCCGAAGCCAAGAAGGTGGATGACTTCACCGTGGATCTCGTCACCGCCAAGCCGTTCCCGCTGGTGCTGCAGACCGTCACCTACATCTTCCCGATGGACTCCAAGTTCTACAGCGGCAAGGATGAAGCCGGCAAGGACAAGGCCGCCATCGTCAAGAACGGTGACTCCTATGCCTCTACCCACGTTTCCGGTACCGGTCCGTTCAGCGTCAAGTTCCGCGAGCAGGGCGTGAAGCTGGAATATGCCCGCAACGCCAACTACTGGGACAAGGCCTCCAAGGGCAACGTCCAGAACCTGACCGTGGTGCCGATCAAGGAAGATGCGACCCGCGTAGCCGCCCTGCTGGGTGGTGACGTGGACATGATCTACCCGGTTGCCCCGAACGATCTGGAGCGTGTGAAGAACGGCAAGGATTCCCAGCTGGTCACCCTGTCCGGTACCCGTGCCATCATCATCGAGCTGAACCAGAACACCAACCCGGCGCTGAAAGACAAGCGCGTGCGTCAGGCGATCAACTACGCCATCAACCAGGTGGGCATCGTCGACAAGATCAACAAGGGCTTCGGTACCCCCGCTGGCCAGCTGAGCCCGAAAGGCTATGCCGGTTACAACGAGGCGCTCAAGCCCCAGTATGATCTGGCCAAGGCCAAGGAGCTGATGAAGGAAGCCGGTTACGAGAAGGGCTTCAAGATGACCTTCATCTCCCCGGCTGCCCGTTACGTCAACGACGTCAAGATCGCCCAGGCTGTTTCCGCCATGCTGTCCAAGATCAACATCAAGGTGGATCTGAAGACCATGCCGGTGGCCCAGTACTGGCCCGAGTTTGACAAGTGCGCCTCCGACATGCAGTTGATCGGCTGGCACTCCGACACCGAAGACAGTGCGAACTTCTTCGAATTCCTGACCTTCACCAAGGATGCCAAGACCGGCATGGGTCAGTACAACTGCGGCGGTTATGCCAACGCAGAAGCTGACAAGATGGTGATGGAAGCGAACACCGAAACCGATCCGGCCAAGCGTGCCGCCATCCTGCAGAAGGTGGAAGCCATGCTGATCGACGACGCTGCCTACGTGCCCTTGCACTGGGAAGACCTGGCCTACGGTGCCAAGAAGAACGTCGACATCAAGCCTGTGGTCAACGTGATGAACTTCCCTTACCTGGGTGACCTGGTGGTCAACAAGTAAGTGAAGCGCTAAGGAAGGACCTGGCGGGGCGCCCATGGGTGCCCCGCCATTAACAGAAGCCTGTGCCAAGACACAGGCCACGTAGAAGGACAAGCATGTTTACATTCCTGCTGAAACGGTTCTATCAGGCCGTGATAGTGATGTTCGTCATCAGCCTGGTCGCCTTCTCCATCCAGGACAACCTGGGGGATCCGCTGCGCGAGCTGGTGGGACAATCCGTCTCCGAGTCCGTGCGCCAGGAGCTGCGCGACAAAATGGGCCTCAACGATCCCTTTTTGGTGAAATACAGCCGCTTCTTGCAGAACGCGGTGCAAGGGGATCTGGGCACCTCCTATTTCTTCAAGCGACCGGCCCTCGAGGTGATCCTCGACAAGCTGGTGGCTACCCTTGAGCTGGTGTTTGCCGCTGCACTCATCATCGTCGTTGTCTCCATTCCGCTGGGGGTTTATTCGGCGATAAGACCGCGCAGTTTCCTGACCAAGCTCATCATGGCGGTGAGCAGCATCGGCATCTCGATCCCGGTCTTCCTGACCGCCATCATGCTGATGTACCTCTTCTCCATCCAGCTCGGCTGGCTGCCGGCCTATGGCCGTGGCGAGACCTACAACCTGCTGGGCTGGGAGTCGGGCTTCTTCACCTGGGATGGCATCAAGCACCTGATCCTGCCTGCGGTGTCCCTCTCCTCCATCATGCTGCCGCTGTTCATCCGGCTGGTACGCTCCGAGATGCTGGAACAGCTCTCCTCCGAGTACGTGAAGTTCGCCCGTGCCAAGGGGCTGGACAACAACAAGGTCTACTACCAGCACGCCCTGAAGAACACCATGCTGCCGGTCATCACTGTCGGCGGCGTGCAGATCGGCACCATGGTGGCCTACACCATACTGACCGAGAGCGTGTTCCAGTGGCCGGGGACGGGTTTCCTGTTCCTCGAGGCGATCCACAGGGTCGATACTCCACTGATCACCGCTTACGTCATCTTCGTGGGCCTTATCTTCGTGGTGACCAATACCCTGGTCGACCTGCTCTACGGGTTCATCAACCCGACCGTCAACCTGACCGCCAAGGGGTAACAGATGACTAACGCTGTAACTGCAAGCCCAAGCCGTTGGGCGCGATTCAAGAACTCTGACATCGTCTACTACTTCCTGCGGGACAAGGTAGCCATGTTCAGCTTTGCCGTGTTTGTGGTGTTCGTACTGGCGGCGCTGCTGGCGCCCTGGTTGGCACCGCACAACGTCTATGACCAGACCAGCTTCGATCTGATGGATGCGGAGCTGCCTCCCTCCTGGCTGGAAGGGGGCGAGGCGCGCTTCTGGCTCGGTACCGACAACCAGGGACGGGACATCTGGAGCACCATCCTCTATGGCGCCCGCATCTCGCTGACCATAGGTCTGTTCGCCGTCGGCCTGCAGCTGGTGCTCGGCATCGTCATCGGCCTCATCGCCGGTTACTTCGGTGGTCGCATCGACAACCTGCTGATGCGCTTTGCCGACGTGCAGCTGTCGTTCTCCACCATGATGGTGGCCATCATCATCTCCGCCATCTTCCAGGCGACCTTTGGCTCGGATCTCTATTCCGAGTTCGCCATCGTCATGCTGGTGGTGATCATCGGCATCGCCGAATGGCCCCAGTATGCCCGTACGGTGCGCGCCTCGGTGCTGGCGGAGAAGAAGAAGGAGTACGTGGAAGCGGCCCAGGTGATGGGGTTCCGTGCCCCGCGCATCATGTTCCGCCACATACTGCCGAACTGCCTGTCGCCCATCCTGGTCATCTCCACGGTGCAGGTGGCGAACGCCATCATGAGCGAGGCAGCACTCTCCTTCCTGGGGTTGGGCATGCCAGTGGATCAACCGTCGCTCGGCTCGCTCATCAGTGTGGGCTTCAACTACATCTTCTCCGGCTCCTGGTGGATCACCGCCTTCCCGGGCATCTGCCTGGTGGTGCTGGTGCTGGTCATCAACCTGCTGGGTGACTGGCTGCGGGATGTGTTCAACCCCAAGATCTACAAGGGTTGACTCGGGTCAGAAGTGAAAATACAAGAAGGGCGCCATCAGGCGCCCTTCTTTATTGCTTGTGATTGCAGTAAGCACTTGCGTCAGGCTTGCAGCCAGGCCTCGATGCTGGCCTGGATACCAACGCCATCCAGCCCCAGCTGGGCATAGATCTCCTCCTGGGTGCCTTGCTCCACGAAGCGATCCGGCAGCCCCAGATTGAGCACTGGCTTGCACTGCTTGCTGCGCATCAGCAGCTCGTTCACCGCAGAACCGGCCCCGCCCATGATGGCGTTGTCCTCGAGAGTGACAAACTGATCGTGGGAGGCGGCAAGTTCAAGCACCAGTGCCTCGTCCATGGGCTTGACGAAGCGCATGTCCACCAAGGTGGCGTCCAGCGCCTCGGCGGCGGCCCTGGCCTGATGCAGCAGGGTACCGAACGCCAGTATGGCGGTGCCTTTACCCTGGCGAACAATCCGGCCCTTGCCGAGTTCCAGTGCCTGCATCTCGCTCATGATCTCGCTGCCGCAGCCGCTGCCACGGGGATAGCGCACCGCAGCGGGCTGGTTGCACTGATAGCCGGTGAAGAGCATCTGGCGGCACTCGTTCTCGTCGGACGGCGTCATCACCACCATGTTCGGGACTGTGCGCAGGAAGCTGATGTCGAACGCCCCCTGATGGGTGGGGCCGTCGGCGCCTACCAGGCCGGCCCTGTCGATGGCGAACAGCACCGGCAGGTTCTGCAGCGCCACATCGTGGATCAGCTGGTCATAGGCCCGTTGCAGGAAGCTCGAATAGATGGCGACCACGGGTTTCTTGTCGGCGATGGCAAGGCCAGCGGCGAAGGTGACCGCATGCTGTTCGGCGATGGCTACGTCGAAGTAGCGATCCGGATACTGCTGGCTGAACTTGACCAGGCCGGAGCCCTCGCGCATGGCGGGGGTTATGCCGACCAGCCGCTCATCCTTGGCCGCCATGTCGCACAGCCACTGGCCGAAGATGGCGGAGAAGGTGGGTTTGCCACCGGCGCTCTTGGGCAGGGCGCACTCGTCCGGGTTGAACTTGGGGACGGCGTGATAGCCGATGGGGTCTTTCTCGGCAGGCTCGTAGCCCTTGCCCTTCTTGGTCTTGACGTGCAGCAGCTGAGGACCCTTGAGGTTGCGCATGTTGCGCAGGGTCTCGACCAGAGCGTGGATGTCGTGGCCGTCGATGGGGCCTATGTAGTTGAAGCCGAACTCCTCGAACAGGGTGCCGGGCACCACCATGCCCTTGAGGTGTTCCTCGGCCCGCTTGGCCAGCTCCTTGACCGGCGGCAGCCCCGCCAGCACCTTCTTGCCACCTTCGCGGATGGTGGTGTAGAGCTTGCCGGACATCAGTCTGGCCAGGTGGTTGTTGAGCGCCCCGACATTCTCGGAGATGGACATCTCGTTGTCATTGAGCACCACCAGCATGTCCTTGTGAACGTCTCCGGCGTGGTTGAGGGCCTCGAAGGCCATGCCTGCCGTGATGGCGCCATCACCGATGACGGCCACCACCTTGCGGCCCAGTCCCTCGCTCTCGGCGGCGACCGCCATGCCGAGGGCGGCACCTATGGAGGTGCTGGAGTGGCCCACGCTGAGCACGTCATACTCGCTCTCTTCCCGCCAGGGGAAGGGGTGCAGGCCATCTTTCTGGCGAATGGTGTGAATGCGCTCGCGCCGGCCGGTCAGGATCTTGTGGGGATAGGCCTGATGGCCCACGTCCCACACCAGTCGATCGAAGGGGGTGTTGTAGACGTAGTGCAAGGCAACCGTCAGCTCGACGGTGCCGAGGCCGGAGGCGAAGTGGCCGCTGGAGCGGCTCACCGAGCGCAGCAGATACTCGCGCAGCTCTTCGCACAGAATGGGCAGCCGCTCTTTGGGCAGGGATCGCAACTCGACCGGCGTATCCGCGAGGGCCAGGTTGGGGAAATCGCTAATATCAACGCTCATATTGTTACTGTTATCCAGCGTTTAGTGGGTTCGCTCGATGATGTAATCGGCAAACGCTTCCAGAATGTCGGTATTGTAGGGCAAGGATTGCAGGGCTGTTAAGGCCTTGTCATGCAGTTCGCGAGCCAGCTCACGGGCAGGGTCGAGGCCGAGCAGGGCCGGATAGGTGCTCTTCTCCTGCGCCAGATCCGAGCCTTGCGGCTTGCCGAGGGTCGCGGTGTCGCCCGTGATGTCGAGGATGTCATCCTGCACCTGGAAGGCGAGCCCGATGGCGGCGGCATAGGTTTGCAGCGCGGCCAGGGTAGCGGGTTCCACGTCGGCCTTGCACAGTGCCCCCAGGGTGACGGCGCACTCGATGAGCGCGCCCGTCTTGTGACGGTGCACCTGCTCCAGTTCGGCGAGGCTGATCCGGCGGCCTTCGGCCTCCAGATCCAGCGCCTGACCGCCGCACATGCCGAGATAACCAGAGGCGCGGGCCAGGGCACTCAGCATCCGTACCCGGTTGGCCAGCAGGGCGTCAGGGAGGGGATGATCCGCCAGGATGGAGAAGGCCAGGGTCTGCAGGGCATCGCCGGCCAGAATGGCGGTGCCTTCGTCGAACGCCTTGTGCACTGTCGGCTGGCCGCGACGCAGATCGTCGTTGTCCATGGCGGGCAGGTCGTCGTGCAGCAGGGAGTAGGCGTGAATGCACTCCACCGCGGCGGCAGGGCCGTCGAGCTGTTCGCTTGGCACCCCCAGCATCTCGCCCACGGCGTAGACCAGGAAGGGGCGCACCCGCTTGCCGCCGAGCAGCAGGCCGTATTTCATTGCATCCCGCAGGCGTGGTGCCATGGCGGGCAGGGCCTCAAGCTGTGCCGAGAGGCAGTCGTCGATGCGGCGGCGGTGCAGGCGGGAGAAATCGTCCAGCGTCACTCACTCCTCTCCTTGCTCTGATCGAAAGGGGACCGCCTGTTCGCTGCCATCGGCCTGGGTCAGGAGGATCTGGATCTTCTGCTCGGCCTGCTCCAGCTTCTGCTGGCCGGCACGCACCAGATGGATGCCCTGTTCGAATTGCTTGAGTGCCTCCTCGAGGGGGAGCGACCCCTGTTCCAGTTGATGCACTATGGTTTCCAGCTCTTCCAGGGTGGCATCAAAACTCAGACGGTCGATTTTTTTACTGGCCATGTCCATCCTCGGGGATTGAAAAAAACGGCTCATCTTAACATCGACCGGGCACAGGGGGGAGGCAGAAAAGTGTGCCGTCCTCAAACTATCCTGACCCCGGCCGATAGAAAGGCGCTGGCATCCATGTACTGCCGATGGGTTATTGAGGTGTGCCGGGCTTGCTGCCAGGGGCGCAATAGCAGAAAATTCAACGCAATATAAATAGATGGCAAGTTCGGCGACAGGAGTAGGGATGTGGATTTAGGCAGTCTGATAGGCATAGTGCTGGGGTTCGGGGTCGTGGTGTACGGCATGCTGCTGGGTGGCCCCATGAGCATGTATGTGGATATGCCTTCGGTCTATATCACCATATTGGGTTCTCTGTTCATCTGCATGATGAAGTTCAACCTCAGCCAGTTTCTGATGGCGTTCAAGGTGGCCGGCAAGGCGTTCATGTACAAGGGCGACAAGCTCGACGATCTGATTGCCAAGGCGGTCGAGCTGGCGGACTCGGCCCGCAAGGGAGGCTTTCTGGCGCTTGAGGCGGCGGAGATCCCCAATCCCTTCATGAAGAAGGGCATCGACATGCTGGTGGACGGCCATGACGCCGATGTGGTGCGCGCCGTGATGGAGAAAGACATCGAACTGACCTCGGAGCGCCATGTCATCGCCATCAAGGTGTTTCGCTCCCTCGGCGATCTCGGCCCCGCGATGGGGATGATAGGTACGCTAGTGGGGCTGGTGGCCATGCTGGCGAACATGAGCGACCCCAAATCCATCGGCCCGGCTATGGCGGTGGCCTTGCTGACCACGCTGTACGGGGCGATCGAAGCCAACATGATCGCCATCCCCATCGCCGACAAGCTGGAGCTGCGCAGCGGCGAGGAGCAGTTGAGCCGCACTCTGATCCTCGACGCCATCATGGGGATCCAGGACGGCCAGAACCCTCGCGTGATCCAGGCCATGCTGCAGAACTACTTGAATCAGTCCAAACGCAACAACGGGCTCGAATAGGAGGCCCCATGGCAAAGTGCAAGTGTCCGCCGCCCGGCCTGCCCGGCTACATGGGTACCTTCGCCGATCTCATGTCCCTGTTAATGTGTTTCTTCGTGCTGCTGCTCTCCTTCGCCGAGATGGATGTGCAGAAGTTCAAGCAGATCGCCGGCTCCATGGAGAAGGCGTTCGGGGTGCAGAACATCCTGGAGGTGAAGGACATCCCCAAGGGGACCTCTGTCATCGCCCAGGAGTTTCGCCCTGGCCGGCCTGAACCGACGCCCATCGACACCATCATGCAGCAGACCATCGACATGACCCAGACCGAGCTGGATTTTCAACCCGGGGATGCGGATCAGGCGGGGGGCCATGACAAGACCGAGGGGCAGCAGAGCGGCGGCGACACCGCCCAGCAGGCCCAGAAGGCGCAGGAGCAGTCCAACGAACTGGCCAAGGCGCTGGCCGAGCAGATGCAGGCACAGATCCAGGACGGTGCCATCGAGATAGAGGCGCTGGGTCAGCAGATCATCATTCGCATCCGCGAGAAGGCGGCGTTCCCGGCGGGATCCGCCTTCCTGCAGCCCCAGTTCTGGCCGGTGATCCGTAAAGTCGCGACCTTGCTCAAGGATGTGCCTGGGGAGATCACCGTTTCCGGTCATACCGATGACGTTGCCACCGAAGACGAGCTGTTCCAGTCCAACTGGGAGCTCTCATCCCAACGTGCGGTGGCGGTGGCCCACCAGATGATCAAGGTGCCCGGCTTTGATGGCAGCCGTCTGGTGGTGCAGGGGATGGCGGATTCCCAGCCTCTGGTGCCGAACAACAGCCCGGAGAACCGACGCATGAACCGGCGGGTGGAGATCGCCATCATGCAGGGCAAACCGACGGTATCTGCCCCTATAGGGGTGGCGGATCCCAAGTAGCTTTCGCCAGGAAGCACGATCCCGTTCGCAGGGGCTGACATGGATTTTGTGGCGGCTTCATATTAAGATGCCTCATCCGAACCGATAGCTGCGGCTCTCTTTGATTGCCGCAGCTTCTCTTTATAAGGCAACCCAGGTTTCGACTATGAATCATACTCCGATGACTGTTCGCGGCGCTGAAAAGCTGCGTCAAGAGCTCGACTATCTGAAGAGCGAGCTGCGTCCCCAGATTATCGAAGCGATTGCTGATGCCCGTGAACATGGTGATCTGAAAGAAAACGCCGAATACCATGCCGCTCGCGAGCAGCAAGGTTTCTGTGAAGGCCGCATTCAGGAGATTGAGAGCAAGCTCTCCAATGCTCAGGTGATCGATATCACCAAGATTGCCAACAATGGCCGCGTCATCTTCGGTGCGACCGTGACCCTGCTGAAAAGCGAAACGGAAGAGGAAGTGGTGTACCGCATCGTGGGCGACGACGAGGCGGACATCAAGCAGAACATGATCTCCGTGAACTCGCCCATTGCCCGTGCCCTGATCGGCAAGGAAGTGGACGATGTGGCCATCGTCAAGACACCGGCTGGCGATGTTGAGTACGAAATTCTGGAAGTCGCCTACCTCTGACGATGAGGGGCGATGAAGAAACAGGGGAGCCCGGCTCCCCTGTTGCATTTAGTCCCCCTGATAGGTCTGGACGAAGGCGTCCTGATGACGCTGGAAGAGCCAGTCTCGCAGTTGCTCCTGGTCTCCCT
Source organism: Aeromonas sp. sif0611 (assembly GCF_019218845.1). Taxonomy (NCBI): domain Bacteria; kingdom Pseudomonadati; phylum Pseudomonadota; class Gammaproteobacteria; order Aeromonadales; family Aeromonadaceae; genus Aeromonas; species Aeromonas sp. sif0611. Next base: position 714,111 of record NZ_JAHUWU010000002.1, on the reverse strand, counting down.
TGTCCAGCTGGAATTTCAAGGCCCAGTCGTGGCGCTGCTGGTGGGAGTGGACGTGCCTTATCAGGGTGCCGCTCAGTGCCAGGGGAGGCAATCCTTCTATGCCGAGGGTGCCGTGCAGCCGATCGCCCTTGGCCAGAGTCGGTGGCAAGCCGGCCACGATGAGACCACCGAGGGAGAGGCTGTGCACCTCATACTCGGCATCGCTGGTGTGCAGGACGGCTTTCTCATCGAGTCGCCAGGCGCGCAGGTGAGGGGAGCCCAGCTCCGTGATGGTAGGGGCGGCGATGCGCAGTTCGGTGTGGCCTTCCGCCGCCAGGGTACAATGCAGCGGAAAACGCAGTTGATGGCCGGCGATGCGGGCCTCGATCGTCAGGGGGCTGGCCCGTTGCAACAGGCTCTGTAGGGGAAGGCTCAGGTTGCCTCGCAGGAACTGGCCGGCGGCCATGTCCTCGGCGTCTCCCAAGTCCTGCAGCATGGCCAGCTCCTCGTCGGTGAGAATCTGATGCTTGTCCATAGTGGATGTCCGCAAGTATTCATCGCAGGTTAAGGGCCTGACGACTATTTTGGCAAGCGACTTGGGAAGAAGAGAAATGAAGGAAAGAGCGAACGCTCTTTCCTGTTACTTGCGGGGCAACTGGATCTTGGGTTCTGTGGCCTGACGATAGATGGTCAGTACATGGCCCATGCTCTGTACCTTGATGGCGCCGGTTTCACGAACGATGGCATCCATTACCAGCTGTTTCATCTCACGATCTTCAGACGACACCTTAACCTTGATCAGCTCGTGGTGGTTCAGCGCCAGATCGATCTCGGCCAGCACCCCTTCGGTCAGGCCGTGTTGTCCCAGCAGGACGACCGGCTTCAGGCTGTGGGCGAGGCCCTTGAGGTATTGTTTCTGTTTATTGTTGAGAATCATGGCAATTTCTTCATAAGTCAGGGTTGAAAGGGGCGTATTCTACCCCCACTTAGCCCTTAATACTAATAACCCTTGTGGTTTTTTAAAGTCGACAATCATGACCCAGAAAAAACATTCCCCCAGTTCAACCCGCTGGTTAAAAGAACATTTTGACGATCATTACGTCAAAAAAGCCCAGAAGTTGGGACTGCGTTCCCGCGCCGTGTTCAAGATCGACGAGATCCAGGGCAAGGACAAACTGCTCAAGCCGGGCATGACGGTGGTGGATCTGGGAGCCGCCCCTGGTGGCTGGTCCCAGTTCGCTATCGATCAGGTGGGTGACAAGGGACGGGTGATTGCTTGCGATATTCTGCCGATGGATTCCATTGCCGGTGTCGATTTCCTGCAAGGGGACTTTCGGGAGGAAACTGTGCTTGCCGCCTTGCTGGCCCGGGTTGGCCCGGACAAGGTTGATGTGGTCATGTCTGACATGGCGCCCAACATGAGCGGGACCCAGCAGGTGGATCAGGCTCGCTCCATGTATCTGATCGAGCTGGCGCTGGACATGTGCAATCAGGTCCTGCGCAGTAATGGCAGTTTCGTGGTCAAGGTATTTCAGGGGGAGGGCTTCGACGCTTATCTCAATGAAATTCGTAGACTTTTCTCTGTCGTCAAGATTCGTAAACCAGACTCCTCCCGTGCCCGTTCACGAGAAGTCTACATTGTGGCTACCGGTTTTAAACTGTAGTACCCTAACCCTCATCGTTAACTGTCAGTCTGCGAGGTCATTGATTTGAGTGACATGGCGAAAAACCTAATCCTGTGGCTGGTCATCGCCGTCGTGCTGATGTCGGTGTTCAATAGCTTCAGCCCCAGCGATACTACCAGTCGCCAGCTGGACTATTCCAGCTTCGTGAAAGAAGTGACCCAAGAGCAGATCCGTGAAGTGCGGATGGATGGCAAGGTCATTAATGGCGTCAAGCGCACCGGTGAACGTTTCACCACCATCATCCCTGCGCCGGATCCCCAACTGCTTAACGACATGCTCAACCATAACGTGAAGGTGATGGGTGAGAAGCCGGAAGAGCCGTCTCTGATCACGTCCATCTTCATCTCCTGGTTCCCGATGCTGTTGCTGATCGGTGTCTGGGTCTTCTTCATGCGTCAGATGCAGGGCGGCGGTGGCAAGGGTGCCATGTCGTTCGGCAAGAGCAAGGCTCGCCTGATGAGTGAAGATCAGATCAAGACCACCTTCGTCGACGTGGCGGGTTGTGACGAGGCGAAGGAAGAGGTCAAAGAGCTGGTCGACTATCTGCGCGATCCGACCAAGTTCCAGAAACTGGGCGGCAAGATCCCGACCGGCGTGCTGCTGGTAGGCCCGCCCGGTACCGGTAAGACCCTGCTGGCCAAGGCCATCGCGGGTGAGGCCAAGGTGCCCTTCTTCACCATCTCCGGTTCCGACTTCGTCGAGATGTTCGTGGGTGTCGGCGCCTCCCGGGTGCGTGACATGTTCGAGCAGGCCAAGAAGTCCTCCCCCTGCATCATCTTCATCGATGAAATCGATGCGGTCGGTCGCCAGCGTGGCGCCGGTCTGGGTGGTGGCCACGATGAGCGTGAGCAGACCCTGAACCAGATGCTGGTCGAGATGGATGGTTTCGAAGGCAATGAAGGCGTCATCGTCATCGCCGCGACCAACCGTCCAGACGTGCTGGATCCCGCTCTGCTGCGCCCGGGTCGTTTCGACCGTCAGGTCGTGGTCGGTCTGCCGGATGTCCGCGGCCGTGAGCAGATCCTGAAGGTGCACATGCGCAAGGTGCCGTTGGCGGATGACGTCAATCCGGCGCTGATTGCCCGTGGTACGCCAGGTTTCTCCGGTGCCGATCTCGCCAACCTGGTCAACGAGGCTGCCCTGTTCTCCGCCCGTGAGAGCCGCCGCGTGGTCTCCATGCTGGAATTCGAGAAGGCCAAGGACAAGATCATGATGGGGGCGGAACGCCGCTCCATGGTGATGAAAGAGTCCGAGAAGGAGATGACGGCTTATCATGAAGCCGGTCACGCCATCATTGGTCGTGTCGTGCCGGATCATGATCCCGTCTACAAGGTCTCCATCATCCCGCGCGGTCGTGCGCTGGGTGTGACCATGTATCTGCCGGAGCAGGATCGCTGGAGCCACTCCAAGCAGCATCTGGAGTCGATGATCTCCAGCCTGTACGGCGGTCGTCTGGCGGAAGAGCTGATCTACGGTACCGAGAAGGTATCGACCGGTGCCTCCAATGACATCGAGCGTGCTACCGACATCGCGCGCAAGATGGTCACTCAGTGGGGGATGTCCGAGCGCCTCGGCCCCATGCTCTATGCAGAAGAAGATGGTGAAGTGTTCCTCGGTCGCAGCATGGCCAAGGCCAAGCACATGTCCGACGACACCGCGCGTGTCATCGATGCCGAGGTCAAGCAGGTCATCGATCGCAACTATGCTCGTGCCAAGCAGATCCTGCAGGACAACATGGATGTACTGCACACCATGAAGGATGCCTTGATGAAGTACGAGACCATAGATGCTAAGCAGATCGACGATCTGATGGCACGTCGTGAGGTTCGTGCTCCCAGCAACTGGCATGATGAGCACGGTGATACCCCGCAAGGTGGCGCCAGTGTGAGCCGCGAGCCCGAGGTCAAGGCGCCGTCCGATGACAGCAGTGCACCGCTGAATGACATCGACAAGGCGAACGATGTCCCGGCCAAATAAGCTTTCATGATCCAAACCCCGGGCTTGCCCGGGGTTTTTCTTTATGCGGATACCCAGATTTTCTTGTAACAGGTAGATGTAAAGATGCAACTAATCAGCAAGGGGCGCAGCCTCTCCCTGGAGCGTCCCCACGTCATGGGGATCCTCAACGTGACTCCGGACTCCTTCTCCGATGGCGGCCGCTTCAAACCACTTGAACTGGCGCTGGCTCATGCTCGTCAGATGGTGGAGGAGGGAGCCACCCTCATCGACATCGGTGGCGAGTCGACCCGCCCGGGCGCCCCCGACGTGAGCGAGCAGGAGGAGCTGGACAGGGTTATCCCTGTGGTCGAGCGGATGGTGCAGGAACTCGATGTGATGATCTCCCTCGATACCTCCAAGGCTGCCGTGATGAGGGCGGGCTGCTCGGCAGGCGCTCACCTCATCAATGATGTGCGGTCCCTGCTCGAGCCCGGTGCCCTGGCTGCAGCGGCAGGGGCTGACGTGCCCGTGTGTCTGATGCACATGCAAGGCCAGCCGAGAACCATGCAGGCCGAACCTCATTACGACGACTTGCTGGGGGAAGTGAGGGCCTTCTTCGACGAACGGATAGTCGCTTGCCTGGATGCAGGGATCCCGCGTCGGCACCTGCTGCTGGATCCGGGTTATGGTTTTGGCAAGACGGTGGCACACAACTATCAGTTGCTGGCCGAACAGCAGAAGTTGTTGGATTACGGTCTGCCGCTCTTGGTGGGGATGTCGCGAAAGTCTATGATAGGCAATCTGCTTGGCCGCCCCGTTGATGAGCGGCTGGCCGGCAGCCTGGCCTGCGCTCTGATCGGGTTGCAACATGGCGCCAGGATCATCCGGGTGCACGACGTGCGAGCCACCATGGATGCTCTGCGCGTTGGCTGGATGGTAATGACGGGACAAGATTTCATATCCAAATAAAAAAACGAGAACAGACAATGACCAGAAAGTATTTTGGCACCGATGGTGTCCGCGGCAAGGTTGGCGAATTTCCTATCACCCCGGATTTTGTGATGAAGTTGGGTTGGGCCGCCGGCAAGGTGCTCTCCAAGAAAGGCACCAAGAAGGTGCTGATCGGCAAAGATACTCGCATCTCTGGCTATATGCTTGAATCCGCCCTGGAAGCGGGCCTCTCCGCAGCGGGCCTCAAGGCCATACTGATGGGTCCCATGCCGACGCCGGCGGTGGCCTACCTGACTCGCACCTTCCGTGCCGAGGCTGGCATCGTCATCAGCGCCTCCCACAACCCTTATTACGACAACGGCATCAAGTTCTTCTCCGCCGATGGCACCAAGCTGCCCGATGAAGTGGAGCTGGCCATCGAGGCCGAGCTGGATAACGAGCTCAAGTGCGTGGAGTCCGCCGAACTTGGCAAGGCGCAGCGCATCGACGATGCCGCCGGCCGTTACATCGAGTTCTGCAAGAGCACCTTCCCCACCCATCTGAGCCTGGAAGGAGTGAAGATGGTGGTGGATTGTGGCCATGGAGCCACCTATCACATTGCCCCCTCGGTGTTCCGCGAGCTGGGCGCCGAGGTGATTGCCATCGGTTGCAGCCCGGATGGCCTCAACATCAACGATGGGGTGGGCTCCACCGCACCGGAGGCGCTGGCCGCCAAGGTGCTGGAGTGCAAGGCCGATCTCGGTGTTGCCTTCGACGGTGACGGCGATCGCCTGGTGATGGTAGACAGCACTGGCTACATCATCGACGGTGACGAGATCCTCTACATCATCGCCCGCGATGCCCTGCGCAATGGCCGCCTCAAGGGCGGTGTGGTAGGTACTCTAATGGCCAACATGGGCCTGGAGCTGGCGCTGCAGACGCTCGGTATTCCATTTGCCCGTGCCAAGGTGGGTGACCGCTACGTGCTCGAGATGATGAACGAGAAGGGCTGGCGCATCGGTGGCGAGAACTCCGGTCACATCATCTGCCTGGACCAGACCACCACAGGGGATGGCATAGTCGCCGCCCTGCAGGTGCTGACGGCGGTGTGCTCTGCGGAGATGCCGCTGGCCAAGCTGCGCTCCGGCATGAGCAAGTTCCCCCAGGTACTGGTGAACGTACGTTTTGCCGAGGGCAAGGATCCGCTGGCGGCCGAAGCCGTGCAGCAGGAAGTGGCCAAGGTGGAACAGGAACTGGGCGGCCGTGGCCGTGTCCTGCTGCGCAAATCCGGCACCGAGCCCTTGATCCGGGTCATGGTGGAAGGGGAGCATGAGCAACAGGTGCGTGACATGGCACAACGCATCGCCCAACAGGTCGAATCGGCGTTTTAATGAGCAACCAGGGCGATTTTTTAATCGCCCTGGTTGTATCTTGTTCAAACGATTCGAAAATTTGAAAATAGCACTTGTCAGCTGATCATCCTCTGGATATTATCAGCCCCGCTTTCGCAAGGGAGTTGCCGATGGGACATCGCAAGCCGTTTGTAGCCGCCAACTGGAAGTTACACGGTAGTAGGTCGCAGTTAGAGCAGTTTACGAGTCAATGCCTGAAGGGTGTTGGTGATGATGTAGATGTTGTTCTCTGTCCTTCCCACGTGCATCTCGACTTTACCGCACGACTGCTCGATGAGCAGAAGGTGATAAGGTTGGGGGCTCAAAATGTGAGCCAGCACAGACAGGGCGCTTATACGGGTGAAGTCTCGTGTGAGATGCTGGTCGAGGCAGGGTGCCGATACGTACTGGTCGGTCACTCCGAGCGCAGGCGTCTCTTTGGTGAGACCAGCTTTATCGTCGCAGAGAAGTTTGCGGCAGTCAGAGCGGCAGGTTTGATTCCCATCCTTTGTCTGGGGGAGTCAGGTGCTGCGAGGCAGGCGAGAAGAACCTTCGAGGTGATCGCCGAAGAGCTGGACATCGTCATAGAGAAAAATGGCGCGATGGCTTTCGATAATGCTATCATCGCCTACGAGCCGATTTGGGCTGTAGGTACAGGTAAATGCGCCACACCCGAGCAGGCACAAGAGGTTCATTCCTTTATACGTGGTCGCTTGGCGGAGGATACTCCGGTAATAGGTGAGAAAGTAAGAATCATCTATGGTGGGAGCGTGACGCCGACCAACGCGAGAGATTTGTTTGCCCAGCCCGACATTGATGGCGGACTGATAGGTGGAGCAAGCCTCGACAGCGATGCGTTTTTAGGAATTGTTGAAGCGGCAAAGGGTGCAAGTTAAATGTACGAGATTCTTTTAGTCGTTTATCTGCTGGTGTCACTGGCTCTGATCGGTCTGGTGATGATTCAGCAAGGTAAAGGGGCTGATATGGGCGCCTCCTTCGGCGCAGGGGCATCGAATACCGTATTCGGCTCCGGTGGTTCAGGCAGTTTCCTGACCCGCACAACTGCAATTTTGGCCACTCTGTTCTTTTTGATCAGCCTGGTGCTCGGCTCCATGTCAAGCAACAAGGTAAAACAGGGTAGCGAATGGGAAAATCTGCAACAGACTCAGCAAGTTGAGCAGACCAAAGCGCCAGTGAAGAAAGACGCTGACGTTCCCGAGTAAAGAGTTTTTGCCGTGGTGGTGGAATTGGTAGACACGCTATCTTGAGGGGGTAGTGCTCTAGGGTGTGCGGGTTCGAGTCCCGCCCACGGCACCAATTAAGCAGTGAACCCGGGTAACCGGGAAGTTATAGCCAGTCAGTCTTGTGTGATGAGAATGAAGTGGCTATAATCTCGCACGATTTCGGACGCGGGGTGGAGCAGCATGGTAGCTCGTCGGGCTCATAACCCGAAGGTCGTCGGTTCAAATCCGGCCCCCGCAACCAAATTTCACGCATTTCCTACGCTCAGGAAGGCGGTCGCTGCGAGGCGACAATCAGGGTAAAGCGCCAAGCCCCGATTTGACATCGGGGCTTTTTGTTATGTGCGATTTACTCTGAATCGATCTCTATCTGGGCTATATGCCCTTTTTTTGTTTTTCGGAGGGTGACTTTGGCTACGTTGGAACAACGTTTGACCGATCTGCTCGAGGCTCCGGTCGTTGCCTTGGGTTTTGAACTTTGGGGTGTCGAGTTTATCCGTGCGGGTAAGCACTCGACCTTGCGCGTCTTCATCGACTCAGAGCAAGGCGTGACGGTGGAAGACTGTGCCGAGGTGAGCCGCCAGGTTGGCGCCATCATGGACGTTGAAGATCCCATCACCGAGGAATATTACCTCGAGGTTTCCTCCCCGGGCCTGGATCGTCCGCTGTTCAAGGTTGCCCAGTTCGAAAAATACGTTGGCCAAGAGGCGGCGGTTTCGCTTCGGATGGCAACAAACAACCGCCGCAAGTTCAAAGGCGTAATCAAAGCTGTGCAGGGGGACATGATCACCCTGACAGTAGATGGTAAGGACGAGGTGTTGGCTTTCACCAATATCCAAAAAGCGAACATAGTGCCGAACTTTGGTTAACGAGGCTATCGGATATGAATAAAGAGATTTTGCTGGTCGTTGACGCTGTGTCCAACGAGAAGGCTGTCCCCCGCGAGAAGATTTTCCAGGCTCTGGAGACTGCGCTGGCGACTGCGACCAAGAAAAAATACGAAGGCGAGATTGAAGTTCGGGTCGAGATCGATCGCAAGACCGGTGACTACGACACCTATCGCCGTTGGGTCGTGGTGGCCGATCAGGCTTCCATGGAGAACCCGTATGGGGAAATCACTCTCGAAGCCGCTCAGATCGAGCAGCCGGATATCCAGATCGGCGACTATGTTGAAGACCAGATTGACTCTGTCACCTTCGACCGCATCACCACCCAGACCGCCAAGCAGGTTATCGTGCAGAAAGTGCGCGAGGCCGAGCGTTCCCAAGTCGTTGACCAGTTCAAGGACAAGGAAGGCACCATCATCAGCGGCGTGGTCAAGAAGAGCAACCGCGACAACGTCATCCTGGATCTGGGCAGCAATGCCGAGGCCGTGATCTTCCGTGACGACATGCTGCCCCGTGAGACCTTCCGTCCCGGTGACCGCATCCGTGGCCTGCTCTATGCAGTCCGCCCGGAAGCCCGTGGTTCCCAGCTGTTCGTCAGCCGCTCCAGCCCAGACTTCCTGAAAGAGCTGTTCCGCATCGAAGTGCCGGAAATCGGCGAAGAGATGATCGAAATCATGGGCGCTGCCCGTGATCCGGGTTCCCGCGCCAAGATTGCGGTCAAGACCAACGATCGTCGTATCGACCCGATCGGTGCCTGTATCGGCATGCGCGGTGCTCGCGTTCAGGCGGTATCCGCCGAGCTGAGCGGTGAGCGTGCCGACATCGTGCTGTACGATGACAACCCGGCCCAATACGTGATCAATGCCATGGCGCCTGCCGATGTGGCCTCCATCATCGTTGATGAAGACAACCACACCATGGACATCGCCGTGGAAGCTGCCAACCTGGCCCAGGCCATTGGTCGCAACGGTCAGAACGTGCGTCTGGCCTCCCAGCTGACCGGTTGGGAGCTGAACGTCATGACCGTCGAGGACATGCGTGCCAAGCACCAGGCCGAGAACGATCGCATCCTGACTCTGTTCACCACAGCGCTGGACATCGACGACGATTTCGCCGGTCTGCTGATGGAAGAAGGTTTCTCCACCCTGGAAGAGATCGCCTTCGTACCCGTCAATGAGCTGCTGGCCATCGACGGTCTGGACGAAGACATGGTGGAAGAGCTGCGCAAGCGTGCCAAGGATGTTCTGACCACCAAGGCCCTGGCCAAAGAAGAATCCTTCGACGGCGTAGAGCCTTCCGAAGAACTGCTCAATCTCAACGGCCTTGGCCGTGACATGGCGTATGCCCTGGCCGCTCGCGGCGTCGGCACCCTGGAAGATTTGGCAGAGCAAGGTATCGACGACCTTGCCGACATTGAAGAGCTGACCGCTGAGAAAGCCGGTGAGCTGATTATGGCTGCTCGCAATATCTGTTGGTTCGGAGAAGAGCAGTCTGAATAAGATCAAACGGAGGAAAATGAATGGCAGAAGTATCAGTCAAACAACTTGCCACTGACATCGACACGCCGGTTGATCGTCTTCTCCAGCAGTTTGTCGATGCCGGTATCAGCAAGAGCAAGGCCGACGACCTCGTCAGCGAGTCTGAGAAACAGACTCTGCTGGCTCACTTGAAAAAACAGCATGGAGGTGACGAGATCACCGCACCAGCCCGCATGACATTGCAGCGCAAGACCAAGAGCACCATCAGTGTTCAAGGAACTGGCGGCAAGAACAAGGAAGTGCAGGTTGAAGTGCGCAAGACTCGCACCTATGTAAAACGCTCGGCGCTGGAAGATGAACAGCGTCAGGCGGAAGCCGAGGAAAAAGCGCGTTTGGAAGCAGAAGAAAAAGCTCGTCACGAGGCCGAGAACAAGGCTCGTCTCGATGCTGAAGAGAAGGCTCGCCGTGAGGCTGAGCAGGCTCGTCGTGAAGCTGAGGAAAAGGCGCGGATCGAGGCACAATCAAAGGCTCGACAGGCTCCACAGCCCGCCAAAGTAGCCGCTAGCACAGCTCAGCAAGAGGCAGAAAAGATGGCCAAGCGCGAAGCAGAAGAACTGAAGCGCCAACAGGAACAAACCGCTTTGCAAAAAGCAGAAGAACTCGCCGCCAAGAAAGCCGAAGAGGCTCGTCTGATGGCGGAACAGAACGGCCCTCGCTGGGCTGAAGAAGAAGCTGCTCGCGCCAAAGAGAGCAGTGATTACCATCTGACCACCAACAAGCATGCGCAAGCAGCAGAAGACGAGTTGGACCGGAAGGAAGAGACCAGTCGTCGCACTGCTGCTGCAGCGGTCAAGGCACCGAAAAAGGCTACTCGCCGCGAAGACGACCGTGACTCCCGCAACCCCCGTGCTCGCAAAGGCAAGCGCGGCAAGGTCGCCATGCCCAACGCCATGAAGCACGGCTTCAACAAGCCGGCTGCCGTGGTGAACCGCGATGTCGTCATCGGCGAGACCATCACTGTGGCCGAGCTGGCCAACAAGATGGCCGTCAAGGGTGTCGAAGTCATCAAGGCGATGATGAAGATGGGCGCCATGGCTACCATCAACCAGGTGATCGATCAGGAGACTGCTCAGCTGGTCGCCGAGGAGATGGGTCACAAGGTATTGCTGCGTCGTGAGAACGAACTGGAAGAGGCGGTACTGTCCGATCGTGACGAGACCTCCGAAGCCAAGCCGCGCGCACCTGTCGTGACCATCATGGGTCACGTCGACCACGGCAAGACCTCGCTGCTTGACTACATCCGCAAGGCCAAGGTTGCCGCTGGCGAAGCCGGTGGTATCACCCAGCACATCGGTGCTTACCACGTCGAAACCGACAGTGGCATGATCACCTTCCTGGATACTCCGGGTCACGCCGCGTTTACCTCCATGCGTGCCCGTGGTGCCAAGTCGACCGATATCGTGGTACTGGTCGTCGCTGCCGATGATGGCGTCATGCCGCAAACCATCGAAGCCATCCAGCACGCCAAGGCGGCAGAAGTGCCCATCGTGGTTGCGGTCAACAAGATCGACAAGCCTGAAGCGGATCCGGATCGCGTCAAGACCGAGCTGGCCCGTTACAACGTCATGTCCGAAGACTGGGGTGGTGACAGCCAGTTCGTGCATGTCTCCGCCAAATCCGGCGAAGGCATCGACGATCTACTGGAAGCCATCCTGATCCAGTCCGAAGTGCTGGAACTGAAAGCGGTCGTCGATGGCATGGCCAGCGGCGTCGTGATCGAGTCCTTCCTGGACAAGGGCCGTGGTCCGGTTGCTACCGTACTGGTACAAGAAGGTACTCTGCGCCAGGGCGACATCGTACTGTGTGGTCTGGAATACGGTCGTATTCGTGCCATGCGTGACGAACTGGGTCGCGAGATCAAGGAAGCGGGCCCGTCCCTGCCGGTGGAAATCCTGGGTCTGTCCGGTGTGCCGTCTGCCGGTGACGAAGCCACTGTTGTACGTGACGAGAAGAAAGCCCGTGAAGTGGCCCTCTATCGTCAGGGCAAGTTCCGCGACGTCAAGCTGGCTCGCCAGCAGAAGGCCAAGCTGGAAAACATGTTCGCCAACATGACCGAGGGCGAAGTGTCCGAAGTGAACGTGGTGATCAAGGCCGACGTACAGGGTTCCGTGCAAGCTATCTGCGATGCACTGGTGCAGCTCTCTACCGACGAAGTCAAGGTCAAGATCGTGGGTTCCGGGGTCGGTGGTATCACCGAAACCGACGCTACCCTGGCAGCTGCTTCCAGCGCCATCCTGGTGGGCTTCAACGTCCGTGCCGACGCTTCTGCGCGCAAGGTCATCGAATCCGAGAGCCTGGATCTGCGTTACTACTCCGTCATCTATGACCTGATCGACGAAGTGAAGCAGGCCATGAGCGGCAAGCTGGCCCCTGAGTATCGTCAGGAGATCATCGGTCTGGCTGAAGTCCGTAGCGTCTTCAAGTCACCGAAGTTCGGCGCCGTTGCCGGCTGTATGGTCACCGAAGGTGTGGTCAAGCGTTCCAACCGTATTCGCGTTCTGCGTGACAACGTGGTTATCTATGAAGGCGAGCTGGAATCCCTGCGTCGCTTCAAGGATGACGTCAACGAAGTCCGCAACGGTTACGAGTGTGGTATCGCGGTCAAGAACTACAACGACGTGCGTGAAGGCGACCAGATCGAAGTTTACGAGACCATTGAAATTCAGCGGACTCTGTAAGCCGAGCGTTAGAACAAATAGGGGGCTGCGGCCCCCTTTTATCGCAGGATAGAATATGGCCAGAGAATTTAGCCGGACCCGTCGGGTCGGGCAGCAGATCCAGCGTGAAATCGCGCTGATCTTGCAGCGCGAGGTGAAAGACCCGCGCATCGGTATGGTGACCGTCTCCGACGTGGAAGTGTCCAAGGACCTCAACTATGCCAAGATTTACGTCACCTTCTTGCAGCTGGAGAATGACGCCGAGCGCATCGCGGAAGGGCTCAAGGGCCTGACCGAGGCGGCCGGTTACATTCGCAGCCTGCTCGGCAGCGCCATGCGTCTGCGGGTGGTGCCGGAGCTGCGTTTCTACTACGACCAGACCCTGGTCGAGGGGATGCGCCTCTCCAACCTGGTGACCAACACTGTGCGTGAAGACAAGCGTCGCATGACCGAAGCTGGTCGTGAAGAAGACGAAGCCGCACCGGATGATACAACTGAGGATAAAGCCTGAGATGTCTCGAAGACGTCGTTTCAAGGGCCGTGACGTACACGGTATCCTGCTGCTGGACAAGCCGACCGGTCTGACCTCCAACGATGTGTTGCAGAAGGTCAAGCGGATCTACAACGCGGCCAAGGCCGGCCACACCGGCGCCCTGGATCCCTTGGCAACCGGCATGTTGCCGATCTGCCTGGGCGAAGCCACCAAGTTCTCCCAGTATCTGCTGGAGGCGGACAAGCGCTATGAGGTGACCGCCAAGCTGGGCGAGCGCACCAACACCAGCGACTCCGACGGCGAGGTGGTCTCCACCCGTCCGGTGAACGTGGCCGTGGGTACCCTGATCGAGGCGCTGGACCAGTTCCGCGGCCCCATCATGCAGGTGCCGTCCATGTACTCCGCTCTCAAGCACAACGGTCGTCCGCTCTACGAGTACGCCCGTGAAGGCATCGAGATCGAGCGGGAAGCCCGTCCCATCACGGTATTCGAGCTCAAACTGCTGAGTTTTGAAGGTGATGAAGTGCGCCTCGAAGTGCACTGCAGCAAGGGCACCTACATTCGCTCCCTGGTGGACGATCTCGGCGAAGTGCTGGGCTGTGGTGCTCACGTCACCCAGCTGCGTCGTACCCAGGTGGCCAGCTATCCCTACGACAGGATGCTGACCCTGGAGCAGCTCGAATGTATCTTCGAGCAGGCCAAGGCCGAGAGCATTCCGCCGCGGGAGCAGCTGGATCCGCTGCTGCTGCCGATGGATACCGCAGTGGCGTCCCTGCCCGAGGTGAACATGTTGACGGCCGTGGCCGCCTATGTGAATCAGGGCCAGGCCGTGCAGGTGGCGGGTGCGCCGCAAAGCGGCCAGGTACGCATGACGGTGGGCCCTGAGCGCGAGTTTATCGGCGTCGGCGAGATCGACGACGAAGGGCGAGTCGCCCCCAAGCGGCTGGTGCGTTATCACGACGATCGCGACGAGGAGTGATCCTCTGGCGGTATCGCCCTGGCTCACCGGCCAGGGCGCGTGCAGCTCGTTCCTCTTTATCGTTGCGAAAAGGGGCGGCTGCGATTATGATACCGCCCTCATTTCACGGCTGAATTAGAGATTGGCTGTGAACCTTTAAACACTCTACTGGAGTAATACCATGTCTCTAAATGCTGAGATCAAAGCTTCCATCGTTGCTGACAACGCTCGTTGCGCCAACGACACCGGTTCCCCCGAAGTGCAGGTTGCCCTGCTGACTGCCCAGATCAACCATCTGCAAGGTCACTTCAAGGAGCACTCCAAGGATCACCACGGTCGTCGCGGTCTGCTGCGCATGGTTTCCCAGCGTCGTAAGCTGCTGGACTACCTGAAGCGTAAAGACGTTCAGCGTTACGCTGCTCTGATCGCCAAGCTGGGTCTGCGTCGTTAATCGACCATCAGATTTCGCGAAAAAGGGGAACCGTGAGGTTCCCCTTTTTTATGGATCATTTTTATCGCGCGGCAAACCGTTGCCTGTCTCACAGAATGCGTGCCACCGCTTACCTTTTGATGCGAATCAAGTATACTTGCACGCGAATTTAAAGCGCCAAATTGTAAAAAGGAAATTCACGTGAATCCTATTGTAAAGTCATTCCAGTACGGTCAACACACCGTCACCCTGGAAACCGGTGTGATGGCCCGTCAAGCCACTGCGGCCGTCATGGTCAGCATGGACGATACCTGCGTATTTGTGACCGTCGTCGGCAAGAAAGAGGCCGATCACGGCCGTGATTTCTTCCCGCTGACCGTCAACTACCAGGAGCGTACCTATGCTGCTGGTCGTATCCCGGGTGGTTTCTTCCGTCGTGAAGGCCGTCCGAGCGAAGGTGAAACCCTCATCTCCCGCCTGATCGACCGCCCTATTCGTCCGCTGTTCCCGGAAGGCTTCCTCAATGAGGTTCAGGTGGTTGCCACCGTCATGTCCGTGAACCCGGCCGTGTCCCCCGACATCGTTGCCATGATCGGTGCCTCTGCTGCCCTGGCCATCTCCGGCATCCCGTTCGGCGGCCCGATTGCTGCTGCCCGCGTGGGTTACATGAACGGTCAGTACGTGCTGAACCCGACCACCACCGAACTGCCCCAGAGTGATCTGGATCTGGTGGTTGCCGGTACTGCCAACGCGGTGCTGATGGTGGAATCCGAAGCGGCCATCCTGTCCGAAGAGGTGATGCTGGGCGCCGTGGTCTATGGCCACGAGCAGATGCAAGTGGTGATCAACGCCATCAACGAATTCGCTGCCGACGTGGGTACCCAGCCGTGGGACTGGACTCCGCCTGCCGTCAATGAAGCGCTGAAAGCCAAGGTTGCCGAGCTGGCCACCGCCGAACTGGGTGAAGCCTACCGCATCACCGAGAAGGCCGTGCGTTACGCCGCCATCGGTGCCATCAAGGGCCGTGTGGTCGAGCAGGTCATCGCCTCCGGCGTGGAAGAAGATGCCAAGAAGATTGGCGAAGAGTTCCACAGCCTGGAAAGCCGCATCGTCCGTGGCCGTGTGGTCCGTGGCGAGCCGCGCATCGATGGTCGCGATCCGGAGATGATCCGCGCCCTGTCCGTCGGCACCGGCATCCTACCCCGTGCTCACGGCTCCGCCCTGTTCACCCGTGGTGAGACTCAGGCCATCGTGGTTGCGACTCTGGGTACCGAGCGTGACGCCCAGAACATTGACGAGCTGTCTGGCCACCGTGCCGACCGCTTCATGCTGCACTACAACTTCCCGCCGTACTGCGTCGGTGAAACCGGCATGATGGGCAGCCCCAAGCGTCGTGAAATCGGTCACGGTCGTCTGGCCAAGCGCGGCGTTGCTGCCGTGATGCCGAGCGCCGCCGAGTTCCCGTACGTGGTGCGCGTGGTGTCTGAAATCACCGAATCCAACGGTTCCTCCTCCATGGCCTCCGTCTGTGGTTCCTCCCTGGCGCTGATGGACGCGGGTGTTCCGATCAAGGCCTCCGTTGCCGGTATCGCCATGGGTCTGGTGAAGGAAGAAGAAGGTTTCGTCGTGCTGTCCGACATCCTGGGTGACGAAGATCACCTGGGCGACATGGACTTCAAGGTGGCCGGTACTACCCAGGGTATCACCGCGCTGCAGATGGACATCAAGATCGAAGGCATCACCAAAGAGATCATGGAGATTGCGCTCAAGCAAGCTCGTGGCGCTCGCCTGCACATCCTGAAGGTCATGGACGAGGCCATCCAGGCTCCCCGTGCCGAAATCTCCGATTTCGCCCCGCGCATCCACACCATCAAGATCAATCCTGAGAAGATCAAGGATGTCATCGGCAAGGGCGGTTCCGTGATCCGCGCCCTGACCGAAGAGACCGGCACCAACATCGAGCTGGATGATGACGGTACTGTCCGCATCTCCGCCGTTGCCAACGAAGCCGCCATGGAAGCCATCCGTCGCATCGAGGCCATCACCGCCGAGATCGAAGTGAACCGCATCTATGAAGGCAAGGTTGTGCGTCTGGCTGATTTCGGCGCCTTCGTCAACATCCTGCCGGGTAAAGACGGTCTGGTACACATCTCCCAGATCACTGATGCCCGCGTGCAGAACGTGGCCGACTTCCTGAAGATCGGTGATGTGGTGAAGGTGAAGGTACTGGAAGTGGACCGTCAAGGCCGCGTGCGTCTCTCCATCAAGGAAGCGAATGCACCGACCGAAACCGCCGCCCCGGTTGCCGACGTGGCCGTTGCCGCCGTCGAAGAGCCGGCTGCCGAATAAGGCTGCCGTACTGTGAAAAAGCCGACCTCAGGGTCGGCTTTTTTTATGCCAGCGAGTCGGCAACATTGTTTCTTATGGAGCCCTCTGTTACAACATTGGGCTCCCCGTGCGACGGGCAACAAGGAGCAGTATGATGTCGTGGGCCCTTATCAGGCAGTTTCCTCCGCTAGTCTGGATCGTCATCCTGGGCACCTTCATGGTGCGCACCACCTTCTTCATGGTATGGCCCTTTCTCTCCATCCTGCTTTACCGCGACTACGGTCTGTCGGCGACGCTGATCGGCCTCATTCTGGGGGCCACGGCGGCACTCTCCACCCTGGTAAGCTTCTATGGTGGCTGGCTGTCGGACAAGTGGGGGAGGCGCAACATACTGCTGTTTGGCTGCCTGGTGTCCGCTCTGAGCGTTGCCCTGCTCGGCCTCTCCCATCAGGTGATCTGGCTGGCGATCGGAGTGATCGGCAGCGGGCTCTCCTATGGGCTCATCGATTCACCGGGCAAGGCGCTGATGGCAGACAGCCTGGCCGAGCCCAAGGCCCGCGAATTGGCACTGCACCTGCGTTACTTCTTGCTCAACCTGGGGGCGGCCATCGGTCCCCTGCTCGGGGTCAGCTACGGCCTGAGTGCACGGCAGGAGACCTTCCTGCTGCTCAGTGTCAGCTATCTGCTGCTCGGCTTCATCTTCCTCGTCGGCTTTCGGCTGGCCGCCTGTCAGCCAGGCCATGCCGCCGGCCCGGGCATGCGCGCCGTGCTGCGGGTGCTCTGGCAGGACAGGGGCTTCCTGCTGCTGACGATGGCCAACATGCTGCTGATGCTGGTCTATGCCCAGTTCGAGTCACCGCTCATCCAGTATCTGACCCGGGCGGGGACTCCTGAGGTGGAGCGCCTCATCGGCTGGCTGGTGAGCACCAATGCGCTGACCATAGTGATCCTGCAGTTCCCGCTGCTGCACCTGACCGCCAACTGGTCTATCAAGCGCCGACTGCAGCTCGGGGTTGCCTTCTTCCTCAGCGCCCAGCTGCAGTTCGCGCTCGGGGATACCGCCATCTGGTGGCACTGGATAGTGGCGGTGATCCTGCTGAGCATCGGCGAGTGCATCCTGTTCCCGCTGCTCAATGTGCTGGTCGATCAGATGGCGCCGGAGCACCTCAAGGGCAGTTACTTCGGGGCGGCCTCCATGTCCGGGCTCGGGATCGCCATCGGCGCCCTGCTGGGGGGCTGGATCCTTGCCCAGTGGAACGGGCAGCTGCTCTATGCATTGATGGCGTTGCTCTGTCTGCTGACCTTCCTGCTCTATGAGTGGGGCGCCCGCATGCCGCGCCCCGAGCTGGCCCGGGCCAACCCGGGTCAGTGAGTACCCTTCTGGGCGACCTGTTTCATCGCCTTCTTGGCGGCATACATGCGCTCGTCCGCCAGCCGGATCAGGCTGTTGCCCTCGTCGAACTGCACCGGCCCGGTTTGCACCAGCCCTATGCTGAGGGTCACATCACCGGTCCGTTCGGCCAGCGTCTTGTTGAGACGGGGCAGGAAGACGTCCCTAGCCTGATCCTCGTTGCAGTTGGGCAGGATCAGGCAGAATTCGTCCCCACCGTAGCGGAAGCAGCTATCTTCCACCCGTGACACCTGGCGAATGCAGTCGCCGACGATGCGCAGGATCTCGTCCCCCCGCTGATGGCCCTGGTTGTCGTTGATCTGCTTGAAGTCATTGATGTCGAGGTAGGCGATGACCACAGGCTCGGAGCGACGCTGGCAGGTGCGCAGGGTGCGGGTGAGGTTCTCCTGCAGGTGGCGCACGCTGAGCAGGCCGGTGAGGGCATCGGTCCGGCTCATCTCCTCCAGTTGCTGGGTGCGTTCGCGTACCTTCTCCTCCAGCGCCTTGGCGTAAAGCTCGGATTTCTCCTTGGAGGACTCGATCTCCGACACCAGGCTGCGGATATAGGTCTCAAACACCAGGGTGATGTCGAACAGGAACAGCTTGTCGAGGGCGGTGAGCATGGTGACCCGCTCCTGTTCGCTGGGGATCTGGGTGAAGATATCCTCGATGAGCAGCCCTTTCAGGGTATTGATGGCGGCCAGGTAGAGCTTGGGTTCCACTCCGATCCGCTTGTGCACCAGCCCGATGCGCAGCCGGTTGTTGACGTATTCCAGGTCATACAGGCCGCTGAACAGGTCGAGAATGTAGCGGCGCTGGGCCGCCCGCAATCGGGTGAGGGTGTCGGCATCCCCAATCAGCAGGGCAATCTCGGTGATCCCGGTCTGCAGGGTGTAGAACTTGTCGACCAGGGCATCGATGTGGGGTTCGATCTTGGTACGATAGCTGGCGAGCAGGATGAAATCCTGCTCATCCAGCAGCAGCAGCTCCTTGCGATGGGCGATTTCGAACTCTGTGATCCGCATCTGCTCCAGCAAAGTCTGTTCTGTTGGGTTCATGGCTGTTTCCCGAGCGAAAATGAAGGCGCACGCATTGTTATATAACTGATAGTGTACACATTAACAGCTGGGGGTTGGTTTTCAAATGGCACAGGGTTGTGACAGATCAACTCTGCGCTCATTTTACCCTGTGCTAGAAGGTGAGCACCTTGTGGGCAGTCAGGGTCCATTGGGCCAGCAGCGGCAGGGTGCCTACCTCTATGCCCTCGATGAGGGGAAGGGCAGTGATGCCCCGCGCGTCCGTGCAGCTCTTGCACAGCCGGATCTGGGTACCCTGTGCCAGCAGGATCTCCAGCATCTGGCGCAGGTTGTAACCCTCGGCGGGGGATTGGCCCGCCAGGGCGGCGCTGACCGCGTCTGACATCAGGAAGAGTTTCAGGTCGATGCCTTCCTGCTCGTTGAGGGCGATCCCCAGGCGCAGGGCATTGAACAGGGTTTCGCTGCCATAGGGGGCACCGTTGGCGATGATGACGATCTGTTGCTTCATGGGACTCTCCGGGTTGAAAGGGGCATTGTAGCGTCGCCAACATGGCGGCGGCATGACCCAGTGCAAACTCTGTCGTAGCCCTTTCCCTGTGCCTTGACCTCGGGGTATGAGTCAGGTTTCATAGGCGGCCATCCAGTATGACAGAGCAAAGAGGTCGTTATGTGGAAGATCGCCGGAATAGGATTATTGCTGTTGGCCGGACAGGCCTATGGCAGTGAAAACGTCGGCTGCAAGGCCAGGCATCAGGCGGTGACTGAGCAGCTTGCCTTCGCCCGGGCGCACGATAACGCGCAGCAGGTGGCGGGTCTGGAGCAGGCCCTGCGCAACATCGAGACCCATTGCACAGATGCCGGGCTCATTAAGGAGCAGCAAGAGAAGGTTGCCAAGCAGAAGCAAGAGGTGGAGGAGCGTCTGGCGGATCTGCAGAGCGCCCGGGTCTCGGGCAAGCCGGACAAGATTGCCAAGAAGCAGGCCAAGCTGGAGGCATCCCAGGCCGAGCTGCTGGAGGCTCAACGCGAGCTTGAGGCGCTGCAGAAGCTGGTCAAACCCTGAGTGGGCGGTAGCGCAATAGAAAAAGCCGGGCATGCCCGGCTTTTTCTATTTCTGGATGACCCGCAGGTCCGGCACTACTGCCTGTGCATCAGCACAAACTTGTCCATCAGCTGCTCTTCGGTCTCCACGTGAGCGGGATCCCAGATGATGCAGTCGATAGGGCAGACGCTGATGCAGGTGGGCTTCTCATAGTGGCCGACGCACTCGGTGCAGCGATCCGGATCTATCTCGTAGATCTTGTCCCCCAGGCTGATGGCCTGGTTCGGACACTCGGGATCGCACATGTCACAGTTGATGCACTTGTCGGTGATGAGCAGCGCCATCTCAGGCCGCCGAGTGGGGCTGACGGGTGTCTTGACGATCGCCCAGGTTGCGCAGCAGTATGCCGTAGTTGACGTCGATCTCCTTGGGGACGGGCACATAGACCACGTGGCCGTTGCCCGGCGCGGTGTCGATAAGCTCGCCCTTGCGGTTTTGCATCTGCTCCAGGTTGAAGCTGACGTTGCCCTGCGGCGTCATCAGCTCCAGGCTGTTGCCCACCAGGAACTTGTTCTTCACTTCCACTTCCACCATGTCGCCCTGGCGACCGGTGATCTCGCCGACGAACTGCTGGGTGTCGGAAACGGAGTAGCCGTAGTCGTAGTTCTGGTACTCGCTGTGGTTGTGACGGCGCAGGAAGCCCTCGGTGTAGCCACGGTGGGCCAGGTTCTCGAGGGTGCCCATCAGGGTCGGATCGAACGGACGACCGGCGACCGCATCGTCGATGGCCTTGCGATAGACCTGGGCGGTACGGGCGCAGTAGTAGAAGGACTTGGTTCGGCCTTCGATCTTCAGGGAGTGCACACCCATCTTGGTTAGACGCTCCACGTGCTCGACGGCGCGCAGGTCCTTGGAGTTCATGATGTAGGTGCCGTGCTCGTCCTCGAACGCGGTCATGTACTCGCCGGGGCGGTTGGACTCTTCCAGCAGCACCAGGGCATCGCTCGGCTTGCCGAGCCCCAGGGTGTTGTCCGGGCGCACGGCGATGGGTTCCTGACGATGGACTATCTGGCCCACGTCATCTTCCTTGCCTTCGTGCACCTTGTACTCCCAGCGGCAGGAGTTGGTGCAGGTGCCCTGGTTGGGGTCGCGCTTGTTGATGTAACCGGAGAGCAGGCAGCGGCCGGAGTAGGCCATGCAGAGGGCGCCGTGGACGAAGACTTCCAGCTCCATCTCGGGCACCTGCATGCGGATCTCTTCGATCTCGTCCAGGGAGAGCTCGCGGGAGAGGATGGCGCGGGTCAGGCCCATCTGATGCCAAAACTTCACCGTGGCCCAGTTGACCGCGTTGGCCTGCACCGAGAGGTGGATGGGCATGTCCGGGAAGGCTTCGCGCATCATCATGATGAGACCGGGGTCTGACATGATGAGCGCATCCGGCTTCATGTCCACCACGGGGCGCATGTCGCGGATGAAGGTCTTGAGCTTGGAGTTGTGGGGCTGGATGTTGGCCACCACATAGAACTGCTTGCCCAGGGCATGGGCCTCGTTGATGCCGAGCTGCAGATTCTCGTGATCGAATTCGTTGTTGCGCACCCGCAGGCTGTAGCGCGGCTGGCCCGCATAGACGGCGTCGGCGCCATAGGCATAGGCGTAACGCATATTCTTGAGGGTCCCGGCGGGGGAGAGCAATTCTGGTCTGAACATGTTGGACTCTTTCTGTCTGATTGCAAATCAGGACGGCGCCACCTGATGGCGCCGTATAGGGTCATCGGCATGGTGCGACCGTACTCGACGCACGGCCACCCGATGAGGTACACCCAGAGCACGAGATGACTCGATACTCCTGATAAAAGGGGTGCGAGATTGTACTCGTGACCGCGCCATCATGCAATTTGGGGCTAGGGGGGCGGACCGGATGCATGTTCATTTTGTGGTCAGATTGGTGGTGCTAGGGTAGCAGGCAGCCGATACGGCCGATTGTTGGGGGGAGAATGGCTCTTTTCCGTGAAAAAGCCCCATCTCCAAGTTGAAATTTTGTCCGGCTCAGGAAAGAATGCGCGCTCGGTTATTGGCCTCGGGCGAGCGTGACTCGTGACAAGGGACAGACCGAGGATGAACCGGCTTCAGGCCAACAGGTACAGGAAACCATACAGGAATTTTATGAATCCCCTTCGCATTGCCGCTTCGGCCCTTTTTTGCACTCTGACCCTGGTCAGCCAGCAGGCCGCCGCCGTTGAATACGCGCTGCCCGCCGCCAACAGTCGCCTGATCGGTGAGAACCAGGAATACGTGGTGCCCGCAGACAACCGTCCGCTGGAGCAGATCGCCGCCGACTTCCAGCTGGGCCTGACCAACATCATGGAAGCGAACCCGGGGGTCGACCCCTATCTGCCGACGCCGGGCAGCAAGCTGACCATTCCGCATCAGCTGATCCTGCCGAATGCGCCGCGCGAGGGGATCGTCATCAACGTGGCCGAGATGCGCCTCTACTACTACCCGAAAGGCAAGAACGTGGTACAGGTATTGCCCATCGGCATCGGCCAGCTGGGGGTCAACACCCCGGAGAACTGGATCACCAAGGTGGAGCGCAAGCGCGCCAACCCGACCTGGACCCCGACCGAGAACATCCGTCGCCGCTACGCCGCTCAGGGCAAGACCCTGCCTGCGGTCTGGCCGGCCGGTCCGGACAACCCCATGGGCCTGCACGCCCTCTACATCGGCAACCTCTATGCCATCCACGGCACCAACGCAACCTTCGGCATCGGTCTGCGGGTGAGCAGCGGTTGCGTGCGTCTGCGCGCCGATGACATCAAGTATCTGTTCGACAACGTGCCGGTCGGTACCCGCGTCCAGTTCGTCAACCAGCCGGTCAAGACCACGGTCGAGCCGGATGGCGGTCGTTACATGGAAGTGCACGAGCCGCTGTCGCGCACCGAGGAGGAGTTCAACTCCACCGCCTCTGTGCCGCTCCCCATGACCCCGGCCACCACCCGCTTCATCGCCCACATGGACAGCGATTCCAACGTGGTCAAGCAGGTACTGGAACAGCGTACCGGCATGCCGACCCGCCTCAACCCGGAAGCCTGATCGCCTCTGCGAGGTGCTTGGTAACAATAACGGCGACCCCAGGGTCGCCGTTATTGTTTGTCATGTTGCTCAAGCAGCGGGCGGGGCATAGAGGGCCAGCCAGTTGCCTTCGGTATCCTCGATAATCACCCGGGAGCCGTGACCGCTGCCGATGGAATGCAGGGGTTCGAGCACCCGCCCGCCGAGCCGGGGGACCAACTGCTCCGCCTCCTGCAACCTGTCACCGAGTGAAAGATAGATGAGGGGACCGGCGCCACCGGGCTGGTGGTATTTGTCCATGGGGCCGAGACAGGCCGCCGCGTTGCTGCCATCGTAGCGCAGCATGGCAAACCGCATCTCCTCCTCCTGTATGGGGGTGACCTGCACATCGAGCAGGGCCGAGTAGAAGTCCATGGCACGATCCAGATCCCGTGTCGGAATGTCGGCCCAGACCAGGGTGTTGTCCATCTTCGTATTCTCCAGCATGTTCCGGCCGATGCGGTCGGTGGCTCTTTGAGGGTAGGAGTGGGCGATGAGGGGCGCCAGAGGTAAAAAAGCGGCGCCTGATGGCGCCGCTTCTGGATGGGGAAGGGAAGTGCTTTTCCCTCTTGATACAGTCACTTGCCTGCGATGTTCAGCCCGCCAAAGCGGATCAGCGGCGCGTAGAAACCCTTGCCATCGTTGTGATGCAGGGTGTCACCGACCGCTTCCAGCTCCCCGAGCAGGCGGTAGAAGTTGCCCGCGACCGTGATGCCGCGCACTGGCTGGATGCGTACACCGTCCCGGCACAGGAATCCTGACGCGCCGAACGAGAAGTCGCCGCTCACCGCATCGGCACCCGAATGCAGACCGTCCAGCTTGACCAGCTCCAGATAGTCGCCGCTCTGCACCTCGCCCTCGCTGTGAGGACCTGTGCCAAATACCAGGTGGCGGGCGGTTACATCGAGGGCGCTGCGGGCACTGCGGGCCGCCGAGCCATTGCTCGCCCCCCCGAAGTGGCGGGCGGTGGTGCTGTTGTGGAGCAGGGTTTTCAGCTCCCCCTCGCCAATCAGCAGCAGATCCGAAGTGGCTGCCCCCTCGCCATCGAACGCCTTGATGTTCATGCCGCCGGGCATATAGGCCCGGCTCTCCAGAGTGAGCCAGCGTGATGCCACGCTTTGCCCCACCTTGCTGCGCCAGGGGTTGATCCCCTGCTGGGCCCACTTGCCCGACAGCGCCCCCTGGAAGCAGCCAAACAGGCTGGCAAAGCAGTTGGTGCTGAAGAGAACGCTGTAGCGACCGCTCGGCACCGCTTCCCCTGGCAGCAGGCCATCGGCCACGGCGTAGATCTGTTCGATAAGAGTCTGGCTATCCAGCTCGTCGAAGCGGCGGCCATACTGCCCTTGCGAGTGCATCGACTGGCGGCCATCCCGCTCCACCAGCGCCGAGGTATAGCAGCCGACGCTGAATTCACTGTGCTGGCAAAGGCTGCCTAGGCTGTTGGCGAGCCAGAGGCGGCTCTCCCCCTCGAAGAAGCTGTTGTAGGGGGCACCGGTCACATCGGGTTGTGCCAGCATATCTGCCTCGAGGCGCAGGGCCAGGGCTATCTTCTCCTCCACCGCCGTGGTGTCGGGCTGGTGGATCTCGGCGCAGTCGGTGGTGATCCGGCTGCCCGCCACCGAGATGCGCTGATCCGCGTCTACCTTGGCGAAGCGGCTGGCATCGAGCGCATCCTGCACCATGGCATCCAGCGCCGGCTCATCCAGGGATTCCGAGTAGGCGATGCCAACCCGGCCATCCTTGATGAGGCGGATGCCGATCTGCTGGCTGCTGGTGACCTTGTATTCACCAAGCTCCCCCTTGTCGGCCTTGAGGGAGAAGGCTTTCTCCTGATTGGCGATGACGTCCGCCTCGGCGCCCAGATCGGCGACCTTGTCCAGCAGGCGGGTGAGCAGGGTGTTCATATCGAGTGTGCTCATCAGGCGTTCCCTCCCACCAGGATATTGTCAACTTTCAAGGCGGGTTGGCCGACAGACGTGGGCACAGAGCCTGAGACGGAGCCGCACATGCCGGCGGCCAGCGCCAGATTGCGCCCCACCATGGAGATCTCTTTCAGCACCTGGGGGCCGGTGCCGATCAGGGTCGCCGATTTGAGGGGCCGGGTTATCTTGCCGTGCTCGATGAGGTAGGCCTCCTGCACGTTGAAGTTGAACTCGCCTGTGCCCGGTTGCACCGAACCGCCTCCCATCTTCTTGGCGTAGATGCCGTGCTCGACGGTGGCCAGCATCTCCTCCAGGCTGTGGTTGCCCGGCTCTATGTAGGTGTTGCGCATGCGCGAGGTGGGGGCGAACTTGTAGGACTCGCGCCTTCCCGAGCCGGTGCGGGCATGGCCAGTCTTGATGGCGCCCATTCTGTCCACCAGGAAGCCGGTGAGCACGCCCTCCTTGATGAGCTGGGTGTGCTGGGTTGACATCCCTTCGTCATCGACGTTGATGGAGCCCCAGGCGTTGCTCTGCAAGCCCTCGTCCACCGCGCTGACAGCTGGATTGGCGATGAGCTGGCCCATCTTGTCGTGGAATACCGAGGCCTTCTTGGCTACCGAGGTGGTCTCCAGCAGGTGGCCGCAGGCCTCGTGGAAGATGACGCCGCCAAAGCCGCTCTCCATGATGACCGGCAAGGTGCCACTCGGGCAGGGGGCTGCCCCCAGTTTCACCAGCGCCTGCCGAGTGGCGGTGAGAGCCAGCTCCCGCGGATCTATGCGATCGGCATGCTCCCAGCCCATCAGGGCACCGGGGGCCTCGTAGCCCACGCTCTGCTCGCCCCCTTCCACCGCTATGGTCTGGGCCATGATGCGGTTGTAGTGGCGGCGATCTGCCACCTGGAGCCCTTCGCTGTTGAAGATCTCCACCTCCTGCTCCCAGCCCAGCACATTGCCGGAGAACTGGCTCACCTTGCTGCTCTCGGCGCGGGCAACGGCATCCATGGCGTGCAGATAGGCAATCTTCTGCTCCAGCTGCTTGTCGGCCGAGAGCGGCAGGGCCACCGGATTGCGGTCTGTGATGGGGATGAAGTCGAAGGCGGTGGCGGTGACCATGGGGTCGCGTCTGTCCTTGGCCGCCAGCAGGCTGACGATGCGTAGCAGCTCCTCGCGGCTGGCCAGATTGGTGTAGCCGTAGAGCACCTTGTGGCCGTAGCACAGGCGCACGCCTATGCCGAAATCGAGGCCACCGCTGATGTTCTCTATCTGGCTGGAGAGCAGGCTGAGCTGGCTGCGGCGCTTGCGCTCCACGAACAGCTCGGCGAAGTCGGCACCCAGCGCCAGGGCGTGATCGAGCACGTCGCGGGCGATGGCGGGGGCCAACAGAGAGAATGAGGTCATAGAATATCCTTTTCTGGTCTGTTTCCTGTTTGCTTCCGACACCCGTTCTGATTGTGTTATGGGATGTCGATTGCATTGTTGCAGACCAGCACAAAAAAGTCGCTATAGCGTCATGCGATGATACCGATTGAGAAAATCGGTGCGATTTATGCGCCCGGCAGCCAGTGTGGCTGGCTGCTGGCAGGGGAGTTCAACGCCGTCTGTTGAGTTCCATCAAGGGTCTCTCAACTCACTGTTCGATGGGGGACCGGGTCTGGTCGTTGACGCTGACTGGCGCCGCCAAGCGGGCAACCCCCACCGCCGGGCTCACAACAGCTCGTGGATCTCATTCAGGATCCGACCGACCCACTGCTCGATACGGGATTCGGTCTGGTCGTACTGGCTGGCGTCATCGAGAGCCAAGCCGACGACAAGATGATGGCCATCGTCGTTTCGTATCCAAGGGATCATCGAACATGCAAGCTACCTGGATCACAACAGCTCGTGGATCTCGCTGAGGATCTGATCGACCCACTGCTCGATGCGGGATTCGGTCTGGTCGTACTGGTTGGCGTCATCGAGGGCCAGACCGACGAAGTGACGGCCATCGTCGATCAGCGCCTTGGAGGCATCGAACTCGTACCCTTCGTTGGGCCAGTAACCCACCAGCCTGACCCCCTTGGGCACCAGCTGATCGTGCAACAGGCCGAGGGCATCCTGATACCACTCGCCATACCCCAACTGATCGCCCATGCCGAACAGGGCGATGATGCGCCCTTCCAGAGGCACATCCTTGATGTCCTCCCAGCGGGATTCCCAGTCTTCCTGCAGCTCGCCGAAGTCCCAGGTGGAGATGCCGAGGATCAGGATGTCGTACTCCTGCATGCGGGCCAGGGGTACGTCCTTGATGTTGTGGAGATCAACCAGCTCGGGGCCAATGAGGGCGCGGATCTTCTCGGCTGCCATCTCGGTGTAGCAGGTGGTGGAGCCGTAAAACAAACCTATCTTCATCGCTCTTCTCTTGATCGCAGTAGGCAAGGGGGTGTCGGGCAACCATGGGGTCGGACCGCCCGAGTGAGGGCGCCAGTCTAGCAGATTGCCCCTCGCGCTTCACCGCCTGGTACGCCCGGAGGGGAGCGCAAGCCCCTGATGTGCGCGCCGGCCTGGCAGGCTACAATGGGCCACCGTTTGCCCAAGACCGACACCCCATGACCAAGCCTGCCCCTGCCGTGCACAACCATCCCCTGATCGAGCCCTTCCTCGATGCCCTCTGGCTGGAGCGGGGGCTGTCCGACAATACGGTCAGCTCTTATCGCACGGATCTGGAAAAGTTTGCCCTCTGGCTCGACGGCCAGGGCGGCTCCCTGCTGCTGGCGGGGATGGACGACATCCAGCACTATCTCGCCTGGCGGGTGGACAACCAGTTCGCGGCGAGCAGCACGGCCCGCTTTCTGTCGGCCCTGCGCCGCTTCTATCAGTATCTCAATCGGGAAAAATTGCGCAGCGACGACCCGACCGTGCTGCTGGAGGGGCCCAAGCTGCCCAAGAAGCTACCCTCGGATCTCAGCGAGGCCGAGGTGGATGCGTTGCTCACGGCGCCGCTGGTGGACGATCCGCTGGAGCTGCGGGACAAGGCGATGCTCGAGTTGCTCTATGCCACCGGGCTGCGGGTCTCCGAACTGGTGGGGCTCACCGCCGAGCATGTCAGCCTGCGCCAGGGGTTGGTGCGGGTGGTGGGCAAGGGCAACAAGGAGCGGCTGGTGCCCATGGGGGAGGAGGCGGTCTACTGGTTGGAGCGCTACTACAGAGAGGCGCGCACCCTGCTGCTGGGGGGCACCAGCTCGGACGTGGTCTTCCCCTCCAAACAGGCCAGGATGATGACCCGCCAGACCTTCTGGCATCGCATCAAGCTCTATGCCCAGCGGGCGGGGATCAGGGGGGAGCTATCCCCCCACACCCTGCGCCACGCCTTCGCCACCCATCTGCTCAACCACGGCGCCGATCTGCGGGTGGTGCAGATGCTGCTGGGGCACGCGGATCTCTCCACCACCCAGATCTACACCCACGTGGCCAACGAGCGGCTCAAGGCGTTGCACGGCGAGCACCATCCCCGGGCCTGAGTCCGTGAGGTGGTCTCTTTGACCCCGTATCCCTGCGCCCGGGCAAAGAAAGGGGGCGATGGTTCAACCGTCGCCCCCTGAATAGCCCAGTTTCCTGGCCTGTTTCACAGCATCATCATTCCAGCGTTTGGATGGTGACCTCCACTTCTGCCTTGACCTCGTTGAGCTCGTCGTCCTTCAGGGTAACCACCAGAGGCTCAGGGTTGATCGCCTGCAGGTTGATGTTGCCGAGCTCGGCGAGGCCGGGTTCGAGCTCCAGCACGAAGGCGCAATCATAGTGGCCGCCTGGCAGTATGGTCCCGCCCGTGGCGCAGAAGGCGAAGGGCCCGAAGCCGCCCTCATGGGTACTCACCCCGGGCTCATCGTAGAGGGTAAAGCTGCCCGGGATCCCGTTCCCATCCGCCACATCGATCCCCTTGAAGGTCAGGGCGGTGACGGTCAGGGTGTCCACTCCGTTGTTGCTGATGCGGACAAAGCCGGCAGCCTTGAGGGCAAAGAGCTTGCTGATGTCGGGTTTCTCATCGGTGAACATCACGGTGGCGTCATCGCTGTCGGTCACGGTCTGATTGTCCTCATCCTTGCCACTGATGGTCGCCGTGTTGGTGTGACTATCACCAGCATTGCCCTGCAGATCCTTGGAGAGGGTGCAACTGGCCGACTCACCCGGGTTCAGCATGAAGCCGGACAGTGCCACGGCGGGCACGAGCGTGACGCCGTTCTTCTTGCTTACCTGGCACAGGCTGGTCAGATTGCCGAACACGTCATCATCCAGGTCATTGAAGGTGACCTTGTCCACGCCGCCGGCATCGACGGAGAAGGTGAAGGTATAGGCCACCGAGCGTTTCTCGTTGGAGTCACCTGTTTCGAGCACACTGATGGGCACGGCATCCTTTTGCAGCGTGATGGTCGATGCCACGTCATTGATGTTGACGGTGGCGCTGTCATCTCCCGTTGCCTCATCCCCCTCGTTGTCCAGGGCCTTGGCGGTCACCTTGTTGGTGTGTACATCGCCAGCGTTGCCACCGACAAACTCGGTGAAGCTGCATTCGAAAGGTGAGCCCTTGAACAGGGCCACGCCGCTGCCCAGATCGCAGGTGCCCTGCCCGTCCAGGTCGCCGAACTTGTCGTCCACCAGGCTGGTCAGGGTGAGCGGATCGTCGTGATCGCCCGCGGTATTGGTGACCTTGACGGTGTAGGTCACATTGGCCCCCGGCTCCAGCACCTCGTCAACGGAGGGGGTCTTCTCAACCGCGATGGCCGGCGGGAGATTGGTGATCTCGACCATCTTGGCCGCGCTGCAGTTGTTGCCTGCAGACTGGAAGCCGGTCGGGCAGGTGCTGCCGTCGCCGACCGTGCCGCCGTTCTTGTCCTTGAACAGGGCCACTATGTTGTCGACGTACTTCTCGGGACTCTGATCGTTGGGCAGATCGCGATCCTTGATATGCAAGGTGAATTCGCAGCTGTAGGTCGCGCTGGGCAATACCTCCTTCGTCGTCGAGCCTGCAGCGGGTTTCGCACAGGTGCTGCTGAGCAGATAGATGCCGTCCGCCGTTCCGACGCTTTCGGTGGCGCCCCAGAGATCCACGCTCTTGTCGTAGGAGCCATCTCCGCCCACGTCGATCTCATCCTTCAGGCTGGCGATATACAGAGAGGCGGCACTCGAGTTGGTAAAGCTCAGGTTGTAGGTGAACACGCCACCCGGCTCGGGCAGGCTGGTCGGCTCGACCGTCTTGGTGATGGTGGGTGGCTCAGGCCTGATGAACACGTTGATGGCGAAGCTGTCACAGTTGCATTTGGACTTGGTGGCGGGCACGGCGCCGGGAGGCACTGTGCTCTCGCTGCAACTCAGGCTCTTCTGGATGTCCCAGGCCGCGCAATAGGTGAACAGGGCCTTGTTGGGATCCGTGGGGCTGGGCTGACAGAGCATGGTGATGGGCTGATTGAGGAGCGTGTACTGGTCGGTACCGTTGGCCTTGGTGATGTCGCCGCAAGTATCCAGGAAATCCGTGGCTTTCAGTTTCGGCTCCAGATTCACATAGGCGACCTGGCCATTCTCCCCGGCGTCGCTCGCCTTGGGCAGTACCAGGCTGCAGTTTCTTGCCCCTCCTTGTACCACCTGCGGGCTCTGGGACGTTCTCGGCAGGTAGAAGGTGGTGTCATAACGCTCGCTGGCGTTGGTCTTGATGGTCACGTCTGCATTGAAGGTGAACACCTGGCCGTTGGTGCACTCCTGGTTCGGATTAACCGGCACTACTTTGGAGACCTCGATGTCCTTGGCCGTGCAGTTGAGGCTGCCGCCCGCGAGTGAGCCACCCTTGGCAATATAGGCGTCTGCCATACAGGCCTCTTGTTGCAGGCCCGGAAAGATGCCGGCCCAGGCCGGGGTGAGGCTGAGCCCCCCCAGCATGACGATCCCGAAAGGGACCGTCAGGGATTTGAGCAGGCGATTGCGCTGACTTGGTTTCATAGCATTTCCCTCTTCCTGTCTTGTGGTTCTTGGTTCCATGTCACTCGGCTGCGACTGCCTGAACCGAGTGATGTCCCAGGCCCGGACGTGACCACGCAGAGGGCCGATCTCCTGCAAACGAGACTAGGGATCGGGCACAGCTCTGTGGGGTGGGCATCGATAGACAGCACCCCTGCAGCAAGGAACGCACCAAATAGATAAGTGTTTGAATAGAAAGAGATTAATGAGTTTTTTCAGCATTGTTCACGAGCGTATGTCCATCAAGTTGTAACGATGACATGGGGTCGTCAGCGGGGGTGAGATGATAAATCCATGATAAATAAAGATTTTTTAATTATTCCCTCTGTTACAGCGATGGAACAGAGGTGTACCGAATGCGGTTCCGTCAGCCGCTGCGATTGCGGGATGTCATGAGGGGCGTGGGCGAGTCGCCAAGGCAGCTCGGGTGATTGCAAGCAGGATGGCGCCCTTTGGACATGGCAGCCGGGAGCCCGAGTGTCGGGTTCCCGGCCTCTGTATCAAGGCTGAGACAACCCCATCCCCTTGACTGCCCTGCATCGGCTCCTGTCGAGGGGCTGGCGTGTTGCATGTGCGGTGCCGAGGTGGGATGAGAGCGGTACAAAGTCAGGATGAATGTGGAGGGGGAGCCAGGGGAGTGCTCTCTGGCTAAAAAGCGAGGGAGGCACAGGCCTCCCTCTTGCTACTGGTTTCTTGCTGGCATGCGCGCTGGCGACGTCCAGGGGACCCGTGCGCTTATTTGCTCTGCTGGGACTTGAGCAGGTCGCGGATCTCGGTCAACAGCTCCTGATCCTTGGTGGGGCCGGCCGGGGTGGCGGCCTCTTCCTGCTTCTTCTTGAGGGTGTTGATGGCTTTGAGCCCCATGAAGATGGCGAAGGAGATGATCAGGAAGTCGATGATGGTCTGGATGAACTTGCCGTAGGCGATGACCACGGCCGGGATGTCGCCTTCGGCAGCCTTCAGGGTGACGGCGAGATCGCTGAAATCCACCCCCCCCAGGATCAGGCCGATGGGCGGCATGATGACGTCGCCCACGAAGGAGGAGACTATCTTGCCGAAGGCGGCACCTATGATGATACCGACCGCCATGTCGATGACATTGCCGCGGGCGGCAAAGGCCTTGAACTCTTGAATCAGACTCATTTTTCCCCCTAAAAATGGACGGCGTGAGGTCGGGCCCCACGTCGAATCTGGATAATAAAACATCAGTAAAACAGAGGGATGACCATGATCTATCCCGTCGTCCTGATTAGCTTGCGGGGCTCAAGCCCGATTGGCAACCTGTATGAATGAGAAATTTTTACATTCGGTGTTATTAACTCATCGATAACTAAGCAGGGCAATGCGATCGGAGAGCAGCTGTGCATGCTGTGGAGAGATGGTGGGGTCATCCTGGGCTCAGGAAGATTGCGATGCCTTGTCGGCGTCATGAAAGTCGGCGCCATGAAAAGGGCCATGGTCTGCACCATGGCCCTTGTGGTTTAACCCTGATCAAACCCTGTTACTGCCCTGGAGTGGGGCAATCTGGGCAAGTCGGACAGAGCGGGCAGGTAGCCGTTGCCATGTCGGTCGCGGTGCCAAAGCCCAGGGGCGCAGTCCCTGTGGCCGTGACAGTGTCGCTGAAGGAGATGGAACCCGGGTTTTCCGACCCTGCACTACTTGGCGTGTAGGAGCCAGAATAGTCCTTGCAGTCCGCCGCGTTAAGCGTGCCGATATTGTGCACATTGCCGCTGGGGTCGTCGGTGACGGTCACGCCGCTCAGGTTCAGCGGCGGAATGAGGCCCACCCCTGTGGTGTTGCAGACCTGGCCGCTGTAGTCGACCCTGATCACCAGCTGGCTACCCTCATCGATGACCTTGGTGCTGCAAGCCTTGGTGACGCTGATCCCGGGTTCTCGTTGGACCGTGGGGCAGGCTGCAGTGGCGGATGCGGTGATCGTCTGCAGCCCGCCATCGCTGGAGGCGGCCTTGACACTGACACCGTTGGTCGGCCCGTTACCGGCGGCGCCAAAGCTGCCGCTGTAATCTTCCATTCCCCCTTTGGGTATGGAATCGAAGTTCGCGACGATGAAGTCATCGCTGGTGTCTGCCGGGGTACCGTTATCATCGGTGACGACGACGTCATAGATGGTGCCAAAGCCTCCGTTGGTGACGACGCCTTCGAAGCTGAAGGTGAAGCCGGTCTCGGTCTCGTTGAGGTCACCGCCGGTACAGACCTTGGTGATCTCGACCTTGCACAGTTCGAAGTTGTCCAGCACGAAGTCCTTCAATGCGGCCGTGAAGGAGCTGGAGGAGCGGGTCTCGGCCATGAAGCTGCTGAAGCAGCCGTCACTGCCGCCGACGATCTGGCTAAGGTTGATCCCACCCTCGAAGAAGCTCTCGAAGGGGAAGGTACCCTGAGTACCGCTCTTGGGGGTGTAATCGCTCCACAGGCCGCCGACACCGTTCGCCAGGGTGCTGGCGGGCACGGGGACGTTACCCGTGTTGGTCAGGGCACAGGCGAGGTTGGCACCGCCCTGGCTGGCACAGACGACGTCGTTGGCACCCGAACCTTGCAGCTTGAGTCGCAGATTGGCGGCGGCACATTGTCCCGGCTGCGGGTTGTTGTTGGTCGCCTTGCTGCAGGTCGGATCCCAGGTCACCACGGCCAGGTAGGGAACCGCGTTGTTTGCCTGCGGGAAGTTGATGAGCACCAGGGTATCCCCCAGGGTGTGCTTGCCGCTGAACTTGCCGTTGGGCAGGGCGGTGACCTTCTGTTTGAAGAACCAGAACCCCATGAAGGCGTCGCCTACATTGGAGATCCTGTCAGCGCCGAAGTAGAGCAACAGGTCGCTATTTTCGTTGTATGCGGCGGCATAGGCGTGGGTCAGGTCATCCTTGTCGGGCACCGAACCATCGCTCCAGCTCCATTTATCGATATCCAGTATGTCTTTATCCCCCCCGCCAAAGATGCTCCTTGGGGCGGTGTCCTGGATGATGCCGGTGAACTTGGTGGCCCCTCCGGTGTCGGGTGGGGTATCCCAGTCATCACTCATGACTGCACCTGTGTCGATGTTGTCCTGCGGGTTGGCATCCAGCTCGAACGGTGACTCCGCCGTGGCGGCCAGTACCGGCGCACAGAGCGCCAGCAGCAAGGTCAGGGCCGTGAGACCGTGCTGCCAACAGCGTGGCCAGAGAGGTATTGCTCGGGTATCCATGTTGCATTCCTTCTGCTTGTTGTTGTCCATGTCGTCCGGCTCTACTTGCACAGCCGGAGGCGCTGCATGAATGCAGACTTCGTTCCATATGGATAAGGCATTGAAAATGAATGAAAAAATATTTTTTTTCGATGAGATGGGGTGACGGCGTTGTTAACCGAAGGAGACAGAGATTGATGAATTATCGGTGTCTGAGCAGGCTTCCCATTGAAAGGGGGCTTTTTGGCACTGTTCCCGAGGCGAAACAAAGGGGGTATAGCAGTTGCCTTACTGGACTGGTAAAGCAACGTCATTATGTTGTTAAGACATTGTTTTAATTTATTTTGTTGTCTTTTGGGGGCCTGTTCGAGTTCGTTTTTATCCTTGTTTCAGAAGTGGCACATGTAGGCCATCTATCCAATACTTTGCACATTGTTTGGCCGCAGAGCTGTGGAGTGTTGTTGATGGAGATTCGTACACTACTGTGTGTCAACACGAGCGAGGTGTGGCGCCCTCCGTCACATGCATCTTCACTGGGGTGGCGTTTTTGTTCGGCCTCATCGCCTCAGGAAGCTTTCAGCTACTACGCACAACAGGCGCCCAGAGTCGGTCTGGTGCTGTTGAGCGAAGATGCCGCCGAGGCGGTGGAGATCCTGTTTCGTCAGACATGCAGCACCATGATCTGGGTCGCACTCGCTCCCCCTCATCTGCTGGCCTTGCCCAGGGTGCAAGAGCTGCTCCTGAACTACTGTTTCGACTATCACAGCCTGCCGGTAGAGGATGATCGTCTGCTCGCCGTGCTGGGGCATGCGTTTGGCATCGCCTGCTTGAGGAGGGGGGCTCATCGCCCCTGCGATCGTGGCAAGGAGGAGGGGGGAATTATCGGTACCAGCCCCGTCATGCGGCAGATGATGAATCGGGTCGAGCGACTGGCGAAGGCTGATTCGTCGGTGATATTGCAAGGGGAGAGCGGCACGGGCAAAGAGCTGGTTGCCCGGCTGATCCATCGGCACTCCCAGCGGGCGGATGGCCCCTTCGTTGCCGTCAACTGCGGCGCCATTCCACCCACCCTGATCCAGTCAGAACTGTTTGGCCATGAAAAGGGTGCCTTCACCGATGCCTGGCGCCGTCACATTGGCTGTGTGGAGCGGGCCCATCACGGTGTCCTGTTTCTCGATGAGATAGGGGATCTCCCGTTGCCGATGCAGGTCAATCTGCTGAGATTCTTGCAGGAACGCACCATAGTGAGAGTCGGTGGCGTTGAGCCTATCGAGGTGGATATCCGGGTGATAGCCGCGACAAACAGGGTGCTGGATCAGGAGATGGCGCAGGGCAATTTTCGTTCCGATCTCTTCTACCGTCTCTGTGTGCTGGACTTGGCACTGCCTCCCCTGCGTGAACGGGGGGAGGATATCATCTTGCTTGCCCAGTATTTCCTGAACAAGCTGGGTAGCACTTTGAATCCCAAGGTGAATGGCTTCACTGCCAGCGCCATGCACCAGATGATGAAATATCACTGGCCTGGCAATGTGCGGGAGCTCAAGAACCGGTTGGAGCGAGCGCTGGTCCTGTGTGAAGGGTGCCGCATCGATCACCAGGATCTGGGGCTGGCCCTGCCGCTGGTAGAGGGCGCCATTCGTCCCCTTAATCTGGTCAGGGCCGAGGCGGAATGCGAGGCCGTGCGCCGGGCTTTGGTGCTCTGTGGCAACAATGTGACCGAGGCCGCCCGGCACCTCGGGATCTCCAGGCTCACCCTCTACCGGGTGCTGGAGCGCTCTGCACCTCCTCCTCCTCCTGAGGCCCTGATTTCCTAGCGTCTCTCCCAAGCCGACCTGCCGCTGTTCTCTGCTCGCCTGAGGCGTGTATCATACCGCCTTGCCATCGGCTCACCGTATTAGAAGACAGGATTGACACCATGCCCCTGCAAATCCGTCGTCGTCCCCGAGTGGATGACGCTCACCTGCCAGATACCCTGCACCCCCTGCTTCGTCAAATCTTCGCCAGCCGCGGGGTGGAGGACCCTGCCCTGCTCGAGCGCAGCGCCAGCCAGCTGCTGCCGCCCCAGCGCCTGTTCGGCATGGAGCAGGCGGTGCCCCTGCTGGCGGATGCCCTGACGGCGCAGCAGCGCATCCTCATTGTCGGTGACTTCGACTGCGACGGCGCCACCAGCTCGGCCCTGTGCGTGTTGGCCCTGCGAGCCATGGGGGGTCATCACATCGATTTTCTGGTGCCCAACCGCTTCGAGTTCGGCTATGGCCTCACCCCGGAGATCGTCGAGCTGGCGGTGGCCCGCGGCGCCGAGTTCCTCATCACGGTGGACAACGGCATCTCCAGCATTGCCGGGGTGGCGGCGGCCAAGGCGGCCGGGATGCGGGTACTGGTTACCGATCACCACTTGCCAGGCCAGGAGCTGCCTGATGCCGATGCGATAGTGAACCCCAATCAGCATGGTTGCGACTTCCCCTCCAAGTCCCTGGCCGGGGTGGGGGTGGCCTTCTATCTGATGGCGGCCCTCAATACCCATCTGCGCCAGAGCGGCTGGTACGAGCGCCAGGGTATTCGCGCCCCCAATGTGGCGGATTATCTGGATCTGGTGGCACTTGGCACCGTGGCCGATGTGGTCGCGCTGGATGGCAACAACCGCATCCTGGTGCATCAGGGGCTGCAGCGGATCCGGGCCGGTCGCTGCCGCCCCGGCATTCAGGCGCTGGTGGACGTATCGGGCCGCGACGGTCGCCGGCTGTGTGCCGCCGATCTCGGCTTTGCACTGGGGCCTCGCCTCAACGCGGTGGGCCGGCTCGATGACATGTCCCTCGGGGTCGCCTGTCTGCTGAGCGATGACCTCAATCTGGCGCGCCAGCTCGCTTCCGAAATGGACAGCCTCAACCAGGAGCGCAAGGAGATCGAGCAGGGGATGCAGCAGGAGGCCCTCGCCACCCTGGAACAGATCCGTTTTCGCGATGGTGAAGTCCCCTCCGGCATCGTGCTGCACCGGGACGAGTGGCATCAGGGGGTAGTGGGGCTGGTGGCCTCCAAGGTGAAGGAGAAGTACTACAGACCCGTGATTGCCTTTGCCGAGAGCAGCGACACCGAGCTCAAGGGTTCGGGTCGCTCCATTCCCGGGGTACACCTGCGCGATGCCCTCGAGTTGCTCGACACCCGCCATCCAGGTCTGATGGGCAAGTTTGGCGGCCACGCCATGGCGGCGGGGCTGACCCTGCCCAAGGCCAATATCGAGGCCTTCGGCCGGGCCTTCGAGACGGTCATCAGCGAGCTGGTGACCCCGGAGCTGCTGACCGGGGTGCTGCTCACCGATGGCGAGCTGCTGCCCGATGAACTGACTCTGGAGTTGGCGGAGCTTATTCGCGCCTCCGGCCCCTGGGGTCAGGCCTTCCCCGAGCCGCTGTTCGACGGCGAGTTTGTGCTGGTGCAGCAGCGGCTGGTGGGGGAGAAACACCTCAAGATGATGCTGACCACCGATTCCGGCCATGCGGTGGATGCCATCGCCTTCGGGGTCGATCTCAAGCGTTGGCCGGACGCCTCGGTGAAGCGGGTGCGGCTGGTCTACCGGCTCGACGTCAACGAGTGGCGCGGCAACCGCAGCGTCCAGCTGCTGGTGGAGCATCTGGAAGCCGCCGGGCTCTAGTGGGCAGGCATCATGTCCGGCAGCCAAAACGGTCATCCTGGGGTGGCCGTTTTTGTTGCAAGAGCGGCTATGCCCTCACTGAATGGGGCTCAGGGGGCGAGGAAGGGAGTCCGTTCCTAGCTGTTTTCATTGAGGTGTAAAATGCTTGTTTTGTGGATAAAGCAGGTCTATTTGTATTGAATTTGGCTGGCTAATTGATGCAAAAATTCAATAAAAAGAGCAATCGTGATATATTAATCCTCGCCTAACCCCTGACTTTTTCAAGGAGTCTGTGCCCTTGCCACCCCCTGGCCGACAATTGCGCTGGCCGATGGCGTTCGCCGTCGCCTGCCTGCTGTGGCTTGCCGCTTCTGTCGCGGCAGGGCTAGGTGCGCCCGCGCTGTCGCCCCAGGGGACATCGACATCCTCGATGCAACTGCACGAGCCCCCTGCACCGGGGTTGGCCGACAGCGTCAGCCTGCCGCCTGCCTCCCAGTGGCGCCACAGCGTCGAGCAGGGGCGGCGGCTGGAAGGGACCAGGGGCCCGGATCTCTACCAGATGTTGCTGGCCTGGTTCCAGCACGAGATCCTCGGTCTGCTCTGCGGCCTGCTGTTCTTCCTGCCCCTCATCTATCTCAGACAGTGGCCGGGTTGCTTGGGTCATCTGCACCAGCGGCAACTGCTCTGCCATCACCTGCAATTTCGCTTCTGCCACGGCGACTAGTGTCCTTCCCCTCGCCGGGCGCACGCCTTCTCTGTCACTGATCCCTTTTTGTTGATCCACCGATCCCTGTCGTCTGCGATCGCGCCCGTGCTGACTGTCATCCCGTTCCTGCCGCTGACCCTGGTCAGGGGCGAACATTCTCTTTGCACAATCAAGTGGTGAGCCGGATTCATGGACTATTACGTCAATTTGTTTATTCAGTCGATCTTTGTGGAAAACCTGGCCCTGGCCTTCTTTCTCGGCATGTGTACCTTCCTCGCGGTGTCGAAGAACATCAACACCGCCTTCGGCCTTGGTATGACGGTGCTGGTGGTCATGGTGATCGCCATTCCCCTCAACAACCTGATCTACCGCCATATACTGCGCCCTGACAGCACCTTCCTCGGGGAATTTGACCTGAGCTTTCTCGATTTCATCATCTACATAGGCGTACTGGCGGCCCTGGTGCAGGTGATGGAGATGGTGCTGGACAAGCATTTCCCGGCGCTCCATCAGGCCCTGGGGATCTACCTGCCGCTGCTGACGGTGCATTGCGCCATTTTCGGCGGCGTGATGTTTATGGCCCAGCGGGACTACGACTTCATCGAATCCGTGGTCTATGGGGCGGGGTCGGGGCTTGGCTGGCTGCTGGCCATCGTCGCCATCGCCGGCCTGCGCCAGAAGATGAAGTACTCGGACGTGCCAGAGGGATTGAGGGGCATCGGCATCACCTTCATAGTGGCGGGGCTGATGTCGCTGGGCTTCATGTCGTTTTCCGGGATCTCGCTGTGAGCGCTGGCTCACCATGGCATGAGGAAAGAGGGTTGATGACGAGAGCCATCAACCCAGCATCTTGGCCATGTTGTAGCCCGTGATATGAAAGCCGATCTCTTCGTAGAGCGCCCTGGCTCTGGGGTTGTCATGGGCGACCCTCAGCTTGATCTGACTGACGCCAAGGCACTTCAACTCGGCCTCCAGCACCGCCATGGCGGCCTTGCCATATCCCAGGCCACGATGGGCCGGGAATGTGTAGAAGTCATAGATAAAGGTGGTGTGGGCGGCGCTGTCGACACAGTGCCAGAGATAGCCGGCGATGGCCGCCGTCGGCGCGACTTCATTCCCCGTATTGCCACTCACAGTGTCACTTACAGGGAGGATGCAGAGCAGGCTCTGGCCCGGTGTGGCGGCCCCTTGGGGCAGGTGTTGCAGCAAGGAAGCCTCGGCTTGATGGCGGGCATCGGCCAGGGTCAGCCCGTGATTGCTGGCGAGATCCTGGGCGTAGTCGTCGATGAAGTAGTCGCGATAGGCGGGGAAAGCCGCCTCATCCATGGGGATCAGACGAACGATAGGGGTTGGCATCTGAGTGTCACTCAAGGAAAGGGAGTCGCCACCTTAACCCCGGCGCCGGGAATTAGCCATGGGGTTGGCCGGGCGTGTCGAGTCCGACATGTTCAACAAGAAGAGCGCCCTTGGGCGCTCTTCTTTTAGCAGGAGAGGTTATTTGACCCCTCTTTCGGGCGAGATCATTTGACCTCTTCGCCCTTGGCTTGCAGATCCGCATGGTAGGAGGAGCGCACGAAGGGGCCGCAGGCGGCGTGGCTGAAGCCGAGATCCATGGCGACGTCCTTCAGCTCGTCGAACTCTGCGGGCGGCACGTAGCGCTTCACCGGTAGGTGGTGACGGCTCGGCTGCAGATACTGACCCAGGGTCAGCATGTTGACGCCGTGCTCGCGCAGGTCCTTGAGCACCTGGACGATCTCCTCGTTGGTCTCGCCAAGGCCCATCATGACACCGGACTTGGTCGGCACATGGGGGTGCATCTCCTTGATGCGGCGCAGCAGCTCCAAAGACCACTTGTAGTCGGCACCCGGGCGGGCAACCCGGTACATGCGCGGGGCGGTTTCTAGGTTGTGGTTGAACACATCCGGCGGCGTCTCGCGGAACACCTCCAGCGCCTGCTCCATGCGGCCGCGGAAGTCCGGGGTCAGGATCTCGATGCGGGTCTGGGGGCTGTGCTCGCGGATCTGCTTGATGCAGTCGGCGAAGTGCTGGGCACCGCCGTCACGCAGATCGTCGCGGTCCACCGAGGTGATGACCACGTATTTCAGCCCCATCTCCTTGATGGTGAGTGCCAGCTTCTTCGGCTCCTCGGGATCCAGCGCCAGCGGGCGGCCGTGGGCCACATCGCAGAAGGGGCAGCGGCGGGTGCAGATGGCGCCCATGATCATGAAGGTGGCGGTGCCGTGGTTGAAGCACTCCGCCAGGTTGGGGCAGGAGGCCTCTTCACATACCGAGTGCAGCTTGTTCTTGCGCAGGGTGCTCTTGATATGCTCGATCTTCTGGCTCGACGGCGGCAGCTTGATCCGCATCCAGTCCGGCTTGCGCAGCACTTCCTCGTTGGGATCCGGCATGAATTTCACCGGGATCAGGGCCATCTTGTCGCCATCGCGCAGCTTGACGCCCGGCTCCATACGAACGGGTTTGCTCATGATTCACTCTCGGTGTTTGTTATTGTCTGATTGATAGCCACCAGGGTCCTGTCGGGGCCCTCATGACCACGCAGCATGGGCTTGTTCATGCTGCCTCTTCGGTATTCGTGATCGTCTCATAGCCAATCAGGCTGGCCAGCTCCATCACCAGGATGGATTGCGCCTCGGCCACGCTCTGCGGGCCGCCCAGGGCGCTGGTCTGGGTCATGGCCATGCCCGCATAGCCACACGGATTGATGCGCAGGAAGGGGGTCATGTCCATGTTGACGTTCAGCGCCAGCCCGTGGAAGGAGCAGCCCTTGCGGATGCGCAGGCCCAGGGAGGCGAGTTTGGCCTCCATGCCCAGATCGTTCTTCACGTAGACGCCGGGGGCATCGGCCTTGGCATAGGCCTCAATACCGCTCTTCGCCAGGGTATTGATGATGGCGGTTTCCAGGCAGGTCACCAGTTCGCGCACAGAGAGCTTGCTGCGGCGCACGTCCACCAGCACGTAGAGCACCAGCTGGCCGGGACCGTGATAGGTCACCTGGCCGCCGCGATCGCTCTGCACCACCGGAATGTCACCGGGGGCGAGCAGATGCTCGGCCTTGCCAGCCTGGCCCTGGGTGTAGACGGGGTCGTGCTCCACCACCCAGAACTCGTCCGGGGTGTCGCTGGTGCGGTTGTCGGTGAAGGCCTTCATGGCGTCCCACACCGGCTGGTAGGGGCGACGGCCCAACTGTCTGACTAACAGCCGTGGCTGGGCGGGGATCTGTGATGACATCTTTCCTCACTGACGGCGCTTGCGTCGGCAAAACAGAATGGCAAATAATCGCTCGCCCCGATGGCGGGGCGAGAGAGGCGACTCACAGGACGTAGCGAACCAGCTCGATCTTGCCGAGTGCGGTGTACATGGCTTCGATGTGCTCCTTGCTCTGGGCGGTGACCGTCACTCGTACCGAGTGATAGTTGCCCTTGGTGCTGGGCTGAACGGTCGGGCTATAAGTGCCTGGGGCGTGTTGCTGCAACACTTCAACCACTTGATCCGGCAGGGCGGGATCGGCCACGCCAAGCACCTTGAACGGGAACTTGCAGGGGAACTCCAGCAGTTCATCAAACTTGGTATTCATCTCACTCACCTTTAGTGTCGTCATCAAACGACGTCATCTTGCATCTTGTTTGGCCGAGGGGCTCGGGCCGCCAGTCGCGTCAACCGTGGGCACGGTTCCACGTTATATGGGCATTGCCCGGCACGGGATCAAGGCCCGCCAGGTCGACAAGACGTGGGAATGCTGCTTTTTACCACAAATGGAGCGTCGGCGGAACCTGCAGATTGCAGGGTTATTCACTGCAATTGCACGGTAAAGACAGCAGCGGCGCCTGTTGGCGCCGCTGTTTGGTGATGATAATAGGCCTTGCTTATTTGAACCAGCTGGAAACCAGCATCACCAGGTAATCCCACAGACGGCTCATCAGGCCACCTTCCTGCACCTCTTCCAGGGCGACCAGCGGAACCTGCTTGATCTCCTTGTCACCCTGCTTGAGGAACACGGTACCGACACGTTGACCCTTGGCCAGCGGTGCCTTCAGTTCGCTCTCGAGCTGGAAGTCCGCCTTCAGGTTGTTGCCCTGACCACGGGTGACCAGCACGGAGACATCCTGATCGACGCCCAGCTTCACCTCGGACTTGTCGCCCATCCAGATCTTCTGGGTGACCAGCTCGGTACCCGCCTTGTAGGGGGTCAGGCTCTGGAAGAAGCGGAAGCCGTAGGTGAGCAGCTTCTTGCTCTCGGCGGCGCGGGAACCTTCGCTGCTGGCGCCCAGCACCACGGCGATCAGGCGCATGCCTTCGTTGTTGGTGGCGGAGGAGACCAGGTTGTAGCCGACCTGGCTTACGTGGCCGGTCTTGATGCCATCCACTTGCAGGGACTGATCCCACAGCAGGCGGTTGCGGTTGTGCTGGGTGATGCCGTTGAACACGAACGACTTCTGGGAGTAGATCTTGTACTCCTCCGGCAGGTCGCGGATCAGCGCCTGACCCAGACGGGCCATGTCATGGGCGGTACTGTAGTGACCCTCCGCATCCAGACCGTGGGGGTTCATGAAGTGACTGTCGTTCATGCCGAGCTTGGCGGCCCAGGAGTTCATCAGGCTGGCGAAGGAGTCGGTGCTGCCCGCCAGGTGTTCGGCCATGGCGACGCAGGCGTCGTTGCCGGACTGGATGATGATGCCCTTGTTGAGATCATCGACCGAGACCTGCTTGCCCACCTCGATGAACATCTTGGAGGAGTCGGAGTAGTTCTTGGACCAGGCGTTCTGGCTGATGGTCACCATGTCGGTGCGCTTGATGTTCCCCTTCAGCAGCTCCTGGCCGATGATGTAGGAGGTCATCATCTTGGTCAGGCTGGCGGGGGGCAGACGCTCTTCGGCGTTCTGCTCGGCGAGCACCTGACCGGAGTAGTAGTCGATCAGAATATGGGCCTTGGCGGAGATCTCCGGCGCGGCA
This sequence comes from Aeromonas sp. sif0611, assembly GCF_019218845.1. Taxonomy (NCBI): domain Bacteria; kingdom Pseudomonadati; phylum Pseudomonadota; class Gammaproteobacteria; order Aeromonadales; family Aeromonadaceae; genus Aeromonas; species Aeromonas sp. sif0611. Next base: position 670,702 of record NZ_JAHUWU010000002.1, on the reverse strand, counting down.
GGCACCACCATGGGGGCGCTGTTCAGGGTGGGGACCGGCTGGGCAGTCGGCAGAGCCGAATCCGGCGTCGGTACCGGCTGGTTGGCCTGGGCGGTCGCGCTTAGCAGGGAGGCCAGAATAACGGAACGGGCAAATTTGGACATCTTGAAATTCCTGGTGCCTGGATGGGGATTACCCAAGTTGAAAAAAAGCGGGCTCCACTATACCAGATGTGCCGGTCGGTCATAGTCCGGCGTGCCATCTGGTCTGGTTTTTTATCCATCGATTGTCGACGTCACGCCGGGAAACGACGTGACGCCGAGGGAAAGTGACGGTTCACTCTGTCGACCCTGTCATCAGGGAACGATGAAAGCCTGTTCCAGCCCCCCCTGCCGGATCTGCTCCAGCAGGCTTGCCTGCTGATCGGCGGCGACCGGTCCCAGCAAGACCCGGAAAATGGCGCCGTGGGCCACCACCTGGTAGGGCACGCCATAGCGCTGGGTCATCACCTTGCCCATGGCCTCGGCTCTGGGCTGGGAGCCGCTGGCCAGCACCTGGATCATCTTGCCCTGGCCGGTTGCGGCCTTGGGTGTGGAGAGGGTGGTGGTCGCCGTGGCGGCCGCAGCCGCTGGCTGGGCTTCACCCAGGAAGGCGGCCTCCTGGGCTGCCGGTTGCATGGGTTGCATCGGCGTCATGGGCACCATCTCGACCATCTGATCCGGCTGATCGGTTATGAGTTCCAGCCGCACCCGGGCCTCGCCGCCATCGACCATCTCCAGCTGTGTGGCTGCAGCCTGGGAGAGATCGATCAGGCGTTCGCTGCCGAAGGGACCGCGATCGTTGACTCGCACTATGGTCTCCAGCCCGTTGTCCAGGTTGGTGACCCGCACATAGCTCGGCAGTGGCAGGTTGCGGTGGGCGGCGCTGAACAGGGTGCTGTCCTGCACGTCGCCGTTGGCGGTCTTGTTGCCATCGAGATCCTGGGACAGCCAGCTGGCGGTGCCCTCCTCGCTGTAGTGCTTGATGTCGCGCCACACCTCGAATTTCTGCTTGCCGATCCAGTAGTCACGGTTGCCGCTCTCGCTCAGGGGCTCTGGGCGCGGGATGGCGCCGGTGGCCTGCGGGATCTCGATCACCTGGGGTTTTTCCTGCGGGGCGGGTTCGGGCGGTAGCTGCTGTGGCTCCGGCTGGCTGCTACAGGCGGCCAGCAACAAGGTCAGGCTGAGGGGGAGAAGTCTGTGGCTGTAATGCATAAGCGTCCTGGATGGCTTGACTGAGTTGATGCACCGCCATCGCATAGAGGGGGCTGCGGTTATAGCGGGTGATCACATAAAAATTGTGGCGCGCGACCCAGTATTCGGGCCCGTCTGCCTGTTCCAATGCCAGCAGTTTGACCGGCGTGTCCGGTGCCAGCGGGGTGGCGAGCTCGATCCCGGCGGCGGCCAGCTCGGCCCACTGCTGCTTGAGCTCGGGCTCTGGCCTCAGCAGGGTACCCACAGGCGCCAATCCAATCAAGGCGGGCTCCACGACGGATTCCCCCCAGCGCCAGCGGTGCTCGGCGAAGTAGTTGGCCACGCTGCCGATGGCATCTGCCGGGTTGGCAAACAGATCCCGTTTGCCATCCCCGTCAAAATCGACGGCGTAGTGACGGTAACTGGAGGGCATGAACTGCCCCATGCCCATGGCGCCCGCGTAGGAGCCCTTCAGGCGGGTGAGTGGCCACTTCTCCTCCCGGGCAAGCAGCACCAGCTGGGCGAACTCCTTGGCGAAGAACTCCTCGCGCGCGGGGTAGTGGAACCCCAGGGTGTAGAGGCTGTCGAGCACGGAATGGCGACCCATCTGGCGACCGTAGAAGGTCTCGATGCCGATGATGGCGACGATGAGGGAAGCGGGCACCCGGTAGTGCTGCTCGGCCCTGGTCAGGGTGGCGGCGTGGCGTTGCCAGAAGCCGACCCCGTTCCTGATCCGCTCCGGGGTGACGAATAGCGGCCGGTAGCGATGCCAGGGCTTGGCCTCCCAGGGGCGGGTTATGGTGTCGAGCACTTCCTGGCGCAGTTGGGCCTTTGCGGTGGCTGCCTGCAACTCGGCAAGCGGCACCGAGTGCTGCAGGGCGAGCCGCTCCAGCTGCGGTGGCTCGGGGGCCGCACCGGCCGTCAGTGACACGGCCGTCAGCAACCAGCAGGCCAGCCCCCGCCACCCCAGACTCATCAGGCCAGCAGCCTTCTGTGGGTCTGGATGGACATCAGGATGCCGAAGCCCGCCATCAGGGTCACCATGGAGGTGCCGCCATAGCTCACCAGCGGCAGGGGGACCCCCACCACAGGAAGGATGCCGCTCACCATGCCCATGTTGACGAACACATAGACGAAGAAGGTGAGGGTCAGGGCGCCGCCGAGCAGGCGCTCGAAGCTGTTCTGGGCCTGCATGGAGATGAAGAGGCAGCGGCTGATGATGTAGAGGTAGATCACCAGCAGCAGGGCCACGCCCACCAGGCCGAACTCCTCGCTGAACACCGCGAAGATGAAGTCGGTGTGGCGCTCCGGTAAAAATTCCAGCTGGGATTGGGTGCCCTGCAGCCACCCCTTGCCGAACACGCCGCCTGAGCCGATGGCTATCTTGGACTGGATGATGTGGTAGCCGCGCCCGAGGGGATCTTTCTCCGGGTCCAGCAGCATCAGTACCCGCTGGCGCTGGTAGTCGTGCATCAGGAAGAACCAGAGCACCGGCATAAAGGCGGCGATGAGCAGCACAGCCAGACCAATGAGCCACCAGCTGATCCCCGCCAGGAAGATCACGAAGAAACCGGAGGCCGCCACCAGGATGGAGGTGCCGAGGTCGGGCTGGGCCGCGATCAGCAGGGTAGGCAGCAGCACCATCACCAGCGCGATCAGCACATGGCTGAACTTGGGGGGCAGGGAGTGCCGGCTGAGCCAGGCGGCCACCATGATGGGCATGGAGAGCTTCATCACCTCGGAGGGCTGGAACTTCATGAAGCCGAGATCCAGCCAGCGTTGGGCCCCTTTGCCGATGTGACCGAATACGTCCACCGCGATGAGCAGCAGCACCACCAGGGTGAACAGGGGCACGGACCAGCGCGCATAGAGGGAGGGGGGCAGCTGGGCCAGGCCTATCATCAGGCCGAAGGCGAGGCCGCCGCGCACCAGTTGGCGCACGATGGAGTCCATATCCTGACCGGAGGCGGAGTAGAGCACCACCATGGAGAGGGTCATCAGCGCCAGCAGGCCGAGCAGCAACGGCAGGTCGATGTGCAGTCGGTACCAGAGGCTCTGTTGGCGGGCGGAGTTACTCATGATGGGAGAAGCCCTCGTGCTGCATGGATGGCCTGGGGAGGCAAGATGCCTTGCAGGCGTGCGGAGTTACTCATTGGGAACGGCCTCGCTCTGATCCGGGCTGGGGGTGGACGGCTTGTCGGGCGCCGGGGGCAGCTGTGGCTCCGGCGGCAGCAGGTAGGCATCCAGCATGTGGCGGGCGACCGGCGCCCCCATGGCACTGCCGCCACCGGCGTTTTCCAGCACCAGGGCGACCACGGCCTTGGGGGCCTCGAACGGCGCGAAGGCGACGAACAGGGCGTTGTCGCGGTGCTCCACCTTGGTGGTAGCCGCGTTGTAGACCTGGTTCTCTTTCAGGCCCACCACCTGTGCGGTACCGGATTTGCCCGCCGCCTTGTAGGGGGTATTGGCAAAGGCGCGGCGGCCGGTGCCCTCGTGACCGTTGATGACGCGCCACATGCCGTCCTTGGCCACCTGCCAGTAGGTGTCGCTCTTGGCGGCGATGGCCACGTTCGGGTTGATGGGGGCATTGACCACGCCATCCGCCGAGGCAGTGCTCTTGAGCAGGTGCGGCGTCACGTCGTGACCGTTCTGGGTCAGGATGCTGATCGCCTTGGCGAGCTGGATGGGCGTGGAGCTCCAGTAGCCCTGGCCGATACCGATGGAGATGGTGTCCCCCTGATACCAGGGCTGGCGCCAGCGTGCCATCTTCCAGTCGCGGGACGGCATGACCCCCTTGGTCTCTTCATAGAGGTCGACGCCACTGTACTGACCGAAACCGAACTTGGTCATGTAGCTGTGGATCTTGTCGATGCCGACCCGGTAGGCGAGATCGTAGAAGTAGGTGTCCGCCGATACCTCGATGGCGCGATAGACGTCGAGCCAGCCATGACCCCAGCGGCGCCAGTCACGAAACTTCTTGGTGGTGCCCGGGATGGAGAAGCTGGGGCCACCGAAGTAGCGATAGTTGGGGGTGATGGCCCCCTCGTTCAGCCCCATCACCGCCATCATGGGCTTGACGGTGGAGGCGGGGGCATAGATGCCCTGGGTGGTGCGGTTCACCAGCGGGCGGGCCGGATCGTTGAGCAGCGCCGAGTAGTTGGTGCTGGAGATGCCGGTCACGAACAGGTTGGGGTCGTAGCTCGGGCTCGACTCCATGGCCAGGATGGCGCCGGTATTGGGATCCATCATGACGATGGCGCCCCGACGACCGGCCAGCAGCTCCTGTGCTTTAAGCTGCAGGCGGATGTCGATGTTGAGGTAGATGTCCTTGCCGGGCTCCGGCGGCTGGAACTTGAGGGTGCGCACCACCCGGCCGCGGTTGTTGACCTCGACCTCCTGGTAGCCCGCCACGCCGTGCAGCTGATCCTCGTAGAACTTCTCCACCCCCTGCTTGCCTATGTCCTTGGTGGCGGCATAGTTGGCGAGCTTGTCCTCCTTGTCGAGGCGCTCCACGTCACGGGTGTTGATCTTGGCCACATAGCCCAGCGCATGAGTCAGGGTATCGCCAAACGGATAGTAGCGCTTGAGATAGGCCTCTATGCTGGCGCCCGGGTAGTTGTGCTGGTTGACCGAGAAGAGGGCGACCTGATACTCGGTCAGCTTCTCGAACAGGGGCACCGGTTTGAAGCGGCGCTGGCGCTTAACCTCGGCCAGGAACCGCTCCTTGGTTCCCTCCGGCAGGGCCAGCAGGGTGATCAGCTCGTCGGCTGTCTTCTCCAGATCCTCGGTCTCTTCCGGCACGATTTCCAGGCTGTAGACCGGACGGTTTTCCGCCAGCAGTACGCCGTTCGCGTCATAGATGAGGCCCCGTGGCGGTGCCACCGGCACGACCCGGATCCGGTTGTCGTTGGAGCGAGTCTGATAGGTTTCGTAAGACTCTACTTGCAGGTAATAGAGATTACCCAGCAGCACCAGCATGAGGACGACCATGCCGATGTAGGCGACCAGGGTGCGCCGGAAGAACAGACGTCCCTCGGCACTGTGATCGCGCATTTCGATGCGATTCTTCAGCATGCCGTTACCTTATGGCTGACGTGCGGGTGAGAGAGGTGGTATGCATGCTCAGGCTCCGGGGGCAGGGCGGGTGAGCGGAATGCGTGGGCTCTGCATGGATCACTCTCTGTGATACGGATGATTGGTGGTGATGCTCCAGGCGCGATAGAGGCTCTCGGCCACCAGCACCCGCACCAGCGGATGGGGCAGGGTCAGGGGTGACAGGGACCAGCTCTGCTCGGCGGCGGCCTTGCACTCGGGGGACAAGCCTTCAGGCCCGCCCACCAGCAGCGCCACATCCCGGCCATCGAGCTTCCAGGCTTCCAGCGACACGGCGAGTTGCTCCGTGGTCCAGGGCTTGCCGGGAATGTCCAGGGTGACGATGCGCGAGCGGCCGGCGGCGGCCAGCATGGCTTCCCCCTCCTTTTGCAGGATGCGGGGAATGTCGGCATTCTTGCCGCGTTTGCCCGCGCCTATCTCGACGAGTTCGAACGGCATGTCTTTCGGGAAACGGCGACGGTACTCTTCGAAGCCATGCTCTACCCAGGCAGGCATCTTGGTGCCCACTGCAATCAACTGGATCTTCATCGTTCTTTACGCTTGCACCCTTATTGCACCTGTACTTGGGCGCCGCCCCAGAGCTTTTCCAGTTGGTAGAAGTCGCGAAATTCATCCTGCATCACGTGGACGATGACGGAACCCATGTCCACCAGCACCCACTCACCGGTGAGCTCCCCTTCCACGCTCAGCAGGTCGAGCCCGGCATGACGGGCCTCGCTGGCGAGATTGTGGGCGATGGCACTGACGTGGCGACTGGAGTTGCCGGAGCAGACGATCATGGTGTCCGTGATGCTGGATTTGCCGCGGACATCCAGGGTGATGATGTCGCGGCCTTTCATGTCATCGATTTTGTCGACGATAAAGGCGAGTAGTTCTTGGCCTTGCAATGTCTTCTCCTATCTTCCGGCGCCAGAGGGCGGCGGATTATATCATGGTCATTCCCGTTTCCCAGTCTGGCAAAGGGGAATGGATCCGGGGTTGCCGCCCGTGGGCAAGGCAGACCCCTGTTGATCACTATAGTGCGCAACTGGGCGGGACAATAGTCAAGCCTGTACCGGCTGCGCCTCAGGGGGTCGGCTGACAAGCCCGCGTGGCGCCGCTCACCGGCTTGGTGATGGCTGATAGAGCCGGTGCCGCCGGATGTAGGCGGCAACCGGGGCCGGCAGCAGGTACCTGGGATCTTGCCCCGCCGCCAGCAGAGCCCGCAACCGGGTGGCCGACAGCTCGATGGGCAGGTTGTCGGCGATCCAGACATGGCCCTGGCGGTGTCGATGCAGATCCTGCACATCCCGGGTCTGGTGGCGGGCCAGCAGGCTGGCCACCTTGCCCGGGTAATCCGGTTGCCAGCCCGGGCGCTTGCTCACCACCAGGTGGGCATGATCGAGCAGCTCCTGCCAGCGATGCCAGCTTGGCAAGCCGAGCAGGGAGTCCATGCCCATCAGGAAACAAACCGGGGTATCCGGCAGCTCCTGCTTGAGCTCGATGAGGGTGTCTATGGTCCAGGACGGCTTGTCCCGTTGCAGCTCCCGCTCATCCACTACGAAGCCGGGGTTCTCCGCCGCCGCCAGCGCGACCATGGCGAGCCGCTGCTCGCTGGAGCAGAACGGGTTGGCGCGATGGGGCGGAATATGGTTCGGGAGCAGGCGCACCTCGGCCAGGCCCAGGGCGTCGCGTGCCTCGATGGCGGGCCTCAGATGACCGATGTGGATGGGGTCGAAGGTGCCGCCCAGGATGCCGATGGGGGCCTTCAGCATGAGACTCTCCCAGTCAGATCATGGAAGGGTGCCAAGGAGCCCACCCGGCGTTTAACCGGGGCGATCAGCATGGTTCCACCTCCAGCAGGGGCAGCGGCGTGCCATCGCGAAAACCCAGGGCGATGGTCTGCAACATCAGCCAGGCCTGCTCGGTGTCGAAGCGGCGCTGGGCGTCATCGAGCCGGGCCATCAGCTGCCACAGCTGCTGTATCTTGCCAACGGGTAGCCGGGTCAGGGCCTGCTGAATGAGTTGCTGGCGGCTCTGCCAGATGCGCAACCGGCTGAAGTGTTCCACCAGCGGCTGACCGGCGCGGGCGGCCAGGGCCAGCTCGGTGAGTTGCTCCAGCTCCCGGCACAGGGTCCAGGCCAGCATGCCGGGCTCGGTGCCTTCGGCTCGCAGCGCCAGCAGGATACGCTGAGCCCGGTTCACCTTTCCTTCCAGCAGGGTGTCGATGAGCTGGAATGGGGTGAAGTGGGCGTGGCGTATGATGGTCTCTTGCAGATAGGCGACGCTGATGGGCTGGGGCGGGCCGAGCAGGGTCAACTTCTCTATCTCCTGGCTCGCGGCCAGCAGGTTGCCCTCAAAGGCGTGACACATAAAGTTGACTGCATCCGGCAACGCCTTGAGGCCGAAGCGTTGAAATCTCGCGCTCATCCAGCGCGGGAAGAAACGGGGCTCGGGGTGATTGACCGGCACATAGGTGCCGCTCTGGCTCAGCTTGTCGAACCAGGCTGCCTTCATCTGGGTCTGGTTGAGACGCCCCCCCGAGAGCACCAGCAGCAGGTCGGGATGCAGCTGTTTGCCGATCTCCGTGATGCGGGCGGCGAGATCCTTGTCGACCTTGGCGGGCAGCTCCAGCTCGATGATCTGGCGGGCAGAGAAGAGACTCATGGCCTGACAGGCGTCATAGACCTGGTTCCAGTCCAGCCCGGCTTCCACCACGAAGCTGTGGCGTTCATCGAAACCTTGCTTGCGGGCCACCTGACGCACGGCGTCGATGGCCTCGAGCTTGAGCAGTGGCTCGTCACCAAAAACGAGATAGCAGGGCTTGAGCCCTGCCTTGAGATGATCTGCGAACTGCTCGGGATAGACTCTCATCAACACACTCTCATCAAGATACGCGCATCAGAACTTGACCTGGCTCAGCTGGCGGATAACCAGATTCGCAGCCTGCTCCTGCATCTCCTTGCCCAGCTGCTCCTGCTCGCGAGAGGAGGCCAGCGCCGCATCCGGCTTGTTCAGGAAGCTGCGGTTGAAGGTGATGGGGAAGACCTGGGTCGGCTTGCCCGGCATGGAGACGGTGAACTGGGTGCTGTAACCCAGCAGGTACTCGCGGTCCTGGCCGATGGAGTCGACGGAGGCGACCTGGCTGCTGCTGCTCACCCCGGACAAGGTCAGCACCGGAATGCCCTCCTTGTCTGCCAGGGTCACCCCGGAGGCCTTGAGGCGGGTGGTCACCAGCCGATAGAAGTCGCTCTTGTTGTCACCGACCACCTTCATGGTCATCAGCTCCGGGGGGATGGCGGTTCCCCGCATCTGAAAACCGCAGGCCTGCAGCAGCAGGCCCGTCAGCATGATGGCAATCCAGCGAGTGAGGGACATGCCCATGTGAATTCCTCTTTGCATCAAGTGAAGAACGGCGGGCGCTTGCCCGCCGTCACATATGGATTCAGACCCCCGCAGCCCTCTTCCCCCGACAGGGGGAGGAGGCCGGGAGTGCTGGTCATCATCAGTTTGCGACTATGTTGAGCAGCTTGCCCGGTACATAGACGACCTTGCGCACTGTCAGGCCTTCGGTGAACTTCTGCACCGAGGCATCGGCCATGGCCAGCTTCTCGACGTCGGCCTGGCTTATCTCGGCCGGGACGGTCAGCTTGCCGCGCATCTTGCCGTTGATCTGCACCACCACCAGTTTCTCGGTCTCGACCATGGCGGCTTCATCGGCCACCGGCCAGCCGGTCACGTCTATGTCCCCTTCCTTGCCCAGCATCTTCCACAGCTCGAAACCGATGTGCGGGGTGATGGGGTAGAGCATGACGACGACGGCTTCCAGCGCTTCCTGCATCAGGGCGCGGTCCTGCTCGTCAGAGCCCAGCTTGGCCAGGTTGTTCATCAGCTCCATGATGGCGGCGATGGCGGTGTTGAAGGTCTGACGGCGACCCACGTCATCGCTCACCTTGGCGATGGTTTTGTGCAGTTCACGGCGTACCGCTTTCTGCTCGTTGGTGAGGGCAGCCAGATCCAGCGCGGCAACGGCCCCACCGGAGACATGCTCGAAGGTGGTGCGCCACAGGCGACGCAAGAAGCGCTGGGCGCCCTCTACGCCGGAGTCGGACCACTCCAGGGTCATGTCGGCCGGGGAGGCGAACATCATGAACAGGCGGACGGTATCGGCGCCGTAACGCTCTACCATCAGCTGCGGGTCTATGCCGTTGTTCTTGGACTTGGACATCTTGGTCATGCCGGAGTGGATGACTTCACGGCCTTCATTGTCCACGGCCTTGGTGATACGGCCCTTGTCGTCACGCTCCACCTTGACCTCGGTCGGGCTGACCCAGACATTGCCGCCTTTCTCGTCCTTGTAGTAGAAGGCGTCGGCCAGCACCATGCCCTGGCAGAGCAGGCGCTTGAACGGCTCGTCGCTGTTGACCAGGCCAGCGTCACGCAGCAGCTTGTGGAAGAAGCGGGCGTAGAGCAGGTGCATACAGGCGTGCTCGATACCGCCGATGTACTGATCCACCGGCAGCCAGTGGTTGGCAGCAGCCGGGTCCAGCATGCCCTTGTCGTAGTCCGGGGAGCAGTAGCGGGCGTAGTACCAGGAAGACTCCATAAAGGTGTCGAAGGTATCGGTCTCGCGGAACGCTTCCTGACCGTTGTAAGTGGTCTTGGCCCACTCGGGGTCGGCCTTGATCGGGCTCTGGATGCCATCCATCACCACGTCTTCGGGCAGCAGCACAGGCAGTTGATCTTCCGGCGTCGGCACGACTGTGCCGTCAGCCAGAGTCAGCATCGGGATGGGGGCACCCCAGTAACGTTGACGGGAGACGCCCCAGTCACGCAGACGGAAATTGACGGTGCGCTTGCCGTGGCCGAGGGCTTCCAGCTTGTTGGCGATGGCATCAAACGCGCCCTGGAAGTCGAGACCGTCGAACTCGCCGGAGTTGAACAGTACGCCCTTCTCGGTGTAGGCGGCGGCGCTCACGTCCACCTCGCCATCGGCCGGCTTGATGACCGCCTTGATGTCGAGGCCATATTTGGTGGCGAATTCGAAGTCGCGCTGGTCGTGGCCCGGTACCGCCATCACGGCGCCGGTACCGTAGTTCATCAGCACGAAGTTGGCGACCCAGACCGGCACCTTGCGGCCATCCAGCGGGTGAATGGCATAGAGGCCGGTGGCCATGCCCTTCTTCTCCATGGTCGCCATGTCAGCCTCGGCGACCTTGGTGTGCTTGCACTCCTCGATGAAGGCGGCCAGCTCGGGATTGGTCGCGGCAGCCTGGGTGGCCAGCGGGTGACCCGCGGCTATGCCCACATAGGTCACGCCCATGAAGGTGTCCGGGCGGGTGGTGTAGACCTCCAGCTGCTCGTCCTGACCCTCGATATTGAAGCTGATGTTGACCCCTTCGGAGCGACCAATCCAGTTGCGCTGCATGGTCTTGACCATCTCCGGCCAGCCTTCCAGGTTGTCGATGTCGTTCAACAGCTCTTCGGCGTAGTCAGTGATCTTGATGAACCACTGGGGGATCTCTTTCTGCTCCACCGGGGTGTCGCAGCGCCAGCAGCAGTTGTCGATCACCTGCTCGTTGGCCAGCACCGTCATGTCGTTCGGACACCAGTTGACGGAGGAGGTCTTCTTGTAGACCAGACCCTTCTCGTAGAGCTTGGTGAAGAACCACTGCTCCCAGCGATAGTAGTCCGGCTTGCAGGTGGCAAGCTCTCTGTCCCAGTCATAGCCCAGACCCAGCATCTTCAGCTGGTTCTTCATGTATTCGATGTTTTCGTAGGTCCAGGGTGCCGGCGCAGTGGCGTTCTTGATGGCGGCGTTTTCCGCCGGCAGACCGAAGGCGTCCCAGCCGATCGGTTGCAGCACATTCTTGCCGTTGAGCCGTTGATAACGGGAGATCACATCACCTATGGTGTAGTTACGCACGTGCCCCATGTGTAGACGACCAGACGGATAAGGGAACATGGAGAGGCAGTAGAACTTTTCCTTGTCTACTTTCTCCACGGCCTTGAAGGTTTTCTTGGCATCCCAGTGCTTTTGCACTGCTGGTTCTATGGATTGGGGAACGTATTGCTCTTGCATTGGTGACATCCGGATCTGTGAAATGAATAGATAAAACGGCTGGGAAATCCCGATAGAATACCCATATCCTGCGGCGGCAACAACCGCCAGCATCCGCCCAGTCTCTGGCCCGACCCGGGCAGCATCGAGGTTTCGCGGAGCAGCAAGGGTGACAGAGGGCGGCAACCACCGCCAGCACGGCTCAGTCTCTGGCTCAGGCCGGGCACGATCAGGGTTCAGCAGAGGAGTAATGGCCATGGACAAACGTCGACAAGGGTATGAAGCCTTCATCGCCCAGCTCAAGAAGCAGTGGGAAGAGACGGAAGAGTTTCAGGGAGAGCGCCTCAACCGGATGATCGCCAAGGTACAGGCCTATCTGGAGGCGGCCGGCGATCTGACCCAGGACGAGCTGGCGCTGATCGCAGAATATGTGAAGCGGGATCTCGGCAACTATGACGAGAGCCGCGCCGAGGTGCCCGAGTCCGCCTTTATGCTGGCATTGAAGGATACAGTGTGGTCCTGGCTGGCGGACGTGACCGACCGTGCCCAGGTGGAGTGGAGTGAGCTGGCGGACGAGCTGGAACACAAGGGGGTCTATCGGGCGGGCGACTGGGTGGGGCTGGGGGTGCTGGTGTGCGATCACTGCGAGTGGCGCCAGACTGTGCTGCACCCGCAGCAGCTCGGTACCTGCCCGGAGTGCGGCGCCGACGAGTATCACCGGGAGCCGCTCTCACCTTGACATAGGGTGATGAGGTTATAAAAAAGAGGCGCCCAAGGGCGCCTCTTTTTTATGTTCTTAACATGCTCAGAGCTTGCGCGCCCAGGGGTGGGCGCGGGGGCGCAATACCAGCGCCAGGCCGAGCAGCAGGGCGGCCAGCGTGTACATGGGCCAGCTGCCAAAGCGCAGGTAGGGGGTCTGGCCGTGGGCGGGACGCACTTCTGCGCGCAGCACCCCTGCCTCGAACTGGGGGAGCTGGGCGATGATGCTGCCGTCTATCTCGGTGACTATGGTGATGCCGGTGTTGGTGTCGCGCAGCAGCGGGCGAGCCAGCTCGAGGGCGCGCATCCGGGCTATCTCCATGTGCTGCCAGGGGCCGATGCTGGTGCCGAACCAGGCGTCGTTGGAGACGGTCAGCAGGAAGTCGGTATCCGGCTGCACGTTGCGGCGCACCTCGTCCGGGAAGATGATTTCGTAGCAGATGGCGGCGGCAAACTTGAGCCCCTTGGCGATCAGGTTCGGCTGCACTTCGTCACCCCGGCTGAAGGAGGACATGGGCAGGTTGAAGAAGGGGGCGATGGGACGCAGCAGATCTTCAAAGGGCACGAACTCGCCGATGGGCAGCAGGTGGTACTTGTAGTAGCGATTCTTGTGCTCATAGTGATAGGACTCCTTGCCGTCCAGATCCTGCACCCCCATGCCGAGCACCGTATTGAAGAAGCGCTGCTGCTTCAGATCGTAATGAATGATCCCCGCCAGCAGGCCGGTGTCATTCACCTTCATCGCCTTGTCCAGGCTCTCCAGATAGGTGCCCATCTCCTTCTCGATGGCCGGGATCGCCGATTCCGGCCAGACGATGATGTCGGCGTCCTGATTCTCGCGGCTGAGATCCTGATAGGTGCGCACCGTGGGGATCAGGGCTTCCGGATCCCATTTGAGGGACTGGGCGATATTGCCCTGCACCAGGGCCACCTTGACCGGTTCGCCCCGGGTCACCCAGTTGAGGTGCATCAGCCCCTGGGCGGCGCCGACCAGCACGACCGGCAGCAGCAGCCAGGCCGGTTTGCGGCTTTGCCAGGTGAGCCAGAGGGAGGAGGTGGTGAGCAGCAGGGCGAGGGTGATGCCCTGTACCCCGAGGATGGGGGCGAAGCCCTTGAGGGGGCCGTCAATCTGGGTGTAGCCAAACCAGAGCCAGGGATAGCCGGTCATGACGGCGCCCCGCAGCCAGTCGGCCATCAGCCAGAGCGCCGGGAAGGAGAGCAGCCAGCGGCTCCAGTGGCGACCGCCAAAGAAGCGGGCGAAGACCCAGCAGGCCAGGGTCGGATAGAGCGACAGATAGGCGCAGAGGCCTGCCAGCAGCACGAAGGCAGCGGGCAGCGGGATGCCGCCAAACTCCGTCATGCTGACATGGATCCACCATTGTCCCGGCAAGAACAGTCCCATGGCATAGCCGAAGCCGCGCCATGCCGCCTGCCTGGGGTTGGCCTTGTCCAGCAGGGCATAGAGGCCGAGCAGGGAGAGGATCACCAGAGGCCAGTAGCCGAAAGGGGAGAAGGCCAGCACGGCGATGGCGCCAGAGGCCAGGGCGAACAGGCTTGTCAGAAGTTTCGATTTCACGGGGGATCGGGGCTCGAATTGGGCTGAATGAATGTGGAATGGCCGACATCTTAACCGCAAACCGCGCCAACGGCGAGCCTCCCGGCCAGCCGGATGTCGAAGGGGGGCGCAGCAGGGGAATGGGAAGGCGCAGGGGCGGCTGAATGACAAACGCCCCTGAAATCAGGGGCGTTGATTGACGGTGCGGGGAGGGCGGGATCAGGACTCCGGCTGGGCCGCTGCGTGATTCTCCGGGATCTTCACCTGCAGCTGCTGCAGGCGACGACGGTCCGCATGCATCACCTTGAACAGGTAGCCGTCCAGCTCAATCTCCTCGCCCTTCTTGGGCAGGTGGCTGAAGGCGTGCATCACCAGGCCGCCCACGGTATCCACCTCTTCATCGCTGAACTGGGTGCCGAAGAAGTCGTTGAAATCCTCGATCTCGGTCAGAGCGCTGACGGAGAAGACCCGCTTGCTGATGCGGCGGATCTCTTCCGGCTCATCCTCGATGTCGTCAAACTCGTCGTCAATCTCGCCCACGATCAGTTCCAGTATGTCTTCGATGGTCACCAGACCCGAGACGCCGCCGAACTCGTCCACTACGATGGCCATGTGGTAGCGCTCTTCGCGGAACTCCTTGAGCAGGCGATCGACCCGCTTGCTCTCCGGCACGATCACAGTGGGGCGCAGGATCTTCTCGAGCTGCAGCGGCTCGCTGGCGTGATGGCCGCCAAAGCCGAACGGCAGCAGATCCTTGGCGAGCAAGATGCCCTCCACATGATCCTTGTCTTCGTTGATCACCGGGAAGCGGGAGTGGCCGGATTCGATGATGACGGGCAGGAAGTCGTCCACAGGCTGGGACTTCTCGATGGTCACCATCTGGGAGCGGGGGATCATGATGTCACGCACGCGCAGCTCGGCAATTTCGAGCACGCCTTCGATCATGTCCTTGGTGTCCTGATCGATGAGGTCACGTTCTTCCGCATCGGCGATGACTTCTACCAGATCATTGCGGTCTTTTGGCTCGCCCTGGAAGAGTTGGCTGAGCTTGTCGAGCCAGGTTTTCTTCGGCGAGCCGGTACTAGGGTGATCGTCGGTCATTTTCTCTCTTGGTTACTCGTGTGAACATTCGGGATGTTGTCTTGCCGATATAAGGATGGCGGCTGTCTGTTTCAAGACGGTGACCCCCTTACCGGCCTGTCACTCTTCTACGTCGTCGTCGAGGTAGGGATCCGCAAAGCCGAGTTCCTGCATGATGTCGCGCTCGAGCTGCTCCATCTCCTCGGCCTCCTCGTCCTCGATATGGTCATAACCTAGCAGATGCAGACTGCCGTGCACAACCATGTGAGCCCAGTGGGCCATGAGGGGCTTGCCCTGTTCGACCGCCTCGGCCTCGACCACCTGACGGCAGATCACCAGATCCCCGAGCAGGGGAAGTTCCATGCCGGGGGGGGCTTCGAACGGGAAGGAGAGCACGTTGGTGGGCTTGTCCTTGCCGCGATAGGTGTTGTTGAGCTCGCGGCTCTCCGCCTCGTCCACCAGCCGGACCGTCACCTCGGCCTCGTCCTGGAAACCCAGAATGGTGCCATCGAGCCAGCCTTGCAGCTGGGCTTCGGTCGGCAGGCTGTCGGTGCTGGCGCAGGCCAGCTGCAGATCCAGGGTCACGCTCATTGGGCACTCTCTTTGCTGGTGTTCTCGTTGCGGGTGTTGGGGAGGCTCTTGTCGGCCGCCTGCTGGGCATCGAACGCCTCGTAGGCCTGCACGATGCGGGCGACGACGGGGTGGCGCACCACGTCCTTGGATTCGAAGAAGTTGAACGACAGGCCATCGACCCCCTGCAGCACTTCCAGCGCGTGGCGCAGGCCGGATTTGGTACTGCGCGGCAGATCCACCTGGGTGATGTCGCCGGTGACCACCGCCTTGGAGTTGAAGCCGATACGGGTCAGGAACATCTTCATCTGTTCCGTGGTGGTGTTCTGGGCCTCGTCCAGGATGATGAAGGCGTCATTGAGGGTGCGGCCGCGCATATAGGCGAGCGGTGCCACCTCGATGATGTTGCGCTCCATCAGCTTCTCGACGCGCTCGAAGCCCAGCATCTCGAACAGGGCGTCATAGAGGGGGCGCAGGTAGGGATCCACCTTCTGGGAGAGATCCCCGGGCAGGAAGCCGAGTTTCTCACCGGCTTCCACCGCAGGGCGGGTCAGCAGGATACGGCGGATCTCCTGGCGCTCCAGTGCATCCACGGCGGCGGCCACCGCCAGATAGGTCTTGCCGGTACCGGCCGGGCCAATGCCGAAGCTGATGTCGTGGCGCACTATGTTGGCGATGTACTGGGCCTGGTTCGGGCTGCGGGGCTTGATGAGGCCGCGCTTGGTCTTGACAGTCACCTCCTTGCCATAGGGCTGGCTCGGCGCCTCGTCGTCCTGCTCCAACACCCGGGATTCCTGCACCGTCAGGTGCACCATCTCGGGGGTGATGTCATTCACCTTGCCGCCCCTGAGCGGCTGGGTCTCCACATAGAGGTGCTTGAGGATGACGGCCGCCGCATCTATCTGGGCCTGCTTGCCGAGCACCTGAAAGTGGTTGTCACGGTAGCTGATCTCGATGCCGAGACGGCGCTCCAGCTGCTTGAGGTTGTCGTCAAAGGGGCCGCACAGGCTGGCGAGACGCAGGTTGTCGGCGGGTTCCAGGTGCAGGTTCAGGGTCGAGATGTGTCGGCTCAAAATGTCCTCGTATCGGTTGTTCCCCCCGCCCTCGGGAGGGGGGAGGAAATTAATGGGGTCTGAAGGCCGCCACCCCGAGATCATCGGGGACGTTGTCCGGACGGCGAGCCAGGATTTCGCTCGGCGCGGTGGCGATGCGCAGATTCATCTCATCCTCGCCGCGGATGAAGCGGCCACGCAGGGAGTAGGGGCGCACGTCGGTGATCTCAACATCGGCGAAGCCGCCGATGAGGCGGTGCGGCCCCTCGAAGTTGACCACCCGGTTGTTCTCGGTACGGCCACTGAGCTGCATGGGATCCATCTTGGAGGGGCCCTCCACCAGGATGCGCTGTACCGAGCCAAGCATGGCGCGGCCGATGAGCATGGACTGGTGATTGATCTGATTCTGCAGCCGGGTCAGGCGGGCCTTCTTCACCTCCATGTCGACGTCGTCCGGCAGGTCTGCGGCCGGGGTGCCGGGGCGCGGGCTGTAGATAAAGCTGAAGCTCATGTCGTAGTTGATCTCTTCGATAAGCTTCATGGTGGCCTCGAAGTCCTCGTCCGTCTCGTTCGGGAAGCCGACGATGAAGTCCGAGCTCATGGTGATGTCGGGACGGACGGCGCGCAGGCGGCGGATCTTGGACTTGTACTCCAGCACGGTATGGGGGCGCTTCATCATGGTCAGGATGCGATCAGAGCCGCTCTGCACCGGCAGGTGCAGGAAGCTGACCACCTCAGGGGTGTCCCGATAGACCTCGATGATGTCGTCGGTGAATTCGATGGGATGGCTGGTGGTGTAGCGGATGCGGTCGATGCCGTCGATGGCGGCCACCAGGCGCAGCAGCTCGGCGAAGGTGCAGTCATTGCCATCGAAGGTCGGGCCGCGGTAGGCGTTGACGTTCTGGCCGAGCAGGTTCACTTCGCGCACACCCTGCTGGGCGAGCTGGGCGATTTCGTAGAGCACATCGTCGAGCGGTCGGCTCACCTCCTCGCCACGGGTGTAGGGCACCACGCAGAAGGAGCAGTATTTGGAGCAGCCTTCCATGATGGAGACGAAGGCGGTGACCCCCTCGGCGCGGGGCTCCGGCAGGTTGTCGAACTTCTCGATCTCCGGGAAAGCGATGTCCACCTGTGCGCCGCGCCCCTCCTGGACCTGCTTGATCATGGCGGGCAGACGGTGCAGGGTCTGGGGTCCGAAGACGATGTCCACATAGGGCGCCCGGCTACGCAGGGCTTCCCCTTCCTGGGAGGCGACACAGCCCCCCACCCCGATCACCAGTCCCGGTTTTTTCAGCTTGAGCTTCTTCCAGCGACCGAGCTGGTGGAACACCTTCTCCTGGGCCTTTTCACGAATGGAGCAGGTGTTGAGCAGCAGGACGTCTGCCTCCTCGGGCTCTTCGGTCAGCGTGTAACCATTGCTGGCGTCCAACAGGTCGGCCATCTTGGACGAGTCGTACTCGTTCATCTGGCAGCCCCAGGTCTTGATATGAAGTTTCTTGCTCATTGCTACTCTTGACTGTGTTTAAGATCGGCAGGGTCAAAGGACCGGCCATTTTACTCCGCAATCCCGGTGCTGACCAGTCTGGGGCTGCGCCGCCGCCATATGGCCTGGCCCGTCGCGGCAATTGCCCGCCTGACGCACTGTTTATCCGGTCTCCTTGCGTTATCATGCCCCATTCGGTTCGCCCCTCTCTTCCTTGTTCGGGGCGACCCCTTGCAGGAATCAAGTTATGGAACAGTGTGATATCGCCATCGTCGGCGCCGGCATGGTGGGCGCCGCCACCGCCTGCCTGCTGGCGGCAGAGGGTCTCAACGTGCGGGTCATCGAGACCCGGTTGCCGGAACATTACGCCCCGGATCAGCCGCTGGATCTGCGGGTCTCCGCCATCAGCCAGGCCTCGGTGGCGCTGCTGGACAAGGCCGGCGCCTGGTCTCATCTGCAGCAGATGCGACTGTGCCCCTACCGCCGGCTGGAGACCTGGGAGCTGGACGGCTTTGCCACCCGCTTCGATTCGGCGGATCTGGGGTTGCCCCAGCTCGGCTACATCATAGAGAACCGGCTGGTGCAGCTCGCCCTGCTGAGGCGAATGGAGGATTTCCCCAACATCCAGACCCACACTCCGGCGGCTGTGGTCCGGCTGCAGCAAGGTGCCGAGCACGCCAGCCTGCTGCTCGATGACGGTACCGAACTGCAGGCGCGCTGGGTGCTGGCCTGCGACGGCGCCGAGTCGCTCACCCGCCACCTCGCCGGGATCGGGGTGTCGCGTTTCGAGTACCGCCAGCACTGCATGCTGATCAATATCGACACCGAGTTCGAGCAGGAAGACATCACCTGGCAGCAGTTCACCCCGCAGGGCCCGCGCGCCTTCCTGCCGCTGCCCGGCCGGCACGGCTCCCTGGTGTGGTACGACAGCCCGGCCCGCATCCGGGCGCTCACGGCCATGAGCAACGAGGCGCTGGCCGCCGAGGTGCGTCGCCACTTCCCGGCCCGGCTCGGCGGCTTCCAGGTGACTGACAAGGGCAGCTTCCCCCTGGTGCGCCGCCACGCCAACCACTACCACGCCGGACGGGTGGTGCTGCTCGGCGACGCCGCCCACACCATCAACCCGCTGGCGGGGCAGGGGGTCAACCTCGGCTTCAAGGACGTGGCCTGCTGGACCGAGCTGCTGGGCAAGGCAGGGGCTGACTGGCACGACATCACCTTGGCTAGCCGCTACGAGCGCCGTCGCCGCCCCGACAACCTGCTGATGCAGTCGGGGATGGATCTCTTCTATGGAGTGTTCAGCAATGAGATAGGCCCACTCAAGCTGGCCCGCAATCTGGCCCTAACCCTGGCGGACAAGGCGGGGCCGCTCAAGGAGATGGCGCTGCGCTACGCCCTGGGGCTGGTATAAAAGTTCCCCTGACCGGAAAGCGATGACGGTATCTGATGTCTGCTCGTCGGCGCATCAGGCCGGCACGGGGGTGATTTCAATGCCCTGTTGAAACCCTGTTGTTTTGAGGCAACATGGTCAAAACAGTGCTGGCCACAAGGATGAGGACATGCGACATCAGGGCAGGATCGCGAGCTGGAACCCGCAGCGCGGCTTCGGTTTTATCAAGCAGGATCAGGGCGGAGCCGATCTCTTCGTGCACATCACCGCCCTGCAATTCGATGGCAGGCTGCCGGAGGTGGGAGAGAGGGTCTCCTATCAGGTCGGGAGCGGCAAGGATGACAAGCCCTGCGCCGTGCAGGTGTTCTTCCCCGACCGCCCTCTCTCGCTGGCAGACGGGCTGAGACCATCCATCGAGTCCCCCATGCCGGATCGCGGGAACAGGGCCGATGTGAACATGAGGGCACCACAACCCGCCATGCCTGGAGCCCGCGTGCATCACGCCCCTCGTCGCAAGGGCAACTGGCGTGGCAAGCTTGTCCCCCTGCTGGTGCTGGCGGGACTGTTCTCCCTTTATTCCCGCTTCTCGGCGGAGTTTGTCTCCCCTCCAGCAGCACCCACTTTCAGTCAGGAGGAAACCAGTACCTCGTACAGCAAGGCGCAGGCGTCCTCTTTTGTCCGTCAGTGCGACGGTCGTCAGCACTGCTCCCAGATGACCTCCTGCGAAGAGGCGACCTGGTTCTTGCAACATTGCCCCAATACCAAGATGGATGGAGAGGGGGATGGCATCCCCTGTGAAGATCAGTGGTGTGGCCATTGAGCCAGCCTTGCTGCTTTCCATTTCCCTGTTTGGGCAGCACTCCTGTCAGAGGTTATTCCCCTCCGGGTGCATCGCCCTGACCAGGGTCAGGAAACGATCCCGAATGGGATCAGCAAAGTCGGGGTTCCACACCAGGCTTATCTCCCACTCGGACCAGGGGCCGGACAGGGGATAGAGGGTCACGTCCTTGCCCGCGATGAAGCCGACGCTGCGGGGCAGTATGGCGTTGCCTATACCGGCGGCCACCAGGGCTACCAGAGTCTGGATGTCCTCCGCCTCCTGGATCATGCCGGTCAGCCGGTTGGCGCCGAGGAAGCGGGCGATCTGCTGGCTGAGGCCGGGGCAGCGGTGGCCCACCATCTGCAGCAACGGCTGCGTGGTCAGCGCCCGCTCCACGTCGAACGTAGCCGGATCCGGCCCCGTCATCTGGCTTGGCACGGCCAGCACCAGCCGGTCGGTCAGCAACCTGTGCTCCCGCAGCTGTGGCGCCTGCGGCCTTCGCATGAAGCCTATCTGCAGCCGCCCCGCCAGTAGCAAATCGTGCTGGACGGCGGAGGTCATGTCCTGCAGATGCACCATCACATCCGGGGCCTGCTGCTTGAAGCGGGCCACCAGAGAGGGGGCCAGTGCGAAGCTCGACAACCCGAACCCTATCTTGAGGCGCCCGGCGGCGCCACTCGCCAGCGCCAGGGCGTGGTGCTCGAATCCCTTGCCGTGTTCCACCAGGGCGCGGGCCTGGGGCAGCAACTGGGTGCCGATGGCGGTCAGCTCGGCGCCATGGCGGCCCCGGTTGAACAGAGTGCTGCCGAGCGCCAGCTCCAGCCCCTGGATCTGCTTGGTCAGCGCCGGTTGCGTGATGAAGAGCCGACTGGCGGCCTCCCGGTAGTTGGCGGTCTCGGCCAGCATGACGAAGGCCTGCAGCTGTCTTAAGTCGAATTTCATTCCATTTGGTTATCAAATGTGGCGATTTATTGATTATAAATTATCTAACTCCCTTGTTCTAATGGTCTCGAAACGGGCCTTTTGCCCTCTGACCAGCCACAAGGAGTCATGTCATGTCGAGTGAACGCTATCTGTTCTTGATCAAGGGAAGCCTGGTAATGGCCCAGCCACTGGCGGCGCCGGAGACGGGTGAGCTTCTGACCAGCCTGTTGCAGCAGGGGTTTGCCGTCGGGCCTCTGCCAGTGTGGGCGAGCAATACCGAGCAGGCGCTTGCCTGCTATGAGCAGTCGGCCCAGCGGCAGGCCTTCGTCGACGTGCTGGCGGGGAGAACCGCATGACCGTGCTCACCCTGAGAGCCGAGGCCCTGTTACTGGACATGGACGGCACCTTGGTGCACTCCACCACAGAGGTGGAGACCGTCTGGCGGCTCTGGTGCCAGAGCCATCGGCTGGATCCCGAGCCTGTGCTGGCCATGTGCCATGGGGTGCGCTCGCGGGAGGTGATACGCGCGCTGGCGCCACAGCTGGATCTGGCCCGGGAGGTGGCCCTGCTCGACGAGCTGGAGATCCAGCATGCGGGAGTGGCCGAGCCGATCGCCGGGGCCCGCACCCTGCTTGGGGCCTTGTCGCCGGCGCGCTGGGCGCTGGTGACCTCCGCGAGCCAGCGGGTGGCGCGGCACCGCCTGGCCAGTGCCGGGTTGCCGTTGCCGAGACTATTGATCGGGGCAGAAGATGTGGTGCGGGGCAAGCCGGATCCCGAGCCTTATCTGCTTGCCGCACGCCAGCTTGGCCTTGCTCCCGCCGATTGCCTGGTGTTCGAGGATGCCCCGGCGGGGATACGCAGCGCCCTGCAGGCTGGCTGTCAGGTGGTGCAGATAGGGGGCGACAAACGGCTCGACGTCGGGGTCAGGGCGCGGCTGGAGGACTGGCGGCAGATCCGCCTGACCGAGGACGAAGCTGGCCTGCAGCTTTGCATGGCGAACCTGCTGCCGGACTGAGGCCGGCCTCCATCTGCCGGGGCGTCAAGAGGGATCCGAGTCCATGGCGGGGGGCGCCGCATCCCCCGAGCGCCTGTCTGCCTCTTCGCCCCCGTGCAGCTCCACCCGATTGCGGCCATTGTGCTTGGCCTGATAGAGGGCCTGATCGGCGCGGGAGAGTAGCCTGTCCAGGTTGAAGTGACCCTGGTGCTGGCAGGCTATTCCTATGCTCACAGTGACCGAGACCGGGTTGCCTTCCCCATCCAGCACCTTCAGCCGAGCAACCGCCTCCCGTAGCCGCTCGACCACGTCCAGTGTCTGGGCCCTGGTGGTATCGGGCAGCAGCACCGCAAACTCCTCTCCTCCCATCCGGCCGAACAGGTCTTCCTGGCGCAGATGCTGGCTCACCGTGGTGGTGAAGGCCTTCAACAGCTTGTCGCCCGCCTCGTGACCATGGCGGTCGTTGATGCGCTTGAAGTTGTCCAGATCCAGCATGCAGACCGCGAGGGGGCGTTTCCCCCGTTCCAGCTTCTCCGCCATCTGTTCGGCACCGGGCCAGAAGCCAGCCCGATTGAGGACGCCGGTGAGATGATCGTGGTGCGCCAGGTATTCCATCCTGCGCAGCAGGTTATTGCGTGTCGCCATTATGCTGGCGGCGGTGAGTGGGGTGAGGGCAATCAACATGACGCCGATCCGCACCGAGAACATCCAGTACTGAGTCTGGACATCCTGACTGATGGTCAGGTAGCCGTTGGAGAGGGCGAGCAGGATCAGGGTGCTGAAGGAGAGCGAGAGCAGACTGGTGGCAAAGACGGAGTAGTTGATGGCGCACCAGAGCAGGGCCGGGACCGGGAAGGCAATGGAGCCAGGCCCCTCGATCAGCAGGGTCAGCAGCAGGGTGCCGACCAGGCTAAGCAGGGGCAGCAGCCTGCGCCAGGAGATATTCGTCTGATACAGGAGGCGGCGCCAATCCGGCAGTGTGCCTGGCGGGGGCAGGGTCAGGATCACCGGCAGTATGGCCATGTAGTTGACCAGCTCGCTGGCGAACCAGAAGCCGAGCCCGTAGAGGTGTGAGCCCTGAAACAGCATGGGGTTGATCGCTGCCCCGACCAGCCCGGCGGCGAAGGAGGCCGCCATGGCGATCAGCAGCAGATAGACGATGGAGGTGGGTCGCCTGAGCCGTTTGTCTTCGTGATCCAGCCGGCGGAACAGCAGGTAGCCGACGCTGACGCCGGCCAGGTTGCCGAGGGTGAGCAGCGCTGTCTTGAGGGACGGGTCCTCGGTGAACAGGGAGGCGAGCAGATAACCCAGCAGGCCTCCCAGCCAGCCTGGGGGCGAGGCCAGGCGCGGGTAACGCAGCAGTATGCCGAGCAGGACGGCATTGGCGGGCCAGAAGGCCGCCAGCAGGCTGGGAGGCCGGGTGAAGATGCCGACAAGTGAAAGCAGCAGGATGAGGGTGGCGACACAGAGCAGGGCAAACAAGGGATAGAAAGTGGACAAGATACGCTGGCGTCTGGCTTCTCCCATGCGTCTCTCCTGAGGGCGGTTGGCGTGATAGCCCTGAGTATGGTTGCACTGAGCGGAAAATGCGGGAGGAAGCAGGGGCAAGGGCCCCCTCGGCGAGGGGGCCTTTGGGGTTAGCCGAAGACCCGGAAGCGGACCTCGTCGTCCATGAAGGTCTTGTCACCGGCCGGTTGCTCTATGCTGCCAAAGGGCATCTGGGCACGCAGCAGCCAGCTGGCGGGCAGGTCCCACTCCTTGCGGACCGCCTCGTCGATCAGCGGGTTGTAGTGCTGCAGGGAGGCGCCAACACCTTCCTGGGCCAGGGTGGTCCAGACCGCAAACTGGGCGATCCCGGTGCCATGTTCGGACCAGATGGGGAAGTTGTCGGCATAGAGGGCGAATTTTTGCTGCAGATCCTTGATGACGGCGGTGTCCTCGAAGAACAGCACTGTGCCGAAGCCTGCGCGGAAGCTGCCGTTTACCTTGGCCTCGCTCTGGGGATAAGCCTCTGGCGGTACAATCTTTTTCAATTCAGCTTTGACGATGTCCCACAGCTTGTGGTGCTGTTCGCCAAACAGGATGACGGCACGGGAGCTCTGGGAGTTGAAGGAGGAAGGGCTGTGCTTGATGGCATCCTTGATGAGAGCCGTCAGCTGAGCCTCGGAATGGGTCACCTGGTCACCCAGGGCATAGATGGTACGACGTACTTTGATCTGTTCGATAAACGGACTGCTCATAACATCTCCTTGGTTGTGGATCATCACCGCCAGCATTGCCGATAAAGGTCATCTGGCTCCGATTTATCCAGTCATGGACTATAACACCTTCTGTGCAAGAAACCGTCAACGCTGGGTGATGACTGTTTCCACTTTTCATGGATATTCACTTGATGAAACCGGGTATGGCCCGCTGATGTCTTGGTTGTCATTAACCGTAGTTGTTAATGACTTCAATCAATACTTGGGTGGTGTTTTCCACTATAAAATGCATCCTATGTGACATTTTATAGAGGATGGCATGGCTGCGGCTATCATCAAGGAGCGCTACTACATACTGACACCGCTGTCGTTTCTGCTCGGTGCCCTGGTGCTGATCACCACCCTGTTGCTGGCGGCGGCCAGCTACCTGCGCAGCATCGACAAGACCATCGCCGGCTATGACCACATGCTCACCTCCATCGACGCCACCCTGATCCACGAGATGGTGCTGGCCAATCGTCGGCAGCTCGGTGTGCTGGAGGCCTCCCTGGACAAGCGGGCCATCGCGCGGGGGGGCTCTGCCATCAACCCGATCTGGGCCATAGCCCACCAGTTCAAGCACGACGCCCACTTCCTCTACTTCTACAACACCCGCGTCGACCGCCTCGAGAGCTACCCCGAGTGGCAGGTGCCGACCGGCTACCAGGCACAGAAGCGCCCCTGGTATCAGACCCTTGCCAACGACAGCGACGAGCTGGTCTGGTTTGGTCCCTACCAGGAGTTCGGCGGCAACGCAGAGGTCCTGACCCTGATCAAGCGGGTCAAGGATGACGAGGGGAAACTGCTGGGTTTGCTGATGGTCGACATGTCGTTCAACTCGCTGCAGTCGGCGCTGCGACGGGCGATGGGCAGCGATCAGGCTGCCATCTACATCACCGAGCGCAAGGGCGGCCAGCTGGTGGTCGGGTACAATCTGTCACTGTTGCCGGCGGTGCCCGGCACGCCGAGCCAGGGGGCCGAGTTGAAGGCGATCCGGGAAGGTTGCCACCTGACACACCCGCTGTCGGATATCGACTGGGATCTCAACATCTATCTGCCTCCCGCCCACTTTCATGACAACCTGCAAGATACCCTGCTGATGGTGGTGCTGCCCGCGTTGACGTTGCTCGGTATCTGGCTGTGCAGTCTGTTGTTTCTGGTGCGTATTTTTCGCCAGGAGCAGGCGTTGGTGCAGCGATCTCTCAGCGGCCTCGTCCAGGATGAGGCGCTGATGGAGATCCAGCTGCGCCGGCGTACCTGGTTCGTGCACGGCAGCCTGGGGGAGATCCATCAGGTGAGAAACAGCTTGCTGGAGGGACAGGATGCTCTGCTGCACGATCCCCTCACCGGCATCATGAACCGGCGGGCCTTCGAGCAAGGCAGGGCCAGGCTGGCGCAGGAGGAGAATCCCCACTGGCTGGTGCTGTTTGATGTGGATAACTTCAAGCGCATCAATGACAGCTGGGGACACGGGGTGGGCGATGCGGTGCTGTTCCGGGTGGCCACCATCATGGCGAGAACCCTGGGAGAGGCTCAGGTCTACCGCATCGGAGGGGATGAGTTTGCGGCTCTGCTGCCCTGGGAGCAGGAGGAGGTCGAGGATCGTCTGACCCAGCTGCTGACCCGGGTGCGGACACTGCAGTGGCGCGAGTTTGAGGAGTCCATCACCCTGAGCGCGGGTGGGGCTCGCTATCCGGATGACGCCGCCCTGCTCGATCGGGCGGATGAGTGCCTGTACCAGAGCAAGCGGCAGGGGCGGGATTGCTGGCACCTGTCACCCACCCAAGATCCCCAAAAAGGGGAGGTCGTGACAGTATCTGTCTGACCGCCATCGGGAGAAAAAGAGCCTGAATGGCCGAGAAAGGGGTCACAGTGGGGATAATTTCCCATGTGACCTTTTTTTTTAATTCATTTTCAGTCGGTTAGCTCATGTGATTGTGCCATGTCGCGAAGGAGAGACACTTCCCCTGCCGGCAAGGACGCCGTAATCCTGGTAGCGGAGTCCGGGACGCTTTGTATAGTGCAGGGAAAAATAATCAATCAAACATCAGGTTTGACAGGAGTACCCCATGGAAATGAGAAAATACGGCATGAGCGCGATGGCGCTGCTGGGCGCGCTGCTGTTGGGCAATGGTCAGGCGCAGGCGTCCGAGACCGTCAACACCATACTCGGTGGTGGCGTCGGCGGGGTGGCAGGTACCATGATCGGCAAGCAGCTGGGGGGCGACACCGGCGCCTTGGTGGGGGCCGCTGTTGGCGGTGCGGCGGGCGGTGCGGCCACGGCCGACCGGGGCAACAAGAATGAGGCAGCCCTGGGGGGCGCGGTCGGTGCCCTGGGCGGTGCCGCCATCGGCAAGAGCGTGGGTGGCAGCACTGGCCAGCTGATCGGTGCCGGCATCGGCGGGGCTGGTGGTTCGGCCATAGGCGCCAAAACCGGCGACGGTCACGAGAGCAAGAACGAGCGCTATTACGACGACAGGCGCTATCACAAGCACCACAAGCATCACAAAAAGCACCGCAAGCACAGATGGCATGACGATGACTGAGGTCAGCGAGGAGAGAGAAAAAGGGGCCAGGGGCCCCTTTTTCGTGTCCGTCGTATCGGAGGCGGTAGGGATACCCGCCGAGCGATGTTGTCGGCCCCGGCCTCGGCGTGTCAGACCAGACGGTGCTGGCGCCTGCCGGCGGCAAAGGCGTTGATGTTGTCGATCAACTGATCCGCGAGGCGCTGCATCGACTCCTCGCTGGCCCAGGCCACATGGGGCGTCAGAATGAAGTTGGGGTAACGCAGCGCCTGCATAAGGGGGTGGTCGGGGGGAGGTGGCTCGATGCTCGCCACGTCGAACCCGGCGCCGCCGAGGCGACCGTTGGCCAGCGCCTCCAGCAGGGCCTGCTCGTCCACCAGGCCGCCGCGGCCCACGTTGATCAGCAGAGCCCCCGGTTTCATCATGGCCAGCTCCCGCGGACCTATCAGGTGGCGGGTGTAGGGGGTGAGCGGGCAGTGCAGGCTGATGACGTCCGCGCTTTGCAGCAGCTCGTCGAGGGGCAACCGATCCTCGTCGTGGCTGGCGCCGACCTGGCTCTGGGCATAAAAGACCTCCATGCCGATGGCACTGGCCCTCTGCCCCAGAGCCTGCCCCAGGGTGCCCTTGCCGATGATGCCGAGGCGCTTGCCGTGTAGATCCGTGATGGGGTGATCGAAGAAGCAGAACTGGCCGCTCTGCTGCCAGCGCCCCTCCAGCAGGGACTGGCGCCAGGCGAACAGGTTGCGAGACAAGGCCAGCATCAGTGCCATGGCGTGTTCGGGGACCGAGGGGCCCGAATAGTTGCGGATGTTGCACACGGCGACATTGGCGGCGCGGCACGCCTCCAGATCCAGGTTGTCGCTGCCGGTGGCGGCCAGCGCGATGAGTTTCAGGTCCGGCAGCCGGGCCAGCTCGGCGGCGCCGATGCGCACCTTGTTGATGATGGCGATGCTGGCGCAACTGAGCCGCTCCACCACCTGTTCCGGTCTCGTCTCGGGGTAGCTTTGCCAGTGATGGGGGAAGTCGGGGCGACGCAGATTGATGCCGGCGTCCAGGGTGTCACTGTCGAGAAACACGATTTGCTGCATTAAGCCTCCTGCCGTTGAGGCGTTTATGATGCCAAACATCGGCGACCGAGGGCCAGTTTGCAGCGCATCAATGGCTTGGCAATCGCGCCGGATGTGAGGCCGGCGGCATTTTTGGGGTCAGATCCAGCCCAGATGGGTCAGCCAGCCCTGGATGCGACCCGGCGTTTCACCCAGTTCCATCAAGGCATAGGGACGGTAGTTGAGCTTGTGGCTGCGGCGGCTCTCGCTCTGGCGAGCCTCGGCAGCCAGCAGGGGCCAGCGTCCCCCGTCTTCCTGATAGAGATCCAGGGTGGGAATGCTGGCCTGGGCTATCTGCTTGGCCAGGGTCTGGTTGCTCAGCTGGTTGGGAAAGAAACCGTCGAGCAGCACCAGGGCATCGGGGGCGGGCAATTGCTCGCTGGTGATGAGGTTGGCGGCCCAGGCCGCGCTGGTGCCTTGCGCCAGCAACAGCTTGAACCCGCCCTCCTGCAGCTTGGCGTCACCGAGCTTGACGATGCGTTCGGCAAATTGCCGGCGAAATGCGTCAATGTTCTCCTGCTTCTTCTCTGAGGCCGGATCCAGCTCGGTCTGCTGGGGGGAGGGGAGCAGCAACAGGGTATCGAAGCCGAGTCGACCCAGATCCCGGGTCAGTTGCCACAGCTGGCCGCTACGCTGCCAGTCCGGCAGCAGGATGGCGAGCCCCAGATAGCTGTCGCCGTCGTGCTTGGCAAACAGCACCCTCTGCTTGTCGATCCGGGTGCTGTCAGGCACTCCCTTCCAATCGCTCTCCTGCCAGTGATCGA
The DNA here is from genome assembly GCF_019218845.1 of Aeromonas sp. sif0611. Lineage (NCBI taxonomy): Bacteria > Pseudomonadati > Pseudomonadota > Gammaproteobacteria > Aeromonadales > Aeromonadaceae > Aeromonas > Aeromonas sp. sif0611. The sequence continues at coordinate 642,076 of NZ_JAHUWU010000002.1, read as the reverse complement.
GAGGGGTCGGGGGCGAAATCTCGTTGGCCGGCAAGGTGGTGCTCGCCAGCAGGGTCAAAAACAGCAGTGGTAAGGATAATCTGGCCATGATGCGCTCCCCGGTTGACTGGGTTAGCGGCGGCGTGCCGGATTTCTGAAGGGGGTCGGGGGATCCAGTAGCAAGAGGGAAGGAGCAGGCCCCTTCCCTCGACGGGCTCAGGGCCGGGCAAGTCTGCCGAGCTGGCGGTCGTGCAGGGGGGAGAGCAGCAATAGGGCGCTGACGGCCCCCATCAGGGCGAAGAACATGTCGGACTGGGTATCCCAGGGGTCTCCCTGGGTGCCGAGGAACTCGTCGGCGCCCTGACCCAGAGCCAGGGCTGCACCCCACTCGATGAGTTCATAGCTGGCGCTGACGGCGAGCACCACGCAGATCACCAGAAACACCAGCATCTTCTTGCCCTGCACATGGTGGCCGCGCAGCAGTATCTCGCGACAGGCCAGGGCGGGCACGAACCCCTGGAAGAAGTGGCCAATCTTGTCATAGGGGTTGCGACCGAGATCGAACCACTGCTGCAGGTCGAAACCGAGCGGCACCCGGGCATAGGTGTAAGCCCCCCCCAGCATCAGCACGGCCCCGTGCAGAAAGATGCACAGGTAGAGCAGGCTGGTGAGGGGGTAGCTGCGCTGACTCAGCAGCAACAGCGGCAGGACGATCAGCACGGGGGCGACTTCCAGCAACCAGGTGACCCTGTCATAGGGTTGCCAGCCGGAGAGCACCAGCAGTACCAGGGTGAGCAGCAACAGCAGGAGTTTTTGATGAGATGTCATAGGGAGCCTGTGAGGGAGGAGGAACCTGACTTCATGGTGTAGTCCCAATCGGCGCGAGACGAAAGGGGGCAGGGGAATTCTCCCTCAATGGAAGGCCCGCTGTCACTGACCGGGGCTGAATGATCGCAGGACCGGTGCCCATAAAGAAAAAGCGAGCCTGAGGCTCGCTTTTTTCAACACGGGCGTGAAGCCGTCAAATCAGTTGACGCGACGCTTGAATTCACCGGTGCGGGTATCGATTTCGATCTTGTCGCCGATCTCTACGAAGGCGGCAACGGCCAGCTCGTAGGTGGTGCCCTTCAGGCGGGCCGGCTTGGTCACTTTACCGGAGGTGTCGCCACGGGCGGCCGGCTCGGTGTACTCGACTTCGCGAACGATGGTGGTCGGCAGTTCTACGGAGATGGCTTTCTCGTTGTAGAAAGTCACTTCGCAGATGTCTTCCATGCCGTCAACCATGTAGTTCAGGGCGTCACCCAGGTTGTCTTTCTCGACGTCGTACTGGTTGTACTCGGTGTCCATGAAGACATACAGGGGGTCGGAGAAGTAAGAGTAGGTGCACTCTTTACGCTCCAGCTGAACGACTTCCAGCTTGTCGTCGGCCTTGAATACGGTCTCGGTGGCGCTGCCGTTCAGCAGGCCTTTCAGCTTCATCTTGACCACGGCGGAGTTACGGCCGGATTTGTTGAATTCGGCTTTCTGGACCACCATCGGCTCGGTACCGATCATGACGACGTTACCAGCGCGGATTTCCTGTGCGGTTTTCATGTAAAAATTCCTGTTCGTATACGGGCAGATAAAAACTGCCAGATTATATACGGCTTTCTAAAAATTTCACCAGCCGAGTGACGAGATCCCCATCGGCAAGCAACTTCTGTGACCAGCTTCGCGCATGTTGTTGCCAAATAGTGCCGAATTGCGGCCATTGGGCCCAGAGTTCGCGCACATCTTGCCCATGGTTGAGGGCATGATTGAAGGCGCGCAGCCAGTGGGCCGCATCGGTTGGCAAGTCGGCCAGATCTGGCAAGCTAGATAAGTAGTGGTCGAGGAAATCATCCAGCTTGGCAATGTGAGCCTGATCGTCCTGGGGATAGATGTGCCACAGGAAGGGCCTTGCCGCCCATTGGGCCCGCACGAAGGAGTCTTCGCCACGCACCAGGTTGAGATCGCAGCTCCACAGCAGCCGATCGTAGCCCGCCTGGCTCGTCATCGGCAGCAGCTTGATGGCAAGTTGGCCCGCCTGAAGCAGATCCCCCGCCCTGGCCGTGCCGATGGCACTCTCAAGCCCTGCGCCGCTGAGCACATCGTTGAGGGAGCGACCGAGCGGCAGCAGCAGGGTGACCGGGGTGGCGCCCTGGCTCCAGCTTTGCACCAGGCTTTTCAGCGCCTCGCTCTCGTAGGTGAAGAGGCTTATCCGCAGCTCGTCTTGCGCCCTGGGCGGCAGCCCCAGGCTCGCCCAGTAGGCGGCAAGGCCTGCCTCATCCTGCTGCCAGCGCTCCCGCTCGGCGATGAGCCCCTGCTCGCACAAGAGTCCACCGGTCTTAGCCGTGAAGCCCGGGAAGAAGAAGAACTTATCGAGGCTCAGCTTGCCGACCCGCTGCGGCGAGGCGAGGCCGTGGCAATCCTCGACCCAGCTCTCCGCCGAGAGATACTCCAGATTGATCCAGCAGGGGGGGGGGCTCTGCTCGGCCATGCGTTCGATAAAGGGGGCGGGCAGCTCGCAGGCGAAGGCCTCGATGACCACTCTGGCCGGGATGGCATCCGCTGGCAGGGGGCCCTGCCAGCGCTGGATGTGAATCCCCTCAACCCACTGGCGATCCAGCGCGGGATTAAGCCCCGGGCAGATGCGGGCAAAGCTCGCCAGGTCGTCCACCCAGAGCCGCACCTCTCCATGCCCTTCCTGCTCGAGCTGGCGGGCTAGCCGCCAGGTGACGCCTATGTCGCCGAAGTTGTCCACCACGGTGCAGAAGATGTCCCAGTCGAAGGGGGGCAGGGGGCTTGTCATGGCTTGAGGTTCCAGATGCAAAAAAACCGGTGCGCAGGGTAGCACACCGGTGGATTGGCTTCTAACCGTCAGCGCGTGACGGCAGTCAGCGGCGAGTTACTCCTTGCCGTAGACGTTGTTCTCCTGCTCGCGCACCCGGATAAAGGTGGTGCGTTTGGTGAGCTCTTTCAGCTGGCTGGCGCCGACATAAGTGCAGGTGGAGCGCACACCGCCGAGGATGTCGCGCACGGCGTTCTCGACCGGGCCGCGGTAGGGCAGCAGCACCGTCTTGCCCTCGGAGGCTCGGTATTCTGCGACGCCGCCGGCGTGCTTGTCCATGGCACTGGAAGAGCTCATGCCGTAGAACTTCATGAAGGGCTCGCCATCCACGTCCACCACTTCGCCGCCGCACTCCTCGTGGGCCGCCAGCATGCCCCCCAGCATCACGAAGTCGGCGCCGCCGCCAAACGCCTTGGCCACGTCGCCCGGGCAGGTGCAGCCGCCGTCACCGACGATCTGGCCGCCGAGGCCGTGGGCCGCATCGGCGCACTCTATGATGGCGGAGAGCTGGGGGTAGCCGACACCGGTCTTGACCCGGGTGGTGCAGACCGAGCCCGGGCCTATGCCCACCTTGACGATGTCGGCGCCGGAGAGGATCAGCTCCTCCACCATCTCGCCGGTGACCACGTTGCCCGCCAGGATGACGTGGTTCGGGCAGGCTTCACGGATCTTGCGCAGGAACTCGACGAAGTGCTGGGAGTAGCCGTTGGCCACGTCCACGCAGATGAAGCGCAGCGCCTCGGACATGGCGAGGATCTGGCGGGTCTTGATGAAGTCCTCTTCCGAGGTGCCGGTGGAGACCATGACATGGCCCAGAAGGGCAGGATCGGTGTCGTTCACGAAGGTTTGCCACTGGGCGAGGCTGTAGTGCTTGTGTACCGCCGTCATCATCTCGAAGCCCGCCAGAGTGCGCGCCATGGCGAAGGTGCCGACGGTGTCCATGTTGGCGGCGATGACGGGCACTCCCTGCCACTGGGTCCGGGTGTGCTTGAAGGTGAACTGACGGGTCAGGCTGACCTGGGAGCGACTCTTGAGGGTAGAGCGCTTGGGACGAAACAGGACATCCTTGAAACCGAGCTTCAAGTCTTCTTCGATACGCATTGCAAATTCCTTATTGAGCCTTGTGAAAGTCACTGTTGCAGTGGGCAAAATTTTCGGCAGGCACAAAAAAACCGCAGGTTTTCAAGGCCTCCGGTTTACAACAGTCTAGGCAAAAATCCCGCCAGAACAAGACTGATAATTCGCTCAGCATTGTGGTAGCCTTTGGCGTCACAACCTGAGGTCGACCACCAGCTTCATCCAGCACCTCGCCGTGGCCCCTCTCTCCCCTCTCTCTCTCCTCTTTTTTCCCCTGCACCAGAGTCAACTGCTGTCGGATCCCCCATGCCGTGAGTGCCAGAGGCCGGGGTTCTGGGCGCCTGCGCCACGTTTGCCAGTTGACAGGGGCCTGCGTGCTGCCCACTCTGGCGCAGAGGGCCAGCGTGGGCCCGCTTCGACGAGGAGAACACATTGTCCGTATCACACAAAGCCGGCTGGTTGTTGTTGGCCAGCCTCTGCTTCTCATCGAGCGCCTGGGCGGCCCCCACCGTCTATGGCTGGATCGAGAAGGGCCTGATCATGCCAAGTGGCGTCGCGGTCAAGATGAAGCTGGATACCGGGGCGCTCACCTCGTCCCTCGATGCGCGGGAGCTGCACCACTTCAAGCGTGACGGCAAGCCCTGGGTGCGCTTCACCCTGGCGTTGACCGACGCCAACACCGACAAGGAGGTGCGCCAGACCCTGGAGCGGCCGGTGGAGCGCAGTGTGACGGTGCGCGGTGCCGGCGGCATGGAGGAGCGTCCCACGGTGACCATGTCCATCTGTGTCGGTGACAAGGTCTACAAGGAGTGGTTCACCCTGCGGGATCGCAGCGACATGATCTATCCCGTGCTGCTCGGTCGTCGTCTGCTGGCGGAGCTGGGGCCGGTGGACTCCGCCCGCACCTTCACGGTGCAGCCGAGCTGTGGCTAGGCTTTATTCCAAAGGCGCGAGGATCGCACGCGGGGCCCGAGGCCCCGCGTTATTTCTCCCCTGAGGCCTGTGCCTTCTATGCCGGGCGGGGGGCGGCGGGCAGCAGCACGCTCACCTCAAGGCCCCCCTCGGGCCGGTTGTGGATGTCGAGGTCCGCGCCGTGCAGTTGCACGATGCGCTGGACTATGGCCATGCCAAGTCCCACCCCATCCCCCTGCTGGGGGTTGACCCGAAAGAAGCGCTCGCACAGGCGCGACAGGGAGGCGGTGGGAATGCCGGGGCCATTGTCCCGCACATCGACCCTGACCCTGTTGCCCTCCTGAGTGATCACCACGGCGACCTCGCCGCCCACCTGGGTGTAGCGCAGCGCATTGTCGATAAGGTTGCCAAACATCAGCTCCAGCAACATGGCCTGTCCCATCACCTGCAGATGCTCGTCGCCCTCGAGGGAGAGTTGCAGGTCCTTCTTCAGGGCGATGGGGGCAAGGGTAGCCAGGGTGCCCTGCAACAGCAGGCTCAGATCCAGCCTGCCGAGCGCCGGGACCTGCTGATTGTCGATGCGGGCCTGGGTCAGCAGCTGGCGGATCAGCCGGTCGCTGCGATCGAGCGCCAGCAACATCTTGCGCAGCGCCTGCTCCCGGCTGAGATCATCCTCGGCCGCCAGGGCATTCTCGCTGTGGATGCGCAGCACCGCCAGCGGGGTGCGCAGCTCGTGGGCCGCCTCGTTGGTGAACTGTTTCTCCCGCTCTATGGTGTCCGCCAGGGTGTGCATCAGCCGATTGATCTCCGCCACCAGCGGCGTCAGCTCCTCGGCCTTGATGGCCAGGTTGAGCGGGCTCAGGTTGGCAGGATGGCGCTCGCCGATGGCCTGGGTCAGCTGGTGCAACGGAGCCAGGCCACGTTGCACCAGCCACCAGAGCAGGACGAGCAGGAAGGGCAGGGTGATGAAGAGCGGCAGCATGGTCAGGGTGGCCATCTTGCTGGCCAGCTCCCCCCGCTCGTCATCCCGCTCCGCGACGATGAGCCAGGTGTGCTCATCCTCGTTGTAGAGGGTGAAGGTGCGCCACTCGTGGTGATCCTTGGTCTCGCTGTTGAAGCCGCGTTCCAGGGTGGTCAGGGGCTGCTCCGGCGCATTGGGTGAGCGCAGCAGTATGATGCCCTGCTCGCTCAGCAGCTGGAAGTAGAGGTTGTGTTCGAACTCGTGGCCGTAGGGGGTGAACTCGTTGTCCCGCCCAAGCTGGCTGAAGCTGCGCTTCTCCTGATGAAAGGTGTCGGGCACGGCCTGCTCCCACTCCTGGTAGACGGCGCCGTTGCTGGGCAGCTCGCCGCGCTGCTTCAGATAACGGCTGAGCAGCTGGTTGGTGATGCGGGCGGACTGGGCGAGACGGGCATCGAACAGCTCTTCCATCTCGTGGTTGGCTTCCAGATAGCCGATGAGGCCGCTGACGGCCAGGCTGAGACTGACCAGGGCCAGGATGCCGGAGAGCAGGAAGCGACGGATGGAGCGGACGCGACTCATTGGCTGGATATCCCTCTGGTGCCCGGGGTATCTGGCGGCGGCACAATGTAGCCGACGCCGCGGATGTTGCGGATGAGCTCGGGGAAGAACTTCTTGCGCAGGTGGTGAATGTGTACCTCCACCGCATTGCTTTCGGCTCCCTCATCCCAGCCATAGAGGCTCTGCTGCAATTGATCACGGCTCAGCACCCGGCCGCTCTGGCTGATGAGCTCCTGCAGCAGCTTGTATTCGTGGGGGGTTAGTCTGACCGCCTCTCCCTGATAGGTGACCTGCTGGGATTCGGGATAGATGAGGATATCGCCATACTCCAGCACCGCCTGGGCCTGTCCCTTGCTGCGGCGCACCAGGGCGCGCAGGCGGGCGTTGAGCTCCTGCAGGGCAAAGGGTTTCACCATGTAGTCGTCGGAGCCCGCGTCCAGCCCCAGCACCCGGTCGTCCAGGGCATCCCGGGCGGTGAGGATGAGCACCGGCAGCGTCTGTCCCTCCCGGCGCAGCTTGCGTAGCAGGCTGATGCCGTCGATGTCCGGCAGATTGAGGTCCAGGATGAGGGCGGCAAACTCTTCGCTCTTGAGCGCCGACAGGGCGGGCAGCCCCTGCTGCAGCCAGTCCACCGTGTAGCCGCTGCTGCGCAGGGCATCCACCATGCCATCCCCCAGCATCATGTCATCTTCCACCAACAGGATCCGCATTGTTTTTTTCCCCTCAAATGACGCTGCCCACCAGTATGCAAGTTGGTGGGCAGAGTTTAAATAGCGCACTGATCTGCTTGTGTTTATAGCTTGGCGAGACGCTCGCGGATTTCCGTCTTGCGCCCTTCGTCCGCCACCTCGCGGCCCGGTCTGGCCGGGGCGGCCAGGGCCTTGTCCAGGTAGATCTTCGCCTGCGCCTTGTCCCCCTGTTCCAGCAGGAAATCGCCGTAGAAGAAGTTGGGATCGATGCCGGTAGGATTGATGGTGAGTGCCTGCTTGAGCAGCTGCTCGGCCTTGTCGTCATCCCCAAATCCGACCGGCCAACCTGGCACCTGGTAGTAGAGCGAGCCCAGGCTGGTGTAGGCGGAGCCCTCCAGCGCCTTGGGATCCTGCTTGATGGCGATCTCCAGCTTGGCCTTGGCCTCTTTCACCAGGCTGAGGGCCCCGAGGCCGCCCTTGGCGCCGGCCCAGGTGCTCTTGACGATGGCAGACCAGATCAGCAGATCGGTGCGAAAGGCCTCCTTGGCACTGGCCTGATCCGCCTGGGCACTCAGGGTCTCCAGGCAGCTCTCCTTGGCCTTGCCGGTCTGCTGGTACTGGCAGTGGGCCCACTGCTGTTGAATGGTGGGCAGGGCATCTGCGGCCTGAACCAGGCTGCTGGCGAGGGCGAGCAGCAGGACGCTGTGGCCAAATCGGGGGCGGAAAGTGGCGTGTTTCATCTCAATGTTCCTTCTCGTGCGTGGCACAGGTGGGGTTGTCCCCGTGATCGGTGGCCGGGTGGGCTGGGCGGCGGGCATGGCGCTCGATGACGGGCAGTTGTCTGGCCAGCGCTCTGTCGACCAGGGCGGGCAGCAGGCCGTTGAGCCGCACGAACAGCTTCTCCGGCCAGCCGAGCCAGCTGCGGCGTGTCTCGTTGCACAGGGCGATGACGGCCTCCTCGGCGACGTCCTGAGGGCTGTCGGTGTGGGTGCCGAGCTCGGCATTCATGGCGTAGGCCGCCTCGGAGTTGAGGTGGGTGCGGGTGGCGCGGGGGGCAAAGTGCAGCACCTTGATGCCGGAGCCCTCCAGTTCCCGGCCCAGCGCCTCGCTAAAGCCCCGCAGGGCAAACTTGCTGGCGCAATAAACGCTGTAACCGGCATAGCCGATGGCCCCGAGGCTGGAGCCTATGTTCATGATGACGGCGGGCTTGCGCAGCCTCGGCAGCAGGGCGCGGGTGAGCTGGATGGGAGCCTCGACGTTGAGCAGCAGTTGGCGCGTTACCTGCTCGCTGCTCTGATCCTCCAGCCAGGCGAACTGGTTGCAGCCCGCGCTGTTGATCAGCACGTCCAGCCCGTCATCCAGCGCCGGGTGCTGCAACAACCGGGCCCGCTCCTGGGGCGAGCCCAGATCGGCGGTCACCGTCTGATGGCGCTCCGGGTGGGGCAGCTCCTTGCGCAGCCGTTCCAGTGCACTGGCCCGGCGTCCGTGCAGCAGCAGATGTGCCCCCTGGGCCGCCAGCTCCAGGGCCAGGGCTTCCCCTATGCCGCCGCTGGCGCCGGTGAGCAGTATGCGTTTGCCTTCGAGCTTCATTGGCAGGATCCCGTGAGCTGATGGAGCATGTCGCCATAGAGGCGGTAGACCACCTTGGCGGCGTGAATGATGGCGGCCTGATCGGCGGCGTCTTCCACCCGGTTCATCAGGGATTCGAAGAACTTGAGGTGCTCCTGATCCAGGGCGCCGTGAGAGCTGAGGTAGCTCATCGCCTGGGGTGGCAGGCCGAGGCCGCTCTTGAGCTGGTCCGCCACCGTCAGGGCGATGGCGACGCTGGTGCCTTCCAGCACCTGCACCATGCCGAAGAAGCCCATGGGGTTGCCGCGCTGGATCTGGTCGTAGAGGAAGGCGACCATCAGCTCGATGGGCAGGCCGGGTCGGCCATGGCGCACCGCCTCGGCGTCACCGCCGCAAGCGCGGATGTCGTTCAAGATCCACTCCTGGTGGCCGTACTCCTCGTCGATGTACTCCCGGATGGCGCCGCGCACCCACTCATACTCCTGTCCCAGCTTGCCGCCGGTGGCCATCAGGAGCGGCACCGTGTGGCGCACGTGGTAGTAAGCCTGTGCCAGAAAGGCGAGGTAGGTCTCCCGGCTGATGTCGCCGCGGCGGCAGGCCTCGATGATGGGGGCATTGAACAGGTGCTCGCGCTCGGCGGCGGTGGCGTGTTGCAGGGTCTGGTAGAAACTCATGAGGATTCTCCTGTGAGGCCTTGAGTCAGGCATTGGTCGATCTGCCGGGAAAAGTGGTGATAAATCTCGTTGCGACGGGGGCGGCCGTTGGCCGTCAGCAGGCCGGGGTGCTGATCCAGCGCCACCGGCAGCCAGTGATGGATGCGGGCGTAATCGGGCAACTGCTGGTTGAGCAGGGCAATCTGCTCGGCCAACTGGAACTGGGTGCCCGGCAGCGGCTGGATCAGGGCGACGTTGGCGGGCTGGCCGTCACCGAAGATCACGATGCGGACGATGGCCGGGCAGAGCTGGGCCTGGGCCTCCACCCACTCCGGCGAAAAGTTGCGGCCAAAGGCGGTGATCTGCACGTTCTTCTTGCGCCCCGTGATGTGCAGGTAGCCTTCTGCGTCCAGGTGACCCAGATCCCCTGTGGCGATCTGGCTGGCCGCAGCGCCCTCTTCCCCCAGATAGCCGAGCATGGCGCTGCCGCTCACCATGACTTCACCGTCGGCGGCCAGGGTGACATGGCAGTGGGGCAGGGGGCGGCCGACGCTGCCCGGACGGTCATCGTCCGGGCCGTTGAGCGCCACGACCGAACCGCACTCCGACAGGCCATAGCCCTCATAGACAGGCAGCCCCAGTGCGCGGGCATGGGCGATGAGCGCGGGGGCCACCTTGCCGCCACCGACGGCGACGAAGCGCAGTCCCTTGAGCCGTTCGGCCAGGGCCGGGGTGTTGGCGCACAGTGCCAGCAGCAGGCGCAGCAGCTCGGGTACCAGCACCAGGCTGTGGCTGGGCCAGCGTGCCAGGGCCTGGCCCAGCATGGCCGGGTCGAGGGTGCTGGAGCCGGTGAAGCCCAGCTCGCCGAGCGAGGGGATGCGGCTGCAGGCGCCGGTGAGCAGCGGCACGTACAGACCGGTCAGATTCTCCAGCAGGGTGGCCAGGGGCAGCAGGGTCAGGTGCTGTTCAACCCGGGCCGGGGCGACCCTTAGGGCCAGGGATTCGCAGACCGCCATCATCTGGGCAAGGGACAGGCAGACCCCCTTGGGCTGGCCCGTGGTGCCCGAGGTATAGGTGATCTTGGCGGTGCCGTCCGGCAGGGCCGGAGGCGCGAGCGGGGTGCGCCGCCACAGGGGCAGATCCTGTTCGTCGGCGGTGCCCGTCATCAGGATGAGGGGGGCTGCGGCCTGCCAGCCCTCATGCTCGGGCCCCACCAGGGCGTCGGCCCCGCTGCTCTCCAGCAGCCAGGACTGCTGCGCCGGGCTGAAAAAGTGGGGAACCGGAATGACCACGATCCCGGCCCGGGTGCAGGCCAGATCGAGCAGCGCCCAGGGCAGACCGTTGTCGAGCTGCAGGGCCAGGCGGCGAATGCCGGCTTGCTGCAAACGGTCGGCCAGGTGCTGGATCTGCTGCCACAGGGTCTGGTAATCCAGCGAACCCTGGCTGCCTTGCAGTGCCGGTTGTCGCGGCGTCAGGCTGGCGTGGCGGGCGATGGCGTCAAACAGGCTCATTGAGCGCACCTCTTGTCATGGCCAGCCTGGTTAAAAAGCATGGGCATGGGCCCCAACAGGTTGAGCAGCAGGCTGCTCTGGGCGAGTACCTCGCGCCCCTGGTTGATGTCCCCGGCCATCACCTTGGGCTGGCAGCGGTAGTATTCCCCCCAGGCACTGGCGTCTTCCCCCACCTGGTGGGCCTGGGCGGGGGCCAGCTCCACCGGGTTGAGACGCAGCCGGGCAAAGCTGTTGCGCAGTTTGGCGGTGCCGGTGAACACCACGTAATCGAGGGCGTTGTCACACAGCAGGCGGCACAGGGCGGCAAACATCAGGCGGGCATTGCCCGGCTCGCTGCAGGCGAGGTTGCCCACTTCGATGATGCGGCTGCGGGCCGGTCTTACCCCGAGGCGGGTTTCGATGGCGGCCTCGATGGGTTGCTCCAGATACTGCTCCAGATAGAGGGGTTGCTCGCCCTCGCCGTTACAGGCCTGGTTGAGGCCACAGGCGCCGACCAGCACCCCATCGGCCCGGTAGAGCCCGAGCAGACAGGGCAGAAAATGGGGAATGCGGGCGTTGAATTCGAGGGTGTAGGCGGCCTGGATATAAGTTTGCAGCGCCATGACCTGCTGCGGGGATTCGGCCAGGATCAACCTGTAGGGGGCTTGGATCTCGATGGTCATGGTTGGCTCCTTCTCTTGCGATGGGTTGAGAGTAAAAGGGCAAACTTAAGAAACCCTTAAGGCGCAAAAAAAGTTGTCAGCAAGGCGGCGGGCAGGCAATCTGCGCGGCTGTTACCCAGGAGGATCCGTCATGTCATCAAGCGTCAGCTGCCCCCTCTGCTCGGCTCGCCACAGTTACCCCCTGCCGGTGGCGGGCAAACGCTATCACCGTTGTCTGGCGTGCGAGCTGGTCTGGCTGGATGAGGCGGATCATCTGGACGATGCGGCCGAGAAGGCGGTCTATGACGGGCACGACAACCGGGTGGATGATCCCCGTTATCGCGGCTTTCTGATGCGGGCCTTCGGCGAAGTGCTCTCCCGGGTGAGCCCTCCTGCCTGTGGCCTCGATTTTGGCTGTGGCCCCGGGCCTGCCCTCATCGCCATGGGGCGGGAATCGGGCTTTGATATGGCGGGTTATGACAAGTTCTATGCCGACCAGCCCGAGCTGCTCACCCGTCGCTACGATTTCATCACCAGCACCGAGGTGATAGAGCACCTGGCCGCCCCCCGCACCGTGCTGGACGGGCTCTGGGCCTGCCTCAACCCCGGCGGCGTGCTGGTGTTGCAGACCCAGCGGGTGCTGGGTGACGAGCGCTTCAAGAGCTGGCGTTATCGCCACGATCCGACCCACATCGTCTTCTTTGCCGAGGCGTCGTTCCGCGCCCTGGCTGCCCGCTGGCAGGCGGACCTCTGCTTCCCCCACACCGATGTGGCCGTGTTCACCAAACCCTGAACGGGGCATTTTCATTTGGCGGCGGCTTGGGCATGCTGGTGACCTGACACTCAGGAACGGATGCCCCTATTTTCATGTCGATCCCCCATTTGTCATTGCAAGACGCCCGCCACCTGCAACTCGCCGCCCAGGGGCTGCTGACCCCGCGCCGCGCCAAGGCCGGCCCCTCCGATCTGCTTGACTGCATCCGCCGCATGGCGCTGCTGCAGATAGACACCATCTCGGTGGTGGCCCGCAGCCCCTATCTGGTGCTGTTCAGCCGGCTCGGCCACTACGATCCGCGCTGGCTGGAGCAGTTGCTGGCCGAGGGGGAGCTCTTCGAATACTGGGCCCACGAGGCCTGCTTCGTCCCCCGGGAGGATTACCGGCTGCTGCGCCATCGCATGCTGGATCCCGCCGCCATGGGCTGGAAGTTCTCCGCTCAGTGGCTCAAGACCCACGGCGGCGAGATAGCGCAGATAGTCGAGCGCATCCGCCGGGAGGGCCCGGTGCGGGCAGCCGATATTGGAAACGAAAGAGGCGAACGCAAGGGGGGCGGCAACGGCTGGTGGGACTGGAAGCCCGAGAAGCGCCACCTGGAGGTGCTGTTCACCGCGGGCCAGCTGATGGTGCGCGAGCGGCGCAACTTCCAGCGGGTCTACGATCTCGCCGAGCGGGTCATGCCCGAGTGGGACGACGGGCGGGATCTGCCGAGCCCTGAGCTCGCCCAGCGGGACATGGTGCGTGCCAGCTGCCGGGCGCTGGGGCTGGTCAAGACCGGCTGGGTGGCGGATTACTACCGGCTCAAGCGTGGCAAATACGATGCCCTGCTCCATCAGCTGGCGGACGAGGGGGAGCTGTTGCCGGTGCGGGTGGAGGGCTGGCAGCACGGTGCCTTCGTGCACGCATCGCTCTCCGATGAGCTGACCCGGGCCCAGGCAGGCAGCCTCAAGGCGACCCACACCGCCGTGCTCTCACCCTTCGATCCCCTGGTGTGGGATCGCAAGCGGGCCAGCGAACTGTTTGGCTTTGACTACCGCATCGAGTGCTACACCCCGGCCCCCAAACGCCAGTACGGCTACTTCGTGCTGCCCTTGCTGCGCCGAGGCAAGCTGGTGGGGCGCCTGGATGCCAAGGCCCATCGCAAGGAGGGGGTGTTCGAGGTCAAGAGCCTCTATCTGGAGCCAGGGGTCAGGGTGACCGCCAGCCTGGCGCAGGATCTGGAGAAGGCGCTGCAAAAACTGGCGCAATGGCACCAGACCCCGCTGCTTCGTCTCGGTGCCATGCCGGCGCCCCTGCGGGCCCTGTGGCCGGAGTCAGCGCCGCTTCCTTGAACAATGCGCAGCCAGACAACGCGCCGCGCGCCAACCATCAGCCAAACAAAAACCGGGCACTGGGCCCGGTTTTATCATCTGTTGCTGGCAACGGATGGATTACTGGAGTACCAGCACCATCAGCAGACCGACGGTAATGGCAGACACCAGGAAGGCGAAGCCATAGAACACGTAGTGGTGCAGCTTGGTGGTGTGGATCCCGAGATCATGCAGGCCGTGGTAGATGCGGTGCATGCCGTGCCAGATCGGCAGGGCGATGATCACCAGCAGGATGCAGGCACCCCACCAGGAGCTGGCGAACTCGAGTGCGCGTTCGTAGCTCATGGTCTCCACGTCCATGATGCCCATGGGCACCAGCAGACCGGTAATGAGGACAATCACCGGCAGCAGCATGGCGACAACCATGCCACCGGCACCAAACAGTCCCCAGTAAATGGGCTCGTCAGAACGTCTCATCATTAATCTCCTCAAGCCACGATGATCAGGATCAGCAGGGATACCACCGCCAGCGCCACATACTGGGCGATGACGATCGGCTTCTCCGGCACCAGGTCTTCACCACGGAAGATGCGCATGGCCTTGGGGGCCAGGGCGAACCAGGTCTTGGCGTGGAACAGGCAGGCTGCCAGCGCGATGACGTGGAACAGGATGGCGACCGGGCTTTGCAGGGATTCCAGCCAGCCGTTGAACGCTTCCTGACCCTGCACCAGCCGCAACAGACCCCACATCAGCACCACGGCGTAGATGGAGACGAAGATGCTGGTGCCTTCGCGGATCATGTAACCGGTGTAGAAGGCATTCTTCAGCCACCAGTCTTTCTTCATTTCGCGCACGTAAGGCTTACGCTTGCTCTCTGTGTTGTTCATGGTCTCACTCCTCAATCCGGCTTGAACATGGCGATCATGTAGTCCTTGGCGCTCTCGACCTTGCCAAGCTGGATGGCTGCGGCCGGATCCACACCCTTGGGGCAGACATCGGAGCAATAACCCACGAAGGTACAACCCCAGACGCCCTCGTCCTGGCTGATGATCTTCATCCGCTCTTTGGACGCGCTGTCGCGGTTGTCGGCGTTGTAGCGATAAGCCAGTGCCAGGGCCGCCGGGCCGGTGAATTTCTTGTTGATGCCATACTGCGGGCAGGCGGCGTAGCACAGACCACAGTTGATGCACATGGAGAACTGGTGATATTTCGCCATGTCGGCCGGAGTCTGGGTGTACTCGCCATCGCACAGGCTGCGCGGTTCGCTCGGGATGATGTAGGGCTTGATGCTCTCCAGCTTCTCGATGAAATCGGACATGTCGACCACCAGGTCGCGCTCGATCGGGAAGTTGTTGAGCGGCTCGATTTTCATCTTGCCCGGCAGGTAGTCCCGCAGGAAGGTCTTGCAACCCAGCTTCGGAATGCCATTGACCATCATGCCGCAGGAGCCGCAGATCGCCATCCGGCAGGACCAGCGGAAGCTCAGGGTGGAGTCCAGCTGATCCTTGATGTACTGCAGCGCATCCAGCAGGGACATCTCTTTCAGGTAAGGCACCTGGAAGGTTTGCATCCAGGGCTCGTTATCCTGCTCGGGACGGTAGCGCAGGATTTCAATTTCGATCATCTCAGCCATTCTTCTTAGCCTCGTCTTGTTTCTCACCCTCGGAACCGTACACACGCTTCGCCGGTTGGGATTTAGTGATCTTCACATCGGAGTAATCGATGGTCGGGGCCCCTTCCGGTGCATAGAAGGAGAGAGTGTGCTTGAGGAAATTCACGTCATCACGCTCCTCATAACCGTCCAGACGCTGGTGGGAACCACGAGACTCTTTACGGTTGATGGCGGAGTGCGCCATGGCTTCGGCCACGTCCAGCATGTAGCCCAGTTCGATGGCGTACAGCAGATCGGTGTTGAAGACCGAGGACTTGTCGTTGATCTTGATCTTCTTGTAACGGGCTTTGAGCTCGTTGATCTTGTCGATGGTGCCCTGCATCAGCTCTTCGGTACGGTAGATACCGACGCCAGCTTCCATGGACATGCCCAGCTCGTTGCGGATGTCGGCCGGGTTTTCGGTCCCGTCGATGTCCATCAGCGAGAGGTGCTGCTTGATCAGCGCCTCTGCCTTGGCGGCCAGCGCTTCGGTGTTGCCGTGCTGCTGGGTCGCCGCGAATTCGGCTGCCTGTTCACCGGCCACCTTGCCGAAGACCACGATCTCGGACAGGGAGTTGGAACCCAGACGGTTGGCACCGTGCAGACCGACGGAGGCACACTCGCCAGCGGCGTAGAGGCCGGGCATGCGGGTTGCGCACTTGCCGTCAGTTTCGATGCCACCCATGGTGTAGTGGGCAGTCGGACGGACCGGGATCGGCTCTTTCACCGGATCCACACCCACGTAGGCCTTGGCCAGTTCGCAGATGAAAGGCAGACGCTCTTTGAGGTACTTCTCGCCGAGGTGGCGCAGGTCGAGGTGAACCACGTCGCCCATGGGGCCCTGGATCACGCGGCCTTTCTGCTGCTCCTGCCAGAATGCCTGGGAGAGACGGTCACGGGGACCCAGCTCCATGTGCTTGTTCTTCGGCTGGCCGACCGGGGTTTCCGGGCCCAGGCCGTAGTCTTGCAGGTAGCGATAGCCATCCTTGTTGAGCAGGATGCCACCCTCACCACGACAACCTTCGGTCATCAGGATGCCGGTGCCCGGCAGACCGGTCGGGTGATACTGGACGAACTCCATGTCACGCAGCGGTACACCGTGACGGTAGGCCAGCGCCATGCCGTCACCGGTGACGATGCCACCGTTGGTGTTGTAGCGGTAAACGCGACCGGCACCGCCGGTAGCCAGCACCACGGATTTGGCCTGGATGAAGCGGGTGATGCCGTTCTGGATATCGAAGGTCAGCACGCCTTGCACGCGGCCATCTTCGACGATCAGGTCCAGACAGAAGTGCTCATCGTAGCGCTTGATGGTCGGATACTTGATGGAGGTCTGGAACAGGGTGTGCAGAATGTGGAAACCGGACTTGTCTGCGGCGAACCAGGTGCGCGGGATCTTCATCCCGCCGAAACGGCGGACGTTGGCCTTGCCATCCGGCTTGCGGCTCCAGGGGCAACCCCAGTGCTCCAGCTGGATCATTTCGTTGGTGGCGTTGTTGACGAAGTATTCGACTACGTCCTGCTCACACAACCAGTCACCACCGGAGACGGTGTCATTGAAGTGGTTTTCGAGGGAGTCGTCATCACGGACGACGCCTGCGGCGCCACCTTCGGCGGCCACGGTATGGCTGCGCATCGGATAGACCTTGGAAATCAGGGCGATTTCCAGCTCCGGGTGGGCTTCTGCAATGGCGATTGCGGCACGCAGGCCACCGCCACCGGCACCGATGATGGCAACATCGGTCTTGATAATATCCACATCTGCCTCCTTAGGGATAGATTTGCTGGGCACGATTTTGCTCTATGAAAAAAATTCAGGCTTGATGCAAGTCAAACTGCTTTGTTTTAGTGCTTGGCAACGGTGATTTTTATTACAACCACCCCATTCCTTGGATGAAAATGCCGTCATTATCGCCATCCATCAGTGATCTGGATCAGCCGTACTCGCTACTCGAGTGATTTTAACCCCAAGATTGTACGTAGTTTTCTTTCAAAAAAATGAGAAATGCCTCTCTTTTTAGGTATTACCCATAAAGTTTTTAAGTTTTTTATCAGAAATGTTTAATGATAACTATTATCATGTTGGCGGCCGATGAAAAGACATCAAAAAAGTAATGCGAATATAGCCGTGGCAGGCATCATCTGTGTCACAAGGATATTCGAATGGAGAGGCTGATCACAGAGTGTTCTATGTCGAAGGGGAATTATAACCATTGAAACAAAAAGGGTTTATATAAAAAAGGGGCCTGGACGGCCCCTTTTGATTGATTCGATCAGATGCGGAACATACCGACCTGATTGTTGAGCTCACCTGAAATATTTTTAAGTTGAGCCGAGAGGTTGCGTGAACTGTCCGCATCCACCGCCAGCTCGTCCGAGACGTCCTTGACCGCCTGGATGTTGCGGCTGACCTCGTCGGTCACCGCCCGTTGCTCCTCGGCGGCACTGGAGATCTGGGTCGCCATGTCGGAGATCTGGTTGATGGAGGTGGTGATCTGCTCCAGGGCCTGGGTGGCGTCGTTCGCATCTTCCACACTGTTCTGGGCCAGCAGTTGACCCTCGTGCATGGTGCTGACGGCGCCCTGGGTGTTGCGCTGCAGGGTCTCGATCATGCTGCGGATCTCGACGGTGGAGCTGTGGGTACGTTGTGACAGCACTCGCACCTCGTCGGCGACCACGGCGAAGCCGCGACCCTGCTCACCGGCCCGGGCGGCTTCGATGGCGGCGTTGAGCGCCAGCAAGTTGGTCTGCTCGGCGATGCCCTGAATGGTGGAGAGGATGGTGTTGATCTCCTGGGCGTTCTTCTCCAGCTCCTGGATGATGCCGGAGGCCTGCTTGACCTGGGTGGCGAGATCCGTGATGGAGCGCTGGTTGCGTGCGATCACCTGCTTGCCGTGCTCGCAACTGCTGGAGGAGCTGCGGGCCGCCTCTGCGGTCTGCTCGGCATTGCTGGCGACCTCGACGGCGGTGGCGGACATCTCGTGCACCGCGGTCGCAATCTGGGAGATCTCGTTCTGCTGGCGGGCCAGCCCCTGGTTGGATTTCTCCGCCATGTCGTGGGAGGACCTGGCCTGCTGGTTGAGCTGTCCGGAGGAGTTGGAGATGTCCTGCACCATCACGTGGATGCGCTCAATGAAGGTGTTGACGTGCTTGGCGACGGTACCGACTTCATCTTCCCGCTCGATCTTGATGCGACGGGTCAGGTCGCCATTGCCGCGGGAGAGATCGGCAATCGCCTCGCCCAGGGTTTTCAGCGGGGCCAGGGAACTGTTGATGGCCACGTAGGAGAAGCCGGCCACGATGAGGATGGTCAGCAGGCCCTGCAGCAGGGCGGAGGTGACCATGCGGGAGACGGACTGGTAGGCGACCGCTTCATCCACCACTATGCCGAAATACCAGTTGGTGTTGGGGATCTCGGTGAGATCGAACACGCTGGCCTTGCCGCTGATCATCATCTCGGAGATGGTGTTGTCATGGGCCAGCTCGTTGACCTTGGCCGCCGTCAACTCGGGAGAAAGGGCGGTGGCGGGTTTGAGGGCCAGCGCCTTGTCCGGGTGGGCGATGATGGTGCCGTTGCTGTCCACCAGGATGGCGTAGGTGCCTTCCGAGTTCATGGCCAGCACGTCCCGCACCAGACCGTCGATGGAGACGTCACCGGCGATGACCCCGTCGGTGTTGCCACGGCTGAAAGGCTCGGCGATGGTGATGATGAGCTGGCCCGTGGTGATGTCGGCGTAGGGGGCCGTGATGGCGAGTTTGCCGGCCGCCGTGGCGTCCTTGTACCAGGGGCGCTGGCGCGGATCATAGCCAGCCGGCAGATCGGTGGGCTTGCTCTGGATCATCCGGCCATCCTTGGTGCCCACATAGACCAGGTCGAAGTTGCCCGCGTTCATGGACTGGGCCAGGTGACTGAGGGGCTCGTCCTCCTTGGTGAAGGCCTCCTTGGTGGCGGTGACCAGGTTGATGCGGGCATCGAGCCAGCGGGAGATGCCCTTCACGTTGGCGATGGAGCTGTCATCGATGAAACTCCAGATCAGCCGCTGGGTTTCGCTGCGCAGCTGGGTGGTGTTGTACCAGACCTGCAGGCCGGTGATGACCAGGATGATGGCCCCGATGGCGAGGACCAGCTTGTTCTTGATGGATAGGTTCATGTTTACATCCTTGTGAGCGTCAGTCTGAGATCTGTGTGGTGTTTGTTATTGTTATGAGCCAACTCTGTATCGGCTGAAAGTGGACTTTATGTATCCCGGTGCACAGAAAATTTTCGATCTTTTTTCACCTCCTGATGGCCTGCCAGGGCGCGCTAATACTCAGCTGAATCGATCTGGCCGGTTGGTAAAGATGCCATCGACCCCCATGGCTGCGAGGGCATCCCCATCACTCACCTCGTCGACCGTATAGATCAATACCTTTAACCCTCGGCGATGGGCATCCGCCACCAGTCCGGCGTCGACAAAATCCACATCGCAGTTCAGGGACCAGGCCCCTAACTCTTCGGCGAAGCGGGCGCCGTGCAGCGGCAGACTGGCGGTCAGGGCGCCGAGACGCAGCTCCGGCCGCAGCCGGGCGAAGTGCGCCAGCTCGGGATGGTGAAACGAGGAGACGACCCAGTGGGCCGGGGTGAAGCCAAGCTCCGCCTCGGCCCGCCTGGTCAGGGCCGCCACCGGCTCGGCGGTGTGCGTCCCCTTGAGCTCGATGTGCAGCTCGCAGCGCCCCGCAATCAGGCTCATCACCTGCCACAGGGTCGGGATCCGCTCCCCGTTCCCCGCATTCAGGCTCGCCAGATAGTCCCGGGACTGCTCTGTCAGCACCCCATGGCCGTCGGTGCAGCGCTCCAGTCGCCGGTCGTGGAAGACCCAGAGCTCGCCGTCTGCCCACTGTACGTCGAGCTCGATGGCGCCGACTCCGAGTGCGATGGCTATCTCCATCGCTTTGAGGGTGTTCTCCGGCGCCAGTTTGCTGGCACCGCGATGGGCAATGATCTGCATTCGCTGCTCCTGTTGTCGTCGTGGGGGATGAGTGAGCTAGAACCCCACCCCGGTCCTCCCCTTATACAGGGGAGGGAGCCATCAGCCCCGGCTCATCCTGATATCGATCTGCTGGTGTGGCAGATGCATGCCGAGCTTGTTGAGTTTCTCCAGGATCAGCGAGTGCACCTCGTGGGGGCATGACGGACATACGGTGATCCTGCTCAGCCCCGGCTCATCCGAATGTCGATCTGCTGGTGTGGCAGATGCATGCCGAGCTGGTTGAGTTTCTCCAGGATCAGCGAGTGCACCTCATGGGTGATCGGCATTCTGTGGTCCATGTTGTTCACGTAGAGCCGGATCTCGTAGATGAGGGCCGAGTCGGTGAATTCGATCAGGAACACCTCGGGGGTGGGGGTATCCAGCACCAGAGTGGACTCCTGCACGCACTGTTCCAGCAACTGTTGTACCCGCTTGGGTTCCTGGGTCAGACCGATGCGAATGCGCAGCTTGACCCGGGTGATGGCGTCAGACAGCGACCAGTTGATGAACTGCTCGGTGATGAAGGCCTTGTTGGGGACGATGATCTCCTTCCTGTCCCAGTCCACGATAGTGGTGGCGCGGGTCTTGATCTTGGTGACGGTGCCGGTCAGATCGCGAATGGTGACGGTGTCGCCGAGCCGGATCGGCTTCTCGAACAGGATGATGAGGCCGGAGACGAAGTTCGCGAAGATCTCCTGCAGACCGAAGCCCAGACCCACCGAGAGCGCCGCCACCAGCCACTGGGTCTTGGACCAGTCGATGCCGAGCATGGAGAAGCCGGTGAGGGCGCCGATGAGGATCACCAGATACTTGCTGACCGTGGTCAGGGCGAAGCCGGTACCGGGGGAGAGGCTCAGGTGCTGGAGCAGGGTGAGCTCCATCAGCCCCGGCAGGTTGCGGGCGGTGACCACCGTCAGGATGAAGGCGAAGGCGGTCAGCATCAGATCCTGCAGGGTAATGGCGGAGAGTTGCTCTATGCCAGCCACCTTGCTGCTCACCTGCCACACCTCAATGCTGCTGAGGAAGCTGAACGCCGAGTTGAGATCCGACCATTGCACCAGTACCAGCATGGTGAAGCCCAGCATCAGCAGGGTGCGCACCAGGCCGAGGGACTGGGCGCTGATGGTGTCCAGATCCAGCTCAGGCTCCTCCACCACGTCCGGGATCTCGGAACTCAAGTCGTCATCCTCTCGTTCCCGCTGGGCCAGGATCTCGGCCCGCTTGCTCTTGGCACGATCGAAGGCGAGGCGGCGGCGCTGGATCAGCATCCAGCGGTGCGCCAGATAGTAGACGAGCAGGCAGCCGAGCCCAGCCAGCAGGCTCAGCTCCAGCTGGCGCAGCAGGATCCGGGAGGTATAGAAGTAGCCGAACAGGGTGCCCAGTACCGCCAGCAGGGGGGCCAGCATCAGGCTGTTCCAGATGAAGTGGTGCAGCAGGTGTGGCTTGGTCATGTCGGCCTGGCCCCAGGTGAGGGGCAGCTTCTCCCGGTTGAGGCGGGCGAAGAACAGCAGCAGCCAGAGGGCGCCGACGATGAAGGCCAGCCGACCGAGAGAGTCGTAGAAGGCATGCTCCTGATAACTGTTGGCCATGCCCTGCACGAAGAAGCTCGGGATCAGCACCAGCAGCAGGGTGCGGAACTGGCCCCACACCTTCTGGACCCGCTCTTTCTGCCAGCGGAAATGGAGGATGAGGATCCCCTTCTCCAGGGTGAGATGGCGGGCCACCAGCAGCGCCAGCAGCAAAAACCAGATCTCGCCAAGGCCGCGGGCCACCGCCACCGCGAAGGGGTATTGCCAGGCGCCGTCCAGCAGGCCGCGCACCATCAACACCATGGCGGGCAGCGGCAGGGCCGCGAGCAGGGAGCGCATCAGCAGCCGGCTGGTGAGGCTGAACTTGTCCTGGGTCACCTTGCCGATGCGCGGGGCTATGTAGTGGCTGTATTGCACCAGATGGCGTCCCAGCTTGGCCCAGCACCAGGCAAGCACCAGCAGACCGAGCCCGGCCAGGGTCAGGGTCATGGGGTTGTTTTCCACGATGGCCCTGGGCAGTTGCAGCCAGTTGACGGGATCGAGCAGCAGGCTCAGGGCGGTGGGCACACCGAGCAGGACGGCCGGGGTGAGCGGGCGCACATCCGGCATCCAGAACAGGTGGCTGGCGCTGATCTCGCGGATCTCGTCGATCTTGCTGTTCTGGCGGCTGTAGAGCAGCTTGAGCCGGGTCTGCTCCTGAATCAGGGTATCCGAGGCGTCATTGAGCCGGGTCAGCAGTTGTCGCCTGGCCTTGAGCAGGTTGTCGAGCACGGCACGCTGGGCCCTGTCCAGGGTGATCTCATCCCCGCTGAGCAGCTCGTTGCGGATCTGCGCGGGATCCTTGAGGGCATCCTGCTCGGTCTCGTACTGGTATTTCGCCATGCGCGCCTTGACGATGTCGGACTCCAGTTTCTCCAGCGGGAAGTAGGCCGGCAGATCGGCCAGCTTGCTGCGCAGGTTTTCGCCGTAGGCGTTGCTTATCTGCAGCCACTCCAGTTGTTCGCGCACCGAGTTGACCAGATCGTTCAGTCCTGACAGGGAGGTGTCGATGCCGCGCTGCTCGTCCTGTACCCGCTCTATCTGATCCTCCAGGGCGCCCAGTTGCAGGGATAGCGCCTGGTTCTGCTGTTGCTGCTCCTGCAGCAGGGGCAGATCCGAGGTGAGCTGCCTGCGCAGCCGCTCGCTCTCGGCCAACGCCTGCACCGTCTTTTCTCGCCGCAACTGGTTTTGCTGGGCGAGCAGGCTGTTCTGCCACTCGTCCTCGTCGGTGATGGCGAGGTTGAGCTCCTGCAGTTTCAGCTTGCCGAGATCGTTGCGCTGCTGTGCGGAGAGCTGCTCCAGCTCCAGCATCTGGATCCGGTCGGAGAGGCTCTGCTCCTTGAGGCGGGTGGCCAGTTGCTGGGCCTCCTGCAGCCTGTCCGACTCGTTGCTGAAGCTCAAGCGATCGAGCTGGGAGCGGGTCTGCAGCAACTGCTTGCGCAGCTCATCGACCCGCACATGATACTCCTGACCCGTGCTCTCCAGCTGGTTGAGGCTGTCGGTCACGGCCTGGCGCTCCTTGCGCAGGTTGATCTGGCGGTTGCTGCTCAGGCTGATGGCCTGGCGCAACGTCTCTTCTTTCAGGGAGGAGAGGGGTGGGCGGGGCTGGGGTTGATAGTTGTGCAGGCTCTCCTTGAGGCGAGCGGACTCCTTGGGGTAGTCGATGAGGATCTGCTGATAGGCCTTGCCCTGCTCCCGATAGCGCTGGGCGTCCCGGGCATACTGTAGTGCCTGCTGATAGCTCTCCCGCAGTTGCTGGTTTTCGAGGCTGTCGGTCTTGGGGACGCTTTGCAGCAACTCTTCCACCTGGGTGACGGCATCATCGGCCTGGACAGCGGAGAAGGGGAGCAGGCTGAGACAGAGCATCAGACAGAGCAGGCGTTGCAACATGGCGCACGTTTCCGTTCATGAGAAGTCGCCTTAGCCTAAAGCAGGGGCCGGGGCGGGTAAAGCCTTCCACATTAATGATTTGCAACATAAATAACGGGTGATCCGGGTCTTGTTTGGCTATTATTCTGGCCGTTTCCCTCCGTTGAGCAATTTATGTCCTCTGTCGATCTGGGCACGGCCCCCCTTTCCCGGCTCTTCCTGCGTTATGTCACCCCGACGGTGGCCGCCATGCTGGTCACTGGCATCTATGTCACCATAGACGGCATCTTCGTCGGCCATATCCTGGGTCAGGACGGTCTGGCGGGCATGATGCTGGCCTACCCCATCTGCGCCGTGCTCTATGCGGTGGGGGCGCTGATCGGCATGGGCTCCTCGTCGCTCGCCTCGTTCTATCTGGGCAAGGGGGAGCAGGCAAAGGCGCGCCACATCGTCGGCAATGCGCTGGTGATGGTGCTCATCGCCTCCGCGCTGCTCGCCTTCATCGGCATCCGGTACGGAAGGGAGATGCTGACCTGGATGGGGGCCGAGGGGGTCATCTTCGACGCCGGTTTCGCCTACCTGCAGTGGTACGCCTGGCTCGGGGTCTTTGCCGTGCTCTCCATGGCGTTCACCGCCCTGCTGCGCAACGACGGGCGGCCCGGCCTCACCACCTGGATCCTGGTGGGGGGCGGCGTGCTCAACGTGCTGCTCGATTACCTGCTGATGGCGGTGATCCCCTTAGGCCTCGCAGGGGCGGCCATCGCCACCATGCTCTCCCAGGCGGTGACCGGCGGCCTCTGCCTGTGGCACTTCTTCACCTCCCGCAGCCAGCTTCGCATCCGCTGGGATACTCTGGTGCCAGACTGGCGCCTGATGGGGGAGACGCTGCGACTCGGGGTGTCGAGTTTTCTGATGTACCTCTATCTGTCGGTGGTGCTGGCGCTGCACAACAAGGCGCTGCTGTCAGTCGGCAGCTCCCTGCACGTGGCCGCCTACGGCGTCATCAGCTACAGCGAGGCCTTCTTCTATCTCATCTTCGAGGGGATCGCCATGGGCATCCAGCCCATCGCCAGCTTCAACGCCGGAGCGGGTAACTGGGCTCGGGTACTGCGGGTACGCAACCTGGCGCTGGGGGTGACCCTGGCGGTGGCGCTGTGCGGCATGATCCCGCTCTACCTCTGGCCCGAGGGGGTGGTCTATCTCTTTGCCGGCGACAACGCGGCCCTCTTGCCGGTGGCCAGCCTCGGCATCTGGCTCTACTTCTGGGGCCTGCCCATGGAGGGGCTGCTGCTGGTGGGGGCCACCTATTTCCAGGCCATCAACCGGGCCCGCATCGCCTCCCTGCTCACCGGGGGCAAGCTGGTGCTGATCGGCGGCTTCCTGTGGGGCTTCTCCTCCCAGTGGGGCGTGGCCGGGGTCTGGCTGGCGCTGCCCACCTGCAGCACCCTGCTGGTACTGGTGATGTGGCGGGCCATGAGCAAGGAGGCCGGGCAGCATGCCGCAGCCCCGTGACTAGCGCCCCTCTCCATGAACGAAAAAGGCAGCCCGGGCTGCCTTTTTCGTTTCATCCTGCCCGGATCAGGGTTTGAAGGCGCCGATAAAGATGGCGGGGTCGACGCGGGCATCGTTGAGGCTGACGTTCCAGTGCATGTGGGGACCGGTGGCGCGGCCGGTGGCGCCGACCCGGCCGACGATGCCGCCACGGGGCAGGCTCTGGCCCAGCTTCACGTCCACCTTGGACATGTGGCAGAACATGCTGATGAGCCCCTGGCCGTGATCGACGAACACCGTATTGCCGTTGAAGAAGTAGTTGCCGATCAGGATCACCTTGCCGGCGGCCGGTGCCTTGATGGGGGTGCCGGCACCGACCGCGAAGTCGAGGCCGGAGTGGGGGTTGCGCTCCTCGCCGTTGAAGAAGCGGCGCAGCCCGAACGGGCTGGAGAGGGGCCCCTGGACCGGCTTGTCGAACAGCAGGTTGCTGGGCTGGGTGGGGCTGAAGGTCTGGTAGGCCAGGGTCTGCTCGGCCAGTTCCCGGTTGATGCGGGCCATGTCCTCGGCCAGCGGATTGACCTGACGGGTGTTTTTGAGCTTGATGTGCTGCTCACGATAGTGCTTGTTGCCGACCGTGAAGCTCAAGGTGCGGCCATCGTTCGTGGTCACTTGATGGGGGCCGGGCTGGCTCTTGAGCGGGATGCCGACGATGGCGATCCAGCGCTTGCCCTCTTCCTGCACCACCAGGACGGGTTTGTCCTGATACCGGACGGCGGGCGCCTTGGCGCCGTCTCCCAGTTGCACCACGGCCACGCCTCCCGGCACCGGGTGGCTGAGCAGACGGCTGATAAAGCTGGATTCGGCGTGAAGAGCAGGACTGCCGAGCAACATGAGAAGGAAGAACAGGTGGCGCATGGTGGCTCCATCGAACAAGGCGGTGAGATAAAAAGGGGGAAAATGATGCCACATTCTTGCCCGGCTGTCCGTCACCGCGCGCCATGGCGCTGGACAGGAGACTGTGCCGCACGGCAAGATTGAGAATTCCATGCTATTTACTAATGTGTCACTAAAGGTGTCTTTGAATGGCACCTATGACGGCAGGCAGTAAGGCACTGGCTGGGGAGCTTGTGGGCGGGCGAAGCACGGGCCGTCAATGGCCAGTGCACCAGTCCCTTCGTGGCGACCGGCCCCATCACCACCAGTACCCTCTATCAGTCCGGAGAAACCAGCGGTCCCACCGCCTTCTCGACCACGGGCACGGCTACCTGTGATTGCACCGGGATCTCGGTGGGGCTGTTTGTGACCGTCTATTACCAGGGGACCACCAACCTGCCCACCGTCTCCGATCCTCTGGGCACCCCTCATCAAACTCAATCCCTATTTTGGCCTCAAAACTGAGTTCAATGCGGCAGGGGGATACCAGGAAGTTCCCTTCAGCGCCACGACCACAGGGCTGCTCAGTGCCTGTGTCGGTGGGTTGCTGAATGTCTCCCTGCTGGGGGGAATCAACGTGAATGGCGGCCGTTATACCCTGAAGCTGCTCAAGGGGGTCATGGGTACCCAGACCTTCAACGGCACCGTCGCCCACCTCTTCGTGTGCCGAGCCAGTGTACCCGACACCAGCCCGGTCAATGCCTTCAGCACCCTGGCGATGAACATCAGCGTCACCTCGACACCGACCTGCCAGTTCCCGGCCGGCACCAGCATTCCCATCGATCTCGGCGCCGTGGCGCAGAGTGCCTTCGTCGAGGGGGAGATACCCAGGGGTTATGCCCCGCGCAGCGTCAATGTGAGCGTGACCTGCAGCCAGATCCCGAGTGACTATCTGGTGCCGCTGCAATACAGCTTCGGGGGGGGGCTCAGCAGCCAGAATCGCTTCATCACCACCAGCCTGGCCGGGGTCGGGGTGGGCATGGTCGAGCAGGATACGCTGACTCCTATTCCATTTGATACTGCCATCGCGGTACCCTACTCGGCGGCCAGCCACAACACCCAATATCAGGTGAGGCTGTATCCGACCCGGTTGCCGGGTCAGGTGGTGCGCACCGGTTCTTACACGGGCACCATCATGGTCACGGTGAGCGTGCCCTGATGACAGGGTTTTCTGCTGCTATTTTCGACGAGGTCAATGATGAACAGTGACAGCGCCCTGCGCCGCGAACCCAAACGCCACACCATAGGGCAGGGCTGGATCTGGATCCGCACCGGGTTCGATATCTTCAACAGGGGCATGGGCGCCAGTGTGGCCATGATAGTGATTTGGTTCCTGGTGGGCATGTTGCTGGAACAGCTGCCGGCAGGGGGCTTCATCTCCCAGTTGCTCTACATGGTGTGGGGCGCCGGCTGGGTGGCGGTGGCCCGCCGGGGTCATGAGGGCCAGCCCCTGCAGTTCGCCGACTTCTTCGCCGGTTTCCGTCACCGGCTGACCCCGTTGATGTTGGGGGGGCTGATGGTGCTCGCCCTGTTCATGGGGATACTGCTCATCTGCGCCTTCATGCTGCATCAGTGGGGCCTGACCGGTCTGCTCTCCCAGGATCCGGAGACCCTGACCCTGACGCCAGAACAGGCGCAGGGATTCCTGCTCTGTCTGTTGCTGGGGCTGGCCTTGCTGGTGCCTGTGCTGATGGCCATCACCTTCGCTCCCGCCCTCATCTTCTTCCACGGCGTGGGGGTCTGGCAGGCGGCCAGGCTCAGCTTCAAGGGTTGCTTGAGCAATATGTGGCCTTTCCTTTGGTGGGGGTTGCTGGGGGCCGTGTTGATCTTCTTTGGTGCGCTGCTGATGCTGGTGGGCTTGCTGGTGGTGCTGCCGGCCATCAACTATTCCTTCTACGCCGCCTATCGCGACATCTATGTGGACGAGGAGGCTGCCGACGACGGCGAGCCGCCGGTCAAGGCGTTTGGTTTCGAGGCATAAGCCGACACAGGATGACAGGGGCCGACAGGCCCCTTTTTCATGAGCTCTCAGCGGGCCTGCCACAGGGGATCGACCGCCATGCGTGCGATCAGGAAGTCGAGGAAGCTGCGCAGCAGGGGGGACATCTGCTTGCGGGTGCCATAGACGGCATAGACGCCGAGCTGCTTGGGTTGCCACTGGGTCAGCAGGGGCACCAGGGCGCCGCTCTCCAGGTGGGCCTGCACCGAGTAGGCGGGTTGCAGGCTGATCCCCGCCCCATCCAGGGTCGCCGCCAGCAGCAGGTTGGAGATGTTGGCGCTGAGGTTGCCGCTCACTGGCACGGACTCCGGGCCCTCGGGCCCCTGAAATTCCCACAGGCTCTTGCCGAAATAGGTATAGGTGAGGCAGTTGTGCAGGGCCAGATCCTGCACCTGCTGCAAAGGCGCATGGTGGGCCAGATAGGCGGGGCTGGCGCAGACGACGGAGTGGCAGGTGCCGAGGCGGCGCGCCACCAGGTTGGGATCCAGATCGTTGGTGATGCGCACCGCGAGATCGATCCGCTCTTCCACCAGGTTGACGGTTCTGTCCAGCAGCAGGATGTCGATGGCCGTACCGGGGTAGCGAGCCAGGTAGTCGCCCGCCGCCTTGACCAGCAGGGCCTCTGAGAGGGAGTAGCTGCTGGTGATGCGCAGTTGCCCCTTGGGGGCGTCATCGCTCTTCACGGCGATCTGTTCCATCTCCTCGCCGAGCGCCAGCATGGCCCTAGCCCGGTTCAGTGCCTCTTCCCCCGGCCCGGTCAGGCTCAGACGGCGGGTGGTGCGGTGCAGCAGTCTGGCCCCCATCCAGCGCTCCAGCTCGGCCAGATAGCGTGACACCATGGCGCGGGACATCTCCAGTTTCTCTCCGGCGCCGCTCAGACTCCCCTGCTCGACAACGCTGACGAAGACCCGCAATGCGGTCAGTCGATCCATCTATGGCTCTCTATATGTTCGATATGTGCAACAGTGATGCGCTTTTTACGCTGTATTTGCAACTTAGGCGATCCAATACACTGTGTCCATCAAATGAACCCCCGAATCTTAATGAGGAATAGATGATGAACAACACCCTGATCCGCAACTTGACTCTGGCGACCACCCTGCTGAGTGGTGCCGCGCTGGCCGCCCCCTTGAATGTGACCGTCTACAACCCTGGTGAGAAGGCGATCTTCCCGGTCTCCTCCTCACTGGTGACCGGTGACAAAGAGGCCATCCTGATCGATGCCCAGTTCGACGTGCAACATGGTCAGGCGCTGGTCGAGATGATCAAGAAGAGCGGCAAGAAACTGACCACTGTGTATATCAGTGCCGGTGACCCCGACTTCTACTTCGGTCTGGAGCCCGTCATGGCGGCGTTCCCGGATGTCAAAGTGCTGGCCGACCAGCATGTGGTTGACCATATCAACCAGACCAAGGATGCCAAGCTGAGCTACTGGAGCCCGATCCTGGGCAAGGGCGCACCGAAGAGTCTGACCGTGCCGCAGGTGATGACTGCCTCCCACCTGACCCTGGATGGCGAGAAGATTGAAATCAAGGAGATGAACACCCCGAATGCCTTCCTCTGGGCTCCCTCCATCAAGACGGTGTTTGGCGGCGTGCCGGTATACAGCGGGGTGCACGTCTGGATGGCGGACAGCCAGACCAAGGCGGCCCGCAGCAACTGGGTCAAGGCGCTGGACAACCTGTTGGCTCTGAAACCCGAGCTCGTGGTACCTGGCCACTTCCTGGGCTCCGCACCCAAAGGCACTGCCGCCGTGACCTTTACCCGTGACTACGTCCAGCGCTTCGAGCAGGCGTTGGCCACTGCCAAGAACAGCGATCAGCTGATCGACGGCCTGAAGAAGACCTTCCCGTCCCTGCCGGTTGACGATGGTCTGGCCATCGGTGCCAAGGTCAACATGGGCGAGATGAAGTGGTAATGGCCTGAGTCCTTTTCCCTGTGTTTTTTTACCGGGCCCCAGGGCCCGGTTTTTTATCCAAGATTGAAGTGAGAATGAATATGAGCGAACAGCAAACCACCCTCCATTATGTCTATGACCCCCTCTGTGGCTGGTGCTATGGCGCCGCCCCCTTGCTCGAGGCCGCGGCCGGGATCCCGGATTTGCAGATCGCGCTGCATGCGGGCGGCCTCTGGCTGGGCTCGCGCCGCCAGCAGATGGGCCAGACCCTGAGGGACCATGTCCGCCCCCATGACGAGCGGATCCAGGCCCTGACCGGCCAGCCTTTCGGTGAGCGCTACTTCAACGAACTCTTGCTCAGTGACGGCCTCTTGCTCGACTCCGAGCCCCCCATCCGGGCCATACTGGCGGTCACCGAGCTGGGTGGTGATGGCTTGAGCCTGCTGCATCGCATTCAGCAGTCCCATTACCTTGACGGTCAGTGGGTCGGTGACCAGGCCCATCTCGCGCGGCTGGCGCAGGAGCAGGGCATCACGCCGGAGGCGTTCGCCCTGGCCTTTGGTCAAGTGGATCTCGCAGGGCATCTGGCCCAAAGCCAGGGCTGGCTGCGTCGGCTCGGCGGGCAGGGGTTCCCGACTCTCGGGCTGATGCGGGGGGGAAGTCTCATCCCGCAGCCCGCCTCCTCATTCTTGGGGGAGCCGCAAGCCTTCGTGAGCCATCTCGCCGCCCTGATGGCGGCCTGATCCGGGCATGCCCTGGTTTGCCGCATCGGCCCTCAGGGTCACGGCAGAGG
The DNA here is from genome assembly GCF_019218845.1 of Aeromonas sp. sif0611. Lineage (NCBI taxonomy): Bacteria > Pseudomonadati > Pseudomonadota > Gammaproteobacteria > Aeromonadales > Aeromonadaceae > Aeromonas > Aeromonas sp. sif0611. The sequence goes on along the minus strand of NZ_JAHUWU010000002.1, from coordinate 611,362 downwards.
GCATGTCGGGTGAGCGGGGCAGGGGAGAGCGCTCCCCGTTTCGGGCTTCCCTTGTCCCCCGCACCGTTCTTGGGCATGCTAACGGCCTCTTTGATTGGCAGGATGCAGTACCTATGAACCTTCGCGATCTCGAGTACCTGGTAGCGCTGGAAGAGGAGAAACATTTTCGCAAGGCGGCGGAGCGCTGCTTCGTCAGCCAGCCGACCCTGAGCGGCCAGCTGCGCAAGCTGGAAGATGAGCTGGGGGTGATCCTGATCGAGCGCACCTCCCGCAAGGTGTTGTTTACCCCGGCCGGCGATGCCATGGCCCGGCAGGCCCGCAAGGTGCTCAAAGAGGTGCGCGAGCTCAAGAGCATAGGCCAGCACTTCGCCGAGCCCATGTCCGGCGAAATCCACATCGGCTTCATTCCCACCGTGGGTCCCTATCTGCTGCCCCACATCATTCAGGATCTGCGGGAGCACTTCCCCAAGCTGGAGTTCTATCTCTACGAAGAGCAGACCCAGGTGTTGCTCAAGCGGCTGGAGGAGGGGGAGCTGGATTGCCTGGTGCTCGCCGAGCTGGAGGGCATGGACGGCTTTGGCTCCATCCCTCTCTATCAGGAGCCTATGTGGCTGGCGGTGCCCCAGCATCATCCGGAAGCCAGTGCCAGGGCGGTGCCACTGCACAATCTCAAGGGCAAAAAATTGCTGATGCTGGCCGATGGCCACTGTCTGCGGGAGCAGGCGCTGGGATTCTGTTTTGCCGCCGGCATCGGCGAGGATCAGCGCTTCAAGGGCACCAGTCTCGAGACCCTGCGCAACATGGTGGCGGCCGGCAGCGGCATGACGCTGGTGCCGAAGCTGGCGGTGCCCGCCAACGCCGAGGAGAGGGGTGTCAGCTATCGTCCGGTGATAGACCCGGTACCGGGGCGCACCATCTCCCTGCTCTATCGCCACTACTCGGTGCGCCGCCCCTGCTTCAATGAACTGGCCTCCCGCATCTCAGCCCTGATGAAAGGGCTGCTCGGCTGAAGGGCAGATAAAAAAACCGGCGCCAGAGCGCCGGTTTTTTTGCCTCAAGGGGCAGCTTAGAAGATGTCGTCGGTGGAGACGGGGCCATCGCTGCTGGAACCATCGCCGCCGTAGACCTGATTGCCATCGGAGAGCTGGCTCGCATAGCGGGTCGGTTCAGTGCCTTCCTTGAAGAACTCCTCCATGCTGGCGCCATCGGCACGGTTGGTCAGCAGACCTGTCTCCCGATCGATGCGTACCTGCATGATCCCTTCGGGGACCGGCATCTTGCGCTCTGGCACTTGCTGCAGGGCCGTCTTCATGAAGTCGATCCAGATGGGCTGGGCGGCACCGCCCCCGAATTCTGCCCGGCCGAGACCGCGCTGGTGGTTGTCAAAACCGATCCAGGAGGTGGCCACCAGATTCGGAGTGTAACCGGAGAACCAGGCATCCCTCGATTCGTTGGTGGTCCCCGTCTTGCCCGAGATGTCGTGACGCTTGAGGTCACGGGCCGCGCGCCAGCCGGTACCACGCCAGCCATTGCCACCCCAGATAGCGGTGGTCAGGGTGTCGGTGATCAGGAAGGCGCTCTGGGCACTGATGGTTTGGGGCGCCATGTTGTTGGGCACCACAGGGTCAATCGGGCACTGGGCCTTCCAGTCAGGGACGGTATTGGCGTAGGCATCGGCGCTGTCGAGCCCGGCTGCGGCCAGCACACCGCAGTCGCGGCAGGCGGCGGCCGGATTGGCCTGATACAGGGGAGTGCCAAAGCTGTCGGTCACTTCGGTGATGAAGTAAGGCGTCACCTGGAAGCCGCCATTGGCCAACACGGAGTAGCCACGCACCACTTCCAGCGGGGTGAATTCGGCGGCACCCAGAGCCAGGGATTCATTGGCGGAGATATGCTCGCGGGCGAAGCCGAAGCGGGTCAGGCCATCGATATAGGTATCCAGCCCGATGGCGCGCATCAGCCGGACCGACATCACGTTCTTGGACTTGGCGAGGCCAAGGCGCAATGTGGTCGGGCCTTCATAGATGGCCGGCGAGTTCTTGGGCTGCCACATGGGGCCCTTGGCGGGATCCCACTGGTTGATCGGGGCGTCGTTGATGAGGGACGCCAGGGTATAGCCCTGCTCCAGCGCGGTGGCATAGAGGAAGGGCTTGATGTTGGAGCCGACCTGACGGCGAGCCTGATCGACCCGGTTGAACTTGGAGATCTCGAAGCTGAAGCCGCCGACCAGGGCCTCGATGGCACCGTCCTGCGGGTTCATGGCGACCAGGGCGGCGTTGACGTCAGGGATTTGGGAGAGCAGCAGCTCTTCCCCTTTCTCCCGCACCCAGATCTGTGCGCCGACCTTCAGCACGTCCCGTGCCGATTTAGGTGGATAGGTCTGGCGATCGTCGGTGATGAAGGTTCGGGCCCACTTGATGCCGTTCCAGCCGAGTTCGGCCTGCTTGCCATTCTTCAGCACCAGGGTGGCGCTCTTGTCACCGACCTTGGTGACCACGGCGGCCATCAGAGGCTGGTAGGTCGGTTGTTTGGCCAGGTGGGCCATGATCTGGTCGTAGTCCCAGGCCGTTTCCCCGGCCTTCCACAGCAGGGCGGTCGGGCCGCGATAGCCGTGGCGGGTGTCATAGTCGAAGACGCCGTCCAGCAGCGCCTGGTGGGCGGCACGCTGGCGCTTGGCGGTGACAGTGGTGTAGACGTGCAGCCCCATGGTGTAGGCATCTTCGCCAAACTGCTCCACCATCTTCTGGCGCACCATCTCACTCAGGTAAGGGGCATTGAGCGTCGTCTCGGCGCCGTGGTAACGGGCCTTGACCGGCATCTTGGAGGCCTCGTCAAACTGGGCTTGGGTGATCTTGCCGGTCTCCAGCATGCGACCCAGCACCACGTTGCGGCGCGCAAAGGCACGCTCCGGCGAACGTATGGGGTTCAGCATAGAGGGGGCTTTCGGCAACCCGGCGATGATGGCGATCTCGTCCAGGGTCAGATCCTTGACGTCTTTGCCGAAGTAGACCTGAGCGGCGGCGCCGACCCCGAATGCCCTATAACCGAGGGGGATCTTGTTGAGATAAAGGGTGAGGATCTCATCCTTGGAGAGATTCTGCTCGATGCGCCAGGCCAGGAACACTTCCTTTATCTTGCGCACCAGGGTCTTCTCGTTGCTCAGGAAGAAGTTGCGCGCAACCTGCTGGGTAATGGTACTGGCGCCCTGGCGGGCCTGGCCGGAGACGGCCCAGACGGTGGCGGCCCGGATGATGCCGATGGGGTCTATGCCCGGGTGCTCATAGAAACGGGCATCCTCGGTGGCGAGCACCGCATCTATCATGGGCTGGGGGATTTCATCCAACCGCAACGGGATACGACGAATCTCGCCGAACTGGGAGATCAGTTCCCCGTCCCGGCTGTACACCTTCATCGGAGTGGCCAGTTTGACATCGCGCAGGGCGCTCACATCCGGCAACTGGGGCTTGATGTAGAAGTAGATGCCGATGAGGCTGGCAACACCCAGCACTGCACCCAGCATCATGACAATAAACAGGCGAACGAGCCATTTCAGCATGGAAGAACTACCAATCGTCTTAAAATTAGCCAACGGGCGCAGAGTATAGCCTTTTTACCCTCGCGGATTCGAGGTTTTCCTGTCCGGGGACATCGACCTCGAGAAGAGGCGGGAGGGTAGCATTCCAGGACGCAATTACCAAGGGGGCCGCAATCAAGGCCGAAAGGAGAGGCGCGTCAACTTTTGACATAAACTTTATGACATTGATAGATAGAGCATTATATTGAGTTAAGTCATCACGTCGTGATGCACTGTCCTACAATAAGTCCTAAAACCCAATAACGCATGGATGTGTATATGTTTGGGCTATTAAGTAAGGGATCCCTCCTCTCCTTGGCGGGCATTGATTTTGGCAGTCAAACCATCAAGGCCGTCACCCTCAGCGGACGTCCTGGCAAGGTGCATCTCGAATCGGTTGCCGAGATCCCCATGCCCAAGGGCACCCTGGTCGATTATCAACTGCAGGACATTGAACGGGTCGGTCAGTCCCTCAAGTCGCTCAAGCGGCTCATACAAGGGGACTGTCAGCTCGTGGCCACGGCCGTGACGGGCTCCAATGTCATCACCAAGGTCATCCAGGTTGATGCCAACATCAACGAGAACGAACTGGAGAACCAGGTTCACCTGGAGGCAGAACAGCTCATTCCCTTCCCCCTCGATGAGGTCAGCCTGGATTTCGAGATCCTCGGCCTGACGGCCGATGAGAGCCGCCAGGAGGTGCTGCTGAGTGCGGCGCGCACCGAGAGCGTCAACGGCCGGGTCAGTGCGCTGATGGAGGCCGATATGAAGACCATGGTGGTGGATGTGGGTGCCCATGCGCTGGGGCGTGCCGTGCTCGCCTGTCGGCCCGAGCTGAAAACTTGGGACAAGCCGGTCGGTATCGTCGACATCGGCGCCAGTGCCATGACCTTTGCCGCGCTGCTCAAGGGGGAGGTCGTCTACTCTCGTCTGCAAAATTTCGGTGGCGATCAATACAGCCAGGCCCTGGCCTCTTTTTACAGCATGAGTCTGGATGAGGCGGAGCTTGCCAAGGTACAGGGTCGCTTGCCTGCCGACCATGAGGTGGATGTGTTGTTGCCTCATCTCAACACCCTGGTGTTGCAGGTAAAGCGTAATGTGCAGCTATTTTGCAGTTCGTCGGGCAACAAGGAGCTGTCAAAACTGGTTCTGACGGGAGGGGGCAGCCTGCTGCCTGGTCTCGTCGGGCAGATAGGCAGCGAGCTCAACTGTGACGTCCTGCATCCCGACCCCTTTGCCTTGTTTGGCAAGCCGAAGGGAGAAGGAGGCCTCATCCATGGAGCCAAGTACATGGCGGCATTCGGTCTGGCACTGCGGAGCTTCACACCATGTCAAATATAAACCTACTGCCCTGGCGACTGGCCAAGGCCCAGCGTCAGAAGAAACAGTTTGGCATCATGATCGGTCTGTTCCTCGCGGCCACGGCCTCCCTTGCCTTTGCCGTCGACTGGCTGGTGCAGCAGCAGATCGGGTATCAGCAGCAGCGCAACCAGCGTCTGCTGCAGGAGATGGCCACACTCGATACCCAGCTTGGCGAGATCCGGTTGCTCAAGGAGCGTCGCAAGGAACTGATCGACCGGATGCAGCTTATCGAGCAGTTGCAGACAAGACGCAACATACCGGTACGCCTGTTCAACCAGCTCCCCGTGCTGGTGCCCAACGGCGTCTACCTCAATACCCTGGCCTTGCAGGCCAACAGAATTGATGTCAACGGCAAGGCTGAAGCCTATGGCCGGGTTGCCAGCATGATGAGGCGCATCGATGGTTCGGGCTGGTTGGGGCAGTCTCAGCTCAGCACTATTTTCACTGCGGATGTGGCGCCCGTGGCCCTCAGCCAGTTCTCCATGATGTTCCAAATTGCCGGCGTCGCTCCGGCCGCGGCTAAGGGGAAAAAATGAACCTGCAACAGTTCAATGACCTGGATCTCAATGACATCGCGCGTTGGCCCAAGGTTGCCAAGGGGATCTTCATCCTGTTTTGCTGTGCCTTGCTGGGGGGGGCCATCTACTACTATGTGATTGCCAATTCCCTGACGGCCTTGCGGCAGGAGGCCGTCAAAGAGCAGGAACTGAAGGCCCAATTCGAGAGCAAGGCCATGCTGGCTGCCAACCTGGAGGCATACCGGAAGCAGATGGTGCAACTGGAGCATTTGGTGGATGCCCAGCTCAAGCAGCTGCCCAACACCCATGAAGTGGCAGGGCTGCTGGATGACATCAGCTTTATCGCCACCGACAACGGGCTCAAATTGAACAGGATTAACTGGGAAGCAGAGGTCAAACACGAATTCTCGACCGAACTTCCCATGCGCATCGAGGTGGTGGGCACCTATCACGAGCTTGGCAAGTTCACGGCTGACATGGCTGCATTGCCGCGCATCGTCATCTTGGATTCGTTTCAGCTCAATCAAAGCCGGGATCAGGGCGAATTGATAGGCATGTCCATGCAGGCCAAGACCTACAAATACAACGGTAAAACCCTGGAGCAGAAGCCATGAGCATGAGAGTGATAGGACTCTTCTTGCCGGTGCTGTTGTTGACGGCCTGCGGCGGGCAGGAAGACATGGACGAGTACGTACAACAAACCAAGGCGAGGCAACCCATCCCGATCGAACCCTTGCCGGAGATAAAACCCTTTTCCCCCATGGCCTATCAGCACAGCGATCAACGCAGCCCCTTCATTGAACCGCAACCAGAGACCAGTTCCAGAGTGGATGCGAAGACCAAGCCGGACTGCGCCCAGATAGTGGCGAATCGGGAGAAGGAGGTGCTGGAGCGCTATTCGCTGGCCAGTTTGAGCATGAAGGGATCCATCGGCAAGCAGGGACAGTTATGGGCGCTGATCAGGACCCCGGACGGGCAAGCCGTGCGTGTGGGGCTCAATCAGTACATGGGACTGGATCAGGGCAGGGTCATCAAGATAACGAATACTCATGTTGACTTGATGGAAACGGTACCGGATGGCAAAGGATGCTGGGTCACCCGAGAAACTCAGCTGGCCATGGCCAATCTCGACGCAAAACTATGATCAGGGATGAGCAGAGATGAGAACAACAATAAGAAGGATGAGCGGTGTGGCGCTGTTGTGGCTGGGCGCATGCGTTCAGGTGTGGGCGGTGCCAGCGTTGCAGGAAGTCAGGGTAAATCCGCTGTTGGCCGATCAGCTCTTGCTCGAACTGAGCTTCAGCGAGCCTGTGAGCGGATTTACCGACAGACTGTCGTATGAACCCAATCAACTCTTGCTGCACGTGCCCGGAGCCATAGGCGCGCTGACGGTCAACCCGCTGCCCATCAAGCAGCAAGGGGTGGACAACCTCAAGGTGGAGGGCAAGGGGGAAGGGCTCGATATCAAGATAGCGCTCGATCAGCTGACCCCTTACCAGGTCCATCAACAGGGCAACAAATTGCTGGTGTCATTGGGAGAGAAGGCCGGTCAGCCAGTGGCTGCGACGACGACCTCTCCAAGTGCCAGTCCGTCAGCGCTTGTCAGGAGCCAGCCAGTGACCCAGTCGGCGCTGATTGATACGCAGCGGGTCGCCCAGAACCAGTCTCAGTACCAGGCCCAGCCCGTCTCGGTCTCCTCTCCCGTGGCGGCTCCCGCCCCCGTTGCTGCCAGCAAGCCCGTGCTATCCGTCTCGCAGGCGAATACAGGCGGTGCTTATTTCAACTCGGTCAAGGGGGTGGATTTTCGCCGTGGCAAGGAGGGGCAGGGGGAATTTCTCGTGACTCTCGACAACAGTTCGGCTGCAGTGGATGTGAGCAGCCGTGGCCAGAAGGTGCTCGCCAAGTTCCACGGTACCCGGATCCCGGATGAACAACTCAATCTTATCAATGTGCAGGATTTTGCGACCCCGGTCTCCCAGGTGGAGGTGTTCCGCCAGGGCAATGACACCCTGTTTGAACTCTCGGTCAATGGCCAGTTTGATTATCGCTACGACCAGGCCGACAAGATGTTCATCATAGAGGTGAAAAAACGCGTCGCCACCACGACCGCGAAACAATATCAGGGAAAACCAATCTCATTGAATTTCCAGGATATTCCTGTACGAACCGTGCTGCAGATCATCGCCGACTTCAATAATCTCAACCTGGTGACCACGGATTCCGTCTCCGGCAATATCACGTTGCGTCTCGATGGTGTGCCCTGGGAACAGGCGCTCGACATCATTCTCAAGGTCAGAGGGCTCGACAAGCGGCTGGACAACAACATCCTGCTGGTGGCCCCGGCGGACGAGATTGCCGCACGAGAGAAACAGCAACTGGAGAGCCGCAATCAGGTGGCCGATCTGGCGCCGCTCTATACCGAATATTTGCAGATCAACTATGCCAAGGCATCCGAAGTGGCGGCCCTGCTCTCCTCCGAGAGCACCAAGCTGCTCTCTCCCAGAGGCGCAGTGAGCGTGGACGAACGCACCAACGTGCTGGTGGTCAAAGACACGGCGGATGTCATCGGCAACGTCAAGCGGATGCTGGATATCCTCGATATCCCGGTCAAGCAGGTGGTGATCGAGGCGCGCATGGTGACCATAGACGACGGCTTTGACGAGGCTTTGGGCGTGCGGTGGGGGGTGACCAAGACGGATGGTCATGGCAATGGCACCTCTGGCACCATAGAGGGCAATGATGGCGCGGGTAATAATGACGGTAGCTCCACCATCACGCGCCCCGGCGTGGAAGACAGGCTCAACGTCAACCTGCCGGTGACCAACGCCGCCGGTACCCTGGCCTTCCAGGTTGCCCGTCTCGCCAATGGCACTCTGCTCGATCTTGAACTGTCGGCGCTGGAGAAGGAGAGCAAGGCCGAGATCATTGCAAGCCCTCGGGTCACCACGGCGAACCAGAAACCGGCTTTGATCGAACAGGGGACCGAGATCCCCTATGTGGAGTCCTCTTCCAGCGGGGCGACCTCGGTCACCTTCAAGAAGGCGGTGCTGAGTCTCAAGGTCACGCCACAGATCACCCCGGACAACAGGGTCATCCTGGATTTGACCGTGACCCAGGATACCAAGGGGGAAACCGTCCCGACCGGTACCGGGGATGCAGTCTCCATCAACGCCCAGTCCATCACCACCCAGGTGCTGGTCAACAACGGTGAGACCCTGGTGCTGGGCGGCATCTATCAACAGACCATCAAGAACGACGTCAGCAAGGTACCGCTGCTGGGGGATATTCCCGGCCTCGGTTATCTGTTCAAGAAAACCACCAGTGAGAACAAGAAGCGTGAACTGCTGATCTTCGTGACCCCGAGGATAGTCACCGACGCCCTCTGAAAACTTTACATGTGAGGGTAAAACACATATAACCTTACGCCCCGATGAGGCTGGGGCGTAAGGGCTGCGGTTGCCAGTCCTGGTTTCTATTGAGATAATCCCCCTCCTGATCCATCGCAAGATAAGGTTCATAGGTACCCCGGTCGAGTAGTTACCGGGGCCATACAGTTTGTAATTACTAACGAAAAGACATGGCTGAGAAACGCAATATTTTCCTGATAGGTCCCATGGGTGCGGGCAAGAGCACCATAGGTAGACATCTGGCAGAACAACTGCACATGGAGTTTTTCGACTCAGATCATGAGATTGAGCGCCGCAGTGGTGCCGATATCGGCTGGGTGTTCGATGTTGAAGGCGAAGAGGGTTTCCGGATCCGCGAAGAGAAGGTGATCGGTGAACTCGCCGAGCAGCAGGGTATCGTGCTGGCAACGGGCGGCGGCGCCATCAAGAGCCGTGAAACCCGCAACAAACTCTCTGCGCGCGGTATCGTGGTCTACCTCGAAACCACCATTGAAAAGCAACTGGCGCGTACCCAGAGAGACAAGCGTCGCCCCCTGTTGCAAACCGAAGAGCCGCCCCGCGAAGTGCTGGAGCGTCTGGCCCTCGAGCGCAACGCCCTGTATGAAGAAGTCGCAGACTTTGTCATCCAGACTGATGATCAAAGTGCAAAAGTTGTAGCTAATCAAATCGTTAAGTTGATTGGTATGTAATCAATAGAGGACGTCCATGGAAAGGTTGAAGGTCGAACTGGGTGAGCGCAGCTACCCGATTGAGATAGCTGCTGGTCTGTTGCAACGCCCCGAGGTGCTGACGCAGACGATCAAGGGCAAGCGGGTCATGATAGTGACCAACACCGTCGTCGCCCCCTTGTATCTTGAGCAGATCATTCAGTTGCTGCCCGGTTTTCAGGTTGAACACCTGATCTTGCCGGATGGCGAGGCCTACAAGACCCTGGCTACCTTCGAGCGGATCATGTCTGCTCTGCTGGAAACCAGTCATGGTCGTGACACCACCCTCATCGCCCTGGGGGGCGGCGTGATAGGCGACGTTGTCGGCTTTGCTGCGGCAAGCTATCAACGAGGCATTCCGTTTATTCAGGTGCCTACCACACTGCTTTCCCAGGTTGACTCCTCCGTCGGCGGCAAGACCGCCGTCAACCACCCTCTTGGCAAAAACATGGTGGGCGCCTTCTATCAGCCCAAGCATGTGATCATCGACACCGATTGCCTCAAGACCCTGCCTGCGCGGGAATTTGCAGCCGGCATGGCCGAGGTGATCAAGTACGGCATCATCTGGGATGAGGCCTTCTTCTCCTGGCTCGAAGTCAACATGGCGCGGCTGCAACGCCTTGACGCAGATGCCCTTTCTTACGCTATTCGCCGTTGCTGTGAAATCAAGGCCGACGTGGTCGGTCAGGACGAGACCGAGCATGGCGTGCGCGCCCTGCTGAACCTGGGTCACACTTTCGGCCATGCCATCGAGGCCGAGAAGGGCTATGGCAACTGGCTCCATGGGGAGGCGGTTGCGGCGGGCATGATGCTGGCGGCCGAGACAGCCCTGGCCCGTGGCGACATGACGGCACAAGAGGTGGCACGAGTCCGCGACCTGCTGCTGGCGGCGGACCTGCCGGTGCTGGCGCCGCCCGAGATGGACTTTGCCGCCTTCATTCGCCATATGCGCCGTGACAAGAAGGTGCTGGAAGGCAAGCTGCGGCTGGTGTTGCCAGTCGGGATCGGGCAGGCCCAGGTGGTGGCCGATGTGACGGATGCGCAGTTGATGGCGGTGATCGAGTCTGGTCGTGACCAATAACAAATTGTTGAAACTGCCTTCCCAGCGGCAGCTGGTTGACCGGCTGCTGCATCTGATTGAGTTCAATCACCCCTTTATTTTTCTCTCCGGCAAGCCCGGCAGCGGCCGTGGCACCCTATGTGAATCCCTGCTGGCCCAACTGTCTGACCAGGTGCGGGTGGTGAGCCTCATCGGCAGTCCGGCCATGAAGATGGCAGACGTGCGCCAGTTGCTGCTTCAGCAGGTGGTGGCGCGCCCCCTGTTCAATGCACAGGATGCGCTGGCCGACAGCTTCTTCCGCATGCTGGAGGGCAAGCCTTCCACCCTGCTGCTGATGATCGAGCGTGCCGACACCCTGCCGACCGAACTGGTGGGGGAGCTGTGGGCGCTCGGTCGCCACAACGATACCCTGGCATCTCCCCATAAACTGGCCATTCTGCTCTCGGGCAGTGACGTCTGGTGTCGCGATCAGAAGAACGCCCTCAAGGGGCGTGCCATGCCCGCGCTCGAGCTGGAAGTCGCGCCACTGAGCGCACCGGAGCAGCGCATCTTCTTGTATGAGAAGGCCAAGGAGCTGAAGATCCCGGCGGCCCTCTTGCCCAAGCCCAAAGTGGAAGAGATCCTGAAGGGGGCGGGGGGGCACCCTTCCGCCATCATGCAGTCATTGGAGGATGTCATGACCGACAGAAGGCCCAAGAAACGTCAGGCCGAGTTGCCCGTCAAGAAAATTGCGACCGTGCTGGCCCTGGCGGCCGCTAGTTTGCTGGCGCTGAGTTACCTCCCTCTGTTCGAGGAGGTGGGCAAGGGTGAGACCCCTGCCTCGTCCCAGGGGATGGCGTTGCCCAACCCTGTCGCCACAGATCCACTCAGCATCGGCACGGCGAGCGGGTCCCAGTCGACTCAGGGCGGTGGCACGACATCTGGGGAGCAGGGAGACCAGCAGGTTGCCCGGGATTGGCAACCCGATGCCAAGACCTTGCCCAAGAAGGTCGAGAGCGAGACGGTCACCACGGAGTCGAGCAATTACGAGGGGCGACGTGTCGTCATCTCCGACGAAGTGGTCGAAAAGCTGATGACGCAGCCCAACATCAGCGGCGCCCTGCCGACGGCGGTGGTGGACGAGCTGATTGGAGGGAGTTCCCGTGCGGTCCCGACCGTGGAAACGGCACAGCCCAAGACACAGAACTCGGCACCTGTTGCCAAGGCGACGCCCACTCCTGCCGCGGCTGCGCCCGCTGCGGCGCCGGCGCCCAAGGTGGCCCTGACGCCGGCGGCAACCCTCAACAAGAAAGCGAGGAACCACTACAGCATCCAGCTGATGGGGGCGAGCAATACCCAGGCGGTCGACAGTTTCGTGGCCGAGCATGGGCTGGCGGGCAAGGTCTGGGTCTACAAGACCCGCTTCCGTGGCAGCCCTTGGTACGTGGTGGTGCAGGGTGACTATGCCAACAGCACCCAGGCCAAGGCGGCGATCCGCAAGCTCACCCCCGCCTTGCTCAAGGGACAACCCTGGCCCAAGTCATTTGCCCAGATACAAAAAGAATTGAAGCAATAGCCAGTCGCCTGGGGAAGGGGGTAGAATCGTCCCCCTTTTTTGGGCATTGCCTTCTTAACACCGGACTTCCATGAAAAAAACACGCGCGTTTTTAAAATGGGCCGGGGGAAAATACTCCCTGGTCGAAGAGATTGCCGAGCGCTTGCCGGCCGGGCGTGTGTTGCTGGAGCCTTTCGTCGGAGCGGGCTCGGTGTTTCTCAACACGGATTACGATGCCTATGTGCTCAACGACATCAATCCGGATCTGATCGGTCTCTACAATCATCTCAAGCGGCAGCCGGACAACTTCATCCGCGAGGCGCGCAAGTTGTTTGTGGCCGAGCACAACCACAAGACCGCCTATTATCGGCTGCGCACCCAGTTCAACCAGACCGAAGCCGGGTTCGAAAGGTCTCAGCTGTTCCTGTTTCTGAATCGCCACGGGTTCAACGGTCTGTGCCGTTACAACAAGAAGGGCGGTTTCAACGTGCCGTTCGGCTCGTACAAGAAGCCCTATTTCCCGGAGAAAGAGCTGTGGGCCTTTGCCGAGAAGGCACAGAAGGCCACCTTCATCTGCGAGAGTTATGCCGATGCCATGGCCAGGGCGGAGGAGGATTGGGTGATCTACTGCGATCCCCCCTATGCGCCGCTCTCCACCACGGCGAGTTTCACCACCTACTCGGCCGGCGGCTTCACTCTGGATGACCAGGCGCTGCTGGCCAGGCTGGCCCGCCATACCGCCGCCCACAAGGGGGTGCCCGTGCTCATCAGCAACCACGACATCGAGCTGACCCGGGAGCTCTACCGCGGGGCCCGGCTGGACGAGATCCTGGTCAAGCGCACCATCAGCCGCAACGGCGGCAGCCGCAACAAGGTAGCCGAACTGCTGGCACTCTACCCGCCCGGCATCGCTCCCGAACAGGGCCATTACCCCGGTGAGGCCGAACTGGTCTCAGTCGGTTGAACCATGAACGGTCCCTGCGGGGACCGTTGTCGTTTCTGACTGGGCGAGAGCGAGATCCGGGTCGGCTGTACGAGCGGGTCATTGTCATCGCCTGTATTGCGGCAGGACTCTCGGTCTGCGTCTTCTGCACTTGCGGGTCGTTTTCATTCCACGTTTGCGGTAAGACTCGCGGTCCGCATCTTCTGCAGGTGCGGGTCGTTTTCATTCCGTGTTTGTGGTGAGACTCGCGGTCTGCGTCTTCTGCACTTGCGGGTCGTTTTCATTTCACGTTTGCGGTAAAATTGCGCCGCTTTTTCTGCCACGCTGCCAATGGATGACGCTGATGAAAGACTTTCTGATTGCCCCCTCTATCCTCTCCGCCGACTTTGCCCGTCTGGGTGAGGATGTGGCCAAGGTGCTGGCCGCCGGGGCCGACGTGGTGCACTTCGACGTGATGGACAACCATTATGTCCCCAACCTGACCATAGGCCCCATGGTCTGTCAGGCCCTGCGTGACTACGGCATCGAAGCCCCCATCGATGTGCACCTGATGGTCAAGCCGGTGGATCGCATCGTGCCCGATTTTGCCAAGGCGGGTGCGAACCTGATCACCTTCCACCCGGAGGCCTCCGATCACGTGGACCGCACCCTGGGTCTCATCAAGGAGCAGGGTTGCCAGGCCGGTCTGGTGCTGAACCCGGCCACGCCGCTCACCTGCCTCGAGTACGTGATGGACAAGCTGGACGTGATCCTGCTGATGTCGGTCAACCCGGGCTTCGGTGGTCAGAGCTTCATCCCCGGCACTCTCGACAAGCTGCGTCAGGTGCGTCGCCTGATCGATGAGAGCGGTCGTGACATTCGCCTCGAGATCGACGGTGGCGTCAAGGTGGAGAACATCCGCGAGATCGCCGCCGCCGGGGCTGATATGTTCGTGGCGGGCTCTGCCATCTTCGGCAAGCCGGATTACAAGGCGGTGATCGAGCAAATGCGGGCGGAGCTGGCTCATGTCCGTTGAACGTCCCTTCGATCTGGTGCTGTTCGATCTGGATGGCACCCTGATCGACAGCGCTTCCCAACTGGCGTTGGCGGTCAACCGCACCCTGACCGATCTGGGGCTGCCCGAGGTTGACGAAGCCGTGGTACGCACCTGGGTCGGCAACGGCGCCGACAAGCTGATCCAGCGTGCGCTGGACTATCGCGAGGCGCCCGAGCTGTTTGCCAGGGCCCGCCCCCTGTTCGACCAGCACTATCAGGCCTGTCTGCTGCAAGGGCTGGCCATGTATGACGGAGTGGAGCAGAGCCTGCGCCGCCTGCAGGCGCTCGGTTACCGGCAGGCAGTGGTGACCAACAAGCCGAGTCACTTCGTGCAGCCCATTCTGGATGCCCTCGGTATCGGCGACTGTTTCGCACTCTGGCTGGGGGGTAACTGCGTGCCCGTCAAAAAGCCGAGCCCGGATCCGCTGCTGCACGCCTGCCACGAGCTTGGGGTCAGCCCGTCCCGCACCCTGATGGTGGGGGACTCCGAAAATGATGTGCTGGCCGCCCAGGCTGCCGGCATGAAGGTGGTGGGGCTCACCTATGGCTACAACTATGGCCGTCCCATCGCGGATTCCCGCCCTGACTGGGTATGCGAGCAGTTTGCAGAGCTCGATGCCCTCTTGGCTGAATAACAAGGATCAACACATTCATGGCTAAACCAATCGTATTGAGCGGGGCCCAACCGTCGGGCCAGCTGACCATAGGCAACTACATGGGCGCCTTGCGTCAGTGGGTCAACATGCAGGATGACTTCGACTGCCTCTACTGCATCGTCGATCTGCACGCCATCACCACCCGCCAGGAGCCTGCCGCCCTGCGCAAGGCGTGCCTGGATGCCGCCGCCCTCTATCTGGCGGTCGGCATTGATCCGGCCAAGAGCACCGTCTTCATCCAGTCCCACGTGCCGCAGCACGCCGAGCTGGGCTGGATCCTGAACTGCTACACCCAGATGGGCGAGCTGTCGCGCATGACCCAGTTCAAGGACAAGTCCGCCCGTTTCGAGAACAACGTCAACGTCGGCCTGTTCGGCTATCCGGTGCTGATGGCAGCGGACATCCTGCTCTATCAGGCCAACCAGGTGCCGGTCGGCAACGACCAGAAGCAGCATCTGGAGCTGACTCGCGACATCTGCACTCGGTTCAACAACCTGTACGGTGAGGTATTCACCCTGCCTGAGCCCTTCATCCCGACCGACGGTGCCCGGGTGATGAGCCTGCAGGATCCCACCAAGAAGATGTCCAAGTCTGACGACAACGAGGCGAACTTCATCGGCCTGCTGGAAGATCCCAAGCAGATCGTCAAGAAGATCAAGCGGGCGATGACCGATTCCGACGAGCCGGCCGTGGTGCGCTTCGATCCCGAGAACAAGCCGGGGGTCTCCAACCTGCTGACCCTGATGTCCGGTGTGACAGGCCGCTCCATCCCCGAGCTCGAGCAGCACTTCGAGGGCAAGATGTACGGCCACCTGAAGAGCGAGACGGCCGATGCCGTGGTCGCCCTGCTGGAGCCTATCCAGGCACGCTTCCGCGAGCTGCGTCAGGATGAGACTCATCTGCAGGCAATTTTGGCGGCTGGCGCACAAAAGGCGCGGGAAAGGGCTGAAAAAACCCTGACCAGCGTATATGATGTCGTCGGCTTCGTTCCTCGAGCCTGACATACTGGGAAGGTGTAGTCGTAGAGAGCTGGGTATTTGCCTGGCTTTCTTTGTTTTACCCGACCCCTGGTTCGTCAATTCAACTTCCAATGTCAAACGCGGGTTCTTGCCCCAAGAGAAAGCATGTCTGTCGAATCACATACCCCGATTGAAGAACTGAGTGACAAGGGCAACTGGCTGCGCAAGTTTCGCAAGGCCAAGAACCTCAACACCCTGCAGCTGATGGTCTCCAATGCCATCGACAAGCACCACAAGACCCCGGCCATCGCCGCCGCCATCTATCTGGCCGAGTGCCAGCGCGAGCGCGAGCTGGAGCAGGGACGTTATCTGGATCGCTGAGGTGCTCTCCCGGCTTCTGCCCATCTGCTGGGTTGCCACGCACACCCCGCTTTCGGCACTTAAGCCGTGCCCGCCTTTCCCCCTTCCTGCTCCCGAGCCCAGCCCATGGGCTATCCGGTGTCTTCTGCCTGTTCTCGTCCGTTTCCCCGTCGAGAGGCATAGGTTGGTCAGCCTCATGGGGGCAACGCCTTCGAGATGGCAGAGATGTTTTGCTGAGTAAAAACCAGAAGCTGCCATCCATGCCCGCGTGATGACTCCTCAGCGGTTTATTAACGGGGGCAGACATGCCAGAATGCGCGGCGTTTGTCCGTGGACGGCCGGCAGGCGCAGTCTGCTCACCGTCTCTGTTCTATTCTCAGGGCTCTCTCATGCTGCTACTCATCGACAACTACGACTCCTTTACTTGGAACCTGGTGCAATATTTCGGCGCCCTGGGTCAGGAGGTGGTGGTCAGGCGCAACGACGAGCTGAGTCTGGAAGAGATAGCCCGGCTTGCCCCAAGCCATCTGGTGATCTCTCCCGGTCCCTGCACGCCGAACGAGGCGGGCATCTCGCTGGCGGCCATCTCCCGTTTTGCCGGTGAGATACCCATTCTCGGCGTCTGCCTCGGCCACCAGTCCCTGGCTCAGGCGTTCGGCGCCCGGGTGGTGCGTGCCCGTCAGGTGATGCACGGCAAGACGTCCCTCATCCGCCATACGGGGGAGGGGGTATTCAAGGGACTCAAGGATCCGCTGCGGGTCACCCGCTACCATTCGCTCATCGTGGCGCATGACTCCCTGCCCGATTGTTTCGAGATCACTGCCTGGAGCGAACATGACGATGGCTCCATGGACGAGATCATGGGGCTGCGGCATAAAACACTGGCACTGGAGGGAGTTCAGTTCCACCCGGAGAGCATTTTGAGCGAGCAGGGACACCAGTTGCTGGCCAACTTTTTGGCCGTTTCCTGAAAAAATCGTGATCCTCGTCTCATAATCGAAATGAGGCCAAAAAAATTTTCCCTGACACTTTATTCACCCTCCTTCCTGCCCAAATTATCTCTTGCCAACACCCCCTGAGCCGTTATGCAATGCGGTTGCCTAAAATCTCACAGGCAATCGAACATTGTTCCTCATTGGCGGTTAAGTTACAGACTTTTTACTTTTTTTCTGTGATAATTCCGCCACGTTTACACGGATTTAACTTTTGGGCGGTGGATTATTCTGCCGCGATATAGCAGGAGAGCAATATGTCAGAGTTGTTGGCAGTGACACGTGAAGTGTTTGATGAAGTGATGGTTCCCAACTATGCGCCGGCCAAGATCATTCCGGTACGCGGGGAGGGATCACGTGTCTGGGATCAGGAAGGCCGCGAGTATGTCGACTTCGCGGGCGGGATCGCGGTCAATGGCCTGGGCCATTGCCATCCCAAGCTGGTCGAAGCCCTGAAAACCCAGGGCGAGAAGCTGTGGCACCTCTCCAACGTGATGACCAACGAGCCGGCCCTGCGTCTGGCCAAGAAGCTGGTCGCCGCCACCTTTGCCGAGAAGGTCTATTTCTGCAACTCCGGCGCCGAAGCGAACGAAGCGGCGCTCAAGCTGGCCCGTCGTTACGCCATCGAGAAGTTCGGTGCCCACAAGACCCAGATCATCGCCTTCCATCAGGGCTTCCACGGCCGCACCTTCTTCACCGTCAGCGTCGGTGGCCAAGCGGCCTACTCCGATGGCTTCGGTCCCAAGCCGGCCGACATCACCCACGTCGCCTACAACAACCTGGAAGAGCTGGCCTCCGTCATCTCCGACAATACCTGTGCCGTGGTGATGGAGCCGCTGCAAGGGGAAGGTGGCATCATTCGTCCCACCGACGAGTTTGCGAAGGGTGTGCGCGAGCTGTGCGACAAGCACAATGCCCTGCTCATCTATGACGAGGTGCAATCCGGGGTCGGTCGTACCGGCGAGCTGTTTGCCTACATGGGTCTGGGGGTCACGCCGGACATCCTCACCAGCGCCAAGGCGCTGGGCGGCGGTTTCCCCATCGGTGCCATGCTGACCACCACCGAGATCGCGTCTCACCTGAAAGTGGGCACTCACGGCTCTACCTACGGCGGCAACCCGCTGGCGTGTGCGGTGGCCGAGGCGGTGATCGACGTGGTCAATACCCCGGAAGTGCTGAGCGGCATCAAGCAGCGCGAGCAGCTGTTCCGCGACGGTCTGGACGCCATCAACGCCAAGTACCACTGCTTCAGCGAAGTGCGCGGCAAGGGCCTGTTGCTCGGCGCCGTGCTCAACGATGACTTCAAGGGTCGCTCCCGCGACTTCCTGCTTGCCTCCATCGATCAGGGGTTGATGGCGTTGGTAGCAGGCACCAATGTAGTGCGCTTCGCACCCTCCCTGGTGATCCCGGAAGCGGACATCAAGGAAGGGCTGGCCCGGTTCGAGAAAGCGGTTGCTCAGGTGGTTAACGCCTGATCCAAATTGAGGTGGGGAGCCCTCCCGGCAGGAGCCGGGACCCCACCTGTCGTCAATGAAAGGGAGTTGTCATTTATGTTGGTTATCCGTCCTATCGAGCAGCGCGACTTCGCCGGCCTCAAGACCTGTGCCATCGAATCCGGCACCGGCATGACCTCGTTGCCGGTCAACGATGAACTGCTGCAACGCAAGATCGATGCCTCGACCCAGACCTTCCTGGACAAGCCCGCCGGCAAGGGCGATTGCCTCTATTTCTTCGTGGCCGAGGATCTGGAGACCGGCGAGATGGTCGGTACCTGCGCCATCGACGCGGCCGTGGGCCTGTCCCAGCCGTTTTACAACTATCACATCGGCAAGGTGGTGCACTCTTCCCCCAAGCTCGGCATCTACAACGTGGTCGAGACGCTCACGCTGTCCAACGACTACACCGGCAACTCCGAGCTGTGCACCCTGTTTCTGCGTGAATGCGCCCGCGAGGGGCTCAATGGCCGCCTGCTTTCCAAGCACCGTTTCCTGTTCATGGCCGAGCACCCCGAGCTGTTTGACAAGACCGTCTTCGCCGAAATGCGCGGCGTCTCTGATGAGAACGGTCACAGCCCCTTCTACGAGTGGCTGCAAAAGCATTTCTTCTCGATGGACTTTCCCACCGTCGACTACCTCACCGGCATCGGCAAGAAGCGCTTCATCGCCGAGCTGATGCCCAAGTACCCCATCTACGTCAATCTGCTGAGCAACGAGGCTCGCGCCGTCATCGGTCAGACCCACGAGAAGACCCGTCCGGCCATCAAGATGCTGCAGGACGAGGGCTTCGTGAACCGTGGTTATGTCGACATCTTCGATGCCGGCCCCACCGTCGAGTGCGATGTGAAGCACATCCGCAGCGTGCGCCGCAGCCAGAAGCTGGCGGTGCTGGTGGGTGAACCCATCGGTGGTCACACCTACCTCGTCTGCAATGCAAGGTTTGAACAATACCGCGCCTGCTACGGCAACATCCGGGTCGATCTGGACAAGCACGAAGCCATCATACCGCCCAAGATGGCGGCCGCCCTCAAGGTGGAGAGTGGCGACATGGTTCGGGTCGTCGATCTGGAATAACGAGTCCATATCACCGCATTGAAACAGGCCGCCAAGGTGGCCTGTGCACCACAGGGAGTGAATTGATGATGTCTTTAGTCCAGTTTATCGATGGCCAGTGGCTGGCCGGTGAAGGCAAGCCGTTCGAATCAAAAGACCCGGCCAGGAACGAAGTGATTTGGCGCGGGGAGGCGGCCAGCGCTGCTCAGGTGGATGCCGCCGTCAAGGCGGCCCGCGCGGCCTTCTACCATTGGTCTGATCTGGCCCTCGAGGATCGTCTGGCCATCGTGCGCCGCTATGCCGACCTGCTCGGTGAGCACAAGGAGGCGCTGGCCCTGACCATAGCCCGGGAAACCGGCAAGCCGCTGTGGGAGACCCGCACCGAAGTGGCGGCCATGCAGGGCAAGATCGCCATCTCCATCCGCGCTCATGACGAGCGCACCGGCACGGTGGAGAACCCCATGCCCGGTGCCAAGGCGTTCGTGCGCCACAAGCCCCACGGCGTGGTCGCAGTGTTCGGCCCCTACAACTTCCCGGGCCACCTGCCCAACGGTCACATAGTGCCTGCGCTTATCGCGGGTAACGCCGTGGTGTTTAAGCCCTCCGAGCTGACCCCCATGGTGGCCGAGGCCATGCTCAAGGTATGGCAGGAGGCGGGGCTGCCCAAGGGCGTGCTCAACCTGGTGCAGGGCGAGGTCGAGACCGGCAAGGCGCTGGCGGGCAATCCGGACATCGACGGCCTCTTCTTCACCGGTTCGTCACGCACCGGCCACTTCCTGCACCAGCAGTTTGCCGGCCAGCCGGGCAAGATCCTGGCCCTGGAGATGGGTGGCAACAACCCGCTGATCGTGAAAGACGTGAGCGACATCGACGGTGCCGTCCATGCCATAGTCCAGTCTGCCTTCATCACCTCCGGCCAGCGCTGCACCTGCTCCCGTCGCCTGTTTGTCGAGCGTGGCGAGCGCGGCGATGCCCTGGTCAAGCGGCTGGTGGAGGTGGTCGGCCAGATCAAGGTCGGTCATTACGATGACGAGGCTCAGCCCTTTATGGGCGCCATGATCAGCGAGCGTGCGGCGCTTGGCATGGTCGAGGCGCAAGCCAATCTGCAACAGCTGGGGGGCGAGAGCCTGCTCAGCCTCAAGCACCTGGAGGCGGGCACCGGTTTCGTCTCTCCGGGCATCATCGACGTGACCGCGGTCAAAGCGCTGCCGGACGAAGAGTACTTCGGCCCGCTGCTGCAGCTCATTCGCTACGACGACTTCGATGCCGCCATCGACCAGGGCAACGCCACCAGCTTCGGCCTCTCGGCTGGCCTGCTCGGCGACAACGAGGCGGACTGGAACCACTTCTTCAAGCGGATCCGTGCTGGTATCGTCAACTGGAACAAGCCCATCACCGGCGCCTCCAGTGCCGCGCCGTTCGGTGGCATCGGTGCCTCCGGGAACCACAGAGCGAGCGCCTACTACGCCGCTGACTACTGTGCCTATCCGGTCGCCTCGGTGGAAGACAGCAAGGCCGCGATGCCGGATCAGCTGTCCCCGGGTTTGACCTTCTAATCGAGAAGGAGGGGGTTGATGTGGCAGGAGAGGCCCAACGCCGCCGACGACTGCGTCATACCCCCGGTCTGATCTTCTGATAACAAGAAAATAAAAGAGGGGCACTGAACAGGTGCCCTTGTCTGTACCCGCAATCAAAGGAAAGAGAGATGCAAAAGGATATCGAGACCCTGTTTGGCCATCTGTGGGACAACTACATTCAAGTCACCCCCAGTGCCCACAAGGTTCACCAACTGCTGGGGGGCGGAGCCCCCATCATCAACGATCACGTGGCGTTTCGTACCTACAACCTGCCCAAGCTCGGCCTCGAGAAACTGGCGGCCCACTTCCGCGCCCTGGGCTACGAGGAGAAAGGCGAGTATGTGTTCAAGGCCAAGAAGCTCTATGCCAAGCACTTCGAACATGCCGATCCGGATGCGCCCAAGGTGTTCATCAGCGAGCTGAAGGTGGAAGAGCTCTCCGAAGGCGCCCAGGCCATCATCCACAAGCTGGTGGATCAGGTGCCCGATCACCTGACCGACACCCAAGCCTTCCTCTATGCCGGCGCCCCCTGGCAGGTTTCCCACGCCGACTACCAGACGCTGCTGGCAGAGAGCGAGTACGCCGCCTGGATGGCGGCCTGGGGTTATCGTGCCAACCACTTCACCGTCAACATCAACCGCCTGAAGGATTTCGACACCATCCAGCAGGTCAATGCAGCCCTGAAAGCGGCGGGCTTCGTGCTCAACACCGTCGGCGGCGAGGTGAAGGGGGATCCCCAGGTGATGCTGGAGCAATCCTCCACCATGGCGGACAAGGCCGAAGTCCCCTTCAGCGACGGCGTGCGTACCATACCGAGTTGCTTCTACGAGTTCGCCCTGCGCTACCCGCAAGCAGACGGCGTGCTCTACCCGGGCTTCGTCGAGGCGTCGGCCGACAAGATCTTCGAATCCACCAACGCCATGTAAGCTGTGTGCCGGGTCATGCCTGCACCGCTTTATGAAAAACGCCTCCCTGTTGGAGGCGTTTTTGTTGGTGGCAGGGGCGCATTTGCCCACTCTAGCGAGGGCAAAGTGCGCCCTGATCGACCAGCAAGGTGGTCATACCGGCGGCCTTGCCCGCCTGAATGCCTATCCGGGTATCTTCAAACACCAGGCAGTTGGCCGGGTTGGCGCCGAGCAGCTCGGCCACTCTCAGGAAGGTGTCGGGATGGGGCTTGTGGTTAGTCACGTCATCGGCACTCACCAGCACGGGGATATAGGCATCCAGACCTGTGTTTTTCAGGATGTGCAGGGCGTGCTCGCGCGATGAGCCGGTGCCTATGCCCATGGGTACCTTGCCGTGGTAGCCCTTGACCAGCTCCCACATGGCGGGGAAGACGCTGACGCTGTCGATCCGCTCCAGATAGAGGGCAACCTTGCGGCGAGCGAAGGCCTCTATGTCGATGGCCAGCCCGTGCTGCTCGGCCAGCATGGCCACTATCTTGCGGGTGGGAATGCCGCCGTACTCGTTGAGCTGGGCCCGATTGAACGGCAGGCCGAATTCGGCGCTGGTGATCTCCCAGGCATCCAGGTGCAAGGGCATGGAGTCCACCAGGGTGCCGTCCATATCGAAGATCAGGGCGTCGTATTGTTCAAACTGGAACTGCTCGGACATGGGGTACTTCCTCCTCGGCTAAAAGAGCACACTACCAGATCCGCTCCCCGGATGCCGCGACCGCCGTCGTGGTGAGGCAGGCGGCGGGCTTGACCCTCGGCTGCTGATTCATGAGACAATCATGCGCTCTGCGCCTCGGGTGCCGGCATCTCACAGTAGCGAGCCTCTTTTATGTCCCCAAAAACCGTCTTCTCGAGCGTGGCCCTGGTGATCGCCCTGGGCTCACTGGAAAAGAGCATAGTCACCACCCCCTTGCCCATCATTGGCGCCGAGCTGAACGCCGGCGCCGCCCTCACCTGGGTGGTCACCGCCTACCTGCTGGCGGCCACCGCCGCCCTGCCCATATACGGCAAGCTGAGCGATCTGTTCGGCCGGGTACGGATGCTCAACATCGGCATAGGCCTGTTTCTGGCGGGGTCGGTGGCCTGTGCCCTGGCCCAGGATCTGACGACCCTGCTGGCGGCCAGGGTGTTGCAAGGGTTGGGGGGCGGGGGGCTGATCGCGCTCGCCTTCACCGTCATCGCCGACTGCATTCCCCCGCGGGAGGTGGGCAAGTATCAGGGCTACATCTCGGCGGTCTATGCAGTTTCCAGCATCGCCGGGCCCCTGCTCGGGGGCTACTTCACCGAGCAACTGAGCTGGCGCTGGATCTTCTGGATCAACCTGCCCCTCGGGGCCCTGGCGCTCTGGCTAGTGAACCGCAACCTGGGCCACCTCAATGTGCGCCGTCACAGCCGCTTCGACTGGAAGGGGGCGGGGCTGCTCATCACCGTCACCACACTCTCTCTGCTGCTGCTCTCGCCGGAAGCCACGCTGTCCGCCATCTGGCTGGCGGCGGGGCTGGCCCTGGCCCTGCTGCTGCTCATCCTGGTGGAGCGACGGGCCCAGGATCCCATACTGCCCGCCCATCTGGCCCGCTTGCCCGGTTATCTGGTGTGCATGCTGCTGGCGCTGGCCTCGCAACTGCTGATGTTCGCCGTGCTGGTCTACCTGCCGCTGCAGATGCAGTGGCAGAAGGGGATGGGGGCCAGCGAGAGCGGCCTCTACATGGTGATCTTCATGGTCTGCATCACGGCGGGGGCCTTCGTCGGCGGCAAGCTGATCGGCCGCACCGGTTATTACAAGCGCTTCGTGGTGGTGGGCTTTGCCCTGGCGGCGCTGGCCCTGTGGCAAATTCACTTCGATCTCTTTGCCAATCTGGGGCTGGGCTTCGCCGGTCTGGGGTTGGGGCTGGTGCTGCCGGCCCTCTCGGTGGTGGTGCAAAACGCCCTGCCGCGGGAAGATCGCGGCATCGGCATGTCCCTGTTCAACTTCGGCCGCGAGCTGGGGGGCGCGGTCGGGGTGGCCATCTGCGCCGTGCTGTTCCACGGGGCCCTGCCGGCCGGGACCAGCCACAACCTGGCGAGCCTGAGCCCGGCCGAGCTGGCCCCGGGGTTCAGCGCCACCTATGTGGGCATGGCACTGATCGCCAGCGCCGCTCTGCTCATCACCCTGCTGGCCCTGAAACGCCACGAGCTGGCCAGCATGCCGGCCTGATGGCTGCTATCCGATACAAAGAGGGCTCCCCGCGGGGAGCCCTCTTCATTGGTGCAGGCTGGAGCCTTTCTTCCTGTTTCGCGGCCTTCTGTCAGTCTGCCGCTTATCGGGCGTCGGGGCGGGAGGGCAACCTGACCGGCTCGGGTCGCTGGCGCTCGGTCTGGGCGTCCAGCTCCTTGCCGAGGAAGTAGTTCAGGAAGGTGCGGATCACCGCGATGATGGCGAGACGCACCAGCTCTTCTTTACTCGGCGCCACCGTGGTGGCCAGGATGTCGGCGGCGAGCTGGAACTCCAGGGCCAGGATGAGCCAGCTGCCGAAGCAGAGGCGAATGCGCGGAAAACCGGGCTGATGGTCCCGCACCCGTGCCGCCAGCCAGAGGGTCTTGCCCAGCCCTGTCACCACGCAGGCGATGGAGATGATCTCCAGCAGCAGCTGGAACAGCTCGACCCCGTGCATCATGCCCTCTCTCAGGCTCGCTATCTCAAACACTCGGGTCACCTCCCTGATTCAAAAGGGACACTTTTAACACGGCATGGGGGCCGGTTCCAACTCAGAGCCTTCTGAGCATCATGGCGACCTGCGCGAGAGCATGACGGGCCGCAGGGCTGATGCCCGCCAGCTGGAAGAAACCGTGGATCACCCCGAGCTGTCGCTGACAGGTGGCGGTAACGCCGGCTTGCAGCAGTTTGCCATAGAGGGCCTCTCCCTCGTCACGCAGGGGATCGTACTCGGCCGTGAGGATATGGGTGGGCGGCAGTCCCGCAAGATCAGGATGGTGCAGCGGGCTCGCCTCGGGATGGCTGGTGGGCAGCCTGCCCAGATAGGCCTGAAACCCGCTGAGCAGCATGTCGCGAGTGATAAGGTAGTTCTCACCGAGCTGTTGATAGCTGTCACTATCGCCCGCAGCATCGAGCATGGGGTAGATGAGGAACTGGGCGGTGGGCAGTGCCGCTCCCGCCGCCTTGAGCCGCAAGGTGGTGACCAGGGCGAGGTGGCCGCCGGCACTGTCGCCTGCGAGTGCGACTCGCCCGGGATCGCCGTGCCACTGCGGCAGCGCGGCCATGATGGCGAGGGTCGCTGCCAGCGCGTCGTCATGGGCAGCAGGATAGGGATGCTCGGGGGCGAGGCGTGTATGTACGGCAAACACCAGGGCATGGGCACTGTTGCACAGCATCCGCATCTGGCGATCGTGGGTCTCGAAATCCCCGCTGACGAAACAGCCGCCGTGGAAATAGATCAGCACCGGATAAGTGGTGGAAGGGGGGGATTTGGGCTGGTAGAGCCGGATGGCGTAGTGATCGGCCTGCCACTCTTCGATGGCGCCCACCTCTTCCCGCTCGCCCCCCAAGACGGCAGAGGCAAGATAGCCCTCACGCCTGGTCTGCCAGCTCAGCTTGCTTGCCTTGGGGCGACCTGCGGCGATGAAGTCCGCCACCATGGCGGCGATGGCAGGCTCAAGTTGTGTGTTCATGCTGCACCGTTAGCTGTATATAAATACAGGCATTGTGCGCTTTTGGCCTGAGAGTACAACCGGGGTTAGCTGAGGCAGCTCACAAAATCAGGCTTCAATCAGTGTGAATTCAATTACATAGAGCGGCGGCAGTGCGGGGTAGATGTCCCGGATGACGGTTTTGAGCTCGGCAAGGGTCATGTTCTCCTGGCGAGCGTGCTCGTCGGTCAGCTCATCGAAGGCCACGGGGGTGACCGAGAGCACCTCTATGGCACCAAAGGGCTGGTGCTCCGGGTTGGTGAAGAGCGCGAGGCGCTGGCCGGGCTGCCAGTTGGCCTCGCTCTCGTCGCGGATGGTGATGGTCTTGCGGCCGGACTGGATATCGGCGACGAAGCGGCCGAAGAAGGTGAATTCCGGGTAGGTTGGGGTGTGAACTGACATCTTCTCTCCGAAGGACAAGGGGTAGACAGGGGCCGGATCAGCCAGCGGCTGGCCCATTCTAGGTGCGCCGGGGAGGGCGCGCAGCACTTTTTGCCAGACGGGCGCTGGGGCGCTTGCTCTGCCTGGCAAAGTGGCTGCAAGTGAACCCGAATGTGCGATGATGTGGGCTCCTCTTTCTTGATATGTAACAAAATGGAGGGGGATTGGCTGTGGTCTGATGGCGTCTGGCGCGGTTCTCCGCCCGGCGGACATGAACGAAAGGAGCGAGTGTGAATTCCGAGTTGATCTGGGTGCTCAGCATGCTGGTGGGTGCCATCTTCCTGTTTATTACCAACAGGGTACGCATGGATGTGGTGGCCTTGTTGATCATCATCCTGTTCGTGTTGAGCGGTACCCTGACCTTGCCACAGGCGCTGGCGGGGTTCAGTGATCCCAACGTCATCCTGATCGCCGCCCTGTTCGTGGTGGGGGATGGCCTGGTGCGCACCGGCATCGCCTATCAGGTGGGGGATGCCCTGGTGAAGGTGGCGGGCAGCAGCGAGACCCGGTTGCTGGTGCTGCTGATGGTGGCGGTGGCGACCCTGGGGGCAGTGATGAGCTCAACCGGTGTGGTGGCCATCTTTATCCCCGTGGTACTGAGCGTGGCGAACCGGATGGGGATCCCTGCCGGACGGCTGATGATGCCCCTCGGCTTTGCCGGTCTTATCAGCGGCATGATGACGCTGGTGGCCACCCCGCCCAACATGGTGGTGAACAGCGAGCTGATGCGCCACGACATCCAGGGCTTCGGCTTCTTCGGTTTCACCCCCATGGGGGTGCTGATCCTAGGGTTGGGGGTGCTCTACATGTTGCTGATGCGTAACCGTCTGGTGCGCGAGGGGGAAGAGGGCAAAGGCAAGCAGGCGGGGCGCAGCACAATGCGCGATCTCATCCGCGACTATCGCCTGGCCGGGCGGGCGCGCCGCCTGGCGATCCGCCCCGACTCTCCCCTGATAGGCCAGACCCTGGACGAGCTGCAACTGCGTGCCCGCTTTGGGGCCAACGTCATCGGGCTGGAGCGCTGGCGCAAGTTTCGGCGGGTGATGGTGACCGTCTCCGGCGTCACCGAGTTCCAGGCCAAGGACGTGCTGCTTATCGACATGTCCGACCCCGAGGTGGACGTGCGGGAGTTTTGCAGCGAGGCGCGGCTCGAGCCCATGATATTGCGCGGAGAGTATTTCTCGGATCAGGCGCGGGAGGTGGGTATGGCCGAGGTCTCCCTCATTCCCGAATCCCGCCTGCTTGGCAAGAGCATCCGCGAGGTGGCGTTTCGTTCCCGCTACGGCCTAAGCGTGGTCGGGATCCGCCGCAACGGTGAGGCGCTCACCGGCAAGCTGGTGGATGAGCCGCTGCTGATGGGTGACAGCCTGCTGGTGGTGGGCAACTGGAGCCTCATTCGCCAGTTGCAAACCCACCACAGGGACTTCCTGCTGCTCGGCCTGCCCGCCGAGGTGGACGAGATGGCGCCGGCTCGCAGCCAGGCCATCCACGCCCTGATTGCCCTCACGGTCATGATAGTGCTGATGGTGACGGATCCCGTGCCCAACGTCATAGCTGCGCTCATTGCCTGCCTGCTGATGGGCAAGTTCCGCTGCATCGATATGGAGAGCGCCTACAAGTCCATCCACTGGCCGACCCTGATCCTGATCGTCGGCATGTTGCCCTTTGCCCTGGCGTTGCAGAAGACCGGCGGGGTGGATCTCATCGTCGGCGCGCTGATCTCGGCGGTAGGGGAGATGGGGCCCCGTGTCATGCTGGCCAGCCTGTTCGTGCTCTGCGCGGCCATCGGGCTCTTTATCTCCAACACGGCCACCGCTGTGCTGATGGCGCCCATTGCGCTCGGCACGGCCCAACAGATGGGGGTCTCTCCCTATCCCTTCGCCATGACCATTGCCATTGCCGCCTCGGCGGCCTTCATGACGCCGGTCTCCTCACCGGTCAATACCCTGGTGCTCGGGCCCGGCAACTACAAGTTCATGGACTTCATCCGCGTGGGCGTGCCGTTTACGGTGCTGGTGATGGTGGTTAGCGTCATCGCCATCCCCTGGTTCTTCCCGTTCTGAGCACGTTTGAGGGAGACAAGGAGTGCAAGCGGCCTGCGGGCCGCTTTTTATTGGCTATCCTTCCCGACGCTGTGGGATGAGGTTCGGGCTGATAAGGTAGTGAGCAGGGAGAACGGCAGGGAAGGAGAGGAGGCAAGGGCTGAAACCCGGGCACAAAAAAACCAGCATAAGCTGGTCTGTTTGGTACTGCCTTGATGGTGCGGAAGGAGAGACTCGAACTCTCACGCCTAGGGCGCCAGAACCTAAATCTGGTGCGTCTACCAATTTCGCCACTTCCGCAATATTAATGGTGGCTATGACGGGATTCGAACCTGTGACCCCCGCATTATGAGTGCGATGCTCTAACCAACTGAGCTACATAGCCGTTTGTTATCGACCACCAAGTGGAAGAGAACAAAATAATGGCTGGGGTACTAGGATTCGAACCTAGGGATGGCGAGATCAAAACCCGCTGCCTTACCGCTTGGCGATACCCCAACAGTGCTCCTCGACAGTCATGAGACTGGCCAAAGAACTTTTAAAAATGGCTGGGGTACTAGGATTCGAACCTAGGGATGGCGAGATCAAAACCCGCTGCCTTACCGCTTGGCGATACCCCAACTGAATGATTAATGGTGGCTATGACGGGATTCGAACCTGTGACCCTCGCATTATGAGTGCGATGCTCTAACCAACTGAGCTACATAGCCAACCGTGCTTCCAGTGAGTCGTTGCCTCGTCACTGTGCGGCCGGAATTATGCGTATCTGGCTCTGGGGCGTCAACCCTTTTTTTGCCAGAAAAACCGAATTTGGGTGCGTTTGGCGAGTTATTGGACGCTGTCGCGCAAAAGCCCAACAATCTGGTTTTTTTTGCGACATTTGGCAGCAGATCCGCAACCTGTGCCCATAACAAAGAGGCCAGCAAATGCTGGCCTCTCATGGGGTTAGACGTTGAACAGGAAGTTCATGATATCGCCATCCTTGACGATGTAGTCTTTCCCTTCGGCGCGCATCTTGCCCGCTTCCTTGGCGCCTTGCTCACCCTTGTAGGTGATAAAGTCGTCGAAGGCGATGGTCTGGGCGCGAATAAAGCCTTTTTCAAAGTCGGTGTGGATCTTGCCCGCCGCCTGCGGGGCGGTGGCGCCGACCGGAATCGTCCAGGCGCGCACTTCCTTCACCCCGGCGGTGAAGTAGGTCTGCAGGTTCAGCAGCTCGTAACCCGAGCGGATCACCCGGTTCAGACCCGGCTCTTCGATCCCCAGATCGGCCATGAACTCGGCGCGGTCGGCGTCGTCCAGCTCGGCGATGTCCGCCTCGATGGCGCAGCAGACCACCACCACAACGGCGTTCTCGGCGGCGGCGATCTCACGCACCTTATCGAGGAAGGGGTTGTTGTCGAAGCCATCTTCCGCCACGTTGGCGATGTACATGGTGGGTTTCAGGGTCAGGAAGTTGAGGTGGGCAACGGCCGCCAGCTCTTCCTTGTCCAGCTTTATGCCGCGGATCATCTGGCCGTTTTCCAGGGCAACCCGAATCTTTTCCAAGGTCTCCACTTCCAGCTTGGCATCCTTGTCGCCGCCCTTGGCGCGCTTGGACTGACGGTGGATGGCGCGCTCGCAGGCATCCAGATCCGACAGGGCCAGTTCGGTGTTGATCACCTCGATGTCATCGGCCGGGGAGACCTTGCCCGCCACATGGATGATGTTCTCGTCCTCAAAGCAGCGCACCACGTGACCGATGGCTTCGGTCTCGCGGATGTTGGCCAGGAACTGGTTGCCCAGACCCTCGCCCTTGGAGGCGCCCGCCACCAGACCGGCGATGTCCACGAACTCCATGGTGGTCGGCACCACGCGCTGGGGGTTGATGATGGCCGCCAACTGGTCGAGGCGGGGATCCGGCATGGGGACCACACCCGTGTTCGGCTCAATGGTGCAGAACGGGAAGTTGGCGGCTTCGATGCCGGCCTTGGTCAGCGCATTGAACAGGGTGGATTTGCCTACATTGGGCAGGCCCACGATACCGCATTTAAAACCCATGAATTGTTACCTTACGTGATGGATGCTGTGAGGGGGCCACGCGGGCAGCCCAGTCATATTGTGCGAACCTGACCCATGTCAGGCATCTGTATTCAGACTTTCTCGGCCTTGAAACTGTGCAGCCGGTTCATGGCCTTGGTCATGTCCTGCTTGAACAGGATGTCGGTGGCGCGCAAAGACTCATCCAGTGCGGCCTCGATCAGGCTCTGTTCACTGCTGGGCGCCTTGGTCAGCACGAAACCGGCGACCAGCTCCTTGGCACCGGGATGACCTATCCCGAGGCGCAGCCGGAAGAAGTTATTGTTGTTGCCCATCCTGGCGATGATGTCTTTCAGGCCATTGTGGCCGCCGTGACCGCCGCCCTGCTTGAACTTGGCGATGCCGGGGGGCAGATCCAGTTCGTCGTGGGCCACCAGTATCTCTTCGGGAACTATCTGGTAGAAGCGGGCCAGGGCCGCCACCGCCTTGCCGGAGAGGTTCATATAGGTGTTCGGGATGAGCAGCCGCACATCCTGCCCCTCCACCAGGAAGCGGGCGGTGTGGCCGAAGAACTTGGGCTCTTCGCGCAGGCTGACATTGTGCCAGCGGGCCAACTGCTCCACATACCAGGCTCCCGCGTTGTGGCGGGTCTTGGCATATTCGGGGCCGGGATTACCCAGCCCGACAATCAGTTTGATTTGATGCGTCACGCTTGATGTCTTCACTCGCTACTTGCCATGAGCGGATGGCCCGGGGCAATGGGACGCAATATTCTAGCCGCCGAGTGGCGATCACTCAACCAATGCTCATGTTATGGCGGAATTTGCCTCATTATTGCGGCTAATAGGTGCGGCTAATGGGTGGCTAACTGTGGGCAAAACGGGCCTCTTGCATGAGGCCCGTTTCAGCTTACCGATGGACTGTGCCTGGTTGACTACAGTCGTTATTTGGATCGCAGCAGGGTGACAGTTTCTTCATCCAGTGCGGTCAGCAGGGGGCGGGCATAACGCACATAGTCCACGAACGAGGCTGCGTCTGTGCCGCAATCCACCTTGGCCGCCTTGCAGTCGAGGGCCTTGCCCGGTCCATAGACGGCGCTGAGCTGTTCGCCGCGCTGCGCCACTGCCAGCACCGGGAAGGCGGTCAGCTGACCCGCTACCCAGGCGAGATCCACGCGCTCGGCACTCTTGTTCTCTGGACTCTGGCGCTGGGCCCGTGCCAGGGCCTGCCAGCCGTCGTTGCCGTTGGCGCTGTAGGCATTGGTCACCACCCGATAGCGCTTTGCATCCACCAGATCCTGCCATTGACCCTCGGCTGTTTTCCACTGCAGCCGGGTCAGCTGGCCCGCCTTGCCTGCTTCGGTCTCCTTGAAGGTGTAACGCAGGTGGCCGCCATAGGGGAATTTGCCCGCATGAGCGCTGGCGGGCAGGGTGGCCGTGATGGTCTCGGTCAGCAAGGCGCGCACCTCGGCACCGGAGAGAGTCAGCACGCTGAGAGGGTTCTTGAACGGCAGCAGGCTGAGGGCCGCCTCTCCCTGCCGCAGTTCACCGGCGGGCAAGTCGGCGCGCACGCCCCCCACCGCCAGCAGGGCGAAGTCGACCGGACCGCCGGTCAGGGCCTGCACCTGCGGGGTGTTGGCCCAGTGGTATTGACCTTCCGCCACCAGGGGGGCGACGTCGGAGCCGTGGCTGTCGCTGCCGTTGTCGCCGGGGCGACGGGCATTTTGCAGCGGCGCGGGAAGAGTGCCGATGACGGGGCCGTAGGCCTGCTCCAGGGCCGGCTTGTAGTGGCTGTCGATGATGCCGCGCAGACGTGGATCTTCATCCACCGTCACCAGGTTGGGCTGGGCGTCGATGAACTTGCCGGCCTGCTGGCTGCGGGTTTCGTCGAGCATCTGCTGGCGGGCCGGATCGGCGAAGAAGTCGCGGCTGGCCAGCAGCTGGTTCTGGCCTTTGCAGGCGATGACCCGGCCCTGGGCGTCGAAACTGACTCGGGTCAGGCCGATGGCCTGGGCGTAGGAGCCTGCCTGCACCACGCAGGTCAGGCCGACCCCGTCCGGATTGGTGACCAACTGGGCGTATTCCCCCGTCTTGCCCCAGCCGATGTTGCGAAAGTCACCGAGCAGGCTGTGGGAGTGGCCGCCGACGATGGCATCGAGGCCGTTTACCTTGGCCGCCAACGCCAGATCCCGCGCGTTGCCGATATGGGTCAGGGCGACGATCCGCTGGATCCCCCTGGCTTGCAGCAGGTCGACCGTGGCCTGGGCCGAGGCCACCTCCTCGGCAAAGCGCAGCTTGCCGACGTTGGGGGAGATGTTGGCCATGTCCTCCAGCACCAGCCCGATGACGGCGACCAGCTGTTTGTCTGCTGGCAGATGGTCGAGATCGGTGACCGGGCTCTTCTGGTTGCCGTCGAAGGCGTTGATGACGAACGGCTTGAGGTTGCTTGCCCGACTCAGATCCGGATCGTCGCGGCTGTCCAGGTTGGCGGCCAGCACCGGGAAGTTGACCCCCTCGATGAAGCGGGCGAGCTTCTGATTGTCGAGATCGAACTCGTGGTTGCCAAGGGCCATGGCATCCAGGCCGAACTGGCTCAGCAGTTCGGCATTGGCCATCCCCTCGTTGAGCTTGAAGTAGCCGCTGCCCTGCCAGGCATCGCCGCCGTGCAGCAGCAACAGCGGCTGGTTCTTGGCGAGCGCCTCGGCCTGGTAGGCTTTCGTCATGGTGAGCAGGCGGGGATAACCGCCGAGGCGGGTGTAGAGGGTATCTGCTTCCCCCTGCTTGCCAAAGAGGGCTCCCTTCAACTCGGCGTTGACC
Source organism: Aeromonas sp. sif0611 (assembly GCF_019218845.1). Classification (NCBI taxonomy): domain Bacteria; kingdom Pseudomonadati; phylum Pseudomonadota; class Gammaproteobacteria; order Aeromonadales; family Aeromonadaceae; genus Aeromonas; species Aeromonas sp. sif0611. The sequence goes on along the minus strand of NZ_JAHUWU010000002.1, from coordinate 578,174 downwards.
GGGTCGAACTGGGAGTGGGTGTCGTTGATGTGTGCCAGGGTCAGGGTGAAGGGCGGATCCTGCTGGCCGGTCAGGCAGGCAGAGAGCAGGGCGCACAGCGGGAGGAGAGTGAGGAGACGCAAGCACTTCATTGGGACTTCCTTAACCTGCGGGGGCAGGGCATTGCTTTGACCGGCTTGAAAAAACAAAAACCGCCAGTTGGCGGTTTTTGTCACAACGGGGTTTATCAATGCTCAAACATGGCAGAGATGGACTCTTCGTTGCTGATACGACGAATGGCTTCCGCCAGTACGGTTGACAGGGTCAGCTGCTTGACCTTGCCGATCGCCTTCATCTCCGCGGTGAGCGGAATGGAGTCGGTGATGATCAGCTCGTCGATGACCGAGTTCTTGATGTTCTCCACGGCGGTGCCGGAGAAGACCGGGTGGGTCGCATAGGCGAACACGCGTTTGGCACCGCGCTCTTTCAGCGCTTCGGCCGCTTTGCACAGGGTGCCGCCGGTGTCGATCATGTCGTCGACGATGACGCAGTCACGGCCAGCCACGTCACCGATCAGGTGCATGACCTGGGAGACGTTCGGACGGGGACGACGCTTGTCGATGATGGCGATGTCGGTGTCGTCCAGCAGCTTGGCGATGGCACGGGCACGGACCACGCCGCCGATGTCCGGCGAGACGACCACGGGAGATTCGAGGTTCTTGGCTTTCATGTCTTCCAGCAGCACAGGGCTGCCGAACACGTTGTCGACGGGGACGTCGAAGAAGCCCTGGATCTGCTCGGCATGCAGGTCAACGGTCAACACACGGTCCACACCCACGCTGGAGAGGAAGTCGGCGACAACCTTGGCGGTGATGGGCACACGGGCGGAGCGGACGCGGCGGTCCTGACGGGCATAACCAAAGTAGGGGATAACGGCAGTGATACGGCCAGCTGAAGCACGACGCAGTGCATCCACCATGACGATCAATTCCATCAAATTGTCGTTGGTCGGGGCACAGGTGGATTGAATGATGAAGATATCGCCACCGCGTACATTCTCGTTGATCTGTACGCTGATCTCGCCGTCGCTAAAGCGACCTACGGCAGCATTGCCGAGTTTGATAAACAGGCGATCTGCGATCTTCTGGGCTAGTTCCGGCGTTGCGTTACCAGCAAACAGCTTCATGTCAGGCACGGTTTGAAACCTCGGGGTTGCATCCAGTATGTGGGGAGTCTGATTCAGACCCGTATCGTTTGGGGGCAAACGATTTATCAAGATAACGGACAAGGTCTTCGGAAGTTCTGTGGTGGCGCCTGATTACCCAGGTGGACGGCAGAACCGTCACCTTCGGCGTCATCACGTCAGATTGGCTGGGGTACTAGGATTCGAACCTAGGAATGGCGAGATCAAAACCCGCTGCCTTACCGCTTGGCGATACCCCAATCACTGACTTGTTGCAAAGTGACGAAGAGTGGTGATATGTTCTCGCCCTTGGCGACAAACCCATCCCAGCCTTCCGGCACCCTTGCCAACACCTTCCGAGCAGCCACTTCGTCTTCAAATTGAGCAAAGACGCAGGCGCCAGTGCCCGTCATTCTTGACGGCGCGTATTCTAGCAACCAGCCGAGCGCATTGGCAACCTCGGGGTGGCGCTTTTTCACCAGCAATTCGCAATCGTTTTTCCAGACACCTTCCAGCAGGTTGTGCAATGTCATCCTGGGGGTGTTGCGAGGCAGCTCGGGATCCTGAAAAACCGCCGCCGTTGCCACATGGCAATCGGGTTTGAGCACCAGATACCAGGCGCTCGGCACCTCGACCGGTTGCAGCTTCTCGCCAACCCCTTCCGCAAACGCAGCCCGGCCGCGCACGAATACAGGCACGTCGGCCCCTAGCTGCACGCCGAGCTGCGCCAGCTCGTCTTCGCCGAGCCCCGCCTGCCAGAGATGATTGAGGGCCACCAGGGTGGTGGCGGCGTCAGACGAGCCGCCGCCGATGCCGCCCCCCATGGGTAACACCTTCTCCAGCCGGATATGGGCCCCCATCGGGCTTGGCAGCCTCCCCTGCAACAGGCGGGCGGCACGGATGATCAGGTTCTGTTCATCTGGCACGCCGGGGATGGCCGGGCTCAGGGTGAGCAGGTCGGTATCGGCGAGCGGCTCGAATTCCAGCCAGTCGCCGTGATTGAGAAAGATGAACAGGGTCTGCAGCTCGTGATAGCCGTCGGGACGGCGGCCGTTGACGTGCAGGAAGAGGTTGAGCTTGGCCGGTGCCGGCCAGCGGATCGGCGCCTGCCGGATGGTATCCTGCATCATGGCGCCAGGGTCCATTGGTTGATCTGCAACTTGAGGCGGCTGCCCTGGCCGGTCATGGTCAGCAGGTGGGGCAGCCGGTAGTTGTCCTGATCCCGGTAGTCCCCATAGACGATCTGCCACTGACCGTCGCGCACCGAGGCCAGGCTGGCGTCGGGGTTGAGCTCGAATTCGGCCTGGCCTGGCAGCCCCTTGATCCACTCCGGCAACCCGGTGACCGGAATATTCCAGCCGGTGAGTTGATAGACGAGGGCCTCGGCATCCTGGCTCTGGTGCACCTTGCCCTCGTTGTCGGTCAGGGTGATCTCACCCTTGCTGCGGGAGAGCTCCAGGATATGGGTGCCGATGAGGCTGGTGAGGTTGAGGCGATAGTCATCGCCGTTCTGCTGCCAGTTGAGGCGGGCGCTGCCCTTCTGGCGCGCCGTGATGATGGCCATCTTGCCCGACAGCTCCCAGTGGGTCAGCTGCTCGAGACGGGCCCGTTCCTGCTGCCAGTTGACCTGATCCCGCTGGGGTTGAGTGGTGGTACAGCCGGCCAGTACCAACAGGCAGGCGAAGGAGAAGATACGCAAGAACAAGGTCGTGCTCCGGATAAGAGATTTGCCACAGTATAAGGGGCGGCCGTATCGCTTTTAAAGACTTACCCTTTCTCGTACAATTGTCGGCCTTCATACCCTGTGCACGAAACGATCATCACCCACCCATGAGTCTGCTTGCCCTCGGAATCAACCACAACACCGCCAGTGTCGCCTTGCGGGAACGGGTCGCATTTGGCCCGGACTGCATCGATCGCGCCTTGCGTGAGCTGGTGGAGCAGCCCGGCGTCAGCGAGGCGGTGATCGTCTCCACCTGCAATCGCACCGAGCTGTACTGCAGCCTGGAACAAGGGCAGGGGGAGCAGGTGCTGAGCTGGTTGCAGCGGTTCCACGCGCTGGAGGCGAGCGAGGTGCTCTCCGCCATCTACCGCCACCAGGACGAGGAGGCGGTGCGCCACTTGATGCGGGTGGCCTGCGGGCTCGACTCCCTGGTGCTGGGCGAGCCGCAGATCCTGGGGCAGATCAAGCAGTCTTACGCCCACGCCCAACAGGCGGAAGCGGTGAAGGGCTCCCTCGAGCGTCTGTTCCAGAAATCCTTCTCGGTGGCGAAACGGGTGCGTACCGATACCGAGATCGGCGCCAGCGCGGTGTCGGTGGCCTTCGCCGCCGTCAGCCTGGGGAAACGCATCTTCTCCGATCTCTCCCAGACCAAGGTGTTGCTGGTAGGGGCGGGCGAGACCATAGAGCTGGTGGCCCGCCACCTGCGCGAGCAAAGCGTCACCCAGATGATGGTGGCGAACCGCACCCTGCAGCGCGCCCAGCTGCTGGCCGAGGAGTTCGGCGCCCAGGTGATGACGCTGGAAGAGATCCCGGACTACCTGCACGAGGCGGACATCGTCATCAGCTCCACCGCCAGCCCCCTGCCCATCATCGGCAAGGGCATGGTGGAGCGCGCGTTGAAGGCCCGCCGCTTCAAACCCATGTTCCTGGTGGACATCGCCGTGCCACGGGACATCGAAGCCGAGGTGGACGAGCTCTCCGACGCCTATCTCTACACGGTGGACGATCTGCAGGGGATCATCGAGCAGAACCTCGAGACCCGCAAGCGGGCGGCCACCGAGGCCGAGCTCATCGTGCAGGAAGAGCGTGACGACTTCATGGGCTGGTATCGCAGCCAGCACTCTGTGGATCTCATTCGCGATTACCGCCACCAGGCCCAGCAGGTGGCGGATGAAGAGTTGCAGCGTGCCCTGCTGGCCCTGCAACAGGGCGAGAATGCCGAGCAGGCGCTCAAGGCCCTGGCCCATCGCCTCACCAACAAGTTGATCCACGCACCGACCCAGGCCCTGCGCCAGGCCGCCGCTCAGGGGGACAGCCACAAGCTGTCCCAGCTGCGTCAGGTGCTGGGGTTGTCACAAGAGTCATAGTTTGGGGGTGACCAGCCGGCTGCCCCTACCTCCATCGAGAACACAAGATTTATGAACCCGTCATTGATCAGAAAGCTGGAAGGCCTCATCGAGCGCCACGAAGAAGTACAGGCCCTGCTCGGCGAGCCCGGGGTCGCCTCGGATCAGGACAGATACCGTGCCCTGACCCGGGAATATGCCCAGCTCGAAGACATAGTGAACGCCTTCCAGCGCTTCCGTCAGGCCGAGGAGAACCTCGAGACCACCAAGATGATGCTGGAAGAGGATGACGCCGACCTGCGCGAGATGGCGCAGGAGGAGCTGCCGCTCGCCAAGGCGACCTTCGAGGAGCAGGAGCAGGCGCTGCAAGTGATGCTGCTGCCGCGCGACCCCAAGGATGACAACAACTGTTATCTCGAGATCCGTGCCGGTGCCGGTGGCGACGAGGCGGCCATCTTCGCGGGGGATCTGTTCCGCATGTACTCTCGCTACGCCGAACGCCAGGGCTGGCGCGTCTCCATCGTCAGCTGCAACGACGGCGAGCACGGAGGCTACAAGGAGGTGATCGCCAAGGTGGACGGCGAGCACGTCTACGGCCGCCTCAAGTTCGAGTCCGGCGGTCACCGGGTGCAGCGGGTACCCGAGACCGAGTCCCAGGGCCGGGTGCATACCTCCGCCTGTACCGTGGCCGTGCTGCCGGAAGTGCCGGAAGCCGAACAGATCGAGATCAACCCCTCCGAACTGAAGATCGACACCTTCCGCGCCTCCGGGGCCGGTGGTCAGCACGTCAACAAGACCGACTCCGCCATCCGCATCACCCACCTGCCCACCGGGCTGGTGGTGGAGTGCCAGGATGAGCGCTCCCAGCACAAGAACCGCGCCAAGGCGATGTCGGTGCTCTCTGCCCGCCTGCAGGCAGCCGAGGACGAGCGTCACCGAGCTGCCGAGCAGAGCACCCGCCGCAACCTGGTGGGCTCAGGCGATCGCTCCGAGCGTATCCGCACCTACAACTACCCCCAGGGTCGCCTCTCCGAGCACCGCATCAACCTCACCCTCTATCGTCTGGGGGAGATCCTCGAAGGGGATCTGGATTGCGTCATCACGCCCCTGGTGCAGGAATACCAGGCGGATCAACTCGCCTCCCTGGCCGAGAGCAACTAATGCAGATCCAGCAGGCTCGTGCCCACATCATGGCGACCCTGGTCTTTGGGGAATCCCCCCGTGCCGACGCCGATGCGCTGCTCTGCCATCTGCTGGGTTGCCGGCGCAGCTACCTGATGACCTGGCCTGAGCATGAGCTCGATGCCGCCCAGCAGGCCACCCTGCAAGGGTGGCTTGACCGTCGGCTGGCCGGTGAACCCATCGCCCACCTCATCGGTGAGCGGGAGTTCTGGTCCCTGCCGCTCAAGGTGAGCCCGGCCACCCTGATCCCGCGCCCCGACACCGAGGTGCTGGTGGAGCAGGCGCTGGTGCGCTTGTCGGCCGGCCCCTGCGCCCTGCTGGATCTCGGCACCGGCACCGGCGCCATCGCGCTGGCGCTCAAGTCCGAGCGGCCCGATGCCGATGTATGGGCGGTGGATCGGATGCCGGACGCCGCCGCCCTGGCCCGCGCCAACAGCGCCGCCCTGGGGTTGCCCATCGAAGTGCGGGACGGCAGCTGGTTCGAGCCCCTGGCGGATGCACCGCGTTTTGCGATGATTGTCTCCAATCCGCCCTATATCGACGGGGCGGATCCCCATCTCGACGAGGGGGATGTGCGCTTCGAGCCCCGCTCCGCCCTGGTGGCGGACGAGCAGGGGCTGGCGGACATTCGCCTGATAATCGCCGGTGCCCCCGCCCATCTGTGCCCGGGGGGCTGGCTCCTGCTGGAGCACGGTTGGGAGCAGGGGGCAGCGGTGCGTCAGCTTCTGCTGCAACAGGGCTACTGCCAGGTGGAAACCGTGCGGGATTATGGGGATAACGAGCGGGTGACCCTGGGTCGTCTGGCGCCGTGATGATGACGGGCGGAACTGTCCGCCCCTGTGCAAGGAAACCATATGTATGTTGTTCTCAAGCATCTGCACCTCACCCTGATTGTCGGGGCCGTGCTGATGTTCATGCTGCGCTTTTACTGGGCCCAAACCGGCTCCATTCATGCCCGTAACGGCCGGGTGCTGCAGGCCAGCGGCTGGCTCAATGGCCTGGTGGTGCTCTCCGGCGTGCTGCTCTGCATGGTGCTGGATCTCAATCCCCTCAACAACGGGATCCCCTGGCTCAGCGAGAAGCTGAGCGCCGTGCTGGCGGTGGCCTTCCTCGGCATGATGGCGCTGCGCTTGGCGCGCAGCAACAGCATCCGCTGGTTTGCCTTCCTGGGCGCCCTGGGGTGGATCTTCTTTATCGCCAAGCTGGCGGTGCAAAAGCAGGCCAACCTGTTCGGTTAGGGATGACGACGATGATACGTGTGGATGAGTGGACCGACTTCGAGGCCCACGACCTGGCCGAACTGGCGCTGTCGGTGAGCGACGAGATCCTGGGCCATGGCGGCGCGGGAGAGGCCGAGCTGGCCCGCCTCGATACCTGGCTGGACGAGGCCATAGTCGAAGGGGACTGTGACGAGGTTCGCCGTCAGCTGTTGCAGGGCTTCTACCAGACCTTAGGGTTTCGGGGCGACTGGCAGGATTACTTCTCTGCCGCCAACTGCGATCTGAACCAGGTGCTGGTGCAGCGCAAGGGCATACCGGTGAGCCTTGGCATCCTCATCATCCAGCTGGGTCGCAAGATTGGCCTGGATGTGGAGGGGATCTGCTTCCCGGGCCATTTCCTGGTGAGCTTCGCCGGCCTGGAGGGGGAGGTCTATGTGGACCCCTTCAACGGTGACGAGCTGAGCCTGCATCGCATCGAGCTGCTGCTGCGCGGCGCCCTCGGCAACCTGGCTACCTTAAGCGATGACCATCTGCAGCCTGCGGGGCAGTGGGAGATCATCGAACGCCTGCTCAACGTCAACAAGGGGGCCCTGCTGCGGGAGGAGCGCATGACAGAAGCATTGCGCTGCAGCGAGCTGCTGCTGCGCATGAAGCCCGGCGATCCGCTGGAGATGCGGGATCGGGGCTTCATCTACGAGCAACTCGATTGCCCCCGCTTCGCCGCCGACGATTTTGAATACTTTATTGAACAATGCCCGGACGATCCTGTGGCCGATGTGCTGAAAACCCAGCTGGCCAGCCTGGATCTTAGCCCCAAGCCCCTCCATTGAGGGGTCTGGGGAAGCCTCTTTACTTAAGGATGCCGAGATGGAACAGAAGAATATCAAGATCAACGCGATCAACGCGATCGACGTCGCCAACGACAAACCCTTCGTGCTGTTTGGCGGCATGAACGTGCTGGAATCCCGCGACATGGCGATGGCGGTGTGCGAGAAGTACGTGGAAGTGACCAGCAAGCTGGGCATCCCGTTCGTGTTCAAGGCGAGCTGGGACAAGGCGAACCGATCCTCCATCCACTCCTACCGCGGTCCGGGCCTGGAAGAGGGGATGAAGATCTTCCAGGAGCTCAAGGCGACCTTCGGTATGCCGGTCATCTCGGATCTGCACGAAGTGCATCAGGCCAAGCCGGTTGCCGAGGTGGTGGATGTCATCCAGCTGCCCGCCTTCCTGGCGCGCCAGACCGATCTGGTGGAGGCCATGGCCCGCACCGGCAACGTCATCAACATCAAGAAGCCGCAGTTCCTGAGCCCGAGCCAGATGAAGAACATCACCGACAAGTTCGAGGAGTGCGGCAACGATCAGCTGATCCTGTGCGAGCGCGGTGCCAACTTCGGTTATGACAACCTGGTGGTGGACATGCTGGGCCTGGGGGTGATGAAGAAGACCACTGGTGGCTATCCGGTGATTTTCGACGTGACCCACTCCCTGCAGTGCCGCGACCCGCTGGGTGCGGCCTCAGGCGGTCGCCGTGATCAGGTGACCGAGCTGGCTCGTGCCGGCATGGCGGTCGGCCTGGCCGGTCTCTTTATCGAGTCACACCCGGACCCGAAGGTGGCCCGTTGCGATGGCCCGAGCGCCCTGCCGCTGGAGAAACTGGAAGGCTTCCTCAAGCAGATGAAGGCCATCGACGACCTCATCAAGGGCTTCGAACCGCTGGATACCTCCATCTGATCCAGCACGCCGGTTTAGTGATGCCAGGTGCCCCGCCATGCGGGGCATTTTTTTATCCAGAATGTTTTCATTGGGCTCCTAAATACATCGCCGACCAGATAGATCAAGGTTTCCGTGGTGTTAATGATGTTAAATATATTGTGTGATTGATGTCTCTTAATTGCTTCTTATAACGTGTGAAAGTGGCGCCGTTGCGATGACGAAATAGCATGACGCCAGCGAGATAAGGATATTGTCTCGTGACGGCTCCCTGCATGCCTATTTCTGCCATATGAGCTGTCAATTAATTAACAGGACGTTAATCATGCACAAGAAAGTATTCAGCAGCCTTTATTTCCAGGTGCTGCTCGCGATCACCCTGGGGGTATTTCTGGGACATGTCTATCCCGACCTCGGGGCTGATATGAAGCCGCTGGGTGATGGCTTCGTGAAGTTAATCAAGATGATCATTGCCCCCGTTATTTTCTGCACAGTGGTGACCGGCATCGCCGGCATGGAGAGCATGAAGGCGGTGGGGAAAACCGGTGCCATCGCGCTGCTCTACTTCGAGGTGGTGAGTACCATAGCCCTGGTCATCGGGCTGTGCGTGGTCAACCTGCTGCAACCCGGGGTCGGCATGAACGTGGATCCCGCCACACTGGATGCCAGCGCCATCTCGGCCTATGCCGAACAAGCCAAGTCCCAGGGCATCATCGCCTTCCTGCTAGACGTGATACCGGCCAGCGTGATTGGTGCCTTTGCCAGCGGCAACATTCTTCAGGTGTTGTTGTTTGCGGTGCTATTTGGCTTCTCCCTGCATCATATCGGCGAGAAGGGGAAATTAGTCTTCAATATGATCGACAGCTTCTCCCAGGTTATTTTCGGCATCATCAACATGATCATGAAATTGGCACCGGTTGGCGCCTTTGGTGCCATGGCGTTTACCATAGGGAAATATGGTATCGGCTCGCTGGTTCAGCTCGGTCAGTTAATTGCCTGCTTCTATGTGACTTGCCTGTTATTCATCTTCATGGTGCTGGGCAGCATTGCCAGGGCAAATGGCTTCAGCATAGTGCGCTTTATTTCCTATATTCGGGAAGAGCTGCTGATCGTGCTGGGCACTTCCTCTTCCGAATCCGTATTGCCGCGCATGCTGGTGAAGATGGAGGCGCTCGGCTGCAAGAAGTCGGTGGTGGGCCTGGTGATCCCGACCGGTTACTCCTTCAACCTGGATGGCACCTCTATCTACCTGACCATGGCGGCCGTCTTCATCGCTCAGGCGACCAATACGCCGCTGGATCTGTTCCAGCAATTCACTCTGCTGGTGGTGCTGCTCATCTCCTCCAAGGGGGCGGCCGGGGTCACCGGCAGCGGCTTCATCGTGCTGGCGGCCACCATCTCGGCGGTGGGTCACCTGCCGCTCGCCGGACTGGCGCTGATCCTGGGGATAGATCGCTTCATGTCGGAGGCCCGTGCCTTGACCAACCTCATCGGTAACGGTGTGGCGACCCTGGTGGTGGCGCGCTACTGCGATCAGCTCGATGAGCAAAAGATGAACGAGGTACTCGCCAATCCGGTCACGGTGCAGAAGGTCAATCAGCACGGATAGCTGCCAGGCGTTACCCGGGGAGGGGGAAATCCGCACTTCTGCTCATAAAAAAACGGCCCGCGTGGGCCGTTTTTCATGGTGCAGATGACCGCAGAGGGTATTACAGGCTCTGGGTGAAGGTACGGGTGACCACGTCACGCTGCTGTTCCGGGGTCAGGGCGTTGAAACGCACGGCGTAGCCGGAGACGCGGATGGTCAGCTGCGGGTACTTTTCCGGGTTGGCGATGGCGTCTTCCAGGGTCTCGCGGCGCAGCACGTTGACGTTCAGGTGTTGACCCCCCTCGACCACGGGTTCGGTCTGGACCGGCAGTTCACGGTATTCGAACTGGCCCAGGTCAGAGACGCTGACTTCCTGATCGGCGGCGAAGCTGTCGCCCTTGGCGCAGATGCAACGAGCCTGTTGCTTCTCTTCGTCCAGCAGCCAGAAAGAGTTCAGCAGTGCGGCGTTGGCGGACTGGGTGATTTGGATGCCCTTGATCATGGTATGACTCCTCATAGGAAAGCGGATTCAACGGTAAGCACATTACCCTGATGTTTTTAAACCACCTTGATGACGGGATGATTTAACGGGGCCTTGCCTTACACCTTTACTTCGTTGGGGTCATATATACCACGATGGTAATAATACGAAAATTGATCCAAATCAATAAAAGCGCATTTTGCGCACAATGAAAGGGATTAATTCATTGAGATTAATCAAAAATAGATCATTTTTATGATTTCGTAAGATATATAAATTATGCATTTTTTATTGGGTATATCTAGTAATTTAACTACATCTTTAGCCGTTATTTTCCTTACAAGGTCAGAGGTGGGTGTCTAATCAGATCAGGGTAGGGCGCCGCTGGGTGGCCAGGTGGCGTGGCCGCCAGTGCGCCGATGGCTGCGGCCATCGATCGTCATCTCGATAGACAGGGCGCCAAGGGGGGAGGCGGACACCGGGATGCATGTGCGGCCATCTCTCAGAGCCGAGCCACGGTTGCGTCTTGCTGCCTGGCCCCCTATCCTGAGCCCCTTGCTGCATTCATTGAGGATATTGGGGTGTCAGAGGTAGTGGATTCACAGAGAGAGGAGACTGGCGTGCTGACCTGGAAGGATGTGATCGGCTCGGAGAAAGAGCAGGACTATTTCAAGGCAACCCTGGCGACCGTCAGGGAGGAGCGGGAAGCGGGCAAGGTCATCTATCCTCCGGCGACCGAGGTGTTCAATGCCTTCAAATTGACCGAGCTGGACAGTGTCAAGGTGGTGATCCTGGGGCAAGACCCCTATCACGGACCGGATCAGGCGCACGGCCTCTGCTTCTCCGTGCTGCCAGGGGTGCGTACGCCCCCCTCCCTGGTCAACATCTACAAGGAGATGCAGCGGGATCTGCCGGGATTTGTCACACCCAGTCACGGTTTTCTGGAATCCTGGGCAACCCAGGGGGTACTGTTGCTCAATACGGTATTGACGGTGCAGGCGGGCATGGCCCACTCCCATGCCCATCTGGGCTGGGAGACCTTCACCGACAGGGTCATAGAGCGGATCAACTCCCACTGTCAGGGGGTGGTCTTCCTGCTGTGGGGAGCTCATGCCCAGAAGAAGGGGCGCTTCATCGACCGGGCGCGTCATCATGTGCTGACGGCCCCTCATCCCAGCCCATTGTCCGCTCACCGCGGCTTCATCGGGTGTGGCCACTTTTCGGAGGCAAACCGCCTGCTGGTGCAGCAGGGGATGACCCCCATCGACTGGCTTTCTGTCTGCCATAGTCAGCCCGTGCCGGTCTGACCGCCTTTCCCGCCTCTGGGTGGGCAAGGGCGCGCAGGGTTGCCAGATCGCCTGCGTCGCTTGGGCTGGTACCGGCGGTCGGGCGAGGATTGTGTGCATCTGACTTGATTGAGTGCAAAGTTCGCGTAATAAATGACCGTATACTCGAGACAGGATCTTTTTCAATTCAGTGCAAGGAGTGCCCATGTTATCCAGTTTGCATAAGGACCATCTCAACATCGCCAGGCTGCTGACGCTGCTCAAGCACAAGCTGGCCGCCATCCGCCATGAACAGCAGGTGAGCTATTTCCTGCTGCGGGACGTGGTGGACTACCTGCGGGAGGTCTCCGACAAGCACCATCACCCCAAGGAAGACATGATCTATGACTACTACCTGAAATACAGGGTGGTGGAGGGAGAGGTCGCCAACCGCCTGCATGAGGAGCACGCCAGCCTGCTGGTGGCCGGCACCGAACTCAAGGAGATGGTGGAGATGATCCTGATGGATGCGGTCATTCCGCTGGAGCAGTTTACCGCCAAGCTGGAGCAGTTCATCGAGCAGCAGGAGGCGCACATGAACTACGAGGAGGGGGTGATCTTCCCTCATCTGCGTGACTCCCTGACCGAGGATGACTGGCGCCATCTCGAGCAGCTCTGGCAGAACAGGGCCATCAATGATCCCCTGTTCGGGGTCGAGGTGAGCCAGCACTTCCAGGCGCTGGCCAAGCAGCTCTCGTTGCCCCCCTCGTCCTGAATGGCAGGTGGACTAAAAAACAAACGCCCCGGCTTGGCCGGGGCGTTTGTTTTATGTGTCAGCACGTCTGTGCCGCCATCGGTGAACCCGGTGGCGCTACAGTTCCAGTTCTTCCGAACCTTCATAGGCGATGTCGATGGCTTGCAGCTCCTTCTGCAGGCGGTGCTTGTCTTTGAGCGCCTCGATCTCACGCCATTTACGTTTCTTTCCCGTTGTCCCGCGGCTACGTGAACCCAGCTCAACGACCTCGTCAAAATCGAAGTTGAACATGTCCATGGCTCCCTCCTTGGTTTTATGGTTTTCACCATCCGTATAACACGACGCATTTGAAAATAAAACGTTTTTATGACCAAGTTGTGACAAACGGGAAGGCAGATAAAAAAAACCGGGCTGCCCTTGCGGGAGCCCGGTTTTATCGGTGCAACCCCTCCTGTGGAAGGGGCTGCCCGAGATGGCTTAGGCCGTCTTTTTACAGGTGGCTGGCCAGCATGGTTTCCAGTTTGCCCTGATCGACGGCGAACAGACGGATGCCTTCTGCCAGCTTTTCGACCGCCATGGCGTCCTGGTTCAGCTCCCAGCGGAACTGCGCTTCGGTCATGGGGGTCGGCTTAGCTTTGTGCTCACCGGTGTAGTTCAGCTTGCGCACCACGGTACCTTCGGTCTTGCTGAGCTCTTCCAGCAGGGCCGGGCCTATGGTCAGGCGGTCACAGCCAGCCAGTTCCAGGATCTCGCCGGTGTTGCGGAAGCTCGCACCCATCACCACGGTCTGGTAGTCGTGCTGCTTGTAGTAGTCGTAGATGGCGGTGACGGAGACCACGCCCGGATCTTCGCTCGCGGTGTAGTCACGGTTGTGCTTGGCCTTGTACCAGTCGAGGATGCGGCCCACGAACGGGGAGATCAGGAAGGCGCCAGCTTCGGCACAGGCGCGGGCCTGGGCGAAGGAGAACAGCAGGGTCAGGTTGCACTGGATGCCTTCTTTCTCCAGCACTTCGGCGGCGCGAATGCCTTCCCAGGTAGAGGCCAGCTTGATCAGGATGCGATCGTTGGTGATGCCGGCTTCGTTGTAGAGGCGGATCAGCTTGCGGGCCTTGGCGATGCTGGCGTCGGTGTCGAAGGAGAGACGGGCATCCACCTCGGTGGAGATGCGGCCCGGAACGATTTTCAGCACTTCCAGACCGATGTTGACCGCCAGCTTGTCGCCCGCATCGATGATTTGCTGTGCCTTGTCCTGGCTCTGGGACTTGGCCCAGCTGATGGCGTCTTCGATCAGCGCCGCGTACTCGGGGATCTCGGATGCCTTCAACACCAGGGAGGGGTTGGTGGTGGCATCGATGGGCTGGTAGCGCTTGATGGCTTCGATATCACCGGTATCGGCGACAACTGTGGTCAGGGCTTTCAGCTGGGTTAATTTATCGGCCATGGCAAATATCATCTCTTTATGAGGGCGCACTCTCTTGGCGAGGGCGCAGGCTCAGGGGTGGCGGGCGTGAGACGGCCGTTCTGAAATTAAATTACAAAATCCCGGCGACTCAGGCTCAGAAAAGCACGATGGGGAAGGCCCATCGCCACTGCCTGCCTAATTAATACGGATGTGGCGCTTCCTGCAATAGGGGGGCTTGTATGCGAATCACCCAGGTGGTGGGAGGGGGGGGCGTGATGGGATGAAAGTGTATGATAAAAAACGATTTTTATTGATTTCATACCAGCGGCCGGCGACCGGAAAAAAAGCAACTTTTTTAGTTGATTCTCCATTCTGTGCAGTGCGTCACACAAATACTATTGTCAGCTACTTGAAATTTAATTACGTGTAAAACGTTTGGCGTGACACCCTCCTGCCTGGGTGGCTTCAGAGGCAAACGCTTGTCTTCCCGGGGTCTTTTCTTTCATCCATTTTTACTGCCATGGGAGTCATGGTAGAATGATTCTCCTTTGGGTCTTCATTGTCGGATGTGGAGTGATGCATCAAGTTTTGTTGATTATTTGCGTGCTAAATGAAGATTTTTTGCATCAAACCGCTCGTTTTTTGTCTTTCCAGTGAGCCCTATCACTATTCTGAATTCCCTCCCTATGCTAGATTCCGCCCCTTCGGCGCAATGCTAATTCGGAAATTGACAGAGAGCGGTCAGCGCAGACTGACCATGGATGTGATAACAACGAGAGAATTATGGACACCTTGATTGCAATGATTAACGACCTGATGTGGGGAGCCGTGCTCATTTACCTGCTCATCGGGGTCGGACTCTTCTTTACTTTCCGCCTGGGGTTTATCCAGGTCCGTCACTTCGGCCACATGTTCTCGGTATTGCGCAATAGCCGCAAATCCGACAGTGCCGGCATCTCCTCCTTCCAGGCCCTGTGTACCAGCCTGGCTGCCCGTGTGGGCACCGGCAACCTGGCCGGTGTGGCCGTCGCCATCTATCTGGGGGGGCCTGGTGCCATCTTCTGGATGTGGCTGATCGCCTTCATCGGCATGGCCACCGCCTTCGTCGAGAGTACCCTGGCCCAGCTCTACAAGGTCAAGGATGAAGACGGCAACTATCGCGGCGGTCCGGCTTACTACATGGAGCGCGGCCTCGGTATGCGCTGGATGGGGGTGGTCTTCTCCCTCTGTCTGCTGCTGGCTTTCGGCCTGGTGTTCAACGCGGTGCAGGCCAACTCCATCAGCCTGGCCATGAACGTCGCCTTCGGCATCCCTGACTGGGTGAGCGGCCTGGCACTGGTGGTGCTGTCCGGTCTCATCATCTTCGGTGGCATCCGCGGTATCGCCCGCTTCGCCGAACTGGTGGTGCCTTTCATGGCGCTGGCCTACATCCTGATGGCACTGTTCGTGGTGGCCATGAACATCAGCGAGCTGCCCGGGGTCTTTGTCCTGATCATCAAGTCTGCCTTCGGCATCGAGCAGGCGGGTTCAGGGGCCATGGGTTACGCCATCTCCCAGGCGATGATCAACGGCATCAAGCGCGGTCTCTTCTCCAACGAGGCCGGTATGGGCTCTGCGCCCAATGCCGCCGCGACCGCGACGCCCTATCCGCCGCACCCGGCGTCCCAGGGTTATGTGCAGATGCTGGGGGTCTTCCTCGACACCATCGTCATCTGTACCTGTACTGCCGCCATCATCTTGATGTCCGGCCAGTTTGAGCCAGGTTCAGGTGTCACCGGGGTCGAGCTGACCCAACGTGCGCTCTCCTCCCAGGTCGGTGGTGGTGGCAACATCTTCATCGCGGCGGCCATCTTCTTCTTCGCCTTCACCTCCATCGTCGCGAACTACTCCTACGCCGAGACCAACCTGGTGTTCCTGGAGCACAACCACAAGGGCGGCTTGATGCTGTTCCGGATGTTCGTGCTGGGCATGGTGATGTTCGGCTCCGTGGGTGAGCTGCCGACTGTGTGGGCCCTGGCGGACGTTTCCATGGGGCTGATGGCCATCGTCAACCTGATCGCCATCCTGCTGCTCTCTGGTGTCGCCATCAAGCTGGCCAAGGACTACAACGATCAGCTCAAGGTGGGTCGCGTTCCCACCTTCGATGCCAACAAGTACCCCGAGATCCGCAGCCAGCTGGAAGCAGGGATCTGGGACAACCCACCCAAGAGCAAGCAGGCCTGAGCCCTGCGTTGATCTGGTTGGATAATGAAAGAGGGGAGCCATTGGCTCCCCTCTTCTATATGGCTTGTGCCTGCCCGAGGCGGTGGCATGGGATGGCTGGACTCACAAGGGGGGGTGGCTGAAAGCCTTCCTGGCAACAGCGACGATACTTCACGCCACTTCACATCCAGCACACCTTGGCTCGTTATGCTGGCCCCATAGCTCGTCGCTGGTGCGGCGATCCCAAACAACCGAGAGGACAAATGACCATGCAACAACAGGTGCGGATGACATTGCTGATGGCGAGCACGCTGCTCTGGGCCGGTCTGGCCCAGGCCACGGCGGACACCCAGGCCGATCCCCTGCGCCCCCTGGTGGATGCCAGTATCCGGCCCGTGCTCAAGGAGCACCGGATCCCGGGCATGGCGGTGGCGGTGCTGAAAGATGGCAAGGCCCATTACTTCAACTACGGGGTGGCCAACCGGGAGAGCGGCGCCCGTGTCAGCGAGCAGACCCTGTTCGAGATTGGATCGGTCAGCAAGACTCTTACGGCAACGCTTGGGGCTTATGCCGTGGTGAAGGGGGCGCTCAAGCTCGATGACAAGGTGAGTCAGCATGGGCCCTGGCTGAAGGGATCGGCTTTTGACGGTATCACCATGGCCGAACTCGCCACCTACAGCGCCGGGGGGTTGCCGCTGCAATTCCCCGACGAGGTGGATTCCATCGACAAGATGCGTGCCTACTATCGCCAGTGGACGCCTGCCTATCGGGCGGGCAGCCATCGCCAGTACTCCAACCCCAGCATCGGCCTGTTCGGCCATCTCGCGGCCCAGAGCCTGGGCCAACCCTTTGAACAGTTGATGAGCCAGACCCTGCTGCCCGGGCTCGGTCTCGAGCACACCTATCTCAAGGTCCCTGCCGAGGCCATGGGGAACTACGCCTATGGCTACTCGAAAGAGGACAAGCCTATCAGGGTCAACCCGGGGGTCCTGGCGGACGAGGCCTATGGCATCAAGACCAGCTCGGCGGATCTGCTGAAGTTTGTCGGCGCCAACATGACAGGCACCGGGGACGAGGCGATGCAGCAGGCGATTGCCCTGACCCACAAGGGGGTTTACTCGGTGGGTGCCATGACTCAGGGGCTTGGCTGGGAGAGTTACACCTATCCCGTGACCGAAGAGACCTTGCTTGCAGGCAATTCGGCCAAGGTGATCCTCGAGGCCAACCCGACGACGCCCGCCTCCAACGAGACGGGTAGCCAGGTGCTCTTCAACAAGACCGGCTCCACCGGCGGCTTTGGTGCCTATGTGGCCTTTGTGCCAGCCAAGGGGATTGGCATTGTCATGCTGGCCAATCGCAACTATCCCATCCAGGCCAGGGTAGAGACGGCCCACGCCATCCTGAGCAAGCTGGCCGAGTGATGCGCTTGTACTGATTGACGTGAGTACGCCGGGATTGCCCGGCGTACTCTTTGGTGCCGCTGGCACGGTCACTCTTCACTGAATGGCCAGAATGGCTCGTCACTGACATTACGATTTCCAAATTGGAATCTACCGATCGCCATCTCTTCACTAGGTACGAAGGGGGCCCCCCCCTATAGTGCTCCGCATATTCATCCGGTCCCCCATGCCGTCAACGGTCGTCGATCAATGGTCTGCGTGGGCGAGGCCCTCTGTAATGGAGCATCCATGGGTATTTTCCTGCTGTGCAGTTTCCTGATGATCATCCTCTATCCGGTCGGGATCGATCTCTATCTGGTGGCGGTGCCCCAGATAGCGCAGGCCCTGCAGGCGAGCGAGGCGCAGATCCACACCGCCTTCTCCATCTACCTGTTCGGCATGGCGGCCACAGTGCTGCTGGGGGGGATCATTGCGGATCGCCATGGCCGGCGCTGGGTGGTGCTGGGGGGCGCCCTCATCTTTGTCATCGCCTCCCTGGTGGCGGCCAATGCGACGGGGATCGGTCAGTTCTATCTGGGCCGTTTCTGGCAGGGGGCCGGGGCGGGGGCGCTCTATATCATGACCTTTACCGTGCTGCGGGATGTGCTGAACCAGGCGCGGCTGGCGATGGCGCTCTCCATGATCAACGGTGTTATCTGCGTCATCCCTGTGCTGGCGCCTGTGCTCGGTTATCTCATCCTGTCCCGCTTCGACTGGCGCGGGATCTTCGTGGCGATGGCGCTGGTGGCCGCCGTCAGCGGCCTGGTCAACCTGCTGCTGCTCAGGGAAACCCGCCCGGCCCGCCTGCAGGGGGGAACAACCCGGCCCTTTGCCCTGCTGCGATCCTCACGCTTCATGCTGCACTCGCTGCTGACCAGTGCCAGCGTGACCGCCATCCTGGTCTATGTGAGCGTCTCGCCGCTGATCCTGATGCAGGGGCTTGGCTTCACCACGGAGCAGTACGCCATCGTGATGATGGTGATGGCCGGGGTGAGCATGTCAACGTCCTTCCTGACACCGTTGCTGCTGCGTTGGCAGGGCAAGCACAGGGTGCTGGCGCTCTCCCATCTGGCCTACCTGCTGGCGGCCTGCCTCCTGCTCGGTCACTGGCAGCTGGGAGGCAACATCCGCCTGCTGCTGCCGGGCTTTGCCCTGGTCTGCATCGGCTTTTCCTGCGGTTTCGGGGTGGCGATGGGGGAGGCACTGGCGGAGTGCCATCACCATGCGGCATTTGCCAGTGCCCTGCTCTGCATCATGCAGATCAGCCTCTCCGGCCTCTATATCTGGTTGCTGGGCCAGCTTGGCGTTGCCCCATCCTGGATGCTGATCTCTGCCCTGTTGCTGACCCTGCTCAGTTACCTGGCCGTCAAAGGGCTGTTACCATGGCTCGCGCTGCGCGAAGCGCGGTCGCGGGGATAAGGGGAGAGGAAAGATGCGCAACCTGGGTGAACTGGATTTGAACCTGCTGGTGGTCTTCAAGCACCTGATGCAGGAGCGCAGCGTGTCAGGGGCGGCCAAGAAGCTCTGCGTCACCCCCTCGACGGTGAGCAAGGCGCTCGCCAAGCTGCGGGACTGGTTTGACGATCCCCTTCTGGTGCGGGTGCGGCAGGGGCTGCAGCCGACCCAGCTCTCCCTGACCCTGGAGGAGGAGCTCAGGACCTGGTTCCAGCTCACCGAGAGCATCAGTACCCTCAACAGCGAGGCGATCCCCGAGGGGGCCCGCTTCAGCCTGGTGATGGAGTCTCCCTTTGGCATCAGCTTCCTGAGCGAGTTGCCCATGACCATCTACCAGAAGTACCCCCACTCTGTGGTCAGGATGCTGGGGTGGGATCACCACTCCCTCAACGACATCGTCAACGGGGATGCGGATCTCGGCTTCTGCGCCCGGGAGACCCATGGTCGCTCCCAGGCCAGGGTCAACCGGCTGCCCTATTACATCGACCACGAGGTGCTGTTCACCGATCGCCCCGTGGTGTTCCTGCGCAAGGATCACCCCCTGCTCGGACGGACGTGGTCGCTGGAGAACTTTCTGGCCTGTCCCCAGATAAGCGTGGTGTGGGAGGCCAGCGACAGCTGGGCGCTGGACGATCTGCTGGAGGACGAGGGGCAAAGGCGGGAGGTGCCCATCATGGTCGCAAGCTTCGAGCAGGCCCTGCACATCGCCTCCCAGTCGAGTCACGAACTGATTGCGGTGGCGCCCTCCTATTGCGCTGGCTATGCCGCCAGTCACCACGGCAACCTGATCGCCATGCCCCTGCCGCTCCCCGAGGCACTCTATGTACAACTGGAGATAGCCTTCATCCTGCTGTGGCACAAGCGCCACAACCAGGATGCCAAGGTGATGTGGCTGCGCAATGAGACGAAGCGGCTCTATGGCCAGGCGGCGCAGGGACTGGCCCTGTTCCCGTGGGGCGGGGGAGGGGCGGCGCTGGCGCCGGCGGGAGATGCCTGATGCAGGGGGCCTGGCCGGCCCCCGGGTTCAACCGTATTGTTCTTCCATCCAGGCTTCGACGATTAGCTGGGCGGAGACCCCGTCCACGCTGCCCTTGTCCAGCGCCTTGTAGCCGCCGCGCTCGAACAGGCGGGCGCGGGCGTCCGTGGTGGTGAGCCGCTCGTCCTTGAACTCCACCGGCTTGCCGAAGCGGCCATGGAGGCGGTTGCCGAACTTGCGGGCCCGTACAGTGATCTCCTGATCCGTGCCATCCATGTTCAGTGGCAGGCCGACGATGAGCAGATCCGGCTGCCACTCCTTGAGCAACTTTTCAATTTCGTCCCAGTTGGGAATACCGTCGTTGGCCTTGAGGGAACGAAGGGGTTGGGCCGTGCCCGTGAGCTCCTGACCGATGGCGACGCCGATGCTCTTGGTGCCGTAGTCAAAGCCCATGATGCTGCGTGATGACATGGAGTTCCTTAAAACTGGATGTGTAGAAGGGGCCCGGGGGCCCGCTTGGAGAAGGCTAGCTGTGCCCCACCTGGCTGGAGAGATGCAGGGGATTGACGCCTATGCTGGCGGCGGCCTGCTGCCAGCGCTGGTGAATGGGGGTGTCGAACACCAGCCTTGGGTTGGGGGGGATCACCAGCCAGGCGCCATCCACCAGCTCCTGCTCGAGCTGCCCTGCGCTCCAGCCGGCATAGCCCAGCGCCACCAGCCAGTGGTCAGGGGCCTCGTCCGTGCCCAGGGTCTCGAGGATGTCCTTGGAGGTGGTGACCATCATCTCGTCGCTCACCTGCAGGGTGGAGTTGAAGCCGGGCCGGAAGCTGTGCAGCACGAAGCCGCGATCAGCATGGACCGGGCCGCCCTGCAGCACCGGCTGTTTCATCTCGGCGGTGGCGGGTGGGCTCAGCTTGAGCTTGGTCAGCATGGCGTCCAGGGACATGTCCACCGGGATGTTGACCACCAGTCCCATGGCCCCCTCGCTGCTGTGCTCGCACAGATAGACCAGGGAGCGTTCGAAGTAGGCGTCCGTGAGGCTCGGCATGGCGAGCAGAAAATGGTTTTGCAGTGTTTGCATAGATATCAAAGAGTGCAAAGGTATTTGGGGTGATTATGGCAGTTGACGGCGGCGGGCAAAACCGCTTTTTCGCGCAGAGAAACCGGAAGTCCGGGCGCTGGCTCACATCGTCACGCAACCGAAAAGAGCAGGGGCCGCGTCGGCCCCTGTGGTGTCACTGTCTGGTTGACGGCCTCGAGGGGGCATTCCCCGGCCCGTCAATCAGGGTCACTGTCCCAGCCGGCGTTCGATGGCATCCATCAACATGCCGGTGATATGCACCGGGAAGGCCGCCTCGATTTCGCGGATGCAGGTCGGGCTGGTGACGTTAATCTCGGTCAGGCGATCGCCTATGATGTCGAGCCCGACGAAGATGAGCCCCTTCTCTTTCAGGGTGGGGCCGACAGCACGGGCAATGGCCCAATCTGCCTCGCTCAAGGGGCGCGCCTCGCCGCGGCCGCCGGCCGCCAGGTTGCCACGGGTCTCTCCCTGGGCCGGGATCCGGGCCAGGCAGTAGGGCACGGGCTCGCCGTCCACCACCAGCACCCGCTTGTCGCCGTCCTTGATGGCGGGCAGGAAGGTCTGGGCCATGCAGTACTGGCTGCCGTGGGCGGTGAGGGTTTCGATGATGACCCCCACGTTGGCGTCATCTTCCTTCATGCGGAAGATGGAGGCGCCGCCCATGCCGTCCAGGGGCTTCAGGATCACGTCCTTGTGCTCGGCGTGGAAGGCGCGCAGCTTGTCGGCGCGGCGAGTGACGAGGGTGGTCGGGGTGTGCTCGGCAAACCAGGCGGTGTAGAGCTTCTCGTTGGCGTCGCGCAGGCTCTGGGGCTTGTTGACGATGAGGCAACCCTCGTCCTCGGCTCGCTCCAGCATGTAGGTGGCGTAGATGAACTCGGTGTCGAAGGGGGGATCCTTGCGCATCAGGATCACGTCCAGGCTGGAGAGCGGCTGATCGATCACCTCGCCCAGGCTGAACCAGTGGGCGTAGTCATGCTTGACGGTCAGCGGGCGCATGGTGCCAAAGGCGCGACCGGCCTGCATGTAAAGATCCTTCATCTCCAGATAGAAGAGCTCATAGCCGCGCTTTTGCGCCTCTTCGAGCATGGCGAAGCTGGAGTCCTTCTTGATGTTGATGGCCGAGATGGGGTCCATCACGATACCGAGTTTGATGGTCATCCGAGATTCCTTCTGGTGGCTCGATTGCGAGTGAGATTCTTAAAACCTGTTTCAGGCGAGATCGCCGAAGCGGCACTGCAGCGCCGTAATGGCGGTCAGGGCGGCGGTTTCGGTGCGCAGCACCCGCGGCCCCAGCAGCATCTCCTTGAAATCCTCTTGCACGGTACGGGCGATCTCGTCGCTGGACAAGCCCCCTTCCGGGCCGATCAGCAGCCGCACCCCGTGCTCGGGGACCGGCAGGGTGTTGATGCTGTAAGGGGCGCGCGGGTGCAGGTTGAGCTTGAGCTCCCGGGTCTCTTCCGCCAGCCAGGCGTCCAGCTCCATGGGCATGCGTACTTGTGGCACCACATTGCGACCGCACTGCTCGCAGGCGCTGATCACCACCTTCTGCCACTGCTCGCGTTTTTTCTCCAGCCGATCGGCGGGCAGCTTGACGCCACAGCGCTCGGAGAAGAGCGGGGTGATGCAGGTGACGCCGAGCTCCACGGATTTCTGGATGGTGAAGTCCATCTTGTCGCCACGGCTGATCACCTGGCCCAGATGAATGGCGAAGGGGGATTCCACCGAGCGGGCCTCGCAGCTGTCGATGCGCACGTCCACCGACTTCTTGCCGACGGCAGTGATGGTGGCGGCATATTGGTTGCCGTCGCCGTTGAACAGCTCGAGCTGCTGACCCGGCTGCATCCGCAGCACCCGGCCGATGTGGTTGGCACCGTCTTCCGACAGGGCGAGAGTCTGGCCCACCTGCAGGGCGGCCGGTTCATAGATACGTGGAATGCGCATGGCTGATCACAGTCTCTTGGCTTGAACGCGTTGGGTGATGGGAGGGGTGACCCTCCCTGTCAAATGGGGCTATTGGCACTGCTTTTCAATGAAGGGGTTGGTATTGCCCTGCAGTTTGCCGATGCGGCTGTTGCGCTCGCACTCCCAGCGGTCGGCCGGGTACTGCCTGTCCCAGGCCTCGAACAGTTTACGCTGTTGGGCGGCCAGGCGCAGCCCATACTGCTGGCCCATGTAGAGGTAGGCGCGGGCTATCTGGCCGCGCACCGGCCCCTTGGGCGGTTGCACCCGGCGATCCTTGAAGTCCACCAGCATCTGGCACTTGCCGTACTGGTTCGGCTTGCCGTTCCAGTCGGAGAAGCGGTAGTTGGCTCGATCGCCGTTCACCTCGCCGATGGCAGGGAAGAGGTTGTGCATGTCCCCCTCCATCTTGTTGAACTCGTCGCTCTTGCCGCAGTTCTTGCGCCCGCCCTCCTGCCAGCACTGGAGCTGGTGGCCGAATTCCCAGGCGGGCACCACGTGCTCCCACTCGATGCGAGAGGCTCGATTGGCCTGCTTGCGCGGCAGGTAGCCGCAGCTCTCCCAGTCCGGGGCCATCTGCTTGCCGCTGAACTTGATGTTGCAGCCGCAATAGAAGGTGGTGGGGTGGCTCTGATAGAGCTTGTTCAGATCCTGCTTGGCGGCGCGAAAGGTCTGGGGGGCCTGGGCATGGGCCGGGGCACTGACCAGCAGGGCCAGGCAGATGGAAATCAGAGGGCGAAACATGAAGATCCTTGGCAATGAAACGAGTGAATGAAGAAGCCGCGTACCCTATCACAGGGGCGCGACACGGGTTGACTCAATCCGCTGTCAGCACCAGGGGCTGGCGACAGCGGCGGCAGTGATAGCGGGCCTCGCCGCGCACCACCTTGTTGTGACGACGCACCGAGAGCTGATGCTGCTGGCAGGCACAGGCGTAGGCATGGGTGCGCTGGGCCAGCACGGCGAGATCGAAGCTGTGGGTGGTGTTGGGGGCGAGCGCAAACACCTCCCGCATCACCGACTGCCACTGGCGGCCGTGGGGCAGCACCCGCGACTTGCCGCGTCCTTCCCCCCAGAGCGCATAGACCAGCAGGTGCGCCACCTCATGGGGCACCACCTCGGCCAGAAAGGCCTGTTGATTGGCCTGATAGAGGGCGGGGTTGAAGCGCAGCTCCCAGGTTTGCAGCCGTGCCGACCCCGCCGCTCGGCCCCGCATGTTGCAGTGCACCTGCGGGCGCGGGAAGGGGCGGCCAAGGCGTGCCTCCGCCTGCACTAAGCAGGCGTCGACCCGCTGGTGCAGCAGCTGGAGCAGGGAAGCGTCGAGTTGGGCTCTGGTGGCAGACATCGAGGTCTCGTCGGGTAGCGGATAAGCAAAAGGGGAGCCAGGCTCCCCTTTTATCACAACGGCCAGCCTTACAGACCGGCGGCGTCGCGCAGCAGAGCGGCCTTGTCGGTCTTCTCCCAGGGGAACTCGTCACGGCCGAAGTGGCCGTAGGCGGCGGTCGCCTGGTAGATCGGGCGCTTCAGATCCAGCATCTCGATGAGGCCGTAGGGGCGCAGCTCGAAGAACTCGCGCACCAGCTTGACCAGCAGCTCCTCGGCTACCTTGCCGGTGCCGAAGGTCTCGACGCTGATGGAGGTCGGCTCGGCCACGCCGATGGCGTAGGAGACCTGGACTTCACAGCGGGCAGCCAGACCGGCGGCGACTATGTTCTTGGCCACGTAGCGGGCGGCGTAGGCGGCAGAACGGTCCACCTTGGACGGATCCTTGCCGGAGAAGGCGCCACCACCGTGACGGGCCATGCCGCCGTAGGTGTCGACGATGATCTTGCGACCGGTCAGGCCGCAGTCACCCATGGGGCCGCCGATGACGAAACGGCCGGTCGGGTTGATGAAGTACTTGGTGTCCTTGTTGATCCACTCGGCCGGCAGCACCGGCTTGATGATCTCCTCGCGCACCGCTTCCACCAGATCCTTGTGGCTGATGGAGTCGCAATGCTGGGTAGAGAGCACCACGGCATCCACCCCCAGGATCTTGCCTTCGCTGTCGTAGGCGAAGGTGAGCTGGCTCTTGGCATCCGGGCGCAGCCACGGCAGGGTGCCGTTCTTGCGCACTTCGGCCTGACGCTTCACCAGCAGGTGGGAGTAGGTGATGGGGGCGGGCATCAGCACGTCGGTTTCGTTGGTGGCATAGCCGAACATCAGGCCCTGGTCACCGGCGCCCTGCTCCAGCGGATCGGTACGATCCACACCCTGGTTGATGTCAGGGGACTGCTTGCCGATGGCGTTCAGCACGGCGCAGGAGTCGGCATCGAAGCCCATGTCGGAGTGGGTGTAACCTATCTCGCGCACGGTGTCGCGCACGATCTGCTCGATGTCGACCCAGGCAGAGGTGGTTACTTCGCCGGCCACCATCACCATGCCGGTCTTGACCAGAGTCTCGCAGGCGACGCGGGCCTTGGTGTCTTGCACCAGGATGGCGTCCAGCACCGCATCGGAGATCTGGTCGGCGATTTTATCGGGATGGCCTTCGGAGACCGACTCGGAAGTAAACAGCTTTGCCATGATTGGTTCTCGATTCGTATGGGGTTATCGCCTTGGCCATAACCGGAAAATGACAGTATGTCTGTAGAGGTATCTACATCTGGACGTCTATTTTAATTAGGTCACAGGGTGATTGCCAGCACTATTTGGGGTTGGACCCGGTCGGGCCAAGGTGCAGCCTGGATCCACCTCCATGGAGGTAAGGGAGGGGGCGGATTGAATCGTTTTCCCGGGCCAGAAAAGCGATTGTGCTCCCAAAGCCACTTTATTCGCCCAGATAATATTTGCACCGCGCCCGCCCTGCTGGGACAATAACGCGCCTTAATCTTGGCCATCAAATGAAGCAATCGCAGGAGATACAGATGCCTTCTCGTAAAGAGCTTGCCAATGCCATTCGCGCATTGAGTATGGATGCCGTTCAAAAAGCCAACTCCGGTCACCCGGGCGCCCCCATGGGAATGGCAGATATCGCCGAAGTGCTGTGGCGTGGCCACCTCAAGCACAACCCGAATAACCCCAAGTGGGCCGACCGTGACCGCTTCGTGCTGTCCAACGGCCACGGCTCCATGCTGCTGTACTCCCTGCTGCATCTCTCCGGTTACGACCTCTCCATCGATGATCTGAAAAACTTCCGCCAACTGCACTCTCGCACCCCGGGTCACCCGGAGTACGGTTATGCCCCTGGCATCGAGACCACCACTGGCCCGCTGGGTCAGGGCATCACCAATGCCGTGGGCATGGCGATCGCCGAGAAGGCCATGGCCGAGCAGTTCAACCAGCCGGGTCACGACATCGTCGACCATTACACCTACGCCTTCATGGGCGACGGCTGCCTGATGGAAGGTATCTCCCACGAGGCTTGCTCCCTGGCCGGTACCCTGCAGCTGGGTAAACTGATCGCGTTCTGGGATGACAACGGTATCTCCATCGACGGTCACGTGGAAGGCTGGTTCACCGACGACACCCCCAAGCGTTTCGAAGCCTACGGCTGGCACGTCATCCCGGCCGTTGACGGTCACAGCCCGGAAGCCATCAATGCCGCCATCGAAGCCGCCAAGGCCGAGACCGGCAAGCCGACCCTGATCTGCTGCCGCACCATCATCGGTTACGGTTCCCCGAACAAGTCCGGTTCCCACGACTGCCACGGCTCACCGCTGGGCAACGACGAGATCGCCGCCGCCCGTGCCTTCCTGAAATGGGACCACGCACCGTTCGTTATCCCGTCCGAGATCGCCGCCGAGTGGAATGCGCAAGAAAAGGGCACCAAGCTCGAATCCGACTGGGCTGCCAAGTTTGCCGCCTATGAAGCCGCGCACCCGACCCTGGCTGCCGAATTCAAGCGTCGCACCACTGGCGAGCTGCCGGCCAACTGGGCCGCAGAGTCCGCCAAGATCATCGAGACCCTGCAAGCCAACCCGGCCAAGATCGCCACCCGCAAGGCCTCCCAGAACGCTCTGGAAGCCTTCGGCAAGCTGCTGCCGGAGTTCATGGGTGGTTCCGCCGATCTGGCACCGTCCAACCTGACCATGTGGTCCGGCTCCAAGTCCCTGACCAATGAAGATGCCTCCGGCAACTACATTCACTACGGTGTGCGCGAGTTCGCCATGTCCGCCATCATGAACGGCATCGCCCTGCACGGTGGTTTCATCCCCTACGGCGCCACCTTCCTGATGTTCATGGAGTACGCCCGCAACGCCCTGCGCATGGCCGCCCTGATGAAGCAGCGCGCCATCTTCGTCTACACCCACGACTCCATCGGTCTGGGTGAAGATGGCCCGACTCACCAGCCGGTCGAGCAGATCGCCTCCCTGCGTCTGACCCCGAACATGAGCACCTGGCGCCCCTGTGACCAGGTAGAGTCCGCCATCGCCTGGAAGCACGCCATCGAGCGTACCGACGGCCCGACTTCCCTGATCTTCTCCCGTCAGAACTTGCCCCAGATGGACCGCACCGCCCAGCAGCTGGCCGATGTGGCCAAGGGTGGCTACGTGCTGAAGGATTGCGCCGGTACCCCGGAGCTTCTCCTGATCGCCACCGGTTCCGAAGTGGAGCTGGCCGTTGCAGCTTACGAGCAGCTGACTGCCAAGGGCCGCGCCGTGCGTGTGGTCTCCCTGCCGGCCACCGACGTGTTCGACGCCCAATCTGCCGAGTACAAGGAGTCCGTCCTGCCGTCCAGCGTCACCAAGCGTGTCGCCATCGAAGCGGGCATCGCCGACTACTGGTACAAGTACGTGGGCTTCGGCGGCAAGATCATCGGCATGACCACCTTTGGTGAGTCCGCCCCGGCCGAGCTGCTGTTCAAGGAATTCGGCTTTACCGTGGAAAACGTGGTTGCGACCGCTGAATCCCTGTAATCGCTGAACATTGGGTCGCCTAGGGCCCAATAGCCAGAACGATAAAACGCCCTCCATCGCAAGATGGGGGGCGTTTTTATTTAAATCTAGAGAGTTTGTTAGGCTTACAGAAGTTTAATAATTGTTAGGGATGGTATTTTAAAAAAATATTTTTTTAAAATACCCCTGACGATAAAAATAAATTTTTATTAATTCTTTAAAGAATTGCAATGATGAGAATGACCTAGTAGGTTGTTAAGTGTGGTGGAGAGCAAAGTTATTTAATTTTAAATTTCTATAGTGAGGTAGTTATGGAGGCAACAATAATGACCTTTATGAGGAATGAGCTTTCTAGGCTTTCATATACATGGACCCTTTCCCCTGTGCTAGCAGCGATAGCTGTAGTGCTTCATTTTTTTAATATTATTAACTTTAATTCTGAAGTTCCATGGCCTGTAGAGTGGTTTACGAACATTATATTTAATATCGAAAAGGCTGAAGCTTTAACTGTGCTTATTATTCCATTTTTGTTTTTAATGTGGAGGATTACTAAGTATGTGAATCTCCCAACTGTAGAGCACGCTAGACTAGTGAAGATATCATTAAACGTCATTGATATATTAGTAGACGTTTTTAGGTTTTTTTCTGGTGGTTTTTTTGGTCTTTGGATACTTTGTTTCATTCCTGGGTTAGAGTCGAACGCTCCAATGCTCATGTTAAAAGACAGTTTGTGCGTTCTTCTTCTTTCCATAATTTTATCTGCGAGCGGGCAATTTTATGTAAGTATTTTTTTCGCAAGAGAAAGTTGATTCTGTAGGCCTTTTTTATAGTTGACGATAAAAAGACACCAGCCTAAGCCGGTGTCTTTTTATCTATGAAGACAATGTCTTAAACCAAAGGCGGGGTGCTTTCCGCATTGGACATCACCGCATCCATCTGGATCAGGGCGCCGGCGGGCAGTTCGCTCACCCCAAATACGGTGCGGGCGGGCAGATAGCTCGGGAAGTATTTGGTATAGATGGCGTTTACTGCGTCCAGATCCTCGATGTTCTTCACCTGGATATTCACCTTGACGATATCGTCCATCACGTGGCCGATACTCTCGACGATGGTCTTGATATGACCGAGGCACTGGGCGGTCTGCTCTTTGATGCAGCCGGTCAGCACCTTGCCGGTGGCCATGTCGATCGGCTGCTGGCCAGCGATATGGTTGTAGTGGGAGAAGGCGACAGTCTGGGTGTGCAGGGGGCTGCGCGGTGCCTTGTCGCTATTGCGGGCGCTGATCACCAGATTGTGTCTGTCTTCCACCAGCTGGGGCGGGGTACCGTCACCGTGGGAGATGACCGCATCCATCTGCACCCGGGCGCCCAGCGGCAGGGCGGAGGCCACAACCACGCTGCGGGCCGGCAGATAGGCGACAGCGCGGGCAATGGCGGAGTCGGGGAAGAAGGTGGTGTAAACCTCGTTGACGGCGTCCAGATCCGCCAGGTTGGTCAGATAGAGGGTGACTTTGACGATATCGTCAAACGGCACATCGATGCTCTCCAGCACGTTTTTGATGTTGCGCAGGCACTGGGCCGCCTGCTCCTGGATGCCACCGGCAACCAGCTGGCCGGTGGTGGCATCCACCGGCAGCTGGGCACCGATATTGTTGTAGTGGGAGAAGGCGACGGTATGGGTCGAGAGTGGATCCTGCGGTGCCTTGTCGCTGTTGCGGGAGAGCTTCAGCAGCGGGCAGGGGGCCTGCGGGAAGGTGCCTTCTCCGTTGGAGAGCAGGGCGTCCATCTGGACGGCGGCACCGAGCGGCAGGGCGGCCACGGCGAGCACGGTGCGGGTCGGCAGATGCAGGGGGAAAAATTCGCGATAGACGGCGTCGACCGCCTCTAGATCTCCCATGTCTTTGAGGAAGAGGGTGACTTTCACCATGTCGTCCATGACGTGACCGATGCTCTCGACTATGGCCTGGATATTGGTCAGGCACTGTCTGGCCTGGGCCTGGATATCGCCACTCACCAGCTTGCCTGTCTTGGTATCGACGGGGAGCTGGGCGGAAATATTGTTGTAGTGGGAGAAGGCCACGCTTTGGGTGCAGGGGCCCAGATCCTGGGGGGCATTGGGGGTATTTCTGGCGGATTTGATGATGGTACCACTCATGGCGATACTCCTTTCTCTTTATTGATGTAGGGTCAACGCCTTCCCTCCTCGTTTGCCACACGCCTCGCTTTATTTCGGCAACAGTTGCCCGTTCCCGACGAATGACGACGGGTGATACGGAAAACAGTCATCGCTGTTTCGAGTCTGGCTTCGACGTCGCCTGCGTGGGCGAGCGGCTGATGGAGAAATGGATCGGGTTGATGATTCAGACAGGGGGATTCTATGGGGGGCCGACCAGGGGATGCAAACCGGGATCGCATTTCTATGAGGTGGCTCAATGCTCTGAAATATAACTAAAATGCGGTTCAATTCACCATATATAACGGCTGGCCGGGTGTCATCACGCGCCTTATAAGGGAAATGGCCGCAGTGCGTGGGTTTGTACCGGACCGTCGTTGATCAATTCTGTGAATAAAGGGTTAATCATCGGCAATATTTTGCTGTTCATGCACTCCAATATGAATGGCTATGCATTTTATGCCCATGGATGGGGCTGTCAGCAACATCAAAAATATGCTAGCCAGTGCCCGTTTTCGACCCTTGAAACAGCGGCGGGAAATATCATTCACCCAGGCTGCATGACGACGATGCCATTGACGCAGGCGAGCCGCCGCAATCAACCAATACGGGCTGCATATGACATCCAGATTTATGCAATGAAATTGCAGCGTGAAAAGAAGGGGAATGAACACGGTCGATAACGTCTGCCGGCAGAGCCGGACAATGACAGAGAGGGCGGCATGTGCCGCCCTCTCTGTTCGTGTGCGCAGGTTGCCCGCTCAGGCGGGGTAGAGTGCGCCCAGCACCGCCGGTCGGCTGGCGCCGGTGACGGCGGGCAGGTTGCCGGGCTGGCGCGTCACGAAACGCTGTGCCAGCCAGGCAAACGCGGCCCCTTCCACCCAGTCGGGGGCGAGCCCGAGCTCAGCCGTGCTGGCGAGGCGCCAGCGAGGCAGCAGGGCGGCGAGTTCCGCCAGCAGGGGGGCGTTGTGGGCGCCACCGCCGCAGACGAACAGCTCGGCAGGCTTCTTCGCCTCATCCACCGCGGGCAGCTGGCGGGCTATGCTGTGGCAACTGAGGGCCTGCAGGGTGCGTTGCACATCCACCGGAGCGTATGCCGTGCCTGCCAGCTCGCCGTCGAGCCAGTCGAGGGTGAACATCTCTCGCCCCGTGCTCTTGGGGGCGGGGGCGGCGAAGTAGGGGTGAGCCAGCAGTTTGGCTAGCAGCGCGGGAACAAGCTGGCCGCTGGCCGCCCACTGGCCACCGGCGTCATAGCTGCCGCCGTCGGGCTGATGGCGGCGATACCAGCCATCGAGCAGGGTGTTGGCGGGGCCGGTATCGAAGCCATAGACTCCGGTCGCGTTGCCCGGCAGCACCGAGATATTGGCGATGCCGCCGAGGTTCAGCACAACCCGCAGGGCGCCCGGTTTGGCAAAAATGGCCTGATGGAAGGCGGGCACCAGCGGCGCCCCCTGACCGCCGAGGGCCATGTCCAGGGTGCGAAAATCGGCAACCACATCGATGCCGGTCAAGGCAGCCAGCAGGGCCGCATTGCCGATCTGCAGGGTAAAGCCGAGCTGGGGGCGGTGGCGCACTGTCTGGCCGTGGGAGCCGATGGCGCGGATATCCTTGGGCTCAAGCCCTGCCTTGGCAAGCAGCGCCAGGGTGGCGGCGGCAAATTCCTGCGCCACGCGATTGTCGGCCACCCCCATGCGGTCTATTTCGTTCTCCCCCGGGGTGCAGAGGGCGTGAAGCTCGCGGGCCGTTGCCTCTGGCCAGGGATGGCAGAGCGCCGCCTCCACCCGAAGGGTTTCCCCATCCAGAGTGACCAACACGGCATCGATGCCATCCATGCTGGTACCCGACATCAATCCGATATAGCGCTCGCTCATGGCCTCTCCTTGTTATCTGTTCATTTACAGCAGCCACGATGGCAGTGGGGCGACTCTTAGCTGCCGTTGCTGTCCCGCTGGTTCTGGGCCAGTTGCAGCTCCGTGCTGTCAAGCTTGGCCAGTTGCGGTCTGGCCTGTGCCTTGAAGCTGGCCAGTGCGCGTCCGGTGAGGGTCTCGGCCTGGGGCAGGGTGAGGGTGCGCGGGTTCTTGTGCACGCCGCCCACCACGAATTCATAGTGCAGGTGCGGGCCCGTGACGCGGCCGGTGCCTCCCAGGAGGCCTATGGTTTGCCCCTGTTTCACCCGCTGGCCCTTGTTCACGGTGCGCTTGGAGAGGTGCAGGTACTTGGTCACGTAGTTGCCGGCGTGTTTGATGAACACATAGTTGCCGTTGAACTGGTTGTAACCGGCCGCCACCACGCTGCCGCCCCCCGCCGCCATGATGGGAGTGCCCACCGGCGCCACATAGTCGATGCCATTGTGAGGGCGCACCTTGCCGGTGACCGGGTGCAGGCGACGCGGGTTGAAGTTGGAGCTGATGTATTTGAAGTTGACCGGGGCGCGCAGGAAGCTCTTGCGCATCGCCTTGCCTTCCGGGGTGTAGTAGTTGCCATCCTGGTTCAGCACGGCGCGGTAGATGGCCCCCTGGTTGATGAACTCGGCCGCCAGGATGTCACCGGAGGCGACCCGTTCGTCATCCTGAAACTTGTCTTCGTAGACCACCCGGAAGCTGTCTCCCGGCTGCAGGTCCTGGGCAAAATCGATGTCCCAGCCGAAGATGGCGGCCAGGTCCATGATCTGATCCTCCGTCATGCCTGCCTCGCTGGCGGCGCCCCAGAAGCTGGATCGGATCTCTCCCTTCGCCACCTGCTCGCGGGTGTCGAGCTCGAGCTTGACCGACCTGGCGACGAAGCTGTCGTCCTTGCGGCTCACCTTGAGCGCCTGTTCCAGGCTGTGCGGGTAATAGAGGCTGTGCAGCTCGCCCTGTTCGGTGAGCTTGAAGGTGAGCTCCTGCCCCGGCTGCAGCATCCGCAGGGGATCGCTGCCATCGAGCTGATCGATCAGGTGCAGGTCCGTCGTGCTCAGGCCAATGCGCTGGAAGATGACCCCCATGTTGTCGCCCCGGCGCACCTTCACCTGCTTGGTGATGTAGCGCGGCTTTGGCGGGGTGAGGGGCTGCGCGGCCTCGAGTTCATCGGCCGAGGCGGCCGCGTCGGCGGGCTGGCGCAGGGCAAGCTCGTTGCCGTTGTCATCGACCCGGGTGGCGACGGCCTGTTCGCTTGGCCAGGCTGCCAGCATCATCACCAGGATGCTCAGAATAAGCACCATCTTGCGGTGCCAGGTAGGAAGAGAGTTGAAGGCGTGCCAAATGACCATGAGAAGCTGACGAAGTTGAACCCAGAAGAAGGTCGGAGTTTACCGCCTTTCCAATTGGCCTGCCATTCCAGTAATATGTCTGGCCCTGTGGAATCGTGATTGGAGAGTCAAAAAATGTCCCAGCTCGAGGTGGCGCTAGCCGAGATCAAGCGCGGAGCGGAAGAAATTCTGGTTGAAGAAGAACTTGTCGCCAAGTTGAAGGAAGGGCGCCCGCTGCGCATCAAGCTGGGGATGGACCCGACGGCTCCGGACATTCACCTGGGTCATACCGTGATCCTCAACAAGCTGAAGACCTTCCAGGATCTGGGCCACGAGATCATTCTGCTGATCGGCGACTTCACCGCCATGGTGGGGGATCCCTCCGGCAAGAACAGCACCCGCCCGCCGCTCTCCGAAGAGGCCATCAAGCACAACGCCCTCACCTATGCGGAGCAGGCGTTCAAGATCCTGGATCCCGCGAAGACCCGCATCGAGTACAACTCCAGCTGGCTCGGCGAGCTCGGCGCGACCGGCATGATCAAGCTGGCGGCCAAGCAGACCGTGGCCCGCATGATGGAGCGCGACGACTTCAAGAAGCGCTACAGCGGCGGCCAGTCCATCGCCATTCACGAATTCCTCTATCCGCTGCTGCAAGGCTATGACTCGGTCGCGCTGAAAGCGGACGTGGAGCTCGGCGGTACCGATCAGAAATTCAACCTGCTGATGGGCCGCGAGCTGCAAAAAGATGCCGGCATGGCCGCCCAGTGCGTGCTGATGATGCCGCTCTTGGTGGGTCTGGACGGCGTCAAGAAGATGTCCAAGTCCGCCGCCAACTACATAGGCGTGCACGATGCCCCGGGGGAGATGTTCGGCAAGATCATGTCCATCACCGACACCCTGATGTGGAACTACTACGAGCTGCTCTCCTCCCGCCCGCTGGCGGACATCGAAGGCTTCAAGGCCGGCATCGAAGCCGGTACCCTGAACCCGCGCGACGTGAAGATCTGGCTGGCCAAGGAGATCATCACCCGCTACCACGACGAAGCGGCGGCCGAAGCGGCCCACGAAGACTTCACCCAGCGCTTCTCCAAGAACGCCATCCCGGACGAGATGCCGGAGGTCGAACTGGCCCTGGAAGGGGAAGGCCTGGCGATTGCCAACCTGCTCAAAGACGCCGGCCTGGTGGAGACCACCTCCGAGGCGCTGCGCATGATCAAGCAGGGCGCGGTCAAGCGTGACGGCGAAAAGCTGGAGGATGGCAAGGCGCTGGTCGGCGCCGGCACCGCCGTCTATCAGGTCGGCAAGCGTAAGTTTGCCCGGGTGACCGTCAAGTAAGCGCGATCCGCTGATAGAAAGAAGGCCTCCATGATGGAGGCCTTTTTGTTGCGTCATTCCCGGGGGCTGCGGGGATCAGCCCTGCGTTTTAAGGAAGTTGCGATAGAGCATATAGAGGTGGGCCGAGCTCCAGCTGAAGTTGCTGGCCCCCTGCATGGCGCCGGTCTCCGGGTTGTAGTTCTCGCGGATAGGGCCGCTGCCCGCCAGCCCCTCTGCGTTGGCAAACAGCTTGTTGACCAGCAGCTGGGCGTCGTCGCGATAGCCGTAGTTCTCCAGCCCCTTCACCCCGAAGTAGAACTGATCCAGCCAGACCCGGCCGCGCCAGTAGATGTCGGGGTCATAGGCCGGGTTGGTCAGCGCCGCTGTGCCGAGGGGTACTTTGGTGTTGAACTCCTGGCTGCTCAGCATCACCTCGCGCACCCGCGCCGCCTTCTCCTTGTCCGCCACCTCGGCCCAGAGCGGGCTCCAGCCTTCCGGGCCACGACCTCGGGCGGTCAGCAGCTTGCCGACGCAGCCGTTGGCATCTGCCACATCGCCCTGGGCAATCTGGCGATCGTAATAGAAGCCGGAGGCCTCATCGAACAGGCAGCTGTTGATGTAGCCAGCGAGCTGGCTGGCGCCCTCGCGATAGCGGATCCCTTCGTCCGGTTTGTCGAGCAGATCTGCCATGTCCGCCAGGATGCGCTTCTCCTTGGCGAGGAAGGCGTTGAGTTCCACCGACTCCTGATCGATGGAAAAGCCGATGAGGCTGCCGTCGTCCTCGTGGTTTTCGAAGAAGGCGACGTTCCAGTCCTGGCGGGCCTTGTCGATGTCGCCACCATAGGCCTTGTCGGCGTAACGTTGTAATTGGTCTTGCTCGATAAAGCCGAAGCGGGCGGCGTTGTCCATGCCGGACTCCCAGCCGGCGCCGTGCTGGGCACCTATGTCCATCTCGTCGTACCCGCCTGTGCTTAGCACCTGCTGATAGAGCGCCATACCGGCGCAGCCATACCAGCCGTCCCCTTCGGCGGTGCAGCTCGCGAGATCCAGCCCGGCGGGCACGCCACTGGCATACTGCACCTTGAAGGTGATGTTGCCGAACTCGTCGTTGTGCTCGACGTGGCGGGTGGCGCCGTATTCGATGATGCCGTTGCGGTTGTTGTCCCGCGCCCTGTACCACCAGTCGTGATAGGCCTGGATCTTCGGATACATCTCGGCGATGAAGGCCTTGTCTTTAGTGGCGCTGTAGATCTCCCAGATGGCCCAGGCGGAGAGGGGCGGCTTGGTGTCCCGCTCGTTCCAGTTGCCGCCGTCGCCACCTCTGTCCGACAGCTTGTTGTAGAAGACGGCGTCGATCACCATGCCGGCATCCTGCGGACGTACCGGGTCATCCGGCTGAACCTGGTAGTCATACATGGCGCGCACGTTGTTCTTGGCTACCTCGGGGTTGAAGTGGGCCATGGCGTAGGCGTGCTTCCAGCTGTCCCAGGCCCAAACACCATCGAACCAGCGGGCCGTGTTGGAGGGGGTGACCCCGTCGTGGAGGATGGCGCCAGCCGGCGAGCGCCAGTTGCCGTTGAGGGTCTCCATCGCCTTGACCGCGATGCGACGCTCCGACTCCGGGATGCCCTGGTTGGAGAGGCCGCGCGCCAGGTAATCCTCCCAGCGACGGATGGAGTCGTCGAAATGGCTGGCGGGGTCGGCCAGCAGCGCCTGGCGGCTCTGCTCGAAGCGGCTCGCCTCCTCGCTGCTGTGGACATAGCTCTGCAGGGTGTAGATATCCTGCTGACCCTTGGCGGCCAGGGTGAGGCTGGCCTCGCTCACATAGCCGAGCCCCTTCTCGTCCAGGATGGTGCGGCTCGGCAGGGTGCGGTCGATGCGATAGCGGGCGCTGCCGCTTTGCATGATGTTCCAGGTGCTGCGCAGTTCGCCGAACTGGAACTCGATGCCTTGCTCGCTCTGGCTGATGGTGCGGGTCCAGTCGGGATACTGCTCGGCGACCGTCTTGTTGGCATTCCACTGCTGGAGCAGCTCCCCCTGCCAGTTGAGGGTCAGGGTGAGGGGCGCATCCTGGTTGTTCACCAGACGGGTGCGGATAAGGGCGGTGCGAGCATCGCCGTAGCGCAGCTCCAGCTCCAGGGTGAAGGGCTCGAACTCGAAGCGCTGCACCAGGGCGCCGGGGATGGCGTAGATCTCATGCTTGCTGGCGCTGGTGAGCGGGAAAGCACGGCCGCTCTCGTCCCCCAGGCTGAGCCTGTCAAGCTCGCTGGCGAAGAAGAGGCTGTACTCTTCGGCGATCACCATGGGGCCGGTGAAGCCGCCCCACTCGCCGTCGCTTTTGGGCAGCAGGAAGCCGTGCCAGGCCCCGAGATCGAGCAGCGGGTTGTATTTGAGGTTGGAGTAGCTGTCAAAGTCACGGAACTGGAGCGGGGTGCCGGTGCGATCGATCACGTTCCGATACTGGTTCGCCAGGGTGGCGCCAGGCGGGGTTGGTGCGCTTGAGTCATTGCCGTTGCAGGCGGCCAGGCCAAACAGGGCGACACCCAGGGTGATGGAAAGTAAATTTTTACGAAACATATCTCGCTCCAATGACGATTTTCTAGGTTAAGGAAGGTGCTTTTTTGTGTTTATTTTAGTAAAAACGTTTTCATGGCCATTCTAGGGGAAAGAAAGCGGAAAGATTGGCGCTGCGTCACAGTATGGATGGGGAGATGTGTGATCGGGATCACCGGGTTACATGAGGTTACACAGGAGTTGTTTTTAGTAACTATTTACTTGGCGTTGCGGGACAGTTGCGGGGCAGGTGCGCAAATATTGGTGGGGAGTCAGGCCGAACTCCTGCTTGAAGCGGGCGGCGAAGCGGCTGGGAGAGTCGTAACCGCAGGCGAGGGCGGCCTCCAGCGGGCTCAGTCCCTGTTGCAGCAGGGTGAGGGCGTGGCTCATGCGCACCTGGGCCAGCAGCTGGCGAAAGCTGCGCCCCTCGGCGGCCAGCTTGCGCACCAGGGAGGCGCGGCTCATGGAAAAGTGGGGGGCCAGGGTCTCCAGCCTGTGGTCGGCGCCGGGCTCCACCCCCAGGTAGCGGGCCAGCCGCTCCCCGAGCGTCATGGTGCTGGCGGGAAACAGCAGATCGAGGGCATGGGCGGCGCGCAACTCGGCATAGAAGCCGTGCAGCAGCTGGGCCTGGGTGGCCTCGCTCAGTCTGCGGTCGGCCATGGAGCAGACTAGCTCGAAGCAGAACGCCAGCGCCGGGCTTACCTCAAGGCGCGGCTCCCGCTGCGGGGTCGCCGGGGCATCAGTCAGCCAGGTTGCGGGGGGCGGGGCCAGCAGGGTCAGGGCATGGGAGCTGAACCTGCCCTGCTCGGGCTGGTTGACGAAGGTGAGCTGGTGGCCTGCCGGGATCAGCAGCCAGCTCCCCTTGTCAAACGACAGGCGCCTGTCCTGCCACCACAGCTGTTTGTGCCCCTGCTGTACCCAGATGAGGGTCGGCGCATAGATGAGCACCCTGTGCAGGGGCTGCTGGCGGATCCCGAAATAGTGATTCAGTTGCAGCAGGGGCGTGCTCATCCGGCGGGCTCCTAGGGGGTGACGAAGGTGGCGGTCAGGGTGGCTTTGCCGAGCGCCATGGCATTGAGCATGTAGCCTACCATGGCGGGCGGGGTATCGGTCTTCACCTCGAGATCCTGGGGCAGGGCCCAGGCTGTGAACTGGTAGCGGTGCATGCCGTGCCCGGCGGGGGGGCAGGGGCCGCCGTAACCCTGGCTGCCGAAATCGGTTCTGAGCTCCAGCCCCTGCTTGAGCTTGCCGGAGGCGTTGCTGGCAAGGGAACTCTGGCTGACGGGCAGGTTCACCACCAGCCAGTGCCACCAGCCGCTGCCGCTGGGGGCATCGGGATCATAGGCGGTGATGGCGACGCTTTGGGTGCCGGCCGGCAGGTCCTGCCAGCTCAGCTGGGGGGAGTGGTTCTCCCCCTTGCAGCCGAAGCCGTTGAAGCTCAGTGCCTTGTCCATCAGCTGGCCTTCCTGGATGTCCGTGCTCTTCAGGGTCATTGCGGCGGCGGGCAGGGCCGCCACGCACAGCAGGGAGAGCAGGGCCGAACTCAGGGGTAATTTCATGGTGGTGCTCCTTCATGGATGAGGGGATCCCCATGGGAGGATCCTGATGACGGGATCAGTCTAGCGATGGGGGTCGAGCCAGGTTCAACCATACTGCTCAATATTGGATTGAAGAGTGTCTGTTTTGAGCTGAACTGCGCTTTTTCGGAAAAGGAGGTAGTTGGGGACGCCGCGCTGGTCAGTGGTGCGCGGCCATAAAAAAACCGGCCTCCATGAGGCCGGTTTTGACATTGTGCTGACAGAAGAGCAGGCGGCTTAGCGCAGTATCATCTGCTCGCGGCCCGGGCCGACGGAGACCATGGGAACCGGCACACCCAGCAGGGCTTCGATGCGCAGCACGTAGTGCTGGGCAGCCTTGGGCAAGTCTTCGAACTTGCGGATGTGGGAGATGTCTTCGCTCCAGGCTTCCATGGACTCGTACACCGGCTTCAGACCGGCGGTTTGCGGCCAGATCGGGTTCTCGGTGTTGGCACCTTCGTAGGCTACGCAGATCTTCAGATCCGGCATGCCGGAGAGGCAGTCCAGCTTGGTCAGGGCGATTTCGTTGGCGGCCTGGATCTCCAGACCCTGCTTGGTGGCGACCGCATCGAAGTAACCGATGTCACGGGGACGGCCAGTGGTGGCGCCGAACTCGTTGGCGAACTTGCGGAACTCGTCCTGGTTCTCCATGGCGGTGATCAGGGTGCCTGTACCTACAGAGGTACTGAACGCCTTGGCCACGGCAATCACGCGCTCGGGGCGCAGGGCCGGCAGGCCGCCACCGATGCCGGCGTAGGCGCCGGAGACGTGGGAGGAGGTCACCCAGGGGTACTCACCGTAGATGAGGTCACGGCCGGCGCCCAGCTGGGCTTCGAACAGCAGGGTGCCGTTCTTGGCCTGGATGGCCTTGAGCGGCTCGCTGACGTTGCAGACGGCGTCGATCCAGGGGGCGGACACTTCCAGCAGCCAGTCGGCCATCTCCTGGGCAGTCTGCTTGAATTCGAAGCTGGGGTAGAGCGCCTTGAGCTGCGGCAGTTTCCAGTCGAGGAAGAACTGGATGCGCTCGACCAGCACGTCCGGCTGTTTCAGCCAGCCCACCAGGATCGCCTTTTTCATGACCCGATCACCGTAAGCCGGGGCAATGCCCTGACGGGTGGAGCCATAGGCACCATCACCCAGACGGACTTCTTCCAGGGTGTCTTCCAGCGCGTGGATCGGCAGGCAGAAGGTGGCTCTGTCAGAGATGGCGAGTTTCGGAGTCACGCCGGCGGCCTTCACTTCGGCCAGTTCTTTGGTCAGCGGCTCCGGGCTGATGACCATGCCAGGGCCGAGCACGACCAGGCAATCCGGGTTGAAGACGCCGCTTGGCAACTGGTGCAGTTTGAAGGTGCCAAGATCGTTGACCACGGTGTGGCCGGCGTTGTTGCCGCCCTGGAAACGGATGCTGGCGGCGGACTGGCCTGCCAGATAATCGACGATGCGGCCTTTGCCTTCATCACCCCAGTTAGCACCTACGACTACGATAGACGACATGACTCTTTCTCCTAAGACGTTAGGCGTCCATCCTAGGAGTCCTATGCGGATTAGAAAAATTAATTATCTTTATAATTCCGATAAGTAAGTCATATAATTATGGCCAATTTATCGGCAAAGCCCCGCCATGACGCGCTACCCCGCGCCAGTCGTGGGTGAGAGTTACCTCATGTTGGATATTCACTGGTTAAATACCTTTGTCACCCTGGCCCGCCTGCAGCACTTCGGCCAGACCGCCACCGAGCTGCACATGACCCAGCCCAACGTCAGCCTGCACCTCAAGAACCTGGAGCAGGCCACCCGGGTCAAGTTGATTGAACGCAGCCCGTTTCGACTGACCCAGGCGGGGGAGCGATTGCTGCAAAGCGCCGAGCGTGCCATCAACGAGCTGCAGCTCTGCCAGTCCGATCTCAACGCCCTCAGCCAGTTGAGCCAGGGGACGCTCGCCATCGCCGCCAGCGACATCATCTCGCGCCTGCTGCTGATCCAGCCGTTCCAGCGCTTCAAGCAGGCCTTTCCCGGCATCGATCTCACCCTGTTCAACACCACCTCGGATCAGGCGGCGGATCTGGTCAGGGCGGGCAAGGCGGATCTCGGCTTCGTGATGGCGCAAAAGCGCAGCGAGCCGCTCTACTACACCGAATTGCAGCAGGTGACCTGGTGCGCGCTGGGGCAGGGGCTCACCCGCTGGCAGACCCGTGCCAGGGCCGGGGAGAGCGATCCCCTCGACGAACCGACCCTGATCCTGCTGGGGCACGACACCCGCACCCGGGCGCTGATAGACCCTTCCTTGCCCCTGCTCGGGCTGCCGAGCTGCCGCATCATGGAGGTGGGCAGCGTGGATGCCCAGCTCGACTGGGCAGAGGCTGGGTTCGGGGTGGCCATAGTGCCGGATTTCTCGCTCCACCCGCGCCTCAAGCTCACCGCCCCTGTTACCCGGCTCACCGACTTCCCCGGCACCAGCCTGGGGTATGTGGTGCGCCAGAACCAGGTGCTGTCGCGGGCCATCAAGCAGTTGCTGCACTGGGTGGAGGAGGAGATCCTGCGCCCGGACTCGTTACTGTCCCCCAAAGGGTGAACCCGGTGCCCTTCGCTGAACAGCTAGATGACAAGAGGCCACCCCAGGGTGGCCTCTTGCATTGTGCTCTCCCCGTCATTGGGCGGGGGCTGGCGTCTCGCTGGTGGCCGGCGAGGCGCCGCTTGGGCTGCCCGGTGCGGGTGTGGCGGTTGTCGCTTGCTCGGTGCTCTTTGCCGCCGAAGGGGTGGCGATCCCGGCCGCATCCGGCTTGCTGCCCTGCGCTATATCAGCCTCCGTCGGCACCGGTAGCGTGGTCAGCGCCGGGGCTTGCCCGGTCGCCACCGCATCCGAGCTGGCTGGCAGGGTGGCGCCAGCAGGCTGCTCCGGCAGCACCTCAGCCCCTTCCAGCGGGGTGGCCGCACTGGTGGGGGCCGACGGCGCCGTGGGGAGCGCCCCTGAGGTGGCCTCGGCCCCGGAGGGGGTGAGGGACTCGGGCAACAGGGTCGGCACGGCATCCAGCATGCCGGGGTGCAGCGGGAGTATGTCCCCTGCCTGCATGGATTCGGGGGTAAGGGTGGTAAGCGCCGGGTGCAGGCGAGTGAACTGCTTGAGATGGCGGCTCAGCACGTCGCGCAGGGTGCGCACCTCGGCCTCGGGCAGGCTGGCCTTGGCCACCAGCTCGGCGGTCACCGCAAAGGTGGCGAGGGAGCTGGTCTGCCCCGGGTAGAGATTGGCGCCGATGCGGCTGCGTTGGTAGTAGGGGTATTGCTTGAGCAGCTTGTCTATCTGCTCCCCCTCGATGGGGATGAGGCGGGCCTGGCAGCGACCGGTCAGATCGCCGATCCCCTGATTGGGGTGGCCGGCAACCAGGAAGGCGGCATCCAGGGTACCGTTGCAGAGTCCCTCCAGCCGGTTGCCGGGGGATGCCACGGGAGGCAGTGTGAAGTCGGTTGGGCGCCAGCCCATGGCTTCGAGCAGTGCCTGGCTGGTGACCCTGTCTCCCGAGTTGGGGCTGCCCAGATCGACCCGCTTGCCTTCGATGTCCGCCAGAGTGGTGATGTTGCTGGTGGCACTGGCGAGCAGGGTCAGGGATTCATTATGGAGCCGCAGCAGGCTGCGCAGCTGATCGTTCGGGGCCTGACCCGCGAAGGGGCCGCTGCCGTGGGCCGCATGGAACAAGACATCCGACTGTACCAGCGCCAGCTGGATGTCGCCCTTGGCCAGTGCGGCCAGGTTGGCAATGGAACCCGAGGTGCTCTGTACCGTGCAGTGCAACCCGTGGCTGGCACTGTCGTCGTTGAGCAGGCGGCAGATGGCGCCCCCCGTGGGGTAGTAAACGCCGTTGAGCGCCCCCGTGCCTATGGTGACATAGGCGGGGGCGGCAGACAGGGGCAGCGCCAGCACGGCCGCCAGCCAGGGCTGGGCAAGGTGTAACAGGCGTGACAGGGCGCGCAGGGGTCTTGGGTGCATAGGAAACCGGAACAATGGCTGAAAAAAGGGATGAACCAGGCTCATCCCGTCATGAGTCACATCTTATCTATATCAGATGTGAACCTGAATGGCTTTCGCCATTCCCGTTCACATCTTATCTATATCAGATGTGAACCTGAATGGCTTTCGCCATTCCCGTCCATGGCTGGGGGAGGCTGACCGGCAGCCCCCTCCTTGCCGTCAGTGGCGTGCCTGGAGAATCGCCTTCTCCATGCGAGCCAGCGTCTCCCTGAGCCTTGCCCGGTGGCTTGCCGGAGCGTG
Organism: Aeromonas sp. sif0611; assembly: GCF_019218845.1. Lineage (NCBI taxonomy): Bacteria > Pseudomonadati > Pseudomonadota > Gammaproteobacteria > Aeromonadales > Aeromonadaceae > Aeromonas > Aeromonas sp. sif0611. The sequence goes on along the minus strand of NZ_JAHUWU010000002.1, from coordinate 535,246 downwards.
CGATCCTTGTCAGATGCTGCGCTGAAGAATGGCTTTCTCCATGCGCGCCAAGGCTTCGGTGAGGCGAGCCCGGGTGCAGCCAAAGTTGAGGCGCACGCATTGGCCATCACCAAACTGGGCGCCCGGGGAGAGACCGACACCCGCCTGCTCGAAGAAGGCGACCGGGTCATCCAGCTCGAGGCCGCTCACATCGATCCAGGCGAGATAGGTCGCCTGATTCTTTGCCAGCTTGACGCCGGGCCAGCGGGCAACCGCCTGTTCGATCAGTGTCAGGTTGGCCCTCAGATAGTCGAGCTGTTCGCTGAGCCACTGTTCACCACCCTCGTAGGCGGCCTCGGCGGCCACGAAGCCCAGCAGGTTGACGTCGGCACTGATGCCGCGCATCGCCTGCTGCAGCTTGAGGCGCAGGCGGCTATTGGGCACTACCGCGAAGGAGCAGCACAGACCCGCGATATTGAAGGTCTTGCTCGGCGCCATCATGACGGCGCTGCGTTCGGCGGCCGACGGGCTCAGGGCACCGTAGGGCAGGTGGCGGGCATCCTTGTCCAGCAGCAGATCGCAGTGGATCTCGTCCGAGCAGACCACCAGATTGTGGCGCTCGGCGATGGCGTCGATGGCGAGCAGCTCCTCGCGGGTGAAGACGGTGCCCCCCGGATTGTGCGGGTTGCACAAGAGCAGCAGGTCGGCGGAGGGAGCCTGGCGCTCCAGCTCCTCCAGATCCAGCACCCAGCGTCCGGCTTCCTCCATCATGGGGACGGTCAGCAGGGGGCGATCGTTGAAGCCTGGCGCCTGCAGGAAGGGGTAATAGACCGGCTTGGGGGTGATGATGCCACGGCCGTGCTGGCTCCAGGCTTTGCAGGCGAGGTTCAGACCGGGCACCACCCCCGGCAGGAAGACCAGCCACTCCGGGGAGATAGTCCAGCCATAGCGCTGCTGCATGCGGGTGATGATGAGTTCGATCAGCCGGGGGGAGGGGCGGGAATAGCCGAAGATGCCGTGGGCCACCCGCGCCGTGAGCGCTTCGATGACGGCGGGGGGTGAGGCGAAGTCGGTGTCGGCCACCCACATGGGCAGCACATCCTGACCCTTGTACTTGTCCCACTTCAGGCTCATGGTGCCGCTGCGATCTATCTCCCGATCAAAATCAAACATGTGAAATCCTTGTACTGGCCAGAGGGTTTACCAATGTACGGACTTGGACGTGGCCTCGCAACCCTTGAGGTGGCTGTTGATAATCGCATAAAATAAACGCCGTCATACTGTACACCCGCCGGCTTCTGGCTCCCTTTTTCTCTTCCATATCAATGGTATCTCTATGAGTTTGCTGAGTGCTGCCCGCAAGAGGCCGGATCCCGTCTCTCTCTCTTTCCTCGCGGTGACCTTCATGACCGGGGTGGCGGTGGCACTTCAGGTGCCCACCTTGAGCCTGTTTCTGGCCGAAGAGGTGCAGGTGCGCCCCTTCCTGGTGGGGCTCTTCTATACCATCAACGCGGTGATCGGCATCCTCATCAGCCAGTGGCTCGGCCATCGCTCCGACAGCGGGGGGGATCGCAAGCAACTGATCCTGCGCTGCTGTGTCGCCGGCATAGTGCTCTCCCTGCTGTTTGCCTGGAACCGGCAATACTGGCTGCTGGTGAGCCTGGGGGTGGTGCTGGCGAGCCTGACCGCCACCGCCAGTCCCCAGCTGTTTGCCCTGGCACGCGAATATGCCGACAGCCGCAACAAGCGGGCGGACATGTTCAGCTCGGTGCTGCGGGCCCAGTTTTCCCTGGCCTGGGTGATTGGGCCACCGGCGGCCTTCGCGCTCGCCATCGGCTACGGCTTCGAGGTGATGTATCTGGCCTCCGCCCTGGCTTATCTGATCTGTGCCTTCGTGGTCTGGCGCTGGTTGCCCTCCCTGCCGCTGCCGAGCATCCGGGGCGAAGGGGAGCGGGTCAGCAGCTGGCGAGATCCTTCGGTGCGGGCGCTCTTCATCGCCTCCACTCTGATGTGGACCTGCAACAGCATGTACCTCATCAACATGCCGCTCTACATCACCCGTGAGCTGGGACTGGAGGAGAAGCTGGCCGGGATCCTGATGGGCACGGCGGCGGCCCTGGAGATCCCCTTTATGCTGCTGGCGGGTTACTACACCCGGCGTTTTGGCAAGCGGCCCATGATGCTGTTGGCGGTGCTGGCCGGGGTCGGCTTCTACGCCGGCCTGGTGACCCTGTCGAGTCAGGGGGCCCTCATCGCGCTGCAACTGCTCAACGCCATCTTCATCGGCATCGTCGCCGGCATCGGCATGTCCTATTTCCAGGATCTGATGCCGGGCCGGGCCGGGGTGGCGACTACCTTGTTTGCCAACAGCATCCGCACCGGCTCCATCATGGCGGGTGCCATAGCGGGGACGGTGGCGGAGATCTGGAGTTTTCACGGGGTCTTCATGGTGGCCACCGCCTTGGCGCTGGCCGCGCTGGCCGCCTGCTGGCGGGTGCCCAATGTGTGAGGTGCCCGGGGCGGGCGAGTGAGGGCCTGACGGGATGAGCAGGGGCCGGCCGCGTTGGCCGGCGCGGGACTATTTGCCGCTGTCGGCCTGGTATTCGTTGCGCAGGCAGCGCAGCAGCAGTTCGGCTGCCGGCCCCAGGGCATCGGTCGACGGGGTGAGCAGGTAGGTGTAGAGGTAGCGCTCGCTGCCGCCAGCGAGATCGAGCCTCACCAGGGCGCCGCTGGCGAGCTCCTCCTGCACCAGGTGGCGTGGTACCCAGGCATAGCCGAGACCGAGGCTCACCATGCTGAGCACCTCGCGATAGTGGGTCGCCTTCCAGCCGGTGTCATCCGCATCGTTCCAGTCCACCGAGCGGTGGATGGGGGGGTGCAGGCTTATCTGGTTATGGCTGGCGAGCAGTTCGGCCGTGATGGGCTCCTCCTGCCCGGCGAGGGGATGTTCAGCCGCGCACAGCGGCAACAGGCAGACCTCGTCCAGGGGCAGACCGGTGCGATCGTGGGGCAGGTGCTCGGAGAGCATCAGATCCCCCACCTGGAGTGCATTGAAGTGGCAATGGATCCGCTCGTGCAGATTGATGCGGCAACCCCGGCTGCGGGGATGGAAGTGCGCCAACGCCCGATAGAGCCGCTCGCGCGGTTGCAGCACCGACACATAGAGGTTGATCTGCGGCTCCCACTGGCGCTCCAGGTTGTTGGCCAGGTTCTCCAGCTCTTCCACCTGCTGGCTGAGCTGGCGGGCCCGCTTGAGGAAGATCTCCCCCGCCGGCGTGAGCACCGCCTTGCGCCCCCTCACCTCCAGCAGGGCCAGTCCCAGGCTCTGTTGCAGCTTGGCGACCGCATGATTGAGGGAGGATTGGCTCTTGTTCAGCGCCTCCGCGGCCTGGGCGTAACCGCCACAGTCCACCACGGCCTGGAAGATCCGCCATTGCTCAAACGTGCTCTTGGGACGAAACATAGTGCAACCTGTCAGGGGCCGATGGGATTCAACAGGGCTCGACTGGCGCCCCCCTTCACTTTAACCCCATCTGGTTAGTGTGTTGATTTATTTGGGCTGGGCCACGAAGGTCTGGCCGGTCTTGCCACGGCTGTCCGGCCCCATCAGATAGAGATAGAGCGGCATCAGGTCGGCCGGGGTCTTCAGCAACTGGGGATCTTCCGCCGGGAAGGCGCTGGCGCGCATCCTGGTGCGGGTGCCTCCCGGGTTCAGGGTGTTGACCCGCACCCCGGTGTTCTCCAGCTCGTCCGCCAGCACCTCCATCATGCCCTCGACGGCGAACTTGGAGATGGCATAGGTGCCCCAGTAGGCTCGTCCCTTGCGCCCCACGCTGGAGGAGGTGTAGACGATGGAGGCCTCGCCGTGCGCCTTGGCGGTCTGGCGAATGAGGGGCAGCAGCGCCTGGGTCAGCAGGAATTCCGACTTGACGTTGACCTGCATCACCTCGTCCCACTCCTTCTCCTGGATATGTTCGAAGGGGGAGAGGGTGCCAAGCAGGCCGGCATTGAACAGCACGCCGTCGAGGCGGCCGAACTGCTGGGAGAAGGTCTCGGCCATGCCGCGGTAGTGGGCGGCGGTGGCCCCTTTCAAATCGACAGGGACTATGGCGGGCAGCGGGTGACCGGCCGCCTCTATCTGGTCATAGACCGCCTCCAGCTTGGCGCTGGTGCGGCCGAGCAGCACCACGGTAGCGCCGTGGGCGGCATAGGTGAGCGCCGCTTCGCGGCCGATACCGTCACCGGCACCCGTTACCAGAATGACCTTGTCCTTGAGCAGATCCCGAGGGGCCTGATAATCGAGCATGTGCACTCCTGTTAACAAATCCGTGGCGGATGGGCGCAATAGAGGAGGCAAGTGTACTGATCCGGCCCTGCCGTTGACCAGCATGAGACGGCAAAAATGTGAAGAAAACAGGGCGGTAGCCTGAATTGGCGCAAGACGGCCCTGGGCCAGGGCAGAGTTTTTGCGCGGCGCCGACAAACTCCTTACTATGTGAAAAAACCGAACATAGCGCGGAGCATCAAGTGGCATTTTTGACCGAATACGGCCTGTTCCTGGCCAAGACCCTCACCCTCCTGCTGGCCATCGGCGCCGTCGTCCTGATGGTGGCGAGCAGCCGTCAGCCCAGGACCCGCAAGGGGGAGCTGGTGGTGACCGATCTCTCCAGCGAGCTGGAGCAGGGGTGTCATCAGTTGCAGACGGCCCTGGCCGGCAAGGCCGAGCGCAAGCAGATGGACAAGGCACGCAAGGCCGAAGACAAGGCGCGCGCCAAGGCGACCGATGAGCGCAGCCGGCTGTTTGTGCTCGATTTTCACGGCAGCATGGATGCGAGGGAAGTGGCCTCCCTGCGGGAAGAGGTGAGCGCCGTGATTGGGGTCGCCCGGCCCGGGGACGAGGTGCTGCTGCGCCTCGAGTCCGGCGGCGGCGTGGTGCATGGCTATGGCCTGGCGGCCTCCCAGCTGCAGCGCCTGCGTGATAAGGACATCACGCTGACGGTGGCCATCGACAAGGTGGCGGCGAGCGGTGGCTACATGATGGCCTGTGTGGCGGACAAGATACTGGCGGCGCCCTTTGCCATCGTCGGTTCCATCGGGGTGATAGCCCAGTTGCCGAACTTCAACAAACTTTTGAAAAAACACGATATCGAGTTCGAGATGCACACCGCCGGCCAGTACAAGCGCACCATCACCATGTTCGGCGAGAACGACGATCTGGGGCGGGAGAAGTTTCGCGAGGAGCTGGGGGCCATCCACGAGCGCTTCAAGGGGTTCGTGGCCGAGCACAGACCCGACCTCGACATCGACAAGGTCACCACGGGGGAGCACTGGCTGGCGAGCCAGGCCAAGCAGCTCGGCCTGGTGGATGCGCTCTGCACCAGCGATGACTACCTGCTGGCCCAGGCCAGCCACCACAAGGTGGTCGGCATCAGCTACCGCAAGCCCAAAAGTCTGACCCAGCGGCTGGGCCGCCAGGCCGCACTGGGGCTGGAGGGTGCCCTCGGCCGCCTGTGGCAGCAGAGTCCCTGGCGCTGAGGCACAGTTCAATAGGTTGAAACAAGAGAGCCGGGCATTGCCCGGCTCTCTTTTTTATTGCGTCGGCTCTGCAGGCCGATGGCGCGCCTTAGCGCTGGAAGGGGTAGACGGAGCCGAGTTTGAGGATCTGGGTCAGCTCGTCCAGGGCGGTTCGGGTCTCCAGCACCAGGGCTGGATCGCGCAGATCGTCCAGCGCCAGGCTGTCGCGGTAGTGGCGATCCACCCAGTTGTCCAGACGGGCAAACTGGTTGTCGTTGATGAGGCAGGCCGGGTTGACCGCCGCGAGCTCGGCGTCGTTCATGGCGACCCGCAGTCGCAGGCAGGCGGGGCCGCCGCCGTTGCGCATGCTCTGCTTCACGTCCATGAAATGTACCCCCTTGATGGGCGTGCCCAGGGTCACCAGCTTGGCCAGATAGGCAGAGACCGCCGGGTTGTCACGGCACTCGGTGGGGGCGATGATCGCCATCTCGCCGGATGGCAGGGTCAGGATCTGGGTGTTGAACAGATAGGATTTCACCGCGTCCTGCACCGACACCTCATTGGTCGGCACTTCGATGAAGTGCAGCTCCCCCTCGCCGAACTTGGTGCGCACCTCGGCCAGGGCCGCCTCGGTATGGAGGAAGGCCTGCTGGTGGAAGAAGAGCACGTTCTGGTTGCCCACCGCGATCACGTCGTTGTGGAACACCCCCTGATCGATCACGTCCGGGTTCTGCTGGATGAAGACGGCGCTCTCTTCCCCGAGGCCGTGCAGGCGGGCGATGGCCTGGCTGGCCTCCAGGGTCTGGCGGGCCGGGTAGCGCTTGGGGGCGGGTTGGGAGACGTCGAAGGCGCTGCGGCCATAGACGAACAGCTCGACCCCGGCCTCGCCGTAGGCGCGGCACAGGCGGGTGTGGTTGGCGGCCCCCTCGTCACCGAAGTGATCGTTCTCCGGCAGGTGCTGATGGTGGCTGAAGTGGCGATCGTTGTTGAACACCGCGCGCAGGATGCGGCCGGTCACCTCGGGCTCTAGGGAACGGTGGAACTTGTTGGTCAGGTTGGCGGGGGTGAAATGGATGCGGCCATCCTGGGTGTCGGCGCTCGGCGAGACGGTGGCGGCGTTGGCGGTCCACATGCTGGAGGCGGAGTAACAGGCGGCCAGCACGGCGGGGGCCTGTTTTGCGGCCTGGGCCAGGACGCTGGCATCGTTGCCGGTGAAGCCGAGGCGGCGCAGGGTGGCGAGATCCGGCCGCTCCTGCGGCGCCAGCACCCCTTGCGTCATGCCGAGCTCGGTCAGCGCCTTCATCTTGCGCAGCCCCTGCTTGGCCGCCTCCTTCGGATTGGACGCTTCCTTGGCGTTGCTTTGGGACGCCACGTTGCCATAGGAGAGACCGGCATAGTTGTGGGTGGGGCCGACCAGGCCGTCGAAGTTGACCTCGAAGTGCTTCATGACTACATCCTTTCGATTTTTATATGGGGAGCGGTTCCTTCCGCGCACAAAGCTGCGGCGTGCGGCCATTATAAAGAGATTTCATCCTTTGTAACAAGCTGATAACCAAGATGGTTTTTTATGTGACGGGGGTGGCTGGATATGTCATTTCCAATCTAAAAAAGGGGGGGATATAGCATAAAAACAAAAAAGCGGTTGCTTCCCGCGCGTCCCCTTCGCATTAATAAATAAAGAAGCAAGGTGGTTCGGGCTGCATGGCAAATTTGTTCACAAGATTGCTTTTTCCCGTCAAATCTCTTATACAGCCCCACAAAACCGCACGCCAACCCCGTCGGGTGCAATGAGGATAATAGTTACAGCATGGGCAAATCACTGGTCATAGTGGAGTCTCCGGCCAAGGCCAAGACCATCAACAAATATTTGGGCAAGGACTACGTGGTGAAATCCAGCGTCGGTCACGTGCGCGATCTGCCGACCAGCGGCAGCGGCAGCACAGAGCCCAAAAAACCTGTCATTCGCGGCATCAAGCTCAGCGAATCCGAGAAGGCGGCCAAGGATCGCAACGCCCTGTTCTCCAGGATGGGGATCAACCCGACCGCAGGCTGGCAGGCCAACTACCAGATTTTGCCCGGCAAGGAAAAAGTGGTCAGCGAATTGCAAAGTCTGGCCGCCAAGGCCGACACCATCTATCTCGCAACCGACTTGGATAGAGAAGGGGAAGCGATCGCCTGGCACCTGCGGGAGATCATCGGCGGCGACGACAGCCGCTACAAGCGGGTGGTGTTCAACGAGATCACCAAGACCGCGATCCAGGAGGCGTTCGCCCAGCCGTCCGAGCTGAACATCCACCGCGTCAACGCCCAGCAGGCCCGTCGTTTCCTCGACCGCGTCGTGGGCTACATGGTCTCCCCGCTGCTCTGGAAGAAGCTGGCCCGCGGTCTCTCCGCCGGTCGGGTGCAGTCCGTTGCGGTGCGCCTCATCGTCGACAAAGAGCGCGAGATCAAGGCCTTCGTGCCGGTGGAGTTCTGGGATCTCAACGCCGATCTGCTGACCGGTGACAAGGCCGACCTGCGGATGGAAGTGGTCAGCCGCAACGGTGTCGACTTCAAGCCGGTGACCCAGGCCGAGACCTTCGCCGCCGTGGCCGCCCTGGAAGGGGTCGACTACAAGGTGGTGAACCGGGAAGACAAGCCGACCGGCTCCAAACCGTCCGCCCCCTTCATCACCTCCACCCTGCAGCAGGCGGCCTCCACCCGGCTAAGCTTCGGGGTCAAGAAGACCATGATGATGGCCCAGCGTCTCTATGAAGCGGGTTACATCACCTACATGCGTACCGACTCCACCAACCTCAGCAAAGAGGCGGTCGAGGCGGTGCGGGAATATATCGGCGAGCAGTATGGCGCCGCCTATCTGCCGAGCGATCCGAATCTCTATGGTTCCAAGGCCGGCGCTCAGGAGGCCCACGAGGCGATCCGTCCCTCCAGCGTGCAGGTGACTGCCGAGATGCTGGAAGGGATGGAGCCGGACGCCATGCGGCTCTATGACCTCATCTGGCGCCAGTTTGTGGCATGCCAGATGACCCCGGCCCAGTACGACTCCTCCACCCTGACCGTCAAGGCCGGTGAGTTCGAGCTCAAGGCCCGTGGCCGCACCCTGCGCTTCGCCGGCTGGACCAAGGCCCTGCCGCCCATGGGCCGCAAGGGGGACGACAGCCAGCTGCCGGCGGTGACCGTCGGCGAGATCCTGAAGCTGGTCAAGCTGGATCCCCGTCAGCACTTCACCAAGCCGCCCGCCCGCTTCACCGAAGCGGCCCTGGTGCGCGAGCTGGAAAAACGCGGCATCGGCCGCCCGTCCACCTACGCCTCCATCATCTCCACCATCGTCGATCGCGGCTATGTGCGGGTCGAGAGCCGCCGTTTCTTCGCCGAGAAGATGGGTGAGATCGTCACCGACCGCCTGGTGGAGAACTTCGTCGAGCTGATGAACTACGAGTTCACCGCCAAGATGGAAGACAAGCTCGATGGTATCGCCGAAGGCAGCCTGGAGTGGAAGAAGGTGCTGGACGCCTTCTACGCCGAGTTTACCCAGGAGCTGGAGCAGGCCGACAAGCCGGCGGAAGAGGGGGGCATGCGAGCCAACCAGATGGTGCTGACCGACATCGACTGCCCGGATTGCGGCCGCAAGATGGGTATTCGTACTGCCACCACCGGCGTCTTCCTCGGTTGCTCCGGCTATGCCCTGCCGCCGAAGGAGCGCTGCAAAAAGACCATCAACCTGGTCAGTGCGGACGAGTTCGTCTCCGCCACCGACGGGGACGAAGCCGAGACCGAGGCGCTGCGCGCCAAGCACCGCTGCGGCGTCTGCGGCACCGCCATGGATGCCTACATCATCGATGACAGCCGCAAGCTGCACGTCTGTGGTCGCAACCCGGACTGCGACGGTTACGAAATCGAGCAGGGCCAGTTCAAGCTCAAGGGCTACGAAGGTCCGAGCATCGAATGCGATCGCTGCGGCTCCGAGATGCAGCTCAAGAACGGCCGCTTCGGCAAGTACATGGGTTGCACCAACGAGACCTGCAAGAACACCCGCAAGATCCTGAAAAACGGTGACATCGCGCCGCCGAAGGAAGATCCTGTGCCGTTGCCCGAGCTCAAGTGCACCCAGTCCGATGCCCACTTCGTGTTGCGTGATGGTGCCGCCGGCCTCTTCCTCGCCGCCAGCAACTTCCCGAAATCCCGCGAGACTCGTGCGCCTCTGGTGGAGGAGCTCAAGCGCTTCCGCGATCGGTTGTCGCCCAAGCATCAGTACCTGGCCGACGCCCCGGCGTCAGATCCTGACGGTAACGCATCCGTGGTGCGCTTCAGCCGCAAGAGCAAGGAGCAGTACGTGATGACGGAGGTGAACGGCAAGGCAACGGGCTGGACCGCCCATTACGACAATGGAAAATGGCAGGAGAGCCTGCCCAAGGCAAAGAAAGCCTGATCCACTACCGCTCATACCATGATGAAAGAGGCCCCTTGCGAGGGGCCTTTTTATTGGGAGATGGCGGTATACTGAGAGGGCTGCATGGATGGCAGCACAAGACAGGGAGGTTGTCATGGAGATACATGAAATCCGGCCAGGCATGACCTGCCTGACACGGGAAGGAACGGCCTATGTGCTGGAAGTGGACAGGCAGAGTCTGCTGGTATTGCTGCAGCGGGAAGATGAAACCATCCCGGTGCAGGTACGTTGCGACGACATCCTGGGCCCCCTTGCCAGCGATTAGCGAAATCGCCCAGAAAGGGACTAGAACGGGATCAGAAAGAGCAGCTCGGCGAGGTCGGGCTGCCACTGCCACTCCCCCATCCTGACCCGCCCGCCAATCACGGGCACCCCCTCTTCCTGCAATCTTCCTACCTGTTCATCAAACCCCGCCGAGCCCTTGGGCAAGGAGATGGAGCCCCCTGCGCCCAGCACGCGATGCCAGGGCAGCGTCTTGTCGGTCTCCCGCAACACTTTTCCCACCAGCCGCGCCCGCCCGGGCAGGCCCGCGAGATCGGCGACCTGGCCGTAGCTCACCACCCGGCCGGCCGGGATCAGGGCCAGGATAGCCTCGATGCGCGCCACCTTGTTCAAGGGGGAAGGGGGAGGGGTCATCATCATGGCGTATTACTCGGCGTGAAACAGAAGCGCCACCATTGTGGCGCTTCCGTGGTCTGGGGAGCAACAGGGGATCCGGTTCAGCCGAAAGTCTGGCTCAGCCCCCTGAGCTCGCTGGCACGTTTGAGCAGCTCCTGGCTGGAGTTGTCCACCGCCTGGATCTTCTGGCTGTTGGCGCGGGAGTACTGGGAGATCTGGTGGATGTTGCGGCTGATCTCCTCCACCACCGCCTGCTGCTGTTCGGCCGCGGCGGCTATCTGGGTGGAGAACTCGGTCACCTGATCTATCTCCCCCAGCACCAGATGCAGGTTGCCGGAGCCCTGGCGCGTCATCAGGGCGCACTCGCGGGTCTGGGCAAGATTGTCCTGCATCATCCCCTGCCAGCGGCCCAGGGTCTGCTGGATCTGGCGGATGCTGCCCTGGATCTGTTCGGTCGCCTTGTGGGTGCGGGTGGAGAGGGTGCGCACCTCGTCCGCCACCACCGCAAAGCCGCGTCCCTGCTCACCGGCCCGCGCTGCCTCGATGGCGGCGTTGAGGGCCAGCAGGTTGGTCTGCTCGGCGATGCCCTGGATCTCGCCCATGACGCTGCCGATCCGCTCGGATTCGTTCGCCAGCTCGACGGCGGAGTGGAAGGCATGCTCCGCCTGCCTGGCCAGCAGCTCCATCTGCTGCTCGGTCTGATCCAGCTGCTGCACCGTGTGCTGGCAACTGCTGCGTGCCTCTGTCACCTGACTGTTGGTGTCCTGGATGTTGCGCGCTATCTCGTGGGCCGTGCTGGCCATCTGGGTCATGGCGGCGGCCATCTGCTGGGTCTGGGCGTCCTGCTCGTTGATGTCGAGGAAGGCTTGATGAGAAGAGTCCTGCAGATCGGTCGCCAGGGTCTGCAGGGGATGGGTGGCGTCGTTGACCCGACCCAGCACGGTACGAATGCGGGCCTGCAGCATCTTGAGATGGAAATCGGCAATGGCGCCGGGGGCATCCCCCGAGTAGACCAGCCTGGTCAGGCTGTCATATTGCTGGCCGAGCCGCTTGAGGTAGCGTGGCAGCGAGATGAGCTCGCGCCAGTAAGTACCGGCGACGGCCAGCAGGGGCAGCAGCATCAGCAGCACGGTCAGGGCACCCTGGGAGAAGGCCGCCCAGCCAAAGAGCACCAGCATCAGCAGGCCGAGCAGCAGGGGTCTGGCACTGTGCAGGGAGGGCAGCTTGCTGGCGCCGCCCCGTTCTGCCTTGAGCAGGGCCTGATAGGCCTGGGCTGCGACCAGCTTGAGCTGGGGCTCCGGCTTGCAGCGCACCGACTGGTAGCCGCTTATCTTGCCGTTCTCGTAGATGGGGGTCACATAGGCGTCGACCCAGTAATAGCGGCCATCCTTGCAGCGGTTCTTGACCATGCCGCGCCAGGGGTTGCCCTCCTTGAGGCGATCCCAGAGGTCGGCGAAGGCGGCCTTGGGCATGTCGGGGTGACGCACCAGGTTGTGGTTGTGTCCGACCAGTTCATCGACCTGGTAGCCGGCAATGCGGCAGAAGGCAGGGTTGGCGTAGGTGATGACGCCGCGCAGATCTGTGGTGGAGACGAGTTGCACGTCGGCGGGGAACTCAACTTCACTGTCCTGGATCTGGACGTGTTTGCGGGCCATAAGGGTAAGCTCCGAGGCGTTGCTGGTTGTTATTGTGGTTGAGCCGGATGCAGGCCCGGGCGCAGTGCGTCTTGCCCGGCCTCATCGGGGGCCTTATTTTGCCAACAAAGGCGGAGTAAAAGTAGGGGCCAGGTTGGATTTCTGTTGTTTAGTGGTAAAAAAATGGCGACCAAAAGGTCGCCAAAAAGAGAAAGACAACACTACCTCTGTGGCACCCGGTAACGCACCTGTAACTGATCGAGGATCTGCAGCTGGCCGGGCAGGCGGGCGGCGAAGTGATCCCAGGCCTTGCGGGCGGGGTCGCTCCACGCCACCTCGGCCGTGGCGAGCATGCGCGGGAACAACATGTAGTCGAGACGATCGCGAGAGGTGACCAGTTCCGACCACAAGGGGCTCAGCACCCCCAGGATGTTATCGTTGGCATGGAAATCGACCGGTGCAGGATCACATCGGTAGACCTGCTCCAGATTGAGGGTCCCCGCCCAGTAGAGCCCGGGTTCATGGATGTCCGGGCTCCAGGCGAGATCCAGATAGAGAGACTGGGCCGGGGCCATCACCACGGGGTAGCCCGCGGAGGCGGCATCCAGCCCCGCCTGGAAGCTGGTCCAGGCGAAGATGGTGGCGTCCCGGCTCACCTTGTCCCCGTGCAGTATCTCCTCCCACCCCAGCATCTGCTTGCCCCTGGCCGCCAGGTATTGCTGGCAGTGGCGCAGCAGGTGGCCTTGCAGCTCCCGGCAATCGGAGTAGCCCTGCTCTGCCATCAACTGCTGACAGGCGGGGCTGTCGGTCCAGACCCCGGTCGGCACCTCGTCCCCCCCCATGTGCACCTGAGTGCCGGGGAAGAGTGCGCACACCTCGTCTATCACCGCCTCCAGGAAGCGATAGGTGCCGGGCAGGGCCGGGTTGAGCACGTTGTCGTCAAAATATTGCACCGAGAGGTAGCGGGAGCTGTCCGCCTCTTCTCGCAGCAGCTCTGGCAGCGCCTTGATGGCCGCGTGGCAGTGACCAGGGATGTCTATCTCCGGGATGATGGTGATGCCGAACCCGGCACCGTAGGCTACCAGTTCGCGCACCTCGCTCTGGGTGTAGTAACCGCCATAGGGTTCGGGGCCGCCGCTGAGCTGGGGACCGACCGCCAGGCCATGTCCCCGCCAGGCCGCCACCTCGGTCAGCTGGGGGAAGGCCTTGATCTCGAGGCGCCAACCCTCGTCATCGGTCAGGTGCCAGTGGAAGCGGTTGAACTTGTAGAGGCTCATCTGCTTGAGCAGGCGCTTGAGGGTGGCGATGGAGTGGAAGTGGCGGGCGCAGTCGAGAAAGATGCCGCGAAAACCGAAGCGCGGTGCATCCTCCACTTCGAGGCAGGGCAGGCTCTCCCCGTGTTGCAGGGCCCACTGTGCCAGGGTCACCAGACCGTGGCGCCAGCCCGCCTCGCCGGCGGCCCGGATGCGGATCTCCTCGGGGGTGATGACGAGCTGGTATGCCTCTTGGGGGAGCTGGGCCTCGACCAGGTGGATCTCGGCGTCGTGATCCTGAGTCAGGGCAAGCCCCGTCAGCTCGTTGAAATGGGCCAGCAGGGGGGCGAGGGAGACAGGGCCGCTGACATGGGCCCGCTCGGCCAGGCGGAAGTTGCCCTCAGGCAGTCGCAGCTGAGCCGGCTGGGGCACTATGCCGTTGGCGGGCTCCACCTCGGGCAGATCGGGGGCCACGGCCGGGCTCGGCGGCAGGCCGAGATCCTGGCCCGTCTGCACAACGGGTTGCAGCTGGGCTTGGGCGCCTTCGTCCGTCAGGCTGAGGAAGAAGCCCAGGGGCAGATCGGAGTAGCGCTTGATGGGGGTGTTGCGGCAGCAAAAACGCAGTTCGCTGCCCCCTTCATTGGGTACCAGTACCTTGTAGCTACCGCTCTGGCGCGCCAGAGATCCCCCTTCCACCGACTGGGGATCTATGTGGCGAGCCAGGCAGAAGTGCAGCTTCCAGGGGCTTGCCGGGAGCTGGCTCAGGGTGAAGCGGAACCAGACGTCTTCACCGTCGCGACGGTCGATCTGGGTATGGATCAGGGGTGCAGACATGGGTATTCCTCTGATGGGGTGAACAAGATGGGAGCCTCTCCCGCAGGTGGCCCGGCGTGAACAGGGCTCAGGGGTGCAGGCATGGGTAGGCCTCCGACTGGGCATATAGGGCTCAAGGATGCAGGCATGGGTAGGCCTCCGATTGGGCAAACGGGGTTGTGCCCTTTCCAGCGCATCGTTCACACCCGACAGGGCTCAAGGATGCCAGGATGGGTAGGCCTCCGATTGGGCAAACAGGATGGCGCCTTCCAGCGCATCGGCTTGCGGGGGAACCAGGTTGAGGTGCCCCAGGCGAGGGGCCAGGCGCATGCCGACGCCGCCCAGCAGGGCGATGCGGTCGGCTCCCAGCAGCCCCATGCCCTCCAGCAGGGTCTGCAACTGGGCACAGGTTTCATCCAGCAGCTGGTTGGCGAGCTCATCCCCGTCGCTGGCGGCGTCGAACACCCAGGGGGCGAAGCGGCCATAGTCGGCGGGAATGGCGCGGGCGGCCCAGCGCACCACCTCGGCCTGATCCCGCTTGAAGTGATCGAGCAGGCGCACGGCGAGCAGGCTGGGGGGCAGTATGCCGTCGTGGCAGAGCAGGGATTGCTGGATGGCGCGCAGCCCCAGCCAGGCGCCGCTGCCGAGATCCGAGATGGGAAAGCCGCGCCCTGAGCAGGTATGAAGCCGGCCGTGGCGATAGATGAGCCCGGCGGATCCTGTGCCGGCGATGAGGATGGCCCCCTCGCGGCCGCCAAAGGCGCCGAGACAGGCGCCGAAGGCGTCGGAGGTGAGCCTGACGCTCGCGAAGGGGAAGGGCATCTCAAGCAGGGCGTGGTAGCAGTCGGCCAGCTCGGCGGAGGCGAGCGCCAGCCCAACCCCCATCTGCTGTTCGCACTCGATGCCAAGCCCAGCGGCCAGCCGGGCGCTGGCGATGGCCGCCAGCACGTTGGCGTGGGCGAGGGGGATGCCGAGCTCCAGATTGGAGCCTGCGGCGCGTCCCTCTCCCAGCACTCTGCCCCCCTTGTCCCGAATGCGAGCGCGGGTGTGCGTTCCCCCGCCATCGACCCCGACCCAGTACTCAATCATGACGGGCCTCCGGCGCACTCTGCCAGCTGATGGCCAGGGCGAACCAGGCGCCGTGGGGGATCCACTGCTCCCCCCAGCGCCAGTTTTGATCCAGCCTGTCCTTGTACTCCTCGGGGATGAAAGCCACATCATTCTCGTCATCGAACCCGGCGGTGATGCCGTTGCAGATCCCCCCGGGTGCATTGGGATAACCGGCGGTGTAGCTCGGGTTGTTGATGCCGTGCCCCGCCAGCATGCAGGCGTTGAAGGGGTTTTGCCCGAGGATCCAGTCGAGCTGGCGCTGGCCGAACGTCATCAGGAGCTGGCTCTGCTGGGGGAAGTGGCGGGCCGCAGCGAAGGCCATGGCGGCGAGGGACGCCAGCCGGGCGTTCTCGCCCTGCCACCAGTAACCGGACTCGTTGTGGTGGGGCATAAAGAAGCTGATGCGGGGGGCTTCGTCGACGCTCTTCACATATTGGCGGGCCAGGGCGAAGGGGTTGCCTGCCCGGGCGGCGAGGGCCAGCTCGGCGGCCAGCGCCTGCTGCACCACGGCGCTCACCCGGGAGCGGCGCTCCTGATCCGGCTCGACTCCCAGGTATTCCAGCAGGGCCAGCACCGGCAGACCCGCCTCGGCGGCGTGGTAGTAGGGGCGCGAGCCGTCGTCGTTGGCACTCCAGTAGTGGCCGAGCTCGGGGTGGGGGCGCTGGCGGGCGCAGAGCCTGCCAGCCCTGTCCCTTGCCTCCCCGAGCCAGTCGTGGCCAAGGGTCTGGGTCAGCTCGACCACTGCCAGCAGGGCGCAGTAGTCGTCGATGATGTTCTCGCAACCGTCGTCCAGGTAGGCGAGGTTGTGCTCGCGCAGGTGCAGGTAGCCGCGCCTAGCCGCCCCGGCATAGTGGCTGGTATCAAAGTCGCCGCCGGTCTGCTCGCGGGCGGCCCGGGCCAGGGCGGCGATGGCCATGCCACCTCCCTGGCGAAAGCCTGCTTGCCAGTGGTCGGACTTGAGCCCCTGCTGGGTGGCGTAGGCGCACAGCTCGCGCTGCTCGGGATCCTTGCTCCACTTGTCGAACAGTGTCATGTAGAAGAAGCCGCTCTCATCTTGCATCCGGCAGAGAAAATCCGCCCCGTGCAGCCCCTCGTCACTGAGCCGCTTGCAGAGGTTCAGCCCGTCGATGTCGTGGCGCGTCGCCAGGAGCGCCCGGCTCTTGAGCAGGCTCCACACCACCAGGGGGGTCTGCTGGGGATTGAGGTAGTTGGCGTAGGAGAGGTGGCTCAGGTACTTGCTCATGTCGCCGCTGGCATCGAACCAGCCGCCGTGCACATCCTTGTGCTGGTCGGTGCCAAACAGGCGGGCGCGGCGGTCGGCTCTATCGAAGGTGCCGCTGGCGCGCTGGCCCTTGAAGTAGTGAATGACATCGGAGAGGCAGCGGCTGGTCAGCAGATCCTGGCCTATGGCGAAGCGGGTGGAGCGGACTATGCCTTGGGCTGTTATCGCCTCCAGCCGGTAGTGGCCGGACTCCTTGAATGCGGAGAAGTCGGCGCGCCAATAAGCGCGCCCCTGCCAGCCGGGCACCTGGCCTGCGGCCTGGAGAGGAACCTCCAGCAGGAGGCGGTCATCATGCAGGCGGCGCAGTCGCACCAGGCCGCTTATCTCCACGTCGGCGGCGGTCTGCAGCAGGGCAATCTTGTGCCCGTCACACTCGTAACCCACCTGATTGATCAAGAGTTCCATCCAGCTTTACTCCCTGGTCTGGGGCAATGAAGGGGCCTCGCGAGGAGGCCCGGGTGAAGGTGTCGCGGGCCGGGAAGGCCGTCCCCGGCGAGGGGGCTGGCTTATTCGTGCAGGTAGCAGCGCACGAAGTGGTTGTCGGCAAGCCGGGTCACGGGGGGCAGGCTCTCCTTGCAGCGCGGCATGGCCTGATGGCAACGACCGGCGAAGGGGCAGCCATGGGATTCCGGGGTCCAGAGCGGTATCTCCCCCTTGCGGCCCCCCTCCAACTCGGCGTGAATGCTCTTCTCGGGGTCGGGCACCGCCGAGATGAGCAACTGGGTGTAGGGGTGCTGGGGGTGGTGCAGTATCTCGTCCACTTCCCCCCACTCCACCATGTGACCCACATACATCACCGCCAGATCTTCGGCCACGTAGCGGGCGGTGGCGATGTCGTGGGTGATGTAGAGCATGGAGACGCCGAGTTCGTTCTTCATCTGCTCCATCAGGTTGAGGATGCCGATGCGAATGGAGACGTCGAGCATGGAGGTGGGTTCGTCCGCCAGCACCACTTCCGCCTCCACCGCCAGGTTGCGGGCGATGTTGACCCGCTGGCGCTGGCCGCCGGAGAGCTGGTGGGGATACTTGGCCGCCGTGGCCTTGGCCGGCGTCAGCCCCACTTTTTCCAGCAGGGCATAGACCATGTCAGGCAGATCTTTCTTGTCGAGCACCTTGCTGTGCAGCAGCAGGGGACGGGCGATGTGGTGGTAGATGGTGTGGGTCGGGTTGAGCGAACCGAACGGGTCTTGCCACACCATCTGCACGCTCTGACGATAGTCCAGCAGGGCGGTGCCCTTGTTGAACTCTTCCAGATCCCGGCCCCGGTAGAGGATGCGGCCGTTGGAGAGCTTGTACATCTTGGCGATGATCTTGGCGATGGTGCTCTTGCCGGAGCCCGATTCCCCCACCACCGCCAGGGCGCGGCCCCGGTGCAGGTTGAAGGTGATGTCGGAGAGGGCCCGCATCTTGCCGCTTTTGATGGCATTGGAGTTGACGGCGAAGTCCTTGTAGAGATGCTGGACCTCGATGATGGGCGCGTCGGTTTGGGCGATTTGCATGACAGACATCCTTAACAGCCAGCGGCCTTGTCCAGATAGATGGGGTGGTTCAGGGATTCCTCGGCCGAGTCATAGAGGTGGCAGGCGGCCTGCTGCCCGGGCCGGATCTCGGCCAGCTGGGTATATTCCTGGCGGCAGCGTTCGTGCACCTTGCCGCAGCGGGCCTGGAAGCGGCAGCCGACCGGCACCTCCAGCAGGTTGAGCGGGGTGCCGGGGATCCCCTCCAGCACGGTTTTCGGCCCGTGCAGGGGAGGAAAGGAGTTGCCCAGCCCCTTGGTGTAGGGGTGCAAGGGGGCGGTCAGAATTGACTTGGACGGCGCCACCTCCACCAGCTCCCCCGCATACATGATGCCGATGCGATCGCAGAACTCGACCATGAGCGAGAGGTCATGGGTGATGAAGAGAATGGAGAAGTTGAACTTTGCCTTGAGGGCGTAGACCTTCTGCAGTATCTCCCGCTGCACCACTACATCCAGCGCCGTGGTGGGCTCATCCATGATCAAGAGCTCGGGGTTGAGCGCCATGGCGATGGCGATCACCAGCCGCTGGCGCATGCCGCCGGAGAACTGGTGCGGGTAGTCCTTGAGCCGGCTCGGGTGGATGTCGACTATCTCCAGCAGCTCCTGGGCGCGCTTGATGGCCTCGTAGCGGGTCATGCCGGGGTTGTGGGCCAAGAGCACGTCGCAGAACTGCTCCTCCATGCGTAGCACGGGGTTGAGCGCATTCATGGCGGACTGGAACACCACGCTCGCCTGGCGCCAGCGGTAGCTGCGCAGCCGCTCGTCGTCAAAGCCGAGGATGTTCTCCCCCTTGAACAGGATCTCGCCGCCACTGATGTAGGCGGGCGGCTTGTGCAGCCGGGCCACTGAGAAGGCGACCGTGGACTTGCCGCAGCCGGACTCGCCGGCGAGGCCGAAGACTTCGCCGGGGGCTATGTCAAAGCTGACCGAATTGACGGCGCGCACGTCGCCGCTCTCGGTGATGTAGTCGACGCAGAGGTTGCGTACCGACAGCAGGGGTTGTTGCGAGCTCATGCTGTCTTCTCCTGGGCGGCAATGGGGGTGACGGGGGCAGCGAGCTGTTTCCAGCGGCGCAGACCCTTGTGAGAGCGCAGTTGCGGGTTGGCTATCTCGTCGATGGCGAAGTTGAGCATGGCCAGACCCGCCCCCAGGGTGGCGATGGCAAAGCAGGGGGCCAGGATTTCCCACCAGGCGCCCACCAGGATGGCGCTGGAGGTCTGGGCGTTGTAGAGCATGATGCCCCAGCTGACCACGGTCGGATCACCCAGCCCCAGGAACTCCAGAGTCGCCTCGGTGACGATGGCGTAGATGATGGAGCCGATGAAGCTCACCCCGATGATGGAGATGAGGTTCGGCAGTATCTCCACCAGAATGATGCGCCAGGCCGGCTCACCCAGCACCTCGGCGGCGATGACGAACTCTTTCTCCCGCAGTGCCAGGGTCTGGGCACGGATCACCCGGGCGCCATAGGCCCAGGAGGTAAAGCCTATGATGAGCGCAATCACCGTCGGTGACGCCTCCCCGATAAAGCTCGCGAGCACCAGTAATAAAGGGAGGTTGGGGATCACCAGCACCACGTTCATCAGGAAGGTGAGGCACTCGTCCACCACGCCGCCGAAGTAACCGGCAGTGATGCCGATGCCGATGGCGAGGGCGCAGACCAGTAGACCTGCCCCGAAGCCCACCATGAGGGAGATGCGGGCGCCACTGGTGAACTGGGCCCAGAGATCGTGACCCATGCGGTTGGAGCCCATCACCAGCTCCATGCTGGGGGGCTGGTGGGGGCGGGCGACCCGCTTGGTGGGTTCATTGCTGGCGAGCAGCGGGGCAAACAGGGCCATCAGCACGAAGGTGACTACGATGGCGAGGCCAAAGGCCGCCTTCTTGTTGCCCAGCAGGATCTTGAGGATGGTCGGCATACGCATCTTATTTGCCTCCTGTACGCAGACGGGGATCCAGGAAGACGTAGAGCACGTCCGCCAGGAAGTTGAAGCTGAGCATGGTGATGGTCATGATGAGCAGTTGCCCCTGAATGAGCGGGTAGTCGCGGGCCAGGATGCCCTGATAGAGGGTCAATCCGAGACCCGGGTAGTTGAAGATCACCTCGGTGATGAGGGAGCCGCCGATGACGAAGCCGAGTGCCATGGAGAGAGCGGTGACGCTGGGCAGCACGGCGTTGCGGGCGCCGTAGTTGAAGATCACCCTGTTGCTGGAGAGCCCCTTGGCCTTGGCCATGGTGATGTAGTCCTCGCCGAGCAGGTTGATCATGTTGTTGCGCATGGTGATGAGGAAGCCCCCCACCTGCACCATGGCCAGGGTGCCCACCGGCATGATGGCGTGCAGCATGATGCTCTTGATGTGTTCCCAGCCGAAATCGGCGGGGATCTCCGGGCTGTAGGCGTAGCCGATGGGCAGCCAGCCGAGGCTGACCCCGAACAGGAACAGGGCGAGCAGGGAGACCACCACGGGGGGAATGGCCTGCATCACCAGGGTGAGCGGGGAGAGGATGCTGTCCATGCGTCCCCCCCGGTACCAGGCGGCGAAGATGCCGACGATGGAGCCGATGGAGAAGCTCAAAATGGTGGAGGTACCCACCAGGAACAGGGTCCAGCCGATGGCGCGACCGAGCACGTCGGCGACCGGTTGGGGGTAGTAGCGCACCGAGGTGCCGAGATCCCAGGTGAAGACACTCTTCACATAGGCGAGAAACTGGGTGGTGATGGGACCGTCAACGAACCCGAAGGTGGCCTTGAGGGCCTCGAGGGCGGCAGGTTCCATCATGGCGCCGGCCCGTGCGAACATGACGGAGACGGGATCTCCGGGCATGGCTCTGGGCAGCAGGAAGTTGATGGTGGCGGCCACCAGGAAGGCGACCAGATAGAAGGAGAAGCGTCTTAGTATAAATCCCATGGTGAACCCTTTTACTGCAAGCCTGCCCCGCGCCGGGCAAAGCTCCCCCAACCCCGGCAACGACGGGGGATGGAAGACATGGCGGGGAAAAAAGCCCCCCGCAGGGGGCCGAGGTGATTAGCTGTTTGGCTTGAGTGACAACACGTGCAGCAGACGTTCCGGGGTGTCCGGGTGTACCTGCGGCTTGGCGACCGGGTTGTCGGCACTGAACCAGCCATTGAAGCGCTTGGTGCTGTATTCGTACCAGGTCGGGTTGTTGAACACCGGGATGATGGTCTGGTTGGCACCGACGCGCTCCTGGATGGCAAACATGATCTCCTTCTGCTTGGCCGCATCGGCGGTCTGGGTGAAGTCATCGATCAGCTTGTCGAGCTCAGGATCCTTGTAACGGGGCGCCGCGAAGCGGTTGCCGCGCTCACCCATGTTGCGGGAGTGGAAGGCGGTCTCGAAGTACTTGTGCGGGTTGGCACCGGCAAAGTAACCCTGCAGAGCGACGTCGAAGTCACCGGTGATCAGGTTCTCGGTCCAGACGGTGGCTTCCGGGGTGGAGGTCTTGGCGTTCAGGCCCAGGGCCTGCAGGCCTTCGACCCCGATCTGGACTGTGTTGACCCAGTCGGTCCAGCCGTTCGGTACCAGCACCTTGAACTCGATCTTCTTGCAGCTCGGGGTGTCGAGGAACTTGTCGCCGTCACAGTCCTTGTAGCCCACTTCCTTCAGCAGTGCCTTGGCACCTTCCAGGTCAAACTTGTTGTATTTGCCGTATTTCTTCTCGACGTCCGGGTTGTCCCAGGAGGCGAATGCCTTGCCAAGGCCCGACGGGTATTCGTTGACGGTCGGGTAGCCATAGCCTGCGATGTCCACCATGGACTGGCGGTCCATCGCCATGGAGAAGGCGCGGCGGAAGTTGATGTCGTTGAAGGCTTCGTTATTGCCCGGGTTCTTGCTCTGGAAGTTGACGTTGAACGCCACTGTGCCGGAGGCGGGGAACCAGTACTTGTTGTTCTTGGGATCGTTGCCGACGTAGAGGCGCTCGATGTCCGGCACGAAGGAGCCGAACCAGTCCACGTCACCCTTCATCACAGCAGCCAGTACCTGGTCGTTGGTGGCCATTTGCGGCATGCGCAGGCAGTCGATGGCGAGGTTGGCGTTGTCCCAGTAGTGCGGGTTGCGGCACTGGGTATAGAGCTGGGCGGAGAAGTTGTCCACTTCGGTGAAGGGACCCGTGCCGACCGGCTTGTCGTTGGTGAAGGCAACCGGGTCTTTCACCGACTTCCACTGATGCTCGGGGACGATGGGCACCAGCACCAGGTCATTCACCACGTTGGTGTTGACCTCGGCCAGGTCGAATTTGACCTTGTGCTCACCCAGCTTCTCGACACCCTTGATTTGAGTCCAGATGGAGCGCTCATCCAGCGCCTTGTTGGCCTTGACCAGGTTGAAGGAGAAGATAATGTCGTCGGCGGTGAAGGCTTCACCATCGGACCACTTGACCCCTTCGCGCAGGTCGAAGGTGACCGACTTCAGGTCATCGCTGAAGGCATAGTTGGTGGCCAGACGATAGACGGGTTTGCCACCCTGCATATCGTTGAAGATCACCAGCGGCTCATAGATGAAGTGGCGGGTGGTGTGCAGCAGACCGGCCTGCAGGAAGGGGTTGAAGTTCTTGACCCATGCGGTCTCCTGTTGCGCGACCAGGGTCAGCACCGTCTTGTTCTCGGCGGCCATGGCGGTGCCGGCGGCACCGAGCATCAGGGTTCCCAGCATGACTGAGGTAGCGATTTTGGATACTTTGGCAAGCATATTTTTTCCTTTCTTATTGGTCTTCCATGGTTTTGGAATGGAGCACCGGATCCCATGCTTGGATACCGGCCCTCAATGTTGGTCAGGTTTTGCACCCTTGTAGTTGTGTCATCCAACGCCCCTAGAAAAGCAGAGTTAACAGGAAAACAACAACTCTTCATTTCGTCGATATCGTAAAAACTCCCACCCTCTCGTCATTATCGTCAAACTCTATTTTTAATCCTTTTAAATTATACAGTTGCATTAATTCTCACAAAGTACCAAGTCACCATTTATGACAATTCAAAGACGATAGTGTGAAGTGGATCGTGCTCGTTTTTGCTCCCGTCCAGAGGCTTTTTTTTGAGCTTGAAACAAGCGCTCCGAGGAGAAGGACAGAACTGTGCGCTGGCTCACTAAGGAGGAATCTTCCGGCTCGTCGGGTGATGGCGGGTGGTCCCTCTCTAACAGAAGAACCCGGCGCTGGATGCCAATGGGTTTTCGTGTCGACTGATTACGGGCAATAAAAAAGCCAGTCAGCATTCACTGACTGGCTTCGGGTGCCACATCCGTTAGCGGATTAGTTGACCAGGCTGGCCCACAGATCGTACTCGTCCGCTTCGTCGATGCGGACCTTGACCATGTCGCCGGGCTTGAGGCCGGTTTCACCGTTCAGGTAGACCAGGCCGTCGATCTCGGGCGCGTCGGCGAAGGAGCGGCCGGTGGCGCCCTCTTCGTCCACTTCGTCGATCAGCACCGTCATCTCCTTGCCGACCTTGCGGGCCAGCTTGCGAACGGAGACCTGCTGCTGCAGCTCCATGAAGCGCTGGAAACGCTCTTCCTGGACGTCTTCCGGCACAGGATCCGGCAGCTCGTTGGCCTTGGCACCCTCGACCGGGCTGTATTTGAAGCAGCCAACGCGGTCCAGCTCCGCCTTGTCGATGAAGTCCAGCAGCATCTGGAACTCTTCTTCGGTCTCGCCGGGGAAGCCGACGATGAAGGTGGAGCGCAGGGTGATCTCGGGGCAGATCTCGCGCCACTTCTGGATCCGTTCCAGGGTGCGCTCGACGGTACCCGGACGCTTCATCAGTTTGAGGATGCGCGGGCTGGCGTGCTGCAGCGGAATATCGAGGTAGGGCAGGACCTTGCCATCGCGCATCAGCGGGATGACGTCATCCACGTGCGGGTACGGGTAGACGTAGTGCAGACGCACCCAGATGTCGAGCTTGGCCAGCTCTTCGCACAGGGCCACCATGCTGGTCTTGACCGGCATGCCGTCGTAGAAACCGGTGCGGTGCTTGACGTCCACGCCGTAGGCGGAGGTGTCCTGGGAGATGACCAGGATCTCCTTCACGCCGGCCTCTTTCAGGCGCTTGGCCTCGGCTAGTACCTCGCCGATGGGACGGCTCACCAGATCCCCGCGCATGGAGGGGATGATGCAGAAGGTGCAGCGGTGGTTGCAGCCCTCGGAGATCTTCAGATAGGCGTAGTGACGGGGAGTCAGCTTGACGCCGTGGGCCGGCACCAGGCTGGTGAAGGGGTTGTGGGTCGGCTTTTCCACGTACTTGTGAACGTGACCCAGCACCTCTTCGTAGGCGTGGGGGCCGGTTATCTCGAGCACCTTGGGGTGGATCTCGCGGATCTGGTTCTCTTTGGCACCGAGGCAACCGGTGACGATCACCTTGCCGTTTTCGGCCAGGGCCTCGCCGATGGCTTCCAGCGACTCCTGTACCGCGCTGTCGATGAAGCCGCAGGTGTTGACCACCACCAGCTCCGCATCGTCATAGCTGGGCACCACATCGTACCCTTCGGTACGCAGCTGGGTCAGGATGCGCTCGGAATCGACCAGGTTTTTGGGGCAACCCAAGGAGACGAATCCTACTTTGGGGGCCTGTTTTGTGTTGGACATCGCTCAATCACTCTTAGGTGGCTCTTATTCAAGGGCGCGGATTTTACCGGAATGGCTAACCAAAAACTATACAACCGAGGTTGTCAGGCCGAACAATATTTACGGTCGGGCCCGTCGGCTATCGGCAGATAAGGGGAGCCATGCATGATGGTGGCGGTCGTGACCGTCCGGGGACCGCAGTTCCCTCAGACCGGATGAGGGCTGCGACACCATACTGGAGAGATGGGAAGTCTGTGTTTGCTGACTGGAGCGGAATGGAGAGGCATTCGGGACTTCTTGGAGTTGGCTTAAATCTGATAGGGTGACATGTCCGCTGACGCGATATTTAAGGAGCACATAATGAAGAGCCGATCCTGGTTGATTGCCGCCGTCCTGGCACTTGCATCTAGCCCCAGCCATGCCGACTGGGCGAAATTGAAGGAAGCGGCCTCCGAGCTTGGCACTGCGGTGAGCGACACCGGCAAGGAGGCGTGGCAGGGGATCACCGATTTTTCGAAGGCGACCTGGGAGTCTGTCTCCACCTGGGGGGCCGATGCCTACAACAAGGCGGGTGCCTGGACGGAAGAGAGCGCAGCCACCGGCAAGGAGTGGCTGACGGCCGCCGACAAGAAGCTCGATACCATGCTGGAACCCAAGACCCCGACAGAGGCCCGCACCGCCCTCGATACCATGGCCGATACCGCCCTGGTGCGGCTGTTCAACGAGCAACCCTCCGCCAAGCTGCTGTTTGACAAGGCCTATGGCTATGCGGTGTTCGACTCGCGCAAGTTCTCCCTGATGATCCACACCAATCAGGGATCCGGGGTGGCGGTGAACCGCTCGAATGGCAAACACACCTATATGAAGATGTTTGGCGCCGGCATGGCGGCTGGCTTCGGCGGCAAGTTCTATCAGCAGGTGATGTTGTTCGAGACCAAACAGACCTTTGACAACTTCGTGAACAAGGGTTGGGAGGCGACCTCGGAGGCGGGCGTGGTCGCCGGCAAGGAGAGCGCGTCGCTCGACTCGGGTTACAACGGCGGCATGGCCATCTACCAGCTTGGGGAGAAGGGGCTGCTGTACGGCGTCAGCATCACGGGATCCAAATACTGGATCGACGAGGATCTGACGCAATAGAGATCGGAATCTGAGCCTGGCCCGCGATGCGGGCCTTTTTCATGTGCCCGCCTGCTCGCCGCGCGGCCAGCAGACGGGCATCTTCCCGGGATCCCTGCTGCCGGCATGATGGCCCGTTGCACAGGTGGGGTACAGGATCCTTATGCATTGGCACTCTAATTGCTTAAGGCTTGCCAGTGTCAACGATTTGTCTGGGAAGAGAAGATGGAAATAAGCGCAAGCAGCCTGATGCAAGAGATGCAGGCTCTCAGGGTCGAAGCCGGTGCCACGCCGCTGACCCAGCCCGGTCGTCAGGTCAACTCGGATTTTGGCCAGATGCTGCAGCAGGCCCTCGACAACGTCAACGAGCTGCAGGGCAGCGCCAACGATCTGCGCACCCGGTTCGATCTGGGGGACAAGTCGGTGGATCTCTCCGAAGTGATGATCGCCGGGCAGAAATCCTCCATCGCCTTCGAGGCGACGGTGCAGGTGCGTAACAAGATGGTCGATGCCTACAAGACCATCATGAACATGCCGGTATAACTCAGGCCCATGGCGACCGAGCATCATAAACATGTCAGCAATAAGGACATAAATCGTGGCTAACGATCCAAACGGCGATCTGCTGATGAACAACGAGGGGGCGGCCGCCCTCGATGAGCAGGAGCAGAAGAGCTCGGCGCTGGGCTTCTTGTCCAACACCGATGTGTTGCGGCAGATCACCCTGATCCTGGGGCTGACCATCTGTCTGGCCATCGCCGTCTTCATCCTGCTGTGGGGCAAGGAGCCGGAGATGCGTCCGCTCGGCACCTTCAGCACCCAGGAGCTGGTCTCCACCCTCGACTATCTGGATCAGCAGAAGATCCCCTATCAGGTGGACGGCAAGAGCGTGCTGGTCAGCGCCGAGAATTATGCAGACATTCGGCTGCGCCTGACCCGCGCTGGCCTCGCCAGCAGCAGCGAGGCCAGCAACGATGGGGAAGCCATCCTGCTCAAGGACTCCAGCTTCGGCGTCAGTCAGCGCATGGAGAGCGAGCGGCTGAAACTGAGCCGTGAGCGCCAGCTGGCGAGCGCCATCGAGCAGTTCCAGAACGTCGCCAAGGCCCAGGTGCTGCTGGCCATCCCGAAAGACAACGTGTTCGCCCGCAACGAACGCAAGCCGAGCGCCACCGTCGTGCTGAGCCTGAAAGGGGCGGCGCTGGGCCAAGGGGAGGTGGACTCCATCGTCGACATGGTCGCCTCCGCCGTGCACGGCCTGGAGCCGACCCGCGTCACCGTGACCGATCAGAACGGTCGCCTGCTCAACTCCGGCTCCCAGGATCCGCTCTCTGCCCAGACTCGCAAGGAGTTTGCGATGCAGCAGAAGCAGGAGCTGGAATACAAACAAAAAATTGACGCCATCCTGATCCCGGTGTTGGGGGCCGACAACTACACGGCGGAAGTGGATCTCTCCCTCGACTTCTCCCAGCAGGAGCAGACCCGCAAGACCTACAATCCGGACTTGCCCGCCGTGCGCTCCGAGATGACGGTGGAAGAGAACAGCGCCAATGGCAGCAATGGCGGCGTACCCGGTGCGCTCACCAACCAGCCCCCCGCCGCGTCGAACATTCCCGAACAGGCCGCTGGCGGGGAAGGGGGAACCGGCTCTTCCGGCCGCTCCCGCAAGGAGGCGACCCGCAACTTCGAACTGGACACCACCGTCAGCCACATCCGGCGTCAGCAGGGCGGCATCCGCCGCATGACGGTGTCGGTGGCGGTGGATTACAAAGCCACTCCCGGCGCCGAGGGGGCCGTGACCCGCGAGCCCCGCAGCCAGGCCGAACTCGATACCCTGCGTCGCCTGCTCAGCGGCGGCCTCGGCTTCGACGTGACCCGGGGGGATACCCTGGAGGTGGTTGCCATTCCGTTCAACCGTCCCGAGCTGGAAGCCGTGGCCGACATGCCCATCTACGAACAGCCCTGGTTCTGGCGTGCGGTGCGCATCGCCGCCTCGGTGCTGGTCATCATAGTGCTCATCGTCACCGTGGTGCGGCCCATGCTCAAGCGTCTGCTCTACCCGGATGCCAAGCCGGAAGGGGAGCTGGACTTCGACAACCACACCGTGCTGGGTGGCGACGACGAGCTGAGCCTGCTGGCAGCCCAGGCCGAGGCCGAGCCGGTGTTCGGTCTGCGGGATGGCCAGCTCAAGCTGCCCGATCTGCACCGTGACGAGGACCTGCTCAAGGCCGTGCGTGCCTTGGTAGCGAATGAACCAGACCTGGCCGCTCAGGTCATCAAAGAATGGGTAACGAACCGAGATGCCTGAAGAGAAGAAAAACCAAGTCACCGGTAACGAGATTACCGATAACCAGCGCCAGATCCTGGACCAGATGAGCGGGATGGAGATGGCGGCGGTGCTGATGCTGAGCCTCAATGAGGAGGATGCCGCCCAGATCTTCCGTCATCTCGAGCCCAAGCAGGTGCAGCGGCTCGGCATGTCCATGGCCTCCATGTCGGATTTCAGTCACGACCGGGTGGCGGCGGTGCATCGTCAATTTATCGACGACATCCAGAAATACACCAACATCGGCATCGGCAGTGAAGACTTCGTGCGCAAGGCCCTGGTGGCGGCGCTCGGGGAAGACAAGGCCAGCAACCTGGTGGATCAGATCATCCTGGGATCCGGTGCCCGCGGCCTCGACTCCCTCAAGTGGATGGATGCCCGCCAGGTGGCCAGCATCATCCAGAATGAACACCCGCAGATCCAGACCATAGTCCTTTCTTATCTGGAGCCGGAGCAGTCCGCCGAGATCCTGAGCCAGTTCCCGGAGCAGGTGCGCCTGGATCTGGTGATGCGCATCGCCAACCTCGAAGAGGTGCAACCGGCGGCGCTGCAAGAGCTCAACGACATCATGGAGAAGCAGTTCGCCGGTGCGGCCGGGGCCCAGGCGGCCAAGATGGGTGGCCTCAAGGCTGCCGCCAACATCATGAACTACCTGGACACCAACATCGAAGGCCAGCTGATGGACTCCATCCGCGAGTCGGACGAGGAGATGAGCCAGCAGATCCAGGACTTGATGTTCGTGTTCGAGAACCTCATCGATGTGGACGATCGGGGCATCCAGACCCTGCTGCGGGAAGTGCCGGGGGATCTGCTGCAACGGGCCCTCAAGGGCTCGGATGACCAGATGCGCGAGAAGGTGTTCAAGAACATGTCCAAGCGGGCCGCCGAGATGCTGGCGGACGATCTGGAGGCCATGGGGCCGATCCGGGTCTCCGAGGTGGAGGCCGCCCAGAAGGAGATCCTCTCCACGGCGCGCCGTCTGGCGGACGCGGGCGAGATCATGCTGGGGGCGGGCGGTGGCGAAGAGTTCCTCTAAGCCATGGGCAATGGAATGTGCGATGATGTCGGCCCTTTCGTCCGGCATGCCAGGAGTGTCTTTCGCAGATGAATAACAAGAACAACAAGCTGCGGGGTTATGTCAGACCCGAAGCGGACGAGACCCGGGTGGAAGCCTGGGGCTGGCCCGAGATGGAGGTCGAATCCGAGATCCAGAGCAATGCCCTGGGGCTCGGCCCTGACTGGTATCGCCAGGAGCAGGCGGACGAGATGCCGCCAGAAGAGCAGCCGGAGGAGCCTACCCCCAGCATCACCGCCGAAGAGGTGGAGGCGATCCGTCAGGCCGCCTGGGAAGAGGGGCTGGCCGAGGGGCGAGCCGCCGGTTTTGCCAAGGGGCTCGAAGAGGGCAAGCTGGAAGGCTTGCAGCAGGGCCATCAGGTGGGTCTGGAGCAGGGCCGTGAAGAGGGGCTCGCCATGGGCCGCGACCAGGTGGAGCAAGAGATTGCCCACTGGCAAGCGCTCGTCGCCCGCCTCGCCACGCCCCTCAGCGAGCTGGACGCGGCGGTTGAGCAGCAGCTCATCAGCCTGGTGCAGCAGTTGGCCCGCGCCCTCATTCGCCACGAGGCCGAGACCTCCCCAAAATTGTTGCTCGAGGCCCTCAAGCAGGGCCTTGCCCTGCTGCCCGCCGCCGAGCAGGGGGTTACCCTGATGCTGCACCCGGACGATGTGGCCCGGGTCGAGCAGGCCTTCGGCGCCGAGGAGTGTGCCAAGCGCCACTGGCGGCTGCAGAGCGACCCCACCCTCTCCCCGGGGGATCTGCAGCTGGCCACCGAACTCTCCAGCATCGATCTGACCCTGGCGGGACGCATCGATCAGTTACTGCGCAATTTCCTTCGTGACAATGCCGACTAACTCTCTTCCCCGGTTTGGCATAGGGAGTGCGTGCCGCTGCTGTGTACCGTCTGTCGACGGCGCGGCCATGCCGGCTGACTCCGGGTCTCGGCCTCTTTCCCTTTTATCTCTGGAGGCGCGATGACAACATCCCTGCTCGGCCGACTGCAAGGCTACCGGGTCCGCGATCTCGCGCCCATACCGCCGGTGGCGGGCAAGCTTACCCGGGTGGTCGGACTGACCCTGGAGGCCATCGGCTGCCGCGCGGCCATCGGGGCCCTGTGCCGTATCGACACCCAGGATGGCGTGCTGGAGGCCGAAGTGGTGGGCTTCTCCGGCGATCGCCTGTTCCTGATGCCGAGCGAGCAGCTCAAGGGGGTCATTCCCGGCGCCCGCGTGGTGCCCGTCACCGAGGATCACGGCATTCCGGTGGGCATGAACCTGCTTGGCCGGGTCATCGACGGCATCGGCCAGCCCCTGGACGGGCTCGGCCCCATCATCTCGTCCCAGACGGTGCAGTTCGCCCAGCATCGCATCAACCCGCTGGCCCGTCGCCCCATCCATCA
Source organism: Aeromonas sp. sif0611 (assembly GCF_019218845.1). Taxonomy (NCBI): domain Bacteria; kingdom Pseudomonadati; phylum Pseudomonadota; class Gammaproteobacteria; order Aeromonadales; family Aeromonadaceae; genus Aeromonas; species Aeromonas sp. sif0611. The sequence continues at coordinate 504,605 of NZ_JAHUWU010000002.1, read as the reverse complement.
ACCCATGGACGTGGGGGTGCGGGCCATCAACGCCGTGCTCACCGTGGGGCGTGGCCAGCGCATGGGACTGTTCGCCGGTTCCGGCGTCGGTAAATCGGTGCTGCTCGGCATGATGACCCGGGGCTCGGTGGCGGACGTGGTGGTGGTGGGCCTCATCGGCGAGCGGGGCCGGGAGGTGAAGGAGTTCATCGAGGAGATCCTCGGCGCCGAGGGGCGCGAGCGCGCCGTGGTGGTGGCCGCCCCTGCCGATGCCTCGCCGCTGATGCGACTCAAGGGGTGCGAGACCGCGCTCGCCATCGCCGAGTATTTCCGCGAGCAGGGGCTCAACGTGCTGCTGCTGATGGACTCCCTCACCCGCTACGCCCAGGCCCAGCGCGAGATCGCCCTGGCGGTGGGGGAGCCGCCGGCCACCAAGGGCTATCCACCCTCGGTGTTTGCCAAATTGCCGGCGCTGGTGGAGCGGGCCGGCAACGGCAGCGACGGCCAGGGCTCTATCACGGCCTTTTTCACCGTGCTGACGGAGGGAGACGATCTGCAGGATCCCATCGCCGACGCGGCGCGGGCCATCCTCGATGGCCACATCGTGCTGGCGCGGGAGCTGGCGGATGCGGGCCACTACCCCGCCATCGACATCGAAAAATCCATCAGCCGGGTCATGCCCATGGTGACCTCACCTGAGCACATGGAGCTGGCGCGCACCTTCAAGCAGTTCTACTCCCTCTATCAGCAGAACCGGGATCTCATCACCATAGGCGCCTACAGCCAGGGATCGGATCCCCGCATCGATCGGGCCATCATCCAGAAACCCTACCTGGATCAGTTCTTGCAGCAGAAGATGCGCGAGGTCATTCACTACGATGAAGGCCTGCAATCCCTGCAACTGGTGGCCATGCCACTGATGCGTTGACCGGTGGAGAGCCCCGATGAGTAAAGGATTGACGTTGCTGGCGGGCCGACTGCTGGAGGCCGAACAGCAGGCCGCCCTGGCGTTGGCCAAGGCCCAGCAGGATCTCAAGCTGTTCATGGATCAGCAGAACGCCCTCAACCAGTACCGCCAGATCTACCATCAGCAGTGGACTGATCGCGGCCTGCAGGGGATCACGCCCCAGCAGAACAGCCAGTATCACGCCTTCATCAACAAGCTGGAAAATGCGGCGACCCAGCAGTACCAGGGGGTGTTGCAGGTGCGCGAGGCGCTGGCCCAGTGCCGTACCCAGTGGCTCGAAGCCCAGCAGCGGCGCAAGGCGGTCGAGCTGCTGCTCGAGAAGCAGGCGGGGCGAGCTCAGCTGAAGGCCCAGCGTCAGGAGCAGAAGATGCTGGACGATTACGCCATCCTGCGACGCTATCACCATTCTGGCCTGTAACTTGCTTTCTATTGCCAACACAGGCTAAGACGCCGCACCTGCCTGCTGGCCGTGCGGCCACCACACCGGATTGTCGTCAGGGATCCCAGCATGATACAGACCCAGTTGATCAAGGCCGCGACTCAGGCCACCCCTGCCGACAGTGGCATCACCCTCCCGGGCCTCACCCAGGAAGGGACCGAGCCGCTGCAGGGGGACAGCAAGGCTGCCTTTGCCGATGCCATGGCCCTGGCGCAGCTGGTCGACAAGGGCGCCGTCGCCACTCCCGTGAGCGACGACGCGCTCACCGCACTCGCCCCGGATGCCAAATCTTTGGCGGTGGCCGAAGAGGCTACCTCGAGCACCCAGCACAAAGCCGACAAGGCAAAGGCCAGCGAGACAGATCTTCCCCCCGACGATTTTCTGCAGCAGCTGCAGGCCTCCCTGCGCCAGGACACCAGCCTGACTCTGCCTGCCGCCGCTCCGGTGACGCAGGCACTGCCCGTGGCCACCGACGGCAATGACTTGCCGCCCGAGTCGCCGTCGTTGACCGACGGCGGCAAGCCTGCCCCGACACCGGGCGCTGCAGGGCGAGAGATCGCCACACAGCAGGCGCTGTTGCAACAAGCGGGCGAGGGGAATTGCACCCAGGTGTCCGCTCTTGCGAACAAGGAAAGCAGTACGAATGAACCCGGCAAGGGGGCTCAGGCCATCGCCGCCACCGCCAACGCCCTGTCGATAAACCGGCTGGAAGACGCTGCCTCCGCCAACGCCCTGCCGATAAACCAGCTGGAGGATGTAGCCGTGGATGCAGGCACGCCGGTCGATCCCGAGCCTGCATCATCGAAACCGACTGTGCTCCCCTTGTCTGGCGAAGAGCGCGCCGCCCTGCTGGCCAAGGTGGTCGCCACCTCACAAACCACCGAGCCACGGATCGCAGCGGCCCAGGTGACAGGCGAGCCCCAGAAACAGATGGCCTCGGAGGCCGCGGTCAATGGTGTTGGCGCACAAACGCCTCATGCCGTGCAGGCCGGTGCGGCCAAGGCCTTGGGTGAAGGGCTGGTCAGGATGGACGCTGGCGTGACTGATGGCGTTGAGGCCAGCACGGATGCCGCGACTGAGGATGGCAGCAAGCCTCGCATGGCTGCGCCGGAACAGCCGGAACAAGAGTCCAGCCCAGCGCAGACGACGGGGGTGAGCAAACCCGATGCAAGCACTGGCGCGGCCCACAGTGCCGCTCCCCTGGCCAGGGCTGCGGACCCGGAACCCGTGCTGACGGCGCCCCAGCAGACGCTGGCGCGTCACGAATCCCAGGGGCCGCAAGCCTCGCTGACGGCCCTGTCGGCCGGCATCCAGCAGATGGAGGCCGAACCGACAGTAGCCGTTGGAGTCGCTGCGACTCTCAGGCCGCCGTCGCAGAAACCCAAGCTCGATGAGCTGAGCAAGCAGCTCGGGATGGAAGTCGGGGGTACCGAGCCGAGCGAGGGAAGCCAGCCGCTGCAGCAGACCCAGACCAGCGATGGCAAGCCGGCGGCCGAGGTGAGCGCGCGGCGGGAACCCCAGAGCCTGCCGCACCTCAAGCTGGCCACCCCGGAGGCACCGGCCCAGTTGCACCAGAAGGTGAACCTGATGCTGGCGGACAAGCTGCAACAGGCGGAGATCCAGCTAGACCCCCTTGGCCTTGGCAAGATGAAGATCCAGATCCAGATGGGGGCGGATAGCCAGGCCAATGTCCACTTCGTGGTGCAGCATGGCCAGACCCGGGAGATGCTGGAGCAGGCCATGCCGAGGCTCAGAGACATGCTGGCAGGGCAGGGGATACAGCTTGGCCAGACTCAGGTACAACAACAGGCGCAGCACCAGGGGCAGCCATCACAGCAACAATCCCAGGGTCAGTCCACCTTCAATGGTCAGGAGCAACGGGGTCAGCAGGGGAACGGTTCCTTTGGCGGCAACGGCCAGGGTGAGGGGGAACATGCGACCCGTACCCTGAGTCTGCTGGTGGAATCGACAAACGATGCCGGAATTGATTTCTATGCTTGATGCCTGCCCGAGTAAGTTTATGATACCGAACAAGTTTGAGACTAGGGTGGACAAGGGATGGCAGACGATAACGAACTGACGCTGAAGGACCCGGCGGCGGCCAAGAAAAAGAAGCTGATCATGATAGTCGCCCTGGTCGTCATCCTCCTGGGTGGCGGCGGGGCCGGTGCCTGGTTCATGTTTGCCGGTTCGGACGAGCCGGCGGCCGACACGGCCGAGGCCAAGCCCGAAGCCAGTGCGCCCCAGCCCTCCCTCTATGTGGGAATGCCGCGCCCCTTCGTGTTCAACGTGGCGGGCGGGCAACGGGATCGGCTGGTGCAGATCAAGATCCAGCTGATGGTGCGCGGGGCCGCTGACGAGACCCTGGCCAAACAGAATATTCCCCTGATCGAAGGGACCCTGCTGCGGGTCTTCAGCGCGGCCACTGCCGAGCAGCTGATGACCTTCGAGGGCAAGGAGAAGCTGCGTCAGGATTCACTGGAAGAGTGTCGCCGGGTCCTGAAGGATCTGGTCTCTTCCCCCGTAATCGAACAAGTGCTGTTTACCGGCTTTGTCATGCAATGAAAGGTGAAGCGTGAGCGATCTGTTAAGTCAGGACGAAATTGATGCCCTGCTGCACGGTGTCGATGATGTCGAAGAGGAAGAACTAGGGGCGGCCGGGGATCCCGGTATCGCCCAGTTTGACTTCTCCTCCCAGGACCGCATCGTCCGTGGCCGCATGCCGACCCTGGAGCTGGTGAACGAGCGATTCGCCCGTCACATGCGCATCAGCCTGTTCAACATGATGCGGCGCACTGCCGAGGTCTCCATCAACGGCGTGCAGATGCTCAAGTTCGGCGAGTACGTGCACACCCTGTTCGTGCCGACCAGCCTGAACATGGTGCGCTTCCGCCCCCTCAAGGGGACGGCGCTCATCACCATGGAAGCGCGCCTCGTCTTCATCCTGGTAGAGAACTTCTTCGGCGGCGACGGCCGCTACCACGCCAAGATCGAGGGGCGCGAGTTTACCCCCACCGAGCGGCGCATCATCCAGATGCTGCTCAAGCTGGTGTTCGAGGACTACAAGGATGCCTGGGCGCCGGTGATGGACGTGGGCTTCGAATACCTCGACTCGGAGGTGAACCCGGCCATGGCGAACATCGTCAGTCCCACCGAGGTGATAGTGGTGAGCTCCTTCCACATCGAGCTGGATGGCGGCGGCGGCGACTTCCACGTGGCCATGCCCTACTCCATGCTCGAACCCATCCGCGAGTTGCTCGATGCCGGGGTGCAGAGCGACAAGGGGGACACCGACGTGCGCTGGAGCAAGGCCCTGCGCGACGAGATCATGGACGTCAAGGTGGAGCTCAAGGCCAAGCTGCTGGAGACGGAGCTGACCCTGCGCGAGCTGATGGAGCTGCAACCGGGCGACATCATCCCGGTGGAGATGCCGGAGAACCTGCTGGTCTTCGTGGAGGACCTGCCCACCTTCCACGCCAAGATGGGGCGCACCAAGGAGAACGTGGCGCTCAAGATAGTGGATAAAATCAAGCGCCCTGACGGAGTCAAGACAGAGATGCATCTGGTGACCCGGGGGGGCGTGCGCATCGATGGCGAGGCCGAGCTGGAAGAGCTCGAACGCAGCATCGCCGATAAACAGCCCTAATAGACCCGTCGCCTGCGACCAGGGTCACGAAGCAGCATGAGGAAGTGAAGATGAGCGGAACCGATGACGAGCAGGATCTGATGGCTGACGCCTGGGCTGCCGCGCTGGAAGAGCAGGTGACGGCCGAGGCCAAGCCCGCCCCCCTGGAAGAGCTGAGAGACGACGCCCCCATCAGCGCCGAGGAGCGGCGCAAGCTGGACACCATTCTGGACATCCCGGTGACCATAGCCATGGAAGTGGGACGCAGCCAGATCAGCATCCGCAACCTGCTGCAACTGAACCAGGGTTCTGTCGTGGAGCTGGATCGGGTGGCGGGCGAGCCCCTGGACGTGCTGGTCAACGGCACCCTGATCGCCCACGGCGAGGTGGTGGTGGTGAACGACAAGTTCGGGATTCGCCTGACCGACGTCATCAGCCAGATAGAGCGCATTAAGAAACTCAAATGATCCGTGCTCTCGCTCTGATACTGTTCGCCGCCCCGGTGCTGGCAGAGGGGGCCAATTCCCCCAGTATCACCTCCTGGCTGCTCTCCAGCCTGATGGTGATCGGCCTCATCCTGGTGCTGGGTTTCCTGCTCAAGAAGAGCAAGCTTGCGCAAGTGATGGGGGGCGGCCAGATGAAGATCATCGCCACCCTGCCGCTCGGGTACAAGGAGAAGCTGATGGTGGTCAAGGTGGGCGATCAACAGCTGCTCATCGGGGTGACGCCGCAGCAGGTCAACTTCCTCTATCGCCTGGAAGAGCCCCTGGACGAGCGTCAGCCCCAGGCGTTCTCCCAGCAGCTCGGCAAATTGATGGGCAAGCATGAAAAAAGTTAACTGGATCGGGTGCCTGAGCCTGCTGGCCGTGCTGCTGTCGCCCCTGGCGATGGCCCAGGACGGCATGTCGGCGCTGACCGTCAAGACCATGGCGGATGGCAGTCAGGAGTACAGCCTGACCCTGCAGGTGCTGGCGCTGATGACCGCGCTCTCCTTCCTGCCGGCCATTGTCATCATGATGACCTCCTTCACCCGGATCATCGTGGTGCTCGGCATCCTCAGACAGGCCATAGGCCTGCAGCAGAGCCCGTCCAACCAGGTGCTGATCGGCATCGCCCTCTTCATGTCCTTCTTCATCATGTCGCCGGTGCTGGATCGCATCAACGAGGAGGCGCTGCAGCCCTATCTGGCGGAGACCATAGGGCCCAAGGAGGCGCTGGAGAAGGCCGAGCTGCCCATCCACCAGTTCATGCTGGCCCAGACCCGGGTCAAGGATCTCAACACCTTCATGGAGATAGCGAACGTGCAGGTGGCCGAGCCAGCGGATGTGCCGCTGCGGGTGCTGATCCCGGCCTTCGTCACCAGCGAGCTCAAGACCGCGTTCCAGATAGGCTTCATGCTGTTTCTGCCCTTCCTGGTCATCGATCTGGTTGTGGCGAGCATACTGATGGCCATGGGGATGATGATGCTGTCGCCTATGCTGGTCTCATTGCCGTTCAAGCTGATGCTGTTCGTCATGGTGGATGGCTGGAACCTGATCCTGGGGTCGCTCGCGACCAGCTTCGGGCTGGGGGCAGGGTGATGAGGTTGTCCTCCAATCCTGGTCTCCCTGTCGTTCAAGCTGATGCTGTTCGTCATGGTGGATGGCTGGAACCTGATCCTGGGCTCCCTGGCCACCAGCTTCGGGCTGGGGGCGGGGTAAGCCGGTCAATGGAAAGGAGCCGATAAGATGAGTCCGGAAACCTTTGTCGACGTATTCCGTGAAGCGCTCTGGCTGGTGACCATCATGGTGTGCGCCGTGATCCTGCCGAGCCTGATGGTGGGGCTGGTGGTCGCCATCTTTCAGGCCGCCACTTCCATCAACGAACAGACCCTGAGCTTCCTGCCCCGTCTCGTGGTCACCCTGCTGGCCCTGGGGGCTGGCGCCCACTGGGGCTTGCAGAGCCTGATGGACTTCTTCCAGCTGATGGTGAGCCAGATCCCCGAGGTGGTCGGCTGATGCCTATGTCGGCATTAGCGACCATCAGGCTGCCGATGACGACCCGTCCCACGGCTTTTGGAGCGGCGGCATGAGCTATACCACTGCGGTGATCATGGAGTGGCTGGCGTCCGTGCTCTGGCCGCTTGCCCGGGTGAGCAGCCTGCTGATGGTGATGGCGGTGTTCGGCAGCCGGCTGGCTCCTGCCAACGTTCGCATGGGACTGGCGCTCGCCATCACCTTCATCATCGCCCCCCTGCTGCCCCCCATGCCCAAGGTGGAGCTGTTCTCCGTCGGCAGCTTCCTGGTGTTGGGGCAGCAGCTGCTCATCGGCATAGCGCTCGGCCTCATGACCCAGTTTCTGCTGGAAAGCTTCGTGATGGCGGGCCAGATCATCGCCATGCAGACCAGTCTGGGCTTCGCCACCCTGGTGGATCCCATGAACGGCCAGTCTGCCCCCGTGGTGGGCCAGTTCTACCTGATGCTGGCGACCCTGGTGTTCCTGGCGGTGGATGGGCACCTCCTGATGATCAGGATGGTGGTGCTGAGCTTCGAGACTCTGCCGGTCTCGGACAGCGGGCTCAGCCTGCCCGCCATCCGCAGCCTGGTGAGCTTCCTCGGCGTCATGTACCAGGCCTCCCTGGTGATGGCGCTGTCGGCCATCATAGCCCTGCTGCTCATCAACTTCGCGTTCGGGGTCATGACCCGGGCGGCCCCCCAGCTCAACATCTTCAGCATCGGCTTTGCGGTCAGCATGATGTCGGGCCTCTTCATCCTCTGGCTCACCATAGGCGGCTTCATGGGGCACTTCGACGCCCTCTGGGAGCGCGTTCAGGAGACCAGCTGCGAGCTTATCCAGGTCCAGTGCCTGGGGGGCCAGCATGGTTGATACCGAGCTGCTCGACAGTTACCGGCCAGTCGGGAGACGGCATCTCATTGATATCGATCAGGTCAACGGCACCGAACAACCAGCCCATGCTATCGGCTGGCTGATCGACAACGGCCAGTCAGTCGGGGGACTGCATCTCATTGATACCGATCAGGTCAACGGCACCGAACAACCAGGCCATGCTATTGGCTGGCTGATCGACAACGTCCAGTCAGTCGGGGGACTGCATCTCATTGATACCGATCAGGTCAACGGCACCGAACAACCAGGCCATGCTATTGGCTGGCTGATCGACAGCGGCCAGTCAGTCGGAGGTCAGCATGGCTGATACCGATCAGGAACGTACCGAACAACCCACGGGCAAACGACTGCAACAGGCCCGGGAAAAAGGGCAGATTGCACGCTCCAAGGAGCTGGGGACCGCCAGCGTCCTGCTGGCGACCGTGTTCGGCTTGCTGATGATCAAGGAGAGTCTGGCTGGTGCCATGGTCAAGGTGCTCACCATGGGTTTTACCCTGGACCGGGATCAGGCCTTCGACCCCAACGCCATGGGGGTCATGCTGCCCACCCTGCTGTGGGAGCTGCTGCAACCTCTCGGCCTGCTGTTCCTGCTGGTGACCATCGCCGCCTTCGTGGGCAACACCCTGCTGGGGGGGATGAACTTCTCCTCCGAGGCCATGCTGCCCAAATGGAGCAAGCTGAGCCCTTTGAATGGTTTGAAGAGGATGTTCGGGGTGCAGTCCCTGGTGGAGCTCGTCAAGTCCATCGCCAAGGTGGTGTTCATCAGCCTGTTCGCCTGGTGGATGCTGTCGAGCCAGTTCAATCACCTGCTCAATCTCTCCCTCGAGGGCTTCCCCGGCGGCATTATAGATGCGCTGGACCTGCTGCTGTGGATGCTGATCATCCTCTGCTGCGCCCTGATCCCCATCGTTGCCATCGACGTGCCGTTCCAGACCTGGAACCACAATCGCCAGCTCAAGATGACCAAGCAGGAGATCAAGGACGAGTTCAAGGACAGCGAGGGCAAGCCCGAGGTCAAGGGACGGATACGCCAGTTGCAGATGCAGATGGCGATGCGCCGCATGATGGGGGATGTGCCCAAGGCGGACGTCATCATCACCAACCCGACCCACTACTCGGTGGCCCTGAAGTACGACGCGGGCAAGCCCGGTGCCGCCCCCAAGGTACTGGCCAAGGGGGTGGACGAGGTGGCGATGAAGATCCGGGAGATAGCGCGGGAATACGACATCCCCGTGATGTCCTCGCCGCCGCTGACCCGGGCCATCTACCACGCCACCGAGATTGGTCAGGAGATCCCCGAGGGGCTGTTTGCCGCCGTGGCCCAGGTGCTGGCCTACGTCTATCAGCTCAAGAAGTTCCGCCGTGGCCGTGGCCGCCGTCCGACTCCGGTCGCAAGGGATCTCCCCATTCCGCCGGAATATCGCAAGTAGTTTGGTGTTCAGCTGAGGGTGGCTGGTTACCCATGATCGCCAGGGATCTGTCCACTGTGCCACCGGACTATCGCAAGTAGTCTGTGCTCTGAAACGTTGGCTGTTCCCGTCGCCGGGGTCTGTCCACCACGCCACCGGACTATCGCAACTAACCTCGCTCCCGCCCTGTTTGCCACGGCTCTGCTCATTCCAACGGGATTTGCTGGCAACACCTTGCTCCCCATCAAGCTACCCGAATGTGTCCTCCGACGGACTTCTGACAGCATCAAAATAAAATTCATATAGATCAATTGGTTGGGTAATTGGCTTGATATTTGCTTTAATTCGGCATCGGCAGTGGTAAATCGAGAAGAACGATGGGATTCAAGGCTGGAGTGAGCCGTTTCAAAGAGTACAGATGGTTGCTCAGCAAGGGGATCGGGACCCCGTTGCTGGTGCTCGCCTCCCTCGGCATGGTGGTACTCCCCATACCGCCGCTGATGCTGGATATCCTGTTCTCCTTCAACATCGCCCTCTCCATCGTGGTGCTGCTGGTGGCTGTCTATACCCGCCGGCCGCTGGAGTTTGCCGCTTTCCCCACCGTCCTGCTGATAGCGACCCTGCTGCGGCTGGCACTCAACGTCGCCTCCACCCGGGTGGTGCTGCTGGAAGGCCACAACGGCAGTGCGGCGGCGGGCCATGTGATCGAGGCCTTCGGCAACGTGGTGATCGGCGGCAACTATGCGGTGGGCATCATCGTCTTCATGATCCTGGTGATCATCAACTTCGTGGTGGTCACCAAGGGGGCGGGCCGGATCTCCGAGGTGAGTGCCCGCTTCACCCTGGATGCCATGCCCGGCAAGCAGATGGCCATCGATGCGGACCTGAACGCCGGCCTCATCAACCAGGAAGAGGCCAAGAAGCGCCGTCAGGACGTGACCCAGGAAGCGGACTTCTACGGCTCCATGGACGGTGCCTCCAAATTCGTGAAGGGGGATGCCATCGCCGGCATCATGATCCTCTTCATCAACATCATCGGTGGCTTCATCATCGGCATGATGCAGCACCAGCTCAGCTTCGGTGAAGCGGCCCAGATCTACACCCTGCTGGCCATCGGTGACGGCCTGGTGGCCCAGATCCCGTCCCTGCTGCTCTCCATCGCCGCGGCCATCATAGTCACCCGTCAAAATACCGATCAGGACATGGGCACGGCGGTACTCGGCCAGCTGTTCGAGAACCCCAAGGCGCTGGTGATCTCCGCTGGCATCCTGCTGATGATGGGCAGCGTGCCCGGCATGCCGCACCTGGCTTTCCTGAGCCTGGGAGCGGTGGCTGCGGCCGGAGCCTGGTGGTTGCTGCGTCGGGAGAAACTGAACAAGGCCAGGGTGGCGAGCGGTGAACTCCTGCCGGCCCAGGGCGATGCCCCGCTCGAGCCGAAGGACCTGAGCTGGGACGACGTGATGCCGGTGGACATCATCGGTCTGGAAGTGGGCTATCAGCTCATCCCGCTGGTGGACAAGAACCAGGGGGGCGAGCTGCTCAACCGGATCAAGGGGGTGCGCAAGAAGCTCTCCCAGGAGCTCGGCTTCCTGGTGCCTGCGGTACACATCCGCGACAACCTGGATCTCGCCCCCAACCAGTACCGCATCACCCTGATGGGGGTGAGCACCGGCGAGGCCACCGTCTATCACGACAAGGAGATGGCCATCAACCCGGGCCAGGTGTTTGGCCAGATCCAGGGCATCGCGACCCAGGATCCCGCGTTCGGGCTGGAGGCGGTCTGGGTCGCCAAGGATCAGGTCTCCCAGGCCCAGACTCTCGGCTATACCGTGGTGGACGCGGCCACCGTAGTGGCCACCCACCTGAGCCAGATCCTCTCCAACCATGCCGCCCTGCTGCTGGGTCACGACGAGGTGCAGCAACTGCTGGACATGATAGGGAAGCATCAGAGCAAGCTGGTGGAAGGGTTGGTTCCTGAGGTGATCAGCATGGGCAACCTGGTGAAGGTATTGCAAAATCTCCTCAATGAAGGCGTGCCAATTCGCGATATGCGCACTATCCTGCAGACCCTCGTGGAATATGCACCACGCAGTCCTGACCCGGAAGTGCTGACCGCCGCCTGCCGTATCGCCCTGCGCAGGCTGATCGTGCAGGAGATTGCCGGCCCAGAGCCCGAACTGCCGGTGATCACCCTTTCACCAGAACTGGAACGCATATTGCATCAATCCCTGCAAGCAGGTGGGGGAGATGGCGCCGGTATCGAACCGGGACTGGCGGAGCGGATGCAGCGCTCCCTGGTGGAAGCCACTCAACGACAAGAACTGGAAGGCCAGCCGGCCGTGCTTCTGACATCGGGGATATTGCGCAATACCCTGGCGAAATTTGTCAAGAATGCCATTCCTGGATTACGCGTCCTGTCTTATCAGGAAGTGCCTGATGACAAGCAGATCCGCATCGTCAGTGCGGTAGGACAGGGCTAGTTAGCGGAGATGACGGGTGAAGATTAAGCGGTTTTTTGCCAAAGACATGCGCACGGCGCTGGCCGAGGTCAAGGAGACTCTCGGGCCGGATGCCGTCATCATGTCCAACAAAAAGGTCACCGGTGGGGTGGAGATAGTCGCGGCCGTCGATTATCAGTCCCAGGTGCCTGGACCTAAAGATGCGCCGGTTCGCCGTCAGTTGAACGATGAGAGCGTCAATATCTCGTCTGCGGGCAAGCAGATGACGCGCTCGGCTCCCCCCAAGGAGCAGAACGAATACTATGCCGATACCCTGGCGGCCCTGCTGGCACGCCAGCAGAAGCTCAACCCGGCCAACCCGGCGGGCGGCAATGCCGCCCCGGGGTCATGGTCTGCCAATGGGACGGGCAACGGTAGTCCTGCCGCTGCCTCCTGGCCCGCCAATGGCGGTGCCGGCACCCAGTCCGCCGGACTGGCTGCGGCCGCCAGCGCACCCAGAACCCTGGCCGAACAGGGCCAGTGGGGCGCAGCCCCCGAACCCGCCAAGCCGAAGGCGCGCCCGGCCCCCGGCCCCCGTGCTGCCCAGTCCGCGCCTCGGGATCAGGAGATGGAGGGGATGCGCAAGGAGATGGCCAGCATTCGCAAGCTGCTCGAGCACCAGATCTCCGGTCTGATGTGGCAGGAGGTGGAGCGCCGCGAGCCGATGCGGGCGCTGCTCATCAAGGAACTCAAGAAGATGGGGTTCGACGATGCTTTCGCCGATCAGCTTGCCGGGCTTATCCCGGAAGACATGCCCATCCATCAGGCCATGGCCCAGCTGGCCGAGGTACTGACGGCCCAGCTCAAGATCAGCGAAGACGACATCTTGCGCCAGGGCGGTGCCGTGGCCCTGCTCGGCCCGACCGGGGTGGGCAAGACCACCACCATCGCCAAGCTGGCGGCTCGCTTTGCCATGAAGTATGGCGCCGAGCAGGTGGCTCTCATCACAACGGACAACTACCGGATCGGGGCCCACGAACAACTGCAGACCTATGGTCGCATCATGGGTTGCCCGGTGCGTCAGGTGCGCGATGCCGAGGAGCTCGCCAATGCGCTCTATCAGTTCCGCAACCGCCGGCTGGTGCTCATCGATACCGCCGGGGTAGGGCAGCGGGATATCCGTCTGACCGAGCAGCTCGACACCCTGGTCAAGAATGCCAAGGTGCGCATTCGCAGCTACCTGGTCATGTCGGCCACCTCCCAGCGCCGGGTGATGCAGGAGGCGGTGGATCACTTCAGGCGCATTCCGCTCTCCGGGTGCATCCTGACCAAGCTCGACGAGAGCCTGAATCTGGGTGAAGTGATTAACGTATGCATTCAGAACGCCCTGCCCATCAGCTACATCACAGATGGACAGCGGGTGCCGGAAGATATTCAAGTTGCCAATGCGGCGCTGCTGGTTGGCGCGGCCATGGGCTCGCTGGAGCGGGAAACAGAAGACCCTTACTTCTGGGGTTCAGGCTTTGGCGAGGCCGAAGATTCGGAGTTTTATGAGTAACATGTATATGGATCAGGCGAGTGGTCTGCGCAAAATGCGTCAAAACAATCGAGTGAAAGTGATCGCCGTGTCTGGAGGCAAGGGGGGCGTTGGCAAGACCAACGTGACCCTGAACGTGGCGGGAGCCATGGCCGCCCAGGGCAAGCGGGTGTTGGTGCTGGATGCCGACCTTGGTCTGGCCAACGTCGACGTCATGCTGGGGCTGCGGGTGCACCGCAACCTCTCCCATGTGCTGGCGGGGGAGTGCACCATAGACGACATCATCGTCGAGGGGCCCTACGGCATGATGATAGTGCCGGCCACCTCGGGCACCCAGTCCATGGTCGAGCTGTCGCCGGTGCAACATGCCGAGCTCATCCGCGCCTTCAGCGAGATGAAGACCCAGGTAGACGTGCTGCTGGTGGACACGGCGGCGGGGATCTCCGACATGGTGCTGAGCTTCACCCGTGCGGCCCAGGACATCATGGTGGTGGTCTGCGACGAGCCTACCTCCATCACCGATGCCTATGCCCTCATCAAGATCCTCTCCAAGGATCACGGGGTGTTCCGCTTCAAGGTGGTGGCCAACATGGTGCGCTCCCTGCGCGAGGGACAGGAGCTCTTCGCCAAGTTGACCCGGGTCACCGACCGCTTCCTGGATACCTCCCTGGAGCTGGTGGCCTGCGTGCCTTACGACACCAACCTGCGGGCCGCGGTGCGCAAGCAGAAGCTGATCGTCGAGGCGTTCCCCAAGTCGCCCGCCTCCCTGGCATTCCGTGCCCTGGCGAACAAGGCGGCGAGCTGGCCCATCCCGAACCAACCGGGGGGACACCTAGAATTTTTCCTGGAAAATTTATTGCAAAAGCCGGTCATAGCACAGGAAGACTCCCGTGAATAAAGCCCAAGCATACTTGCGTCATCAGGATTCCTACGTGCTGGTGGAGCGTCACGCTCCCCTGGTCAAGCGGATTGCCCAGCATTTATTGGCTCGCCTGCCAAGCAGTGTCTTGCTGGATGACCTGATCCAGGCAGGTATGATTGGGCTGCTCGAAGCCTCCCGCAACTTTGACGGCAGCAAGGGCGCCAGCTTTGAAACCTATGCCGGCATCCGCATCCGCGGCGCCATGCTCGACGAGATCCGCCGCGGGGACTGGGTGCCCCGCTCGGTGCATCGCAACAGCCGTGCCATCGCCGAGGCGATCGAGAACGTGGAGCAGGCCCATGGCCGGGATGCCAGAGACACCGAGGTGGCCGCCAACATGGGGGTCTCCCTGGGTGAATACCATGCCATGCTGCAGGATGTCTCCTGCGGCAAGATCATCGGCATCGAGGATCTCGGGGTCAGCGAGGATGTGATAGGGCATCCCGATGACGCCAGCGGTCACGGCGGCTTCGACGATCTGGCGGCCGAGCGCTTTCAGGGCGCCCTGGCCGAACACATCGCCCGCCTGCCCGAACGGGAAGCCCTGGTGCTGTCACTGTATTACGACGAAGAGCTGAACTTGCGTGAAATCGGGGAAGTCCTGAGCGTCAGCGAGTCTCGGGTGAGCCAGATCCATAGCCAGGCCATGCACAGGCTGCGGGCCCGTCTGAGAGATTGGAATTTATAAGTGGTTGTACTGGCTACACTGGAACGCAACTCTAAGGCATAATCCGCACCATAAAACCTGCGATCTGCATCATGTAAGTGAGCCGTTTTGGCGGCTATTTAGGAGGGAATTTTGGACAAGAACATGAAAATCCTCATCGTCGACGATTTTTCAACGATGCGCCGGATTATCAAGAACTTGCTGCGTGACCTGGGATATAACAATACCCATGAAGCAGACGATGGCAACACGGCCCTGCCGATGTTGAAAAACGGCGATTATCAATTCGTGGTCACCGACTGGAACATGCCCGGCATGCAGGGCATAGACCTGCTCAAGGCGATCCGTCTCGATGACAAACTCAAGCACCTGCCGGTACTGATGGTGACTGCGGAAGCCAAGCGCGAGCAGATCATCGAAGCCGCCCAGGCGGGGGTCAATGGCTATATCGTCAAGCCGTTCACTGCCGCCACCCTCAAAGAGAAGCTCGACAAGATCTTTGAACGAATCGGCTAAGGAGCGGCAGGGATGAAGGCCAAAACGAGTGCCATGATCTCGCTTGAACAGGCAAGGATGCTGGTTGCCCACCTGGAGCGAGAAGAGTTTGAACAGGCCGATACCATCCTCGCCGATGTGTGCGCCCCCAATGCGGCGGCCCTGTTTGACAAGGTGGGGCAGCTGACCCGTCAGTTACACAACTCACTGCAAGATTTTCGCCTGGATCCCAGGATCCCCGACCTGGCCACCCACGAGATCCCGGATGCCCGGGAGCGTCTCAGCTATGTCATCGACATGACGGACAAGGCGGCCAATCGCACCATGGATGCGGTAGAGGCCAGCCTTCCCATCGCCGATCGGCTCAATGACAACATTCAGCTGGTGATGCCCAATTGGAATGCCTTGATGAGCCGGGATCTTGAACTGGGCCAGTTCAAGGCACTCTGCCATCAACTGAATGATTTTATTAAGGCTTCGGAGACGGATGCCGATAAGTTACGACAACTGCTGACTGAAATCCTGATGGCTCAGGATTTCCAGGACTTGACCGGTCAGATGATCCGCAAGGTGATCAAGCTGGTGCAGGAAGTTGAAACAAAGTTGATAGAGATGCTGACCATGTTTGGTGAGGCCGTCATCGAGAATTCGGCGCGCAGCCTGCCAGCGAGCGGCATCGAGGCAGAAGGCCCCATCATGAACCCGCAGACAAGGTCCGATGTGGTCAATGGTCAAGATGATGTGGACGATCTGCTGTCTAGCCTGGGATTCTAATGGAGTGACGCATGGCCTTCGAAGTTGATGAAGACATACTGCAAGACTTTTTGGTCGAAGCATCAGAAATATTGGAACAGTTGTCTGAACAACTGGTCGACTTGGAAAAGCGGCCCGATGACAAGAATCTGTTGAATGCCATCTTTCGCGGCTTCCATACCGTCAAGGGGGGAGCGGGTTTCCTCTCCCTGACCGAGCTGGTGGACGTCTGCCACGGTGCCGAGAACCTGTTCGACATGCTGCGCAACGGCAAGCGAACCCTCAGTGCCGAGCTGATGGATGTCATTTTGCAGGCCCTTGATGCCATCAACGTCATGTTTGCCCAGGTGCAGAACCGGGAGCCGACCAGCCCGGCCTCTGCCGATCTGCTGCACGATCTGCACGAGTTGTGCAAACCCGAAGGGCAGGAGCAACTGCGTACCGCCAGTGTTGCCGCCCCGCAGCAGCCAGAACCCGAGCCTGAACCCGAACCCGTCATCGTCGCCGAGAGTGCGCCTGTTGCCGTCAACGGTGGCGGCTCCATCGACGAGATCTCCGCCGACGAATTCGAGCGCCTGCTGGATGAACTGCACGGTGCCGGCAAGGCGCCGACGGTGTCTGCCGCCCCCGTGTTGAGCGGCTCGGGCGACATCACGGACGATGAGTTCGAGGCCTTGCTCGATCAGCTGCACGGCCAGGGCCAGCACGGCGGTGCCCCTGATCTTTCCCCGCTGCAATCGGTACAAAAAGAGGTGGACGAGCTCATCGACGACGACGAGTTCGAACGCCTGCTGGATGAATTGCATGGCCGTGGCCAGGCGCCCCAGCACAGCATGGCGGCTGCACCGGCTCCCGAGCCCAAGGCACCCGCCGCGCCTGTGACCCCGCCCAAGGCGCCGGTCGCTGCCAGCGCCGCTCCCGCCAAACCCGCCCCTGCGCCGGCCAAACCGGCCCCGGCACCCTCCCCTGCCAAGCAGGCGGCCCCCGAGAGCAGTGCGGTGCAAAACGACACCACGGTGCGGGTGGATACCAAGACCCTGGACGTCATCATGAACATGGTGGGGGAACTGGTGCTGGTGCGAAACCGCCTGGTGAGCCTCGGTATCGCCAGCAATGACGAAGAGATGTCCAAGGCGGTGGCCAACCTGGATGTGGTGACCGCTGATCTGCAGGGCGCGGTCATGAAGACCCGCATGCAACCTATCAAGAAAGTCTTCGGCCGCTTCCCCCGCGTCGTGCGCGATCTCGCCCGCACCCTCAAAAAAGATATCGAGTTGGTGATGGTGGGTGAAGAGACGGATCTCGACAAGAACCTGGTGGAGGCCCTGGCCGATCCCCTGGTTCACCTGGTGCGCAACTCCTGCGACCACGGGGTCGAGATGCCGGACGTGCGGGAGAAGGCGGGCAAGCCCCGCCAGGGCACCATCACCCTTAGCGCCTCTCAGCAGGGTGACCATATCCTGCTCTGCATCGAGGATGACGGCGCTGGCATGGATCCGGAGAAGCTCAAAGCCATCGCCATCAGCCGTGGTGTGCTCGATGCCGACAGCGCGGCGCGCATGAGCGACAACGACGCCTACAACCTGATCTTCGCCCCCGGCTTCTCCACCAAGTCCGAGATCTCCGACATCTCGGGCCGTGGCGTCGGCATGGATGTGGTGAAGACCAGCATCGTCAGCCTCAATGGCTCGGTGCACATCGATTCGACCTGGGGCAAGGGCACCCGCCTCGAGATCAAGGTGCCCCTGACCCTGGCCATACTGCCGACCCTGATGGTGGAAGTGGGTGAACAGACCTTTGCCCTGCCGCTGGGCTGCGTGAACGAAATCTTCCACCTGGATCTGAAGAAGGCCAACGTGGTGGACGGCCAGCTCACCATCATAGTACGCGACAAGGCGATCCCGCTGTTCTACCTGCACAAGTGGCTGGTCCGTGGTGCCGGCAAGACGGCCCGTCAGGACACAGGCCATGTGGTTATCGTCCAGATCGGCACCCAGCAGGTGGGCTTCGTGGTGGACAACCTCATCGGTCAGGAAGAGGTGGTGATCAAGCCTCTGGACAATCTGCTGCAAGGGACCCCCGGCATGGCCGGTGCCACCATCACCAGCGATGGCGGCATCGCCCTCATCCTGGACGTGCCCAGCCTGCTCAAGGCTTATGCCCGCCGCCACTGAGCGACTGGCTCAAGGAGTTAAAAGAATAACAATGGCAGTCAAGGTATTAGTGGTCGACGATTCGAGTTTCTTCCGTCGCCGGGTCAGCGAGATCATCAATCAGGACCCCCTGATGACGGTGATCGACACGGCTCAGAACGGCCGGGAAGCGGTAGACAAGGCGCTGCAGTTGCGGCCTGACGTCATCACCATGGACATCGAAATGCCGGTGCTCGACGGCATCAGCGCCGTGCGCGAGATCATGGCCAAGTGTCCAACCCCCATATTGATGTTCTCCTCGCTGACCCATGAGGGGGCCAAGGCGACCCTGGATGCACTGGATGCCGGCGCCCTCGATTTTCTGCCCAAGAAGTTCGAAGACATCGCCCGTGACAAGGATGAGGCGGTCAAGCTGCTGCAACAGCGCGTCAGGGAGATTGCCCGCAAGCGCTTCCTGATGGCGGCCACCAGACCCCGGGCGCCGGAGCCCGCGGTGCGTCCCGCCCTCGGTGCTGCCCTGGCACGTCCTCTTGAGCGCCAGCCCGAACCGGTCCGCGCCGCCGCGGCCCCCGCCAGCTTCAAGCGCAGCGGCAAGAGCTATCAGTTGGTGGCCATCGGCACCTCCACCGGCGGTCCGGTGGCGCTGCAGAACGTGCTGACCAAGCTGCCGGGAGATTTCCCCCATCCGATTTTGTTAATCCAGCATATGCCGGCCACCTTCACCGCGGCCTTCGCCGCCCGTCTCAACGGCTTGTGCCAGATCGGGGTCAAGGAGGCAGAGGACGGTGACGTGCTGAGGCCTGGTCACGCCTATCTGGCCCCCGGTGGCAAGCAGATGCTGTTGGAAGGGCGCGGGCCCGGTGCTCGTCTTCGCATCATCGAGGGCAATGACAAGGTCAACTACAAACCCTGTGTCGACATCACCTTCGCCTCGGCCGCCAAGATCTACGGCGACAAGGTGCTCGCCATCGTGTTGACCGGCATGGGTGCCGATGGCCGGGACGGGGCGCGTCTGCTCAAGGATCAGGGCGCCACCATCTGGGCGCAGGATGAAGCCTCCTGCGTGGTCTACGGCATGCCCCAGGCGGTTGCCAAGGCGGGCATCGCCAGCGAATCCCTGCCGCTGGACAGGGTTGCCCAGCGCATCCTGGTCGAGTTGGGTCGCTGACCATGGGCATGTTCGGCCTGGTGCTGGCGCTGGCTGCCGTGGCCGTCGCCCAGTGGTGGCACGGTGGCAGCCTGCTGACCCTGCTGGATGGCCCGGCCTTCGTCATCGTGGTCGGTGGCACCTGGGGTGCCGTCATCCTGCAGACGCCCCGCAAGTACATGCTGGCCGCACTCGCCCAAGCCCGCTGGATGCTGTTTCCGCCACAGCGGGATCTGGTGCAGCAGGCCGAGCGCCTGCAGGCCTGGGCCCAGTTTGCGCGCCAGCAGGGGTTGCTGGCGCTGGAGAACCAGGCCGAAGAGGAGAGCGATCCCTTCACTCGTCAGGGCCTCACCATGATAGTGGACGGGGTCTCCATCGAGGATATCCGCCGCCTGCTGGAGGCGGACATCGACATCGAACAGGAGCGCAACGAGCACGCTGCCAGGGTGTTCGAGGCCATGGGGGGCTACAGCCCGACCATAGGCATCATAGGGGCCGTGATAGGCCTCATCCAGGCCATGTTTCATCTGGAGGAGCCGGGCACCCTGGGCGCCGGCATCGCCATCGCCTTCGTCGCGACCATCTACGGGGTGGGCTTTGCCAACCTCCTCTATCTGCCGATAGCGAATCGCCTGCGGGCATTCCACTACCACCACGGTCTCTATCAGGAGATGACGCTGGAAGGGTTGCTGGCCATCGCCCACGGGGAGAATGGCCAGCAGGTTGAACGGCGGCTACGGGCGTATCTGAAAGGGGAATAGCCATGCGCAAGCGCTATCGTTTGCACCTGCAAGGGCGAGAACATCTCGATCGCTGGCTGGTCTCCTATGCCGATTACATGACGCTCATCTTCGCCCTCTTCGTGGTGCTCTACTCCGTAGCCATCGTCAACAAGGAGCAGTACCGCGCCGTCATCGAGGGCATGACCCAGGCATTCAACCAGGTACCGCGTAGCGACGGCTTGCTGGAGGGGCAGGGCAACTCCCTGCTCAACAACCCTGTGTCGGCGGCGTCTTCCCTGCTGGAGAGCCAGGCCTCCCCATCGCCTTCGCTCGCTCCTATCACGGGTACCCCGATCCAGCAAGATGGCACGGCCCTTGCGACGATCGATCTGCAGTTGCAGGAGGCCATGGGCGCCCTGGTGGAGGCCGGCGTGGTCAAGCTGGCGAAGGATGACAACTGGCTGACGGTGGAGCTGAGTTCCGGCCTGCTGTTTCGCAGCGGCAGCGCCTTTCTGGGGAGCAATGCGGCCCCGGTGCTCGATACGCTTTCAGGTATTCTGAAACCGGTCGATAACTATGTCAGGGTGCGGGGTTACACGGATAACCAGCCGATCAACAACGAAATGTTTCGCTCCAACTGGACCCTGTCTGCCGCCCGCGCCGAGGCTGTGCTCGGCTCCCTGGTGGTCAAGGGCATCGCCCCCGAGCGGCTCGCCTATGAGGCCTATGGGGAGTTCTCCCCCTTCGCCGACAACGGCAGCGAGCAGGGGCGGTTACAGAATCGCAAGGTCGTGGTCGCCATCTCCAGATTCGCCTGGGTGCCGGCATCCCCCGCCAAACCCCTGACGGCGACGCCGGCATCGGCCGCGCCACAGAGCGTCGACAGCGAGAACGTCAGAGTGGTGACGCTGCCCGGTGGTGGCATACGCATAACAACAAGGCAGGATTGATACAGTGATTGTTTGGACGGTTGCCAATCAGAAGGGTGGAGTCGGTAAAACCACCACGGTCGTCTCCCTGGCGGGCATTCTGGCCCAGCGTGGCCAGCGGGTACTGCTGATCGACACCGATCCCCATGCCTCCCTGACCTCTTATTTTGATTTTGACTCGGACCGGCTGGAGGGCACCCTCTACGAGCTGTTCCAGGCGGCCAAGCCCAGTGCCGAGCTGGTCAACCGGATGACCCTCAAGACCAAGTTCGAGAACATCCACCTGCTGCCTGCCTCCATCACGCTGGCGACCCTGGACAGGGTCATGGGCAACCGGGAAGGCATGGGGCTGGTGCTCAAGCGTGCCCTGCTCAGGGTGCAGGATCAGTATGACTATGTGCTCATCGACTGCCCGCCGGTGCTGGGGGTGATGATGGTCAACGCGCTGGCGGCCTGCGATCGCATCCTGGTGCCGGTGCAGACCGAGTTTTTGGCCTTGAAGGGGCTGGAGCGGATGATGAAGACCTTCGAGATCATGCAGCGATCTAAGCGGGACAAGTTCCGCTATACCGTGATCCCGACCATGTTCGACAAGCGTACCCGGGCGTCGCTGATGACGCTGCAATCCATCAAGGAGCAGTATGGGGAGGCGGTGTGGAATGCGGTCATTCCCATCGACACCAAATTCCGGGATGCCAGCCTGCTGCACATCCCCCCGTCCATCTATGCACCGGGCAGCCGTGGCACCTATGCCTACGAGACCCTGCTCAACAATCTCGATGCGCTTGAGCGTCAACGGACTCAGGAGGTGAAGCCATGAGAGAGACCACCCAGGTTCGGGCCATGGATGACTATTTCCACTCTCTGCTGCTCGATGACGCCCTGCTGCGGGAAGGGCCGGACGACGAGCCGCCGGCCCCTGTGCTGCAGTTGCAGCCTCAGCCTGCCCCCTTGCCCGAGGTGGTGGCGGCGCCCTATCTCGAAACCGACAACCGACTGGCCCAACTGAGCGAATTGCTCGCCCAGGTGAGCCAGGTGCAGGATGAGATGGATGTCCTGAGTCATGAGGAGGTGCATGTCGAGCCCTTCCAGCTCGAGGTCGAGGCAGAGCCCGAGCCAGTCGAGGTGGCCCTGGTGACGCCCGAGGTGATCCCGGTGATCGCCGAGCCCGTCGCCCTGGCACTGGCCGAACCCGCGTTGGCGGCGGAACCTGAGCCTGCCCCTGCGGCCTGGGAAAACCTGGATACCGGCAACGAGTTTCAGGCGCTCTTCTTCGACGTGGCCGGAGTGACCTTCGCGGTACCCCTGACCGAGCTCGGCGGCATTCACCAGCTGGGGGAGGTGACCTCCCTGTTCGGCCAGCCGGGCTGGTACAAGGGGATCATGACCTCCCGGGAGCAGAAGATGAACGTGGTCGACACGGCCCAGTGGGTCATGCCGGGCCAGCATCTGGAGATAGACGAGTACAAATATCTGATTATGCTGGGGGAATCACCCTGGGGACTGGCTTGTCATCAGTTGAAGGGCACCGAACTGCTGCATCGGGATCAGGTGAAGTGGCGCCATCAGGAGGGGAAACGCCCCTGGCTGGCGGGCATGGTCAAGGAGAAGATGTGTGCCCTGCTGCACGTCAGGGAGCTCTTGGTGCTCCTTGGCCGAGGCGTGAACATTGAAGGCCGCTGACAACATCGGCACCGCCATGGTTTTATTGCTAATTTTACCCGTTGACGGGTTCATACAAGGATCAAGAAGATGACAGAGAAGCGCAATATTGCACAGAATCTGGCCGAGGACGAAGTGCTGCAGTGGGTGACCTTCCAGTTGGAAAACGAGACCTATGGCATCAACGTGATGCAGGTCCAGGAGGTGTTGCGCTACACCGAGATCGCCCCGGTACCGGGTGCGCCAGACTATGTGCTGGGCATCATCAACCTGCGTGGCAACGTGGTGACTGTCATCGACACCCGCTCCCGCTTCGGCCTGCCGGCCGGGGATGTGAGCGAGAATTCGCGCATCGTCATCATAGAGGCGGAGAAGCAGGTGATCGGCATCATGGTGGACAGCGTGGCCGAGGTGGTCTATCTGCGCTCCTCCGAGATCGACGCTGCCCCGGCAGTGGGCACCGAGGAGAGCGCCAAGTTCATCCAGGGTGTGAGCAACCGCGACGGTCAGCTGCTGATCCTGGTGGATCTCAACAAGCTGCTCTCCGACGAAGAGTGGGACGATATCGGCTCCCTGTAACGGCGCGTCAAAAAGTGATACAACAGCGGTCCCGGATTTGCCCGCGGCACCTTGACGCCGAGCGGGACCCTGTGATGAGGAAGGTGACAGTTTGATGATTGAATTAGCAGCCTTGGGGTTGTCCTTGTTGGCGCTGGTGCTGGCCCTCTACGGTATTCTGGGTCACCGCCGCCGTCAGCGAGAGTCCGAGGCCAGGATGGAGACGCTGCAGGGGCAACTCGAGAGTCTGCGCAAGCAGATGATGGAGCTGCATACCGGTGCCATCGGCATGGGTCAGCGCCTGCAATCCGCCGAAGGGGCCATGCAGAAGATCCAGGATAGCCAGCAGGAGTTGACCCTGCAGGATCCGGAGCGTCGCCTCTACAGCCGCGCCGCCAAGATGGTGGAGCTTGGCGCCGATCTTGACGAGGTGATGAGCGAATGCGAGTTGCCCCAGGCCGAAGCCGAGTTGCTGATCTCCCTGCGCAAGGGGCGCACCTGACCCCAGCGCATGACCGAGAGGGGAGGCACAGCCCGCCCCGCTCTTCCCTGCCACCCCTTCCTCTGCCCGTGCCTGGTCACTCCAGTTTCCCCCTGCCACATCTTCTTCTGCCGGTGCGCGATCTTCCCCACAAATCCTGTTGATTATTGGCATCTTTGAAAAGACGCCTCCGGATCCTGTGTTAAGATGCAGGCCGCCTCATTTTCAACGATTACATCCCCATGCTGCTTCAAGCCAACAATCTGAGCTGCGTGCGTGAAGATCGCACCCTGTTTGAACATCTCTCCTTCGCGGTGCGCTCGGGCGATCTGATGCAGATTGAAGGCCCCAACGGAGTGGGCAAGACCAGCCTGCTGCGGTTGCTGACCGGCCTCTCCCAACCCTTCGCGGGGGAGGTGTGCTGGAACGGTGAAAACATCCGCCATTGCCGGGATGAGTACCATGCCAGCCTGCTCTACCTGGGCCATCAGCCCGGCGTCAAGGCGACCCTGACCCCCCTGGAGAACCTCTCCTTCTATCAGAAGCTGCACGGCACGGCCGAGGCTTCCGTGGATCTCTGGCAGGTGCTGGCCCAGGTCGGCCTCGCCGGCTTCGAGGATTATCCCGCGGGCCAGCTCTCGGCCGGGCAGCAGCGGCGGGTGGCGCTGGCCAGGCTCTGGCTGTCTGAGCGCCCGGCGCTCTGGATCCTCGACGAGCCCTTCACCGCCATCGACAAGCAGGGGGTCAGGGTGCTGGAGCGGCTGTTCCTGGCTCACGCGGATCGGGGGGGCATGGTGGTTCTCACCACCCATCAGGATCTGACCCTGATGCAGGGGCGCCTGAAGACACTGTCGCTGACCTCGTTGTTGCAGGAGTAGCCATGCTGCGCGCCGTCATACACCTTATTCACCGCGAGTTGCTGATGGCCCTGCGCCAGCGCGCCGATATCTTCAACCCGCTCTGGTTCTTCCTCATCGTCATCACCCTGTTTCCGCTGGGCATCGGGCCCGAGCCCCAGCTGCTGGCACGCATTGCCCCCGGTATCATCTGGGTGGCGGCCCTGCTGGCGGCCATGCTCTCCCTGGAGCGGCTGTTTCGCGATGATTTCAGCGACGGCGCCCTAGAGCAGATGATGCTGATGCCTCATCCCCTCGGGCTGCTGGCGCTGGCGAAAGTGATCGCTCACTGGTTGCTGACCGGCCTGCCGCTGCTGCTGGTCTCCCCGCTGCTCGCCATCCTGCTCTCCCTGGACATGAAGAGCTATTTGGCTGTGGTGGCCACCCTGGCGCTCGGCACCCCGGTGCTGAGCCTGCTCGGGGCGGTCGGGGTGGCACTGACGGCGGGGCTGCGCAAGGGGGGCGTGCTGCTCAGCCTGCTGCTGCTGCCGCTCTATATCCCGGTGCTGATCTTCGCCACCTCCGCCATCGATGCGGCGAGCATGGGGTTGCCCTACGGGGGCCAGCTCGCGATCCTGGGGGCCATGCTGGCGGGGGCCCTGACCCTGACGCCCCTGGCCATCTCGGCGGCACTGCGGGTCAGCGTCAATTGATTGATTATCAAAAAAGCTTCTTTTGAGGCTGTTTTGTGAAGGATATAATTGAGATAGATCAAGGGGATGGCTGCTTATTGCTTTCGGGGGATATGATGTTTCCCGCCGGTGGGTATGGTAGCCCTCACCACTTAAAAATTAATAACTGAAAGGTTCCGTGAGCTATGTGGAAATGGTTGCACCCTTATGCCAAACCCGAGCGCGCCTATGGGCTGGCCGGCACCCTGCTGCCCTGGTTTGTCGTGACAAGCCTGCTTGCCTTCATCATAGGCACGGTCTGGGGGCTGGCCTTTGCCCCCGCTGATTATCAGCAGGGAGACTCTTTCAGGATCATCTACATCCACGTGCCTGCCGCCATCCTCTCCATGGGGGCCTACTCAACCATGGCGGTGGCGGCCTTCATCGGGCTGGTGTGGCAACTGCGCATGGCGGACATGACGGTGGCGGCCATCGCCCCGGTGGGCGCCGTGTTCACCTTCATCGCCCTCTTCACCGGCGCCGCCTGGGGCAAGCCCATGTGGGGCACCTGGTGGGTGTGGGATGCGCGCCTCACCTCCGAGCTCATCCTGCTGTTTCTCTATCTTGGCGTCATCGCCCTCTACAACGCCTTCAGCGACAAGGTGGTGGCGGGGCGCGCCGCCGGCATACTGGCGCTGGTGGGGGTGATCAACCTGCCCATCATTCACTACTCGGTGGAGTGGTGGAACACCCTGCATCAGGGTGCCTCCATCACCAAGTTTGACAAGCCCTCCATCTCCCCCGAGATGCTGTGGCCCTTGCTCATCATGATATTGGCGTTTGCGGCCTTCCTCGGGGCCCTGACCCTGATGCGTTTCAGGAATGAACTCCTGATGCGGGAGTGGCATCGTCCCTGGGTCGCCGACATCGCCAGCCAGGAGAAGTAAGCATGCACTTTGCCTCATTCAGCGACTTCATGGCCATGGGCGGTTACGCCTTCTACGTCTGGCTCTCTTTCGGTCTGACCGCGCTCTGCCTGGTCGGCATCGTCATTTCCACCCGGTTGAAAACCCGCAACCTGCTCGGTGAATTGCGCAACAAGCAGGCCCGCGAGGCCCGTCGCAAGGCGGCCCAGCAGATGGAGAACACCCTATGAACCCGAGACGCAAGAAACGCCTCACCATCATTTTGGCCATCAGCCTGGGCCTCGCCAGCGTGATCGGCCTGGTGCTCTATGCCCTCAGCCAGAACATCGATCTCTTCTATACCCCGAGCGAGCTGGTGGAAGGCAAGGGACCGGACAAGATCAAGCCGGAAGAGGGGCAGCGCCTGCGCATCGGCGGCCTGGTGGTACCGGGCTCGGTGCAGCGCGATCCCCAGAGCCTCAAGGTGGCCTTCAAGCTGGTGGACAACGGTGGCCATCTGGTGACGGTGGAGTTCGATGGTATCCTGCCGGACCTGTTCCGCGAGGGGCAGGGCATCGTCGCCCAGGGCACCCTCAAGGATGCGACCACGGTGGCCGCCTTCGAGGTGCTGGCCAAGCACGACGAGAACTACATGCCGCCGGAAGTGGCCGACGCCACCAATGGTATGCACTTCAAGCCCGAATATACCGAGGCACAGTTGCAAGGGGCCAAGCAATGATCCCGGCAGCCTTGACCCTGTGTTCACCTCGTGTCGCCGCCGAATCGGTATGTCTCATCGTGCAATCGAAAGGAAATAGTCAATGATCCCCGAAGTAGGGCAGTTCTCACCGTCTCATGCCTGTGCACCGGTTCTGGTCGCGGCGCAATTGAAAGGAAGTCAGCCATGATCCCTGAACTGGGGCAATTCGCACTGATCCTGGCCTTTGCCACCGCCCTGCTGCTGGGGTTCTACCCGTTGATCGGCGCCCGACTGGGGCGCCTCGGCATGATGTCGGCGGCCCGTCCGCTCGCCTACAGCCAGTTCCTGCTGCTGTTGCTCTCCTTCCTCTGCCTCACCTGGGCCTTCGTCGACAACGACTTCACCGTGCAGTACGTGGCCACCAACTCCAACAGCCTGCTGCCGCTGCAGTACCGCATCTCGGCGGTGTGGGGGGCCCACGAGGGTTCCCTGTTGCTCT
This sequence comes from Aeromonas sp. sif0611, assembly GCF_019218845.1. Taxonomy (NCBI): domain Bacteria; kingdom Pseudomonadati; phylum Pseudomonadota; class Gammaproteobacteria; order Aeromonadales; family Aeromonadaceae; genus Aeromonas; species Aeromonas sp. sif0611. The sequence continues at coordinate 477,225 of NZ_JAHUWU010000002.1, read as the reverse complement.
GGGTGCTGACCCTGGGGGGCTGGACCGCAGCCGTGGCCCTGTTCAGCCGTCGCCTGCCGCTGGATGCGGTGGCGCGGGTGCTGGGGGTGCTCGGCCTCATCTCGGTGGGCTTCACCGCCTTCGTGCTGTTCACCTCGGACCCCTTCACCCGCACCCTGCCGTACTTCCCGGTGGATGGGCGCGATCTCAACCCCCTGTTGCAGGATCCCGGCCTCATCTTCCACCCCCCCATGCTCTACATGGGTTACGTGGGCTTCTCGGTGGCCTTCGCCTTCGCCATCGCCTCCCTGATGACGGGCAGGCTCGATGCGACCTGGGCGCGTTGGTCCCGTCCCTGGACCATGGCGGCCTGGGTCTTCCTGACCCTGGGAATCGTGCTCGGCTCCTGGTGGGCCTATTACGAGCTTGGCTGGGGCGGCTGGTGGTTCTGGGATCCGGTGGAAAACGCCTCCTTCATGCCCTGGCTGGCGGGCACGGCCCTGCTCCATTCCCTGGCGGTGAGCGAGAAGCGCGCCACCTTCAAGGCCTGGACAGTACTGCTGGCGCTCTCGGCGTTTTCCCTGAGCCTGCTCGGCACCTTCCTGGTGCGCTCCGGCGTGCTGGTGTCGGTCCATGCGTTTGCCTCCGACCCGACCCGCGGCCTCTTCATCTTGGGCTTCCTGCTAGCGGTGATAGGCAGCTCCTTGCTGCTGTTCGCCTTCAAGGGCTCCCAGGTGAAGAGCCACGGCAAGCACGAGTTGTGGAGCCGCGAGACCCTGCTGCTCGGTAACAATATCCTGCTGGTGGCGGGCCTGCTGACCGTGCTGCTCGGCACCCTGCTGCCCCTGGTGCACAAGGAGCTGGGGCTTGGCAGCATCTCCATCGGCACCCCCTTCTTCAACCACATCTACAGCTGGCTCATCATCCCGTTCGCCCTGCTGCTGGGGGTGGGGCCGCTGTTCCGCTGGCGCCGTCAGGAGCTCGGCGAGCTCAAGGGCAAGGTGGTGCTGGCCCTGGGGCTGAGCCTGGCCGCCGCCTTCGGGTTGCCGCAGCTCTTTGCCGGGGAGTTCAAGCCCTGGGCCGCGCTCGGCATTGGTCTGGGTAGCTGGATCATCATCACCAGCATCCAGGAGACCTGGGTGCGAGCCACCCACAAGCACAGCTTTGCCACCGGGGTGCGCAAGCTCGGCAACAGCCATTGGGCCATGATCCTGGGCCATGTGGGGCTCGCGGTCAGCATCATCGGCATCGCCTGCACCCAGAACTACAGCATCGAGAAGGACTTGCGGATGCAGGCCGGTGATCGGGTGCACTTCGCCGATTACGAATTCGTGTTCGCCGGGACAGCCGAAAAGAACGGCCCCAACTACGACGGCTTCAAGGGGGTGCTGGAGGTGCACAAGAACGGCAAGCAGGTGGCCCTGCTCAAGCCCGAGAAGCGGATGTACAAGGTGAGTCGCATGCCGATGACGGAAGCCGCCATCGACGCCGGCTTCACCCGGGATCTCTATGCAGCGCTTGGCGAGCAGCTCGACAACGGCGCCTGGGCGGTGCGGATCTACTACAAGCCCTTCGTGCGCTGGATCTGGTTCGGCGGCGTCTTCATGGCCATCGGCGGCGTGCTGGCCATGCTGGACAAGCGCTACCGGTTCGGCCGTCGTGACGAGGAGGCGAAGGCATGAGCAAGAAGACCTGGCTGTTTCTGCTGCCCTTCATCATCTTCCTGATGGGCGCCGTGTTCCTGTTCAAGGGGCTCTACTCCGACCCCACCAAGCTGGAATCCGTGATGGTGGACAAGGAGGTGCCCGTGTTCACCCTGCAGGACATCTATGACCTCGACAAGCAGCATGACAGGAGCATCTTCAAGGGGCGTCCCATGCTGCTCAACGTCTGGGCCACCTGGTGTCCGACCTGTTATGGGGAGCACACCTACCTCAAGCAGCTGGCGGGGCAGGGCATTCCCATCGTCGGCATGAACTACAAGGATGAGCGGGACAAGGCCATCAAGTGGCTGGCGGAGCTCGGCAATCCCTATGAGGTCAATCTCTACGATCCGGACGGCATGTTGGGGCTGGATCTCGGGGTTTACGGCGCGCCCGAGACCTTCTTTATCGACAGCCAGGGCATCATCCGCTATCGCCACGTGGGGGACGTCAATCCCGAGATCTGGGCCTCGACCCTCAAACCCATCTTCGATGCCATGAAGTGAGGGCAACTCTGATGAAAACCCTTATTGCCTCCCTGTTGCTGCTGGCGGGCTTGTTCGGCGCCGGTCAGGCCAGCGCCGCCATCGACGTCTACACCTTCGACAGCGATGCCCAGGAGCAGACCTTCCGCGAGTTGACCAAGGAGCTGCGCTGTCCCAAGTGCCAGAACCAGGACATCGCCGATTCCAATGCCGGGCTCGCCAAGGATTTGCGGGACAAGACCTACCAGATGGTACGCGAGGGCAAGGAGAAGCAAGAAGTGGTGGATTACATGGTGGCCCGTTACGGCAACTTCATCCTGTATGATCCGCCCCTGATGGCCTCTACCCTGATCCTCTGGCTTGGCCCCCTGCTGGTCATCGTCATCGGCGCCACCACGGTCGTGGTGCGCAGCCGCCGTGCCCCGGCGGCGACAAAACGAATGGATAACGCCCTGAGCGAAGAAGAGCGGCGCCGTCTGGCCGAGTTGCTCAAAGAGGAAGAAAAACAATGACCGCATTTTGGATAGTGATCGCGGCCCTGCTGGTGCTGGCGAGCCTGGCGCTGATCCTGCCGCTGTGGCGCGGCGAGGGCAGGCAGAGCATCAGCCGCTCGGCGCTTAACAAGCAGCTCTACCGTCAGCGTCTGCTGGAGATAGGTGAGGAGCGTGAGCAGGGGATACTGGCCGAGGAGTCCGAGTCCCTGGTGGAGCTGCAACGCAGCCTGCTGGACGACATCCCCGACGTGGAGCAGAGCGCCCGTGGCGGCAAGAGCCTGATCTGGATCCCGGGTGTGCTGGTGCTGGTGGTGGTGAGTCTGGGGCTTTATTACAAGCTGGGGGCCTGGCAGGAGGTGAGCCGCTGGCAGGATGCCAGCAGCCGGCTCGGGGAGCTGAGCAACCGTATCCTGGTGGAGCGGGATAGCAATGTCACTGAGCAGGATCTGCTGGACTTCACCCTGGGGCTGCGCACCCGGCTGAAAGAAGAACCGAGCGACTATCGTGGCTGGCTGCTGCTGGGGCGTCTGACCCTGGATGGCAATGACCCCGAGATGGCCCGCGAGGCGCTGGAGCGGGCCTACTCCCTGGCCCCGCAGAAGGCCATGGTGGCGGTGCCCTATGCCCAGGCCCTGATGATGACGGGGGAGGAGGCCAGAGCGGATCAGCTGCTGCAGGCGGCTATTGCCCAGGATCCGGCCAACATAGAGGCGCGCTCGGTTCATGCCTTCATGGCGCTGCAGAAAGAGGACTTCCAGACCGCGCTGGTTCGCTGGCGAGCCATGTTGCCGCTGCTGGAGCAGGGCTCGACCCGCCACGCCATGGTGGAGCGCTCCATCGAGTATGCCGAGCAGCAGCTCAAGCAGCGTGGCATGGCGGCAACCCAAAGCAAACAGGCACAAACCCAGGTACTGGCGGTGAAGGAAGGGGAGTTCCCGTTGCACATCACTCTGGCGCCAGGCATCCAGTTGCCTGAGGACGCTCACCTGTTTGTGTTTGCGGTGATCCCCAACGGCCCACCCATGCCCATCGCGGTCAAGCGCATCCCGGGCCCGCAGTTGCCCCTCACCCTGTCACTGGGGGATGGGGATGCCATGATGGAGGGCAGCAAGCTGGCGGCTCATCCCGAGCTGCAGTTCAAGGCGCGCCTCTCCCGGGGCGGCAACGTGATGAACAAGGAGGGCGCCTTCGAGGGGGTCTCGGTCACGGTATCGACGAATGCTATCCCCACAGCGCCGATTGACATCCGCATCGATCACGCACTCTAATACCTCTTTTACATAGGTAGCCCGCCCCTGGAGGGGCGAGCTACCTATAATTCATGGCAATTCCCAATAAAAAGCTTAGGACTTTCATATGTATCTGCGTTCAGGAGCATTGGCAGTGGCACTGCTGTTGGGGGGCTGTGCGGGTGGCCCTCCCAAGCCGGGTCCAGAGAGCCTGGATCTCAAGGAAACCCCCAGCCGTCCCGAAGCGACCAGCACGGCCAGCGATCCCCGTGACCCCTTCCAGGGCGCCAACCGCGCCATGTGGGCCGTCAACTATGACGTGCTGGAGCCCTATGTGGCCCGCCCCGTGGTCCATGGCTATGCCCGTTATGTGCCGCAGGGGGTGCAGGACGGTATCGCGAATTTCGTGGATAACTTCGACGAGCCGAGCAGCATGGTCAACCACCTGCTGGTCGGTGACCTGAAGGGGGCGGGGACCAACCTGGGCCGTTTCACCCTCAACACCACAGTGGGTCTGCTGGGTATCTTCGACGTGGCCAGACATGCCGGCCTCGAGCGCAACATGCTGGAAATGGACACCGTGCTCGGCAAGGCGGACATCGGGGATGGTGCCTACATCATGGTGCCCGTCTACGGCCCGACCACCACCCGCGAGCTGGTGGGGGATACCATCGATACCGTGTACTTCCCCTACGCGCTGCTGACTTTCCCGCTGCGGGTAGTGCATTGGGCGCTGGATGGCCTGGGTACCCGCGCCAAGCTCATCGATCAGGAGCGGATCATCGACAATGCGCTCGATCCTTATGCCCTTACCAAGGACTTCTACCTGCAGTACAACGACGGCAAGGTGACGGGTCGCCAGCCTGAGCTCAAGCAGCAGGGCCAGCAGGAGGATGACAGCAACCTGGACGAGTATCTGGACGAAATAGACCAGTAAGGTCAATGGTTATCAGAAAGGCGCCCATGGCGCCTTTTTCGTTGTTTGCCCGCCATAAAAAAACGCCCCGCAGTGCGGGGCGTTTTGGCAAGAAGCGGCTATCAGGCAGCCAGGTTCTTGGCCACGAATTCCCAGTTGACCAGGGCCCAGAAAGTTTCCATGTACTTCGGACGCAGGTTGCGGAAATCGATGTAGTAGGCGTGCTCCCACAGGTCGACGGTCAGCAGCGGGGTGGTCCCGGCTTCTGTCAGCGGGCAGCCAGCGTTGGAGGTGTTGACGATGGCCAGGGAGCCGTCGGCTTTCTTCACCAGCCAGGTCCAGCTGGAACCGAAGTTGCCGATGGCAGACTTGGTGAACGCATCCTTGAACTCGGCGAAAGAGCCGAATGCCTTGTTGATGGCATCGGCCAGGGCGCCGGTAGGCTCGCCACCGCCGTTCGGGGAGAGGCAGTGCCAGTAGAAGGTGTGGTTCCAGATCTGGGCGGCGTTGTTGAAGACACCGCCGGTGGAGGTCTTGATGATCTCTTCCAGAGACTTGCCTTCAAACTCGGTACCCGGCACCAGGTTGTTCAGGTTGACCACGTAGGTGTTGTGGTGCTTGCCGTGGTGATATTCCAGGGTTTCCTGGGAGATGTGCGGTTCCAGAGCATTGATTGCATAGGGCAGAGCGGGAAGTTCGAATGCCATTTTCTACTCTCCATTGGCTGGTCCGTGCGAAGGCGACGGTTGCAAGACATTGCATACTCTTTTCTATGTTGAAAAGAATTGTTCTTGAAATGATGGGGCCTGAACGGCCCAAAGCCCGTCGATTGTAGCAGCATCAAAGATGAGCGAACAACTCTTGATTCTCGCCATGATCCGGATCAAGCTGCGACGTATTGATTCATCACTTCTTGCATTCGGGACCGTTTGCCAGTTTGTGGTCTGCCCGGTTTGCAGTAGAATGGCCGCCGAAATCGCTCTAGTGAGGCATTTATGGAAACTATTGAAAAGATCAAACAGCAGCTGGCTGAGAATCCCGTCATCCTGTACATGAAGGGATCCCCCAAGCTACCCAGCTGCGGTTTCTCTGCCCAGGCCTCCCAGGCCCTGATGTCCTGTGGCGAGCCCTTTGCTTACGTCGACATCCTGCAAAACCCGGACATCCGTGCCGAGCTGCCGAAATTTGCCAACTGGCCGACTTTCCCGCAGCTGTGGGTGGAAGGTGAGCTGGTCGGTGGTTGCGACATCATGATCGAGATGTTCCAGGCTGGCGAGCTGCAGACCCTGATCAAGGAAGTGGCCGCCAAGCACAAGCAGGATGATGCCGCCGCCGAATAAGGTCGCATCCGCATCATGCAAAAAGGGGAGCCATTGGCTCCCCTTTTCTATGCGTGTGCAGGGCCTCAGCCGATGCGCTCGATCCGCGCCATGTAGAAACCGTCGAAGCCGGTCTCGGAGGGGCTGACGGTGTGGTCATCCCGCAGGCGGTAGTTTTCGTTGGCCGCGAGGAATTTGTCCACCTGTTGACGGTTCTCCTGGGGCAGGATGGAGCAGGTTGCATAGACCAGCAGACCACCCACCTTCACCATCTGGCTGTAACGCTGCAGTATCTCTTCTTGCAGGGCAACCAGCACCGGCAACCGCTCGGCGGTGTCACGCCACTTGGCATCCGGATTGCGCTTGAGTACGCCAAGACCGGAGCAGGGCACGTCCAGCAGCACACGGTCGGCACTCTCTTTGAGGCGCTTGACGGTCTTGCTGCTGGTGATGACCCGGGTCTCCACGTTGTGGGCACCGGCGCGGCGGGCGCGTTGCTTGAGGTTCTCCAGCTTCCACTCTTCCACGTCCATCGCCAGCAGGCGGCCTTTGCCCTCCATCATGGCGGCGATATGCAGCGTCTTGCCACCGGCACCGGCGCAGGCGTCGATGACGCGCATGCCCGGGGTCACTTCCAGCGCGGCCGCGACCAGTTGGGAGCCGGCATCCTGCTGCTCGAAGCAGCCATCGGCGAAGGCCTTGGTGCGGAACAGGGCGGCGTCAGAGGTGACCTGCAGGGCAGTATCCACCCCATCGACGGGGATGGTGGTGACATGCTCTTTGGCCAGAATGGCCTGCAGCTCTTCCCGGCTGCACTTGAGGGTGTTGACCCGCAGGTAGCGCTTGGGCATCCAGGCCAGGGCGGCACGCTCGGCGGGCCAGGCGTCACCCAGCTGTTCGCTGCCGAGTTTTTCCAGCCAGGAAGGGCAGCCATCCATCAGCACCGGGTTCTTTTTGGCCTCGGTCAGACGGCGACGGAACGCCTCTTCGTTGAAGCGATCCAGGGTCGGGTTGTTGGGCTGGGCAATCTTGTGGAAGGCGTGCCAGCTGTGCAGCAGCGGCCAGACATTTTTTTCGGCCTGACGCACCTGGATGCCGGTGAGGAAGCAATAGAGGCTGAGACGACGCAGCAGGTCGCCGGTGACCAGGGCAATCCTTGCCTGTTCTTGCGGTTTGAGTTCGATGCCGGAGAAGTGACGGGCATAGGCGCGGTCGAGGGTAAGACCCTGACCCAGCACATCGTCAACGATGGCAACGACCAGATCCCCGAAACGGGGCAACAGTGGGGATTTGAGCATGAGATTAACCTTGGCCAAAAAAGGATGAACCGGCCCGTGACACAGGAGGGTTCTGAAACGGACAAATCCGCGCCATGATAGGGGCTAGACTGCATTGGTGCAACCGTCCCCATTCGGGGAATGTACAGCGGATGGTGCTGGACTTCTCACCGTGGCAGGAAAATGATGCTGAGGCAGTTCAGGCGAACGCATTGAAAAAGGAATAAAAAGATGCAGTTGATGAAATACTCTCCGCTGGCGCTGCTGGTGGCCGGTCTGATGAGCACCACCGGCCTGGCCGCCAGTGAGTGGAATACGGTGGCGGCAAAGGCCACCGCTGCCGATGGCTATGAGGTGCGAGCCAGCCAATATCGCATCGCCACCGTACCGGCCGATTACTTCGCCGGTTTGCTGGGAGGGGAGCATCGACTGACCCTGCCGCTGCCGGATGGCAAGGAGGTGACCTTCAGCCTGCAGCCCTATGATCTGCTGCCGGCAGATCTCGCCGCCAAGTACCCCGGGATCCGGACCTTCAAGGGACACGACGAAGCAAACCCGGTCGAAACCGGGCGTGTCGATCTCGGCCCCCAGGGTTTCCACGCCATGTTCAGCCACCAGGGCCGGATGGTGTTTGTCGATCCCCTGCGCAACGGCGAGGGCTATGCGGTCTATTACCAGCAGGATGCCCACAGCCGGCTGGAGGAGGAGGCCGATCGCGTCATCGGCAGCAAGGCCGGCAAGTTGGCCCGCCAGGTGCTGGTGGATGGCAACGAGCGCAAGCGCTACGTCATCGCCATCTCGGCGGCGGGGGAGTACACCCAGTATCACGGCGGGACTGTGGAGGCCGGTCTCGGCGCCATCACCACCCTGCTCAACCGGGTCAACGAGGTGTACCAGCGTGACGTGGCAGCCGAGTTCCAGCTGGCCAGCGGCAACGACACCATCATCTTCACCGACGCGGCCACGGATCCCTTCTTCAACGGGGATGACCCGTCCGGCTCTGGCCTGAGCGACGTCGACGTCAACATGCAGGTGCAGGCCGTGGCGCAGACCCAGGGGCTCGGTACCTTCGACATCGGTCACGTGGTCAACACCGGGGGCGGTGGGCTGGCGGGGCTGGGAGTACTCTGCACCGCGGATAAATCGGCAGGCATGACCGGTTCCTCGAACCCGGTGGGAGATGCCTTCTTCATCGACTACGTGGCCCACGAGATTGGCCACCAGTTCGGGGCCGACCATACCTTCAACGGCACCACCGGCAGTTGCGGTGGTGGCAACCGGGAGGCCAGCCAGGCCTGGGAGCCCGGCAGCGGCAGTTCCATCATGGCCTATGCCGGGATCTGCGGGGAAGAGGACCTGCAGGCCAACAGCCTGCCCTACTTCCACAGCAAGTCCATCGAGCAAATGCGGGCGCACATGGCCACGGTGTCGAGCTGCGGCACCACCCAGAGCCTCACCAACAATGCGCCCCAGGTGGCCGCTGGCAACGACCATGTGATCCCGGCCAACACCCCCTTCGTGCTCAAGGGGGCCGGCACCGATCTGGATAACGACGCCCTGAGTTACACCTGGGAGCAGATCGATCTCGGCACCGAGTCCTTCAGCGTCGCCAGCATGGTGGACGACGGCAGTCGTCCGCTGTTCCGTTTCGTGGCGCCGACCAGCGCGCCGGAACGCACCCTGCCAAGCCTTCCCTCGCTGCTCACCAACACCCTGGCGAAGGGGGAAGCCTGGCCAGCCACCAACCGTGAGCTCAACTTCCGCCTCACGGCTCGGGACGGCAAGGGGGGTGTCAGCAGCGACGACATGAAGATCCAGGTGGTCAACACCGGCAAGGCCTTTGCCCTGACCAGCCCCCTGGTGACGCCGCTGGCAGCCGGCCAGACGCAGACCATCGACTGGGACGTCGCCGGCACCAACGCGGCCCCCATCAACTGCAGCAAGGTGGATCTCTACATGACCAGGGACGAGGGGGTGAACTGGACCCTGCTCGCCGGCGGCCAGCCGAACTCGGGGTCGGCGAGTGTCGCCATTCCGGCGGGCAGTGACGGCACCGCCAGGCTGAAGGTTGCTTGCAGTGACAACCTCTTCTTTGCCATCAGTCCGCTCAAGCTGTCGGTGACCCAGCGCGTGGAAGGGGGCGGCGGTGGCGGCGGTGCCCTCGGCTTCTGGACCCTGGCCCTGGCGTTGCTGGGCTGGCAACGGAGGCGGGCATGAGACTGGCCGGCGTGCTGCTGCTCACCCTGATAGGCGGCTGCCAGGCCGATGCCGACGCCCTGGATCAGGCGATCAGTGCCAGCCTGGCCAAGCAGGATTACCGGTTGATCGTGCGGGCCGGGCGTGGCGAGGTGGCACCCGGCATCGCGGCGGATCAGCAGGCGGCGGCCAAGGCCCGCTGTGGTGTGCGCTATCTGGACGGGTTCGGCGATGTCATCAAGCCGGATCAGAAAGAGGCCCATGCCAGACTGAGCACCTATGCGGCGCAATACAATCAGCGCATGCTGGCCCATTGTCCGCCGGTTGATGGCAAACCATAGACAGGCGGCAGCCTGCTCGCAGAAAAAGGGAGGCATGGGCCTCCCTTTCCTTTTTTGCACCGCTATTTGGCCGCCCTGAGCCTTGTACCCATGACGTGCTCGTCGCACAATGCCTGCACGCATCGCCGCACGGGCGGCAAAGAAAGAGAGAAGGAAAATCAAGATGATGGATGTTGCTGATCTGCGTCGTGAATACACCAGGGGCGGACTGCACCGGGCCGATCTGCCGGCTGACCCTCTCGCCCTGTTCGAGAAGTGGCTGGCCCAGGCGTGCGAGGCCAGGCTGACCGACCCCACCGCCATGGTGGTGGCGACCGTGGATGCCGAGGGGCAACCCTGGCAGCGTACCGTGCTGCTCAAGCACTACGATGCCGAGGGGATGGTGTTCTACACCAACATGGGCAGCCGCAAGGCACATCAGCTGGAAGGCAACCCCCGCATCAGCCTGCTCTTCCCCTGGCACACCCTGGACCGTCAGGTGCACGTGACCGGCCGGGTGGAGAAGATGAGCACCTTCGAGGTGATGAAGTACTTCCACAGCCGCCCCAAGGACAGCCAGATCGCCGCCTGGGTTTCCAAACAGTCGACCCGCATCTCGGCCCGCGGCGTGCTGGAGGCCAAGTTCCTCGAGCTCAAGCAGAAGTTTGCCAATGGCGAGGTGCCGCTGCCGAGCTTCTGGGGTGGTTTCCGGGTGCGGATCGAGACGGTGGAGTTCTGGCAGGGGGGTGAGCATCGTCTGCACGATCGCTTCTATTACAGCCGCGAAGGGGATGGCTGGCACATCGAGCGCCTGGCCCCCTGATGAACCTTGCCCGGCTCAAGAACTTCACCGAGATAGTGAAGAACAACTTCAACATCTCGGCGACGGCGGAGAAGCTCTACACCTCCCAGCCGACCCTCAGCAAGCAGATGAAGATGCTGGAAGAGGAGCTAGGGCTGGCGCTGTTCACCCGAAAGGGCAAGAACCTGGCGGGCCTGACCCCCATGGGGGAGCAGGTGATGGAGCTGGCCAAGGGGGTGGTGGCCCAGGTCGAACAGATTGGCCAGCTCTCCCTCGGTGACCAGCTGGCCACCAGCGGGGTGCTGCGCATCGCCACCACCCACACCATGGCCCGCTACAAGCTGCCCGCGGTGATCACCGCTTTCTCCCGCAGCTACCCAGCGGTGAGCATCCAGCTACATCAGGGGGCGCCGGCCCAGCTGGCACAGATGGTAGAAAACGGGGACGTGGAGATGGCCATCGCCACCGAGTCCATGCACCTGTTCGAGGAGCTGGCGACCGTTCCCTGTTACCGCTGGGGGCGCGGCGTGGTGGTACCCCACGGTCATCCGCTGCTCGACTGCCAGCCGCTGGCCATGGCGGATCTGGCCCGATATCCCCTCATCACCTATGTGTTCGGCTTCACCGGCAGCTCCAAGATGGACAAGGCGTTCGGCCGTCATGGCCTCAGTCCCCGCATCGTGCTGACCGCCACCGACAGTGACATCATCAAGCACTATGTGCGCCTCGGCATGGGGGTGGGAGTGATCGCCACCTCGGCGTTCGACGAGGCGGACAGGGAGCGCCTGGTTTGTCTCAACATCGATCATCTGATCGCCTCGAGCGTGGCCCATGTCTGCCTGCGCAGGCACGCTCATCTGCGGGACTACATGTACGACTTCATCCACCTCTATGCTCCCCACGTGAGCCGGGAGACGGTGCAGCTGGCGCTGCTCAACCAGTCGCTCCCCACCAGTGCGGCGGCCCTGCCCTGGTTGTAGCGCCGGCTTTGTGCCGCGGCGCGACATGGCAGGGATAAAAAGAGAGGCGTAATGGACAGGCGTCGAGGGTGCAGGGTGACGAGACCCTCTTCCCCGAGCAGTGAGGTGAGGGGCCGCGGGAATGAGGTCAGAGAGCGATTCAAGCTGGGCGACATCGCTGGCGTGAAGGCGGTCATGGTCCTGTTTGATACGCATAAAAAATCCGAAACCAAATCAACTGGTTTCGGATTCTTACACCGCAGAGGGTCGGTCAATGGCCCCTGGATTGCCCGACATTAACGCCGCGGCGTCCCTTCTTGCTGTTTCTGCCGGGATCATCCCCCCCGCTGAAAGCGGAAGCGTTTCTTGCGCCTGTAGGGATAGACATCCTCGAACACCCCCTCCTTGATGTTGCCCTGCAGCATCTTCCAGTAGTTGGCATCGAACAGCTCCTTGTGCACCTGCATCATGATCTCCCGCACCTGGGGCTTTTGCAGCAGGAAGGTGGCGAACTCCTCGGGGAAGATGTCATTGGGGGCCACCGAGTACCAGGGCTCGGCGCTCCACTCGTCCTCCGGGTAGCGTGGCGGCGGGATCTGGCGGAAGTTGCACTCCGTCATGTAGCAGATCTCGTCGTAGTCGTAGAAGACCACCCGGCCGTGGCGGGTCACGCCGAAGTTCTTGAACAGCATGTCGCCGGGGAAGATGTTGGCCGCCGCCAGCTGCTTGATGGCGTTGCCGTACTCCTCCAGGGCGAGCCGGGTCTGCTGCTCGTCCGCCTGATCCAGATAGAGGTTCAGCGGGATCATCTTGCGCTCGGTGTAGAGGTGCTTGATCACCAGCTTGTCGGCCGTAATGGTGAGCGCCGAGGGGGCCACCGACTTGAGCTCGGCAAGGAGCTCCGGCGAGATGCGGTCCAGGGGAAACTCGAAGTTGGTGAACTCCTGGGTGTCGGCCATTCGACCCACCCTGTCGTGCTGTTTCACCAGCCGGTATTTCGCCTTCACCTGCTCGTGGCTCACATCCTTGGGCGGGGTGAACTCGTCTTTTATCACCTTGAACACCACATCGTAGGAGGGGAGGGTGAACACGCTCATCACCATCCCCTTGATGCCGGGTGCGATGACGAACTGCTCCCGGCTCTGGGCCAGGTGCTGCTGGTAGTGGCGATAGAGCTCGGTCTTGCCGTGCTTCTGGCAGCCGATGGCGTTGTAGATCTCGTAGTCCGGCTTGCGGGGCATGATCTGGCGCAGGAACAGCACGAACAGGGCCGGCACCGGGGCATAGACCATGAAGTAGGCGCGGGCGAAGCCGAATACGATGGAGGCCAGCTCAGGCTCGAAGATGACGGTGTCCACATAGATGCTCTGGCCGGTGCTGAGCAGCGGCAGGATGAAGGGATGCACCTCGCCTTTCACCCGAATGAGGCCCACCAGATAGGCCCCCTTGTTGCGGTAAAACACCTCCTTGAGCAGCTCGATGGTAAACGGCTCTTCGTGCAGTATGGCCGGGCCGCTCTCCGCCAGATGGCGATGAATGTCGATGATGTCCCGCTGCTTGTCCTCAAAGGGCAGGGTGAAGCTGTAATCCCCGAGCAGCTGGCTCAGGGTCTGCGGCAGATGGGCAAGGTCGGTGCGATAGACTCGCAGCAGGGCGCTCAGATCCGGGTGCTCACCCCGACTGCGAAAGGGGTGGATGTAGAGATTCTCGTCGCGGATGTTGCGATGGCGGAAGATCCGGCGATAGACGGAGTTGAAGAAGGACTCTGCCACCTCGAAGTTCTCGCAGCGGGGCAGCAGATCGCTGAAGGCCCCCTTCACCTGCTTGAGCAGGGCCTGGGTCGGCAACTGCTCCCCCATCATCTGCTTGATGAGGGCGGTGGTGGCGCCGACGTGATGATCATAGAGGCGAATGCGCTCGCGCCCGGCGAGCTGCACCCCCAACCAGTCGCTGTTCTCGAAGCGGCTCTTGCTGCCCTGGGTTATCTCGAGAAAGCGGCTGTAAAACGACTCGAAACGCTGCAAGATCGTCTCGGCGACCGCCTGTTCCAATGGCTGCTGCATCTCTCTCTTCCTTGTGATGTATCGGGCCGATGGCGTCTGTGCCGGTAGGCAACGGGCTCACTCGTCCGGCCACTATGGCAACATCCAAACATCTGTTCAAGTGGCAATGTTCGGGGATAAACGGTAGATTGCGCCCCTGTTTTACCGGCGGTTTGCTGCAGTTCGCGGCGTCGGCCCTGTTCAGGAGAAACCCGATGAAACTCTATTTTGTACTGGTGGCCCCCGCTCGCGCGGCCAATGTGGGTGCGGCCGCTCGCGCCATGAAAACCATGGGCTTCGATGCCATGCGACTGGTAGGGAGCCGGGTACATGAAGAGGAGGAGGCGAGCTGGGTCGCTCACGGCGCCCAGGAGATCCTGACCGAGGCAGAAGCCTTCGACACCCTGGAGGAGGCCCTTGCCGACATGGATCTGGTGGTCGCCACCACGGCCCGCCAGCGTGGCCGTTATCAGCACTACCTCACCCCGGCCGAGATCCGCGATCAGATCCGCGCCAAACCCTCTCTTGGGAAGGTGGCCATCGTCTTCGGTTGCGAGGAGTCGGGTCTCTCCAACGAGCAGCTTGCCCAGGTGGATCTCATCAGCTATCTGCCCCTCAAGGTGAGTTATCCCTCTTTGAACCTGGGGCAGGCGATCATGCTGTATGCCTACGAGATGAGTCCCCTGCTGGATGAGCCCGAGGCCGTAGCAGAAAATTTTGATGGGGCCGGGCAGGTTCGCGTACTCAAATCAAAAACAGCAGAATTGCTTGGTGAACTCGGAGTTTCTCAGGATGAAAAGCTGCATCAATGGGTGATGGACCGAGTACCCATGCTGCCGCAGCGGGATCTGAATATGCTGCATCTGCTCTGCAAAGACCTCGCCCGCAAGTTTGGCAAAGAGGTTTAGGTTGACAGCCCAAGGTCCGGCAAGGTATTGCTAACAACCAGTTTCGTTCAAGAGTGTTCGTCATGCAGCTATTCACCAACATCATCACCACCACCATTATTACCGGTACCACCACAGGTGGCACTGGGGCCGGTTGATGCGCTGACGAACAAGCACAGAAATCTTAAAAGGCCCGTACCCACCCAGTACGGGCCTTTTTGTTGGATTGGTTTTTAGATTGCATTTCATAGATTTACAGGGAGAGAAAGCGATGAGAGTGTTGAAATTTGGCGGGTCGTCACTGGCCGACGCAGAGCGTTTCTTACGGGTCGCCGATATCGCGGTGAACACCCACGGCCAATCCCAGGTTGCCCTGGTGCTGTCGGCTCCGGCCAAGGTGACCAACCACCTGGTGGCCCTGGTGGAACAGACCAGCCGCGGCATGGATGCCAGCAATACCCTGTTTGAAATCAACGGCATCTTCTCCCGCCTGCTGGCGGGCTTGAAGGCGGCCTACCCGGCGCTGGATGACAAGGCGCTGCAGGCCCGTCTCACCGCCGAGCTGGATCAGGTGGAGCGCCTGATGCAGGGCATCCGCCTGCTGGGGCTCTGCCCGGACAACGTCCAGGCCCGCATCCTGAGCCGGGGGGAGAACCTCTCCATCGCCTTCATGCACGAGTTGCTGCGGGTGCGCGGTCTCGAACTGGATCTCATCGTGCCGGAGCAGCTGCTGGTGACCGACGGCGGTTACCTCGAAGCCCATGTGGACATCGAGGCCTCCCGCCTGCGCTTTGCAGCTAAGGGCTTGCGCTCCGACTGCCTCTACCTGATGCCGGGCTTCACCGGTGGCAGCGACAAGGGCGAAACCGTGCTGCTGGGCCGTAACGGCTCCGACTACTCCGCCGCCGTGCTGGCCGCCTGTGTGGATGCCGAGTGCTGCGAGATCTGGACAGATGTGGAGGGTTGCTACAACTGCGACCCGCGCCTGGTGCCGGATGCCTACCTGCTCAAAACCCTCTCCTATAAAGAGGCGATGGAGCTCTCCTACTTCGGCGCAAAGGTGCTGCACCCGAAAACCATCGCCCCCGTGGCCCAGTTCCACATTCCCTGCCTCATCAAGAACAGCTTCAACCCGCAGGGGCCGGGGACGCTTATCGGCGTCGAGCAGGGGGATGATGACCTGAAAGTGAAGGCCATCTCGGATCTCTCCGGCATGTGCATGTTCAACGTCTCCGGCCCCGGCATGAAGGGCATGGTGGGCATGGCGGGCCGGATCTTCTCCGCCGTCTCCCGCGCAGGGGTCAGCATAGTGCTGATCACCCAGTCATCCTCCGAGTACAGCGTCAGCTTCTGTATCCACAGCTACGACAGCGACAAGACCCGCAAGGTGCTGGAGCGCGAGTTCGAGCTGGAATTCAAGAACCAGCTGCTGGACCCGCTCGAGATCATGACCGATCTGGCCATCATCTCCCTCATCGGGGATGGCATGCGTACTTCCAAAGGGATGGCGGCACGCTTCTTCACCTCGCTGGCGCAGGCCTCCATCAACATCGTCGCCATCGCGCAAGGGTCGAGCGAGCGCTCCATCTCGGCGGTGGTGCGGGATCGCAAGGTGGCGGAAGCCATCAAGGCGTGCCACCAGAATTTCTTCGGCAGCCAGCAGTTCATCGATCTCTTCGTGGTCGGGGTTGGCGGCGTCGGCGCGGCCCTGGTGGATCAGATTGCCCGCCAGCAGCCGGTGCTGGCCGAACAGGGTACCGGTCTGCGGGTGGTCGGCATCGCCAACAGCCGCCAGATGGCAGTCAACAAAGATGGGCTCAACCTCGCCAACTGGCGTGAACAGCTGGTGGAGGCCCAAGGCAGATTCAGCCTGGAGGCGGTGAAGAAGCTGGTGGAGGAGAGCCACCTCATCAACCCGGTGATCGTCGATTGCACCTCCAGCGAGGCCATTGCCGTCCAGTATGCCGACTTCCTGGCCGCCGGTTTCCACGTGGTTACCCCGAACAAGAAGGCCAATACCGGGTCGCTGGATTACTACAAGGCGCTGCGCCGCACCGCCCGTCAGACCCGCCGCAAGTTCCTGTACGAGACCAACGTGGGCGCGGGCCTGCCGGTCATCGAGAACCTGCAGAACCTCATCAAGGCCGGTGACAAGCTGCGCGCTTTCGACGGCGTGCTGTCCGGCTCGCTCTCCTTTATCTTCGGCAAGCTGGACGAGGGGATGGCGTTCTCCGAGGCGACCCAAATCGCCCGCGGCAACGGCTTCACCGAGCCGGATCCCCGCGACGATCTCAACGGTATGGACGTGGCCCGCAAGCTCTTGATCCTGGCCCGCGAGGCCGGCATGGCGCTGGAGCTGTCCGATGTGGAAGTGGAGCAGGCGCTGCCGCCGGGCTTTGACGTCAGCGGCGATGTGGAAGCCTTTATGGCCCGCCTGCCCGAGGCCGACGGCTGGTTCCGCGATCAGTTCGCGGCCGCCCAGCGTGAAGGCAAGGTGCTGCGCTATGTGGGCTCCATCGAGGGGGGCAAGTGCAAGGTCGCCATCAAGGCGGTCGGCGCCGACGAGCCCCTGTTCAAGGTAAAAGACGGGGAGAACGCACTCGCCTTCTTCTCCACCTACTACCAGCCCATCCCGCTGGTGCTGCGCGGCTATGGCGCAGGGACCGAAGTGACCGCCGCCGGCGTCTTCGCCGACGTGCTGCGCACCCAGAACTGGAAGCAGGAGCTGTAACATGAGTTCAGCGATGAACCCCGATTTTGAACAAGATGCCATGGCGCAGGGCGGCAGCGTGGTCGCCTATGCACCGGCCTCCAGCGCCAACCTGAGCGTGGGATTCGATGTACTGGGGGCGGCGCT
Organism: Aeromonas sp. sif0611; assembly: GCF_019218845.1. Classification (NCBI taxonomy): domain Bacteria; kingdom Pseudomonadati; phylum Pseudomonadota; class Gammaproteobacteria; order Aeromonadales; family Aeromonadaceae; genus Aeromonas; species Aeromonas sp. sif0611. The sequence goes on along the minus strand of NZ_JAHUWU010000002.1, from coordinate 459,760 downwards.
TGCCCCCGTGGATGGCTCCCTGCTGGGGGATCGCGTCCAGGTCAAATCGGCAGAGGTGCCTTTCGCCCTCTCCTCCGTGGGCCGCTACGCCCACAAGCTGCCGGATGATCCCAAGAAGAACATCCTTTATGACTGCTGGGTCGCCTATGGCGAGGCGCTGGAGAAGCGCGGCCTGGGCCTCAAGCCGCTGGCGATGGTGTTGGAGAAGAACTTGCCGGTGGGCTCGGGTCTGGGTTCCAGCGCCTGCAGCGTGGTGGCGGCGCTGGAAGGACTCAACGCCTTCCACGGCGCGCCCCTCAATGAACACGACATGCTGCTGCTGATGGGGGAGATGGAAGGCAAGATCTCCGGCTCCGTTCACTACGACAACGTGGCCCCCTGTTATCTCGGCGGTATGCAGCTGGTGCTGGAAGAGCACGGCGTCATCAGCCAGGGCATACCGGTGTTCGAGCAGTGGTACTGGGTGGTCTGCTACCCGGGCACAGTCGTCTCCACCGCCGCCGCCCGCGCCATCCTGCCCGCGCAGTATCGCCGTCAGGATTGCCTCACCTACGGTCGCCGCCTGGCGGCCTTCGTGCACGCCAGCTACACAGGACAAGAGGGGCTGGCGGCCAGCGTATTGAAGGACGTGATCGCCGAGCCCTACCGTGCGGCGCTCATTGAAGGCTTCAACGAGGTGCGGGCCCAGGGCGCCCAGAACGGGGCGCTGGCCACCGGCATCTCGGGCTCCGGTCCCACCGTGTTCGTGGTGATGAAGGATCTGGCCCAGGCCGAACGGATGAAAGAGTGGATGGAGGCGCACTTCGTGCGCAATGAAGATGGATTTGCCCGGGTCTGCAAAGTAGACATCGAAGGGGCACGGGTAACAGGAAGCGAGCTATGAATCTTTACAATATCAAGGACAAGAGTGAACAGGTCAGCTTTGCCCAGGCGGTGCGCCAGGGCCTGGGTCGCGAGCAGGGGCTCTTCTTCCCCGAAACCATCGCGCCCCTGACTGAGGTCGATGCCCTGCTGGACTTGCCGCTCGCCGAGCGCTCCGCGCGCATCATCAGCCACCTGCTGGGGGACGAAGTGCCTAAGCCTAAGGTGAGCGAGCTGATCAATGCCGCTTTCACCTTCCCGGCGCCGCTGGTGAAGCTCAAAGACGGCACCTATGCCCTCGAGCTGTTCCACGGCCCGACCCTGGCGTTCAAGGACTTCGGCGGCCGCTTTATGGCCCAGTGCCTCGCGACCTTCCGCACCAACGACAAGATCACTATCCTGACCGCCACCTCGGGCGACACCGGCGCCGCCGTGGCCCACGCCTTCTATGGCCTGGAGGGGATTGAGGTGGTGATCCTCTACCCGAAGGGCAAGATCAGCCCCTTGCAGGAGGCGCTGTTCTGCACCCTGGGCGGCAACATCCGCACCATCGCCATCGACGGCGACTTCGATGCCTGTCAGGCGTTGGTCAAAGATGCCTTCGACGACGAGGGGCTCAAGACCGCCATAGGCCTGAACTCCGCCAACTCCATCAACATCAGTCGCCTGCTGGCGCAGGTCTGCTACTACTTCGAGGCGGTGGCTCAACTGCCCAAAGCGGATCGTGCCAAGGCGGTCATCAGCGTGCCGTCCGGCAACTTCGGCAACCTCACCGCAGGCCTCATCGCCAAGGCGCTGGGGCTGCCGGTGAAGCGCTTCATCGCCGCCACCAATGCCAACGATACTGTGCCGCGCTACTTGAAAACCGGCAGCTGGGAGCCGCACCAGACGGTGGCAACGCTGTCCAATGCCATGGACGTGAGCCGCCCCAACAACTGGCCTAGGGTAGAGGAGCTGTGCCGCCGCGAAGGCTGGGCGCTGGAAACCCTGGGGTCTGGCATGCGCAACGATGCCGAGACTCGCGATGCCCTTAAACGCCTGCACCAGCTCGATTACCTGTGCGAACCCCACGGCGCCATTGCCTGGGATCTGCTGAATGAGCAGCTCGCCGAGGACGAAGTAGGGGTCTTCCTCTGCACCGCTCATCCCGCCAAGTTCAAGGAGTCGGTGGACGAGATCCTGGGTCTGGATGTGCCGCTGCCGGGCCCGCTCGCCAAGCACGCCGTGCTGCCGCTGCTCTCCCACGATCTGCCCGCCGACTTTGGCCGCCTCAAGGCCTTCCTGCTCGGTTAAGCCGCCATGAGACGCTGAAGATCCCCCGCTTTTCTATCGAGAGCGGGGGATTTTTTTATCCGGCCCGGGGCGGGCAACTACCCCGCCAGCCACTGAGGAGCAACGATGAATCCACATCCCCTTCGCACATTGATCGAGACCTGCGACGCCGCCATCTCCCGGCGCGACTTCGACGCCCTGATGGCCTTCTATGCAGAGGACGCCGCCTTGGTGGTCAAACCCGGCATGGTGGCGCGCGGCATTCCCGCCATCCGCCGCGCCTTCACCGCCATCTCAGATTACTTTGACGGCCGGCTTGAGGTGACCCAGGGGGCCATGGAGGTGATAGAGGGGGCCGACAATGCCCTGGTGATCATGGAGACCCGGCTGCGCTACCCGGACGCGCAAGGCGGCCTGGTGGACGAGACCCGCCGCGCCACCTATGTGTTTCGCAAAGAGCCCGGCGGGCAGTGGCGCTGCACCGTCGACAACTCCTACGGCACTGCGCTGCTGGCGGCGCAGCAATCCGGCGACCAGCCTGCTACCGACTAGCGCCACGCCATGCCGGGAACCCCATGCCAGGAAAACTGAGCCGCGCGCAGTGTTTCACTCTGTCGGGGAGGGGAGCATCACAGCGCAGGCGTTGGCACAACTCCCCGTTTTGGTTGCACCTCACGACCTGCTGGTGGAGGGCGCTCTGTCAGCGATTGATGCGGCTCGATGCACTTTGGCTTTGTACTCTTGTCGTTATCCTCGCCATTGGCAGCACAATCATATCTGCGGGCAATGTCCGGCCCTCTGGGGCCCATTGACCCGGCGCCCCTTGGCGGTAAATTAGGTGCTGATTGATACCCTTCATGGACGAGCAGGGCCGCAGATGCCTCGAAGGCGCGGCTGACCGACAACAACACCACAGTGCAGGGAGCAAACCATCATGTGGCCGTACCGAAAAATAGTGACCCAGTCCCTCAAGACACCCCTGATGATCGCCAGGATCATTTTTTACTTCGCCTTGTTCATATTGTTGCCGCTGCCTTTTATGGTGACCGCAGAGACCGTCCTTGCAGAAATCGGGCGAACTTATTACGCCTTGTTCTCGCTGCCCATCGCCATGGTGCTGATGCTGATATCGAGCTTCATGGCCATCCTGATCGCCATGGTGGAGTCGCGAAACCAGCATCCTCCCCAGGGGCGTTGGTAAGAGGGCCTGAACCTTGCGAGCCATCCAATACAAACCATCCCGGGCGGGATGGTTTTTTATTCCCGATCATCCTGAAGAGCTGCCCGATGGCCGTGATCTTCCCCGAGCGGCGGGCTGTGACAACGGAGCTGGTGGTCTGCCGGGGCGGTTGACTGACCCGCGTATGTCGGGTTAGCCTCGTGGCTCCCTTGATATACGAGTACTTCCTCCGATGCGCATCTAACCTGTCCGCACCCCGCTTTTGATTCCTCTCCCGCCAGGGAGATCGGGTGCGTCTTGACGTGACAGGTTGATGCCAACTCCTTCGTTTGTTTTCCCATCCGTGGACACGTGTCCCTGTCATTTGGCTTGGCTCTTGGCCTGCTGTTCCAGCTGGCCCACAGGAGTTCAGATGACCCATATCGCATGTCATATCAACGCCTTGCAGCTGCCCTTCGGCGCCTGCACTGTGCCTCTTACCTTCACTTTGCCCGCTGCGGGCTGCACCCTGATAGGTCGCAACGGCATCGGCAAGAGCCTGCTGCTCGACCTGCTGGCGGGCCAGCGCAGCGTCGCCTCGGGCAAGATCGAGTGGTTTACCCCCATCAGCTGGTTGTCCCAGTTTGCGCCACATCAGACCCATGACGTGGCCGATGTTATCGGCTGGGGCGAGTCACTGCGGGCCCTTGAGCGCATCGAGCAGGGGAGCTGCGCCATGGACGATTTCGAGCTGCTGAGCGATCGCTGGAGTGTGCGAAGCGATCTTGCCGACCTGCTCGGCGAGGCGGGATTGCGGCTCGATGCCCATACCCAAGTCAGCACCCTGAGTGGCGGCCAGCTTACTCGCCTGCGCCTGCTGGCGCTCTTTGCCAGGCAGGATCACTTTCTGCTGCTCGATGAGCCTGACAACCACCTCGATGCTGCCGGCATCGACTGGCTCGGGCGCCAGCTTGCCCACCACCGCGGCGGCTATCTGCTGGTGAGCCACGACCGGCGCCTGCTCAATCAGGCAAGCCAGATACTGGAGCTTGGCGAGCTGGGGCTGCAGAGCGCCCGCCTCTCGTTTGAGGCGTTTCTGGCGCAGCAGGCCGAGGAGCAGGTCGCCCGCAGCGCCCGGCTGGCGCAGGCGGTGCGAGGTGAAAAGGCGGCGGCGCGCAGCGTGCAAAAGGTGCGCGAACAGGCGGCCAGACGAGCCAGCCAGGGGCGGCGCGAGCGCGGCTCCCAGGCCAAGATCCTGCTCGATTTCAAGGCGGATCAGGCGGGTAAATCCCTTGGCAAGGTGCTGGATCGCCACGAGCGAGGCCACAGTGCACAGACACAGGCCCGGGCCGAGGCGACCGCTGCGCTGGCGGCAGTGCAGCCGCTCATCATGGAGTGGCCGGTGGAAAGTTTCGGCAAGGGAGCGGCCCAGCCGCTGGTGATCACGGCGGCGCGCCACGGGCGCTGGCATGGTCAGCAGGTGAGCCTGGTGTTGCAACGGGGCGATCGCTGTCTGTTGGGGGGTCGCAACGGCAGTGGCAAGTCGAGCCTGCTGCAGATGCTGCGTGGTGAGCTGGCGCCCGATGCGGGCAGTTATCGCATCAATGGCCGCATGGCCTGTCTCGATCAGGGGCTCAGCCTGATTGCGCGAGACCTCAGCCCGCTTGCCAACCTGTTGGCGGCGGCGCCCACGCTTTCCGAGAGCGAGGCGAGAACCCGGTTGGCGGGCATCGCCCTGCGCGGGGATCGCGCCCTGGCGCCCTGCCATGGGTTGAGCGGTGGTGAGCGGTTGAAACTGGGTTTGCTGATGGTGTTGGCGCAACTGCCCGACTTGCTGCTGCTCGATGAGCCGGACAACCACCTGGATCACTCCTCGCGCCAACTGCTTATTCAGGTGCTGGCCGACTACCCGGGCACCTTGCTGCTGGTCTCCCACGATCCCGACTTTGTGGCCGGGGTGGGGGTTGAAAGGGAGTATTGGTTGGAGGGATAGGGGGTTAAATCCTGAGCCAGCCGAGTCATGGCTGGCTCAGAAAGGTGGGTGTTCTAGATTTTTCGCCAACAACCTGCCGGCCGAGTTTGCTTGGTTAAGGGCCTTTCTGTTCGGTTAAGCGCCCATAAAAAATCCCCCGTGAAGGAGGATTTTTATTTTTCCAATTAAGGTCGGGTGATTGGAATGCATACCCGTTGTCGCATGCTCAAAAAGGTCTGAGATTGATACCAAGGGAAGTTTGTTATAAAGTTGTGCAAATAAGATTGCGGATTGACGACAATATCAGGTGATAAATAGCGCTATGTAGTATAAAAATGGGGATGTTATATATGTTTTTTAAAACTCACCTGTATCTTCTTCTATGGCATCCTCCATTCTGTCAATGGGAAGATTGCTATATATAGAGAAATCAAAACCATCGTCAAACTTAATTTTGGCTGCTTTTAAAATTCTCACTGAATCATTGCCAATCCTGGAACGTTGCCTCCAATAGCATTGGTTGTTTTTATTAGCACCATCTAAAATGGTTGTCAATTGTTCTTTTGAATATTGATTTATCTCTTTGTCTATATATCTATCAAAGTACAAGTCAGCTCGTTCGAAATCAAAGCTGTTTACAAAGCATGCAATGCCAAAATCACGGTATTCAGAATGTAAGCCAAACTCATGACATACATCTCTTAGTTTATCCTGATGTCTTTTATTCAAAAAGCAGCCATTTTCACCATATTTTTTATAATAACCCTCAGAAATCCACCTTGTTAGTTTTTTAACATGTTCTTCTGGGGGTTCAAAAAGAAAAAATGCAATGCCAAAATATGATAAATCATCCTTCAGTACTGGCTTTATTAACTCTTTTGCTGAATCTTCCAGTGCATCATAGATAGTCTTCTCCATAGAAATAAAATCAATTAGTGTTTTGATTGCTTCGGGATCTTTAGATATGTTTGAATAATATGCTGGTTCTGCTTTGATCGACTCTATCATGAACTGTCGTTCTTTTTCAAAGATCAGTTTTAACGCTCTTGTATTGATTTGTCTGTTATCGGTTGAATTTTTATCTTCAGATCTAAAGGCGAATTTCCAAAGACCTTTGAAAATTTTTGCCAAAACTTCTTTGTTTATTGCTTTTAGGTATTTTGATTCTATGTACTTATTAAGTGCTGAATCTGATGGGAATAGATTTTTTACTTTTTCTAGGTCCAGTACAAATGATGAAAGGACTTTTTGAGACATGAATGGGGGTTTGCTAAGCATAACCTCAATACTATTTCTAATATCACTTCTAATCATTTCCTGGGTTGGTTCAAAAAGAGTATCTTCATCGCTAATAACGGGATGTGCAGATAGGTGGCGGTGATCTTGAATAAGCATTACTTTATGATTTGAGGCTGTGTCTAGGAGTTGTGTTCTCTCAAAAACCTTCTTTATAAGTTCTTTTTCCCATTTTGGTGAGTAAGGATCGTCTTTTTGCAGCACTTCAATTTCAAGCAATATTTTTTCAGCGGCTGTATCACTATGGAGATCTCGCAATTCCTGCAGTTTGAAAATTATATCGCAGACTACTACTGACCACAGCATGACAGTGGCTGATCTATAACATCCATTCGCATAGCATTTATATACTTCCTCAAAATATTTTTTGGTCCTATGGTCATAAATCTTACTTTTATGAGATTCTAAGGAAAAACTTTTAACGTCCATCTAATGCTCTTTACTTTTATTAATTAACATGGATGTTTACCGTTTCTTGGAGTCGTTAGGCATCCGCTTCTATCTCGTAAGTTGATCTTCGCAGATATGATATGTAGGCTGCTTATAGATAATTGCCTTTATATTAACCTAGCATAGTTTAAAGCAAGCTCTATAACATCCTGTGTAAATTTTTGCTCTGTTCTTATACTGTTGACTGATGGTAAATAGGAAATGTTCTTCTCAGCACATATCTTTTCACAAAGAGCGATAACATAAATTAAGTTGGTTTTGTCTAGGGATAACCCTTTAAATAAATCCTCAACATTATAAAATTTCACACTTGGAATTTTAGCACTTTCAATGCTGGTTAGCCTTTGGTTAAGATCTCCAAATTGCTTTTCATTTTCGGCAAATCTATTCTCTATTTCTTTGAATTTTGACTCGGCTTGCCTTATATATTGGCTGAGAAGTTGAGATTGCTTTGCTTGTTGATCTGCAAGTTGCAAAATAAATGAGTCATCGTTTTCTTTTGGCGCTGGATAGATACCATATTTTCTTAAGGCAGGCATTACATCATGATAAACCCAACGTTGAAATTTTTTCGCTCCACTACTTTTGGCTCTTGACACAACCCTATATATTCCTGGCTCAGTTACAAAATGCTCATATTTAGTATCTTGACCTCGTTCATCACCAATAATTTCTGTATGCCTCTCATCGTCATCTAGAGCAGAAATAGATTCTCGTAAGAAAGAGGACTGATCTGTTACATTACTTCCCTCAAGTATCTGAGACTCTTTTGTTATGACTTTTACAATATCACCCAAACTAAATAAAGTGATGCCATCTTTTTGTATAGTTCTTATTTCTAATTCACCAGATGATGAGGGGTACAATAGAATCTCAAACATATATTCACCTGTCTTTTAAAAAGGAAATCCGATCACATATGTTGGGCTAAATTTCGTAGTTTACCGAGAAAGCTAAATTCGTTTTTTGATTTTATATGGTCAAAGTTCATCTTGTTTGGGAAGTCATAAATCCCGTTTGTTGGGCTTCGCTGCGCTCAGCGCCAACCTACAACACATCCCAAGCCGATTACTCTCGACCCGATTCACTATCAATGGCCCAATTTGGCCCTATCCATCCTGCCGCAATGTGGCGATGGATGGAGGTGTAAGGCCAATCGACCGGTTTGGCACAATAACCATGTTTGACCGGATTGAAGTGGATGTAATCGACATGGGTTTGCAGATCCTTGTCATCCCGGATCAAATGTTCCCAATAACGGCGTTGCCAGATACCGCGTTCCCGTTTTCTGAGTCGGCTCTCCCGTATCCGCTCTGTTTTGGTGAGCCTTCGTGAGAAGCCTGCTTTGATCAGAGACCAGCGCATGGGATATCACGTATATTGGGCTAAATCTTGTAGGTTGGTGCTGAACGAAGTGAAGCCCAACATTTACCGAGAAAGCTAAATTCGTTTTTTTATTTTATATGGTCAAAGTTCATCTTTATTTGGGACGTCATAAATCCTGTTTGTTGGGCTTCGCTGCGCTCAGCGCCAACCTACAACACATCCCAAGCCGATTATTCCCGACCCGATTCACTATCAATGGCCCAATTTGGCCCTATCCATCCTGCCGCAATGTGGCGATGGATGGAGGAGTAAGGCCAATCGACCGGTTTGGCACAATGACCATGTTTGACCGGATTGAAGTGGATGTAATCGACATGGGTTTGCAGATCCTTGTCATCCCGGATCAAATGTTCCCAATAACGGCGTTGCCAGATACCGCGTTCCCGTTTTCTGAGTCGGCTCTCCCGTATCCGCTCTGTTTTGGCGAGCCTTCGTGAGAAGCCTGCCTTGATCAGAGACCAGCGCATGGGATAGTCATTGTCATCCGGCGGTAGTTGCCAAATGGCATGGAGATGATCCGGCATCACCACCATGGCAATAATCTCGAAGGGGTGTTGCTGTTTGACGTGGCGGATTACTTCGCGCAGCAGGTCGATATGACGTACCAGCAGATCCTGCTTTCGGTCAGCCAGGTTGACGGTGAAGAACCAACTTGCCCCGCTGGTTGTTGCTCGGCGATAGCGCATGGTCCTCCTTTCCGGTATTGGGATGAAATATCAGATCTGTTCGGTTGCACCGAATTGACACCAACTGACCGAGGGCTCGAGTGTTGGTCTTCGCTGCGTTCAGCACCAACCTACGAAAATACGCTACCGCCCCTGGATTACAGCTTCCAATGCGCTCCATCGACCAGCGGGCGGGGCCCGGATGGTGCGGTAGGCGCCGAATGGCCAGCATATGCCCAAGCCTCATACGCAAACCAGTCAAAAAGTGACGCAACTATCAGGAAGATCTGCGTTTTTTGCGCCAGCTCAATAATCGTAGGGGCTGAGCGGGGAGGCCGGGGCGGGGCTGGGATGGGATATTTGGCGAGCCGGGGCGCTTTTTGTTGTCACGGGGCCGGGGGACTATAGTGCAGCGAGGCGAGGGTGCCTCGTTTGGCCCGCGTGAGTGGGGGCTAACCACAATGGATAGATGGATGGGAGTTTGTCATATGAAGCGGATCCTGATGGTGTTGAGTCTGTGTGTGACGGTGTTGGGCATGGGAATGGGGGTGGCCCAGAGCGCGACCCCTGATGCGCAGCAAGAGTGCGAGGCCCAGGCGGCGGTGAAGAAGCTGGCGGGGGCCGCCAAGACCAGCTTTGTGGGCAAGTGTGTCAAGGATGCCTCCGCCAGTGCCAAGGCGAGTCAGTGTGAGAAGGCGGCCGCCGACAAGAAGCTGGCCGGGGCTGCCAAGAACAGCTTTATCCAGAAGTGCGTGAAGACGGACGGGGCCGCTGACAAGGCGACCCAGTGCGAGAAGGCGGCGGCGGACAAGAAGCTCGCCGGGGCGGCCAAGAACAGCTTCGTGCAAAAGTGCGTCAAGACCACCTGAGCCCTTGGGGGCCAGGAGTGAGCGAGCGCCTTGGGAAGAGTGTCGCCCGAGGGAGGAGAGGGGCCATCGGCCCCTCTCTTGTGGTGGTGCCAGAACCGGATTGACGTGACCCCGGCGCGCCTCGGCAAGGGCTGCGAACGATGCATTGATGAGGGACAGCAGGCGGAGCTTCACTCCGCCTCTTTTTTGATTAAATAAATATCCATTTAAAAACAATCTCTTGCTGGCTTTTATCAGGTTTTTTCAATTTGTCGGAAATCTTTTCTCCCCGGCGCCGGTTCTATTGGACGTAGCCGGATGACATGCGCCGGAGACATCACTCTCGACAATAAGGAATAGGGACATGAACGTGAAAAAGAGTACTGCCATCGCCTCTGCCATGACGGGTCTGCTGGCCCTGGGTGCCCAGTTCATCGCCGCGCCAGTCATGGCGGCGGACGACAAGGAGAAGTGCTACGGCGTGGTCAAGGCGGGCAAGAACGATTGCGCCAGCAAGGGCGGCTCCTGCGCCGGTACCGCCAAGATGGATGCCCAGGGGGATGCCTTCGTGGTGGTGCCCAAGGGCCTGTGCGAGAAGCTGGCGGGCGGGTCGCTGCAACCCAAGTAAGCCCCATGCCATGGTGTGGCACCCGCCGCACCATGGCCCCTTCCTCTGAGGGAGCCCTGCCATGAACCCCCTGATCGGTATAGGTTTACGTCCCCCCCACTACGACGAGATCCGCCAGACCCTGCCCGCAGTCGGCTGGCTCGAGGTGCACAGCGAAAACTACTTCGAGCGCCACGGCAACGGCTTCGAAGTGTTGGCCGAACTCGCCGCACACTACCCCGTCAGCCTGCACGGGGTCGGCATGTCGCTCGGCTCTGCCGACTCGCTCGATCCCGCCCACCTGCGCCAGTTGTTGGCTCTGGTGGCGGCCATCTCACCGGTGCGGGTCTCCGAGCACCTGAGTTGGGGCAGCATCGGCGGGCGCTATTTCAACGATCTGCTGCCCATGCCCTACACCCGTGAGGCCCTCTCGCACATGACTGACAAGGTGGAGCGGGTGCAGCAGGTGCTGGGCCGGCAACTGCTCATCGAGAATCCGTCCTCCTATCTGCAACTGCCCGGGGAGATGGGGGAAGCTGAGTTTCTGGCCGAGCTGGCGCGGCGCAGCGGCTGCGGCGTCCTGCTCGATCTCAACAACCTGCATGTCAGCAGCGTCAATCACGGCTTGGATTGCGCCGACTACCTGGCCGCCATCGACCTCCAGACGGTCGGGGAGATCCACCTGGCCGGTTTTACCGACAAGGTGTTGCCCCAGGGGCACCTCTATATCGATACCCACAGCACCCCGGTGGCGCCCCCCGTGTGGGAGCTCTATCGGCAGGTCTGCCAGCAGCGCGCCATCCCCACCCTGATCGAGTGGGATCAGGACATTCCCCCGCTGCCGGTGCTGCTGGGGGAGGCCGGGCGTGCCGACGCCATTCTCGGCGCGGCGCGGCGGATTTCGCAGGAGGCCGCCCATGTCTGAGCTTGCCCGCCTGCAACAGGGGTTCGCCAGCGGCCTGCTCGGCGAAGATGACACCATCATGGCGCACCTCCAGCCGGGGCGTTTTCCTGCCGACGCCGTGCTGCAGATCTATCGCAACAACGTCATCCTCGGCCTCACCGAGGTGCTCGCCAGCAGTTATCCCGCCGTCAAGGCCATGGTGGGGGAGGCGTTCTTTGCCGCCGCAGCCCGGGGATTCGTGCTGGCCGAGCCCCTGCGGGAGGGGAGTGTCATGCACTATGGGGAGGGCTTCGGCGACTGGCTCACCCGCCTGCCGACCACCCGGGCCCTGCCCTGGCTCGGGGAGCTGGCCCGCTTCGAGTGGATGCTGGAGCGCGCCTCCCTGCTGGCGCCCGAGTCCGGGCGCTGGCCTGCCGAGCGGCTCGCCGCCCTTGCCCCGGCCCAGTGGGATCGGCTGGTGCTGCATCCTGCCTGCGATCTGCTGCTGCTCGAGAGCCGCCATCCGGTGCTGGCGCTCTGGCAGATGGCCCTGCACGGCGGGGAGACGGTCAGCGAGCTGGGTGCCCCGAGCTGGCTGGCGCTCAAGAAACGGCCCGGCCACAGGGTCGAGCCCATCCCCCTGGATGCCGCCGCCTGGCGCCTGCTGCAAGGCTGCCAGCAGGGCAGGCCGCTGGCCAGCCTGCTGGCCCGGGAGCCGGCCATGGCCGAACACCTGGCCCCCCTCATCACCCTCGATCTGCTGGTCGATCTGGAGCTTGCCCCATGACAACACAGACTCTTTCCAAGCCGCTTGGCCTCTTTGCCGAGCGCATCCTGCCCTGGTGCAGCGGCGCCCTGCTGCTGCTGGCCAGGCTCTGGGTCGCTGCCGTCTTCCTGCGAGCCGGCTGGCTCAAGTTCACGGCCTGGGATTCCACCCTCTACCTGTTCGAGTTCGAGTATCAGGTGCCCCTGCTGCCCTGGCAGTGGGCGGCCTATGCGGGCACCGCGACCGAGCTGCTGCTGCCGCTGTTCCTGCTGGCGGGCCTCTTCACCCGCCCGGTCGCCTTGCTGCTGTTTGGCTTCAACGCCATGGCGGTCATCTCCTATCCCGCCCTGTGGGCGGGGGGCTTTCACGATCACCAGCTGTGGGGCTGGATGCTGCTGACCCTGGCGGTGTGGGGCGCAGGCCCCCTGGCGCTGGACAGCTGGCGACTTGCCAGGGGGCGTCGCGGCCATTAACGTGGGTGCCAAATGAGTGATGGTTGGCCCCTCTTGTCATGGTGACAGGGGGCAAAGAGCCCCGTCATGCCACCCAAGGAGAAAGAGATGATGGTTCGCGAGGCCCTGGCTGCCGATGTTCCCGCCCTGGTGCGGCTGCGCATGGCGCTGTTTTGCGAGGTGGGGGAGCTTGATGACCCGCTGGCGGATGCGGCGCTGTGGCAGGCGACCCAGGCCTATTTCAGCGCGGCGCAGGCGGATGGCAGCGCCCGCTCCTGGCTGGTGGAGGTCGAGGGCGAGGCGGTGGCGTGCGGCACCCTGGCCCTCTTCGTGCGACCACCCTATCCGGGCAACCTGGCGGGGTGCGAGGCCTATCTGCTCAACATGTACACTCGGCCTGCCTGGCGTAAGCGGGGCATGGCGAGCGCCTTGCTCGATGCCATGGTGCGCCATGCCCGGGAACAGCAACTCGGCAAGCTGTGGCTGCACGCCAGCGACGAGGGACGCCCGCTCTACGAGCGGATCGGTTTCGTGGCCAATCCGGCCTGCCTGGAGTGGTGCCCGGCGCGCTGATCGAGGCGCAGTGATCCGGAGAGGATTCTGCTACGTATTGGCAGCCCTTGGCGGCCTAGTCGCTTTTCTCTGCACTGCGCGTCCCCATGATCCACCGTCATCTGACCACTCATATCGAGGTGGGCGGGGCCGATACAGTCAGTGGGGTCAGGCTGGGGTGCCGATCCGGATCGTCAACGAGGTAGGAGTGTCATGTTCAATCACAAACTCAAGGCGCAGTTGCTGGCCTGTCAGACCCGGCTCGATGAGCAGCAGAGTGTCGTCGAGGCGATCAAGGACGGTGCCGCGACCATCATCTTCAGCCCGGACGGGGAGATCCTGGAGGTCAGCGAGCCCTTCCTGAGCCTGATGGGGTATGGCGCGAGCGAGCTGCTGGGGCGCCACCACCGCCTGCTCTGCCCCGAAGGCTGGACCGGCTCCACCGACTATCAGCAGTTCTGGCGCCGCCTCGCCCAGGGGGAGGCGCAGTCCGGCACCTTCGAACGGGTCAACCGGCAGGGGGAGACGCGCTGGCTCGAGGCGAGCTATTTCCCGGTGAAGACCCAGGGCAGGGTGACCCAGGTAGTGAAGATGGCCAGCGATGTGACGGCCCGGCATCAGCGGTTGCAACACCTGGAGGCGCTCTCCCAGGCGCTGGACCGCTCCCGGGCCATGATAGAGTTCACCCCGAGCGGCGAGATCATCAGCGCCAACGCCAACTTCCTCGACACCATGGGCTATCGCCTGAGCGAGCTGGCGGGCAAGCATCACAGGATGTTCTGTGACGAGGCCTTCCTGCGCGAGCAGCCCACATTCTGGGAGGAGCTGGCCCGTGGCCAGTTCAAGTCGGGCCTTTTCATGCGCCACAACAGCCGGGGAGAGCCCGTCTGGCTGGAGGCCACCTACAACCCGATCCGGGACCAGCGCGGCAAGGTGGTCAGGGTCGTCAAGTTTGCCAGCGACATCACGGCCCGCATCGAGCAGAACAATGCCACCCGGGAAGCGGCCCGGCTCGCCCACAGCACGGCGCAGGAGACCCTTGGCAGCGCCGAGGCCGGGGCCGAGCTGCTGCGCGCCGTGGTCGATACCTCTTCCCTCATCGCCGCCCAGGTGGATGCGGCCATCGCCCTCATAGCTCAGCTCAACGAGCAGTCCAGGAGCATCGAGGCCATCGTCTCGACCATCAGCGCCATCGCCGATCAGACCAACCTGCTGGCCCTCAACGCGGCCATCGAGGCGGCGCGGGCGGGGGAGCAGGGACGAGGCTTTGCGGTGGTGGCCGATGAGGTGCGCCAACTGGCGGCCCGTACCTCCCTCTCCACCGGCGAGATAGCCAAGGTGGTGCAGAAGAACCGCGAGCTGACCGCCAGGGTGACCGACGACATGGCCGGGGTGGCGGGCAGCGCCGAACTCGGCAAGCAGCAAATCAGCGAGGTGGACAAGCTGATGAGCGACATCCACCGGGAGGCGAGCCGGGTCTCGCAGACGGTCTCGGCACTCTCCATCTGAGTCGTCGTCCTTGACGACACCGTCTGGCGAGATCGCCAAAAGAGTGAGCGAACGAGCACTCAAGCTGAACCCTGGCTGTACGACCCCGTCCTTGTGAATTGTGGCGCCCCGCCGCCTTGTTTAGGCTGCCGCCTCTTTTTTCAATGAGCAGGTAGAGAACAATGGCAGTACGACAGAAAGGCAGGGCCCTGGCCCTGCTGCTGGGGACGGTGGCGAGCATGGGGCTCGGCGGTTGCATGGGGCAGATGGGCCTCTCCTCCATGGTGACCAAGGGCAACCTCAGCGTGGTGGACAATCGCTACGGTCGTGCCGGTGTCTTCGTCCTGCTCTCCCCCGTCTATGGTCTGGCGGCGACGGCGGATCTGTTCGTGTTCAACACCATCGAATTCTGGTCTGGCAAGAACCCCATCACCGGCAAGTCCCCGGCGCTGGTGGATCACAAGGCCGATGCGGTGATCAAGGTCAACCAGCATCTGGATCCGGCCCTCAACAAGGTGCCGCTCGCCATGCTGCCGCAAGGGGTGCGCGAGGTGAAGGTGAGCTACCCCGACGAGCGCACGGCCCAGATGGAGATCCACTACATCGACGGCCATCGCGACATGATGCGGGGGGAGATGCGCGGCGAACTGCTGGAGATTTATCTGGACGACAAGCTGGTCTCGACCCTGACCCGCAAGCAGCTGGACGAAACGGCAAGCTCAGGCAAGGCTGACGTTTAAGTTCCTCAGGATCCTGATCTTTTCTTCTCTGGAAAGGGTATACATAAGCTGCTGGCAAAATCGCCATGACGTACAAGGAAGCAGGTTATGACGGTGAGGGGTTTGCGATTGGCAGAGTTGATTGGTTCCCTCAGCCATGCTCTGGACATGACTGAGGGTCAACCCAGAGGGCACTGCATCCGCTGTTGCTGGATAGGTTCTCGTCTGGGGGAGCGGCTGGGACTGGATGCCCGGCAACGCCACGATCTCTACTACACGCTCCTGCTCAAGGATCTGGGTTGCAGCAGCAATGCCGCCCGTATCTGCGAGCTCTACCTCACCGACGATCTTCACTTCAAGCGCGACTTCAAGCTGGTGGATGGCTCCCTCTCCGAGGTGGTCAACTTCGTGTTGGGTCACACCGGCTTGCAGACGGACCTGCTGGGGCGCTTTCGCAGCCTGTTCCATATCTTTCGCAACGGCGATCAGATAGCCAACGAACTGATCCAGACCCGCTGTCATCGGGGGGCGGACATCGCTCGCCAGCTGCGCTTCAGTGACGAGGTGGCCGCAGGCATTCTCTCCCTCGATGAACACTGGAACGGCAAGGGGCGGCCACTGCAACTGGCTGGCGAGGGGATCCCGCTCTTCTCCCGCATCGCCCTGCTCTGCCAGGTGGTCGATGTGTTTCACGCCGCCGCAGGGCCGGATGCTGCGATCAAAGAGCTGCGCGAGCGCAGCGGCAGCTGGTTTGATCCCGCCCTGGTCAGCGAATTTGAAGCGCTGGCCGACGACGATTTCTGGCAAGGGCTGACCGACCCCAGGCTGACCGAGTGGGTCTTCGACCACCCGGCCGGTCAGGGGGAGGTGGCGCTGGATGAGGATTATCTGGACGAGATAGCGGCGGCCTTCGGTCAGGTGGTGGACTCCAAGAGTCCATACACTGCGGGCCACAGCGGCAGGGTCGCGCTCTATACCGACATCATTGCCGCTCAGATGGGGCTGTCTGAATCGAGGCGGCGATGGCTCAAACGGGGTGCCCTGCTTCATGACGTGGGCAAGCTTGGGGTGAGCAACGCCATTCTCGACAAACCGGACAAGCTCAATGCGCAGGAGTGGGCCGCGGTGCAGATGCATGCCGCCTATACCGAGGAGATCCTGAGCCGGATTGGCGCCTTCGAGGAGCTGGCGCAAGTGGCGGGGGCCCATCATGAACGCCTGGATGGCAAGGGGTATCCAAAGGGGCTCAGCGCTGCGGACATCGCGCTCGAGACGCGCATCATCACTACTGCCGACATCTTCGATGCCATTACCGCCAAGCGTCCCTATCGCGGGGCCATCCCGGTGCCCCAGGCGCTGGAGATGATGGCCGAGCATCTGGGCACCGCCATCGATCCCGACTGTTTCGCCGCCCTGCAGGCGGGGATCCGGGATTTTTCCATCTACCTCAGTCCCGAGCAGCCGCTGGCGCAGGCCGGTTAAGGCCTTTAGCGCCGTCACGGCCAAGCGGCCAGATGCAAAGACAGACACACCCCGCATTGCGGGGTGTGTTGTTTTGGAGCGCTGGCTGAGGGGGGAGTATTACCAGCCCAAGCAGGGGGCAGGCTGGCGAGCCGCTACTGGCGGCCTTAGCTCGGCAGAGTGACGCGGGCGAGCGCTGTGTTCGGGCGGCACCATCTCATGTCGGGTCGAACTTCTCGTGTGGGAGGTCGCCGCGACTGCTACTCCCCCGACAAGAGGCGGATCCGGACCCGCTCGCCGGGGGCAATGGCCGAGTTGGTGGCGCATTCGATCACACAGTTGGCCGCAGGCAGGGCAGAGGGCATGACAGCACTTGCCGGACGGACCAGCAAGCAGCCGTCGGCATCCTGGGTGAGGTAGCCGGGCAGGCAGGTCTCCTCCGCCGGATTGGGAATTGCCTCAAGGGCGCGGGCGAGCAGGCGCAGCGGCGGGTGAGGGGGCTGGGCGTCCCGGATGGGCAGCCGGGCGCAGATGAAGTCGGCGATGGCATCCAGATCCTCGAAACGAAACTGGGGCAGGGTCGTGGCCTGGGGCCGATCGCTGATGAGGGCGACGATGTCCGGGTCATCCGGGAACAGCTGCGGCCGGCCGATGGCGCCGCGGTGCAGCTCAATCTTGGGAAAATGGCGATGCTTGAACCCCTCGATCAGCAGCAGATCGAGCTGGTCCCGGTCGAAACGGGCCAGCAGCGCCTCCAGGGGGGGCTCGCCCTCCGGGGTCTCGCAGATCAGGGCGTGGCGCCGGTCGGAGGCCGCCATCACCTGCCGGGCTCCCGCCTGGCGCAGGCGATGGCTGTCTTTGCCCGGCTTGTCCATGTCGAAGTCGTGATGGGTATGCTTGAGCACCCCGAGCCGCAGGCCACGCTGGCCGAGCAGGGGGATGAGCCGCTCCAGCAAGGTGGTCTTGCCGGTACCGCTCCAGGCGACGAAGCCGAGCAGGGGGAGGGCACTCATGGCGTGTCTCCGCCCGCCAGCAGCCTCGCCTCGTAGGCGGCGAGCTCGGCCGGGCTGTTGAGATTGATGAAGGCATCCGGCGCATCAGCAAAGGGCACCACCGTCATCCGGTGGCGGGCAAACCAGGCCCCGGTCTTGCGCTCTCCCTCTGCCAGCGCCCGTTGCAGGGAGGGCAGCAGGCTGCGGTGTAGCAGGGCGACCACGGGTTGCAGGTGCTCCCCGTCGTGGGCCACCACCAGCTCGGTCTGCGGCGTCAGGGCAGCGCGAAAGCGGGCCATCAGATCCCGTGGCAGGGCGGGCCCGTCACAGGGGACAAACAGCACCCAGTCGTGGCGGGCGGCGGCCAGGCCGGCCTGCATGCCCGCCAGCGGCCCTTGAAAATCGGCCTGCTCGTCGCCGATGACGGGGGCCAGTTGCCGGTAGCAATCCTCACTGCGGTTGGCGTTGATCAGCACCTCGTCCACCTGGGGGCGCAGGCGCTCCAGCACATGGACTATCAGGGGCTGGCCCGCCAGGGGCACCCAGCCCTTGTCGTCGCCCCCCATGCGGGTGGCTCGGCCGCCGGCCAGGATCACGGCGGAGACGGGGAAGGTGGGGTCGCTGCGGCTCATGGGGCTCCAGAGATCGATAGGGGTGGCATGCCGCGCATCAAGGGTTTGCTGTTGCAAAGGCGATCACGGCATCGAATGTCCGCCGATCTTGCGCCAAGCGCCTCGCCGGGGCAAGCCCGGCGGCCATGAGCCAGGCAGGAGAGGGGGCTTTGGCCACAGGGTATGCCCAAGCTCACAAAACCGAATCCCCAAACGTCATATGATCCCAGGCAATCTGAGTCTTGCTCTCCTGCCGAATGGCAACTTCATGTAAATCAAAGAGAATGACTATGGCTACCGGACAATATCTGCTGTGGAAAGACGCACAGGGAGAGGACTTTCGCCCCGTTGCACTGACTGGCACCGATCTGCTCAACGATCGCAATCTCAACAAGGGCACCGCCTTCACCGAACAGGAGCGCGCCGATTTCGAGCTCGACGGCCTGTTGCCGCCCCAGGTACAGACCTTCGAAGCCCAGCTGGAGCGGGTCTATCAGGGCTTCCTGAGCGCCTGCAGCGACATCGAGAAGTACCAGAACCTGCGGGCATTGCAGGATCGCAACGAGACCCTGTTCTACGCCCTGCTGTCGCGCCACGTGGAGGAGATGACCCCCTACATCTATACCCCGACCGTGGGCAAGGCGTGCCAGGAGTTCAGCCACCGCTTCCAGAAGCCGCGCGGCCTCTACATCACCCCGAAGAACGTCGATGACATGGGTTCGCTGGCGCGGCACATGGACGCCAAGGCGGTACGCATCATAGTGGTGACCGACAGCCAGGGGATCCTCGGCATCGGCGATCAGGGGGTGGGGGGCATGGGCATCCCCATCGGCAAGCTCTCCCTCTATACCCTTGGGGCCGGCATCCATCCCGCCTGCTGCCTGCCCATCGCGCTGGACGTGGGCACCGACAATCAGGCACTGCTGGATGACCCCATGTACCTGGGTCAGCCCCACAAGCGCATTCGCGGCAAGGAGTACGACGACTTCATCGACAAGTTCGTGGCCGGGGTCAAGCGCCACTTCCCCAACGCCGTGCTGCAGTGGGAGGACTTCAGCAAGTCCAACGCCTTCAACAATCTGTCGCGCTACCAGCAGACCCTGCCCTCGTTCAACGACGACATCCAGGGCACAGGGGCCGTGGTGCTGGCGGGCATCATCGGGGCGGTCAAGTCCAAGGGCGAGACCCTGGGCCAGCAGAACTACCTGGTCTATGGCGCCGGGGCCGGCGGGGTCGGGGTGGCGGATCAGATCTGCGCCGGCATGATCCGCGAGGGGCTTGACCCGCAGGCGGCCCGGGATCGCATCTACATCCTGGATACCCAGGGACTGGTGTGCGACAACCGCGAGGGGCTGGACGAATACAAGCGCCGCTACGCCAAACCGGGCCTGCTGCTGGCCCAGTGGGATCTGCAGGGCAAGGCCGGGCTGACCGAGGTGCTGCGCCACGTGCCCATCAGCGTGCTGCTTGGCACCAGCGGCGCCGGTGGCGCCTTCCAGGAGGAGCACATCCAGCTGATGCTGGCCCACTGCGAGCGCCCCATGGTGTTCCCCCTCTCCAACCCCACCGCCAACTGCGAGGCGCTGCCGGAAGACATCTATCGCTGGAGCCAGGGCCGCGCCATCGTCGCCACCGGCAGCCCGTTCAAGGACGTGGAGTTCGAGGGGCAGCGCTACCGCGTCGGGCAGGGCAACAACGTCTTCATCTTCCCCGGTGTGGGGCTGGCCGCCATCGTCAGCCAGATCCGCGAGATAAGCCCGGACATCTTCACCACCGCGGCCTTCGCGCTGGCGGAGTGCGTGGATGAAGCGGATCTCGCCCGCGGCACCGTCTACCCGAGGATCAGCGAGCTGCGCAGCATCTCGGTACACGTGGCGACCGTGGTGCTCAAAGACATAGTGCGCAAGGATCCTTCCCACCCGCTCATCGGCCAGGATCTGCAGCAGCACCTCCTGAGCCACATGTGGGAGCCGGTCTATCTGCCCTATCGCCGGGTCTGACGGGGTGTCGAAAAACTCGACGGGGTGGCGCCAGCCACCCCGTTTTTTTGTGTCCACCGACCACAGCGGGACCATGGTCGGTGGATGCTGCACTTTGTTGAGCCCAGCTCCCGACGCAGGCGCAGGGTGATGGCCCGGGCTGAAAACCTTGTCATCACACCCGGCCAGAAAAACGATTGGCGTCGGCCACAAAAGTGCGTAAAATCGCATACTCGATGCTTGTAGCAACGAATCCCGCTTAAAAAGCCAGTTTCATGCCCTCCCCAAGCAGTAAAAGGTAACAAATGACGCCAATCTGCGCATTTCATGCCTTGAAAAAGTCTTGTGATAACTGAAAAGTGTCAATTATCCCTGTCAGTTATCAAAAAATTAAGGATACCCATGTTTTCCTTGGTCAAGCAAAGTGTCGCCGGGCTGCAAATTCTGTTTGTCGCCTTCGGTGCCATGGTTCTGGTGCCCCTGCTCACCGGATTGAACCCCTCCATGGCCCTGCTTGGCGCCGGTGTAGGCACCCTGTTGTTCCAGCTCTGCACCCGTCGCCAGGTGCCGATCTTCCTCGGCTCCAGCTTCGCCTTCATCGCCCCCATCATCTATGCCACCCAGACCTGGGGCCTGCCCTCCACCATGTTCGGCCTGTTTGCCGCCGGCTTCATGTACTTCATCCTGGCGGCCCTCATTCGCGTGCGGGGCATGGGTTTCGTGCACAAGCTGCTGCCCCCCGTGGTGATTGGTCCGGTGATCATGGTGATCGGCCTGTCGGTGGCCCAGGTGGCCTGCAACATGGCCATGGGCCGTGCCGGGGCCGAGCAGGTGGTGGCCCCTGCCACCGCGCTGACCCTGGCGGGGATCTCGCTCGCTGTCACGCTGATTGCGGCCGTGTTCTGCAAGGGGTGGATCAAGCTCATTCCCATCCTCTCCGGCGTCATCGCCGGTTATGTGGCCGCGGTGCTGATGGGTCAGGTGAGTTTCGAGGGCATGGTCAATGCCCCCTGGCTGGCGCTGCCCCACTTCGAAACCCCCGAGATCAACTGGGCTGCCGCCCTCTTCATGCTGCCGGTGGCCATCGCCCCCTGCATCGAGCACATCGGTGGCGTACTGGCCATCGGCGGTGTGACCGGGCAGGACTACACCAAGAACCCGGGCCTGCACCGCACCCTGGCCGGTGACGGCATCGGCGTCTGCTTCGCCGGTTTCATCGGTGGCCCTCCCGTCACCACCTATGCAGAAGTGACCGGCGCCGTGATGATCACCCGCAACTTCAACCCGGTCACCATGACCTGGGCCGCGGTGTTCGCCATCATTCTGGCCTTCTTTGGCAAGTTCAACGCCCTGCTCACCTCCATCCCCATGCCGGTGATGGGTGGCATCATGCTGCTGCTGTTCGGATCCATCGCCGCCATCGGTCTCAAGACCCTGGTGGAGTCCAAGGTGGATCTGGGGTTGTCCCGCAACATCGCCATCGTGGCCGTGACCCTGACAGTAGGGGTCGGCGCGCTGGAAATGAAGATAGGTGACTTCGCCCTGGCCGGTGTCGGCCTGGCCTCGGTGGCCGCGATCCTGCTGAACCTCATTCTACCCCAGCACTCCGAAGAGGGCGCGATAGAGTCGGCCAAGGACTGAGTGACGACCCACCAGCCACTGCAATGGCAAGAGGCCACCCCAGGGTGGCCTCTCTCTTTCCCTGCTGAACCCCATTCTGCCCCAGCACTCCGAAGAGGGCGCGATGGCGTCGGCCAAGGACTGAGTGACGACCCGCCAGCCACTGCCATGCCAAGAGGCCACCCCAGGGTGGCCTCTTGCTTTTGCTGCGGAGACCCTTGATTCATCGGGGCTCGGCCTGGCGTCTACAATCAGGGGCGTTGTTCACAGTCAAGGAGACGAACATGAAGACGAGATGGATCCTGGCCCTGATTGGGCTCATCTGGGGGGGCGCGGCCCAGGCCGGTGCGGTGCGCTACCAGGTCGATGGTCAACCCTTCGAGGGCTATTACCTGGCCGCCGCCGACAAACAGGCGCCCCTGGTGGTGCTGGTTCATGACTGGGACGGGCTCAACGACTACGAGATCAAACGGGCCGAGATGCTGGTGGCGCTCGGTTACAGTGTGTTCGCGGTGGACTTGTTCGGTGCAGGGATCAGGCCGACCGCCATGGAGGAGAAGAAGAAGCTGACCGGGGCGCTTTATCAGG
This sequence comes from Aeromonas sp. sif0611, assembly GCF_019218845.1. NCBI lineage: Bacteria > Pseudomonadati > Pseudomonadota > Gammaproteobacteria > Aeromonadales > Aeromonadaceae > Aeromonas > Aeromonas sp. sif0611. Next base: position 437,133 of record NZ_JAHUWU010000002.1, on the reverse strand, counting down.
ACAGGGCCAAGATGCGCAAGCTGTTGCAGGCAGGGCTCGCCGAGGCGGGCAAACAGGGAGGGCGGCTCGACAATGCGGTGGCGCTCGGCTACTGCTTTGGCGGCGCCGCCGTGCTGGAGCTGGCCCGCAGCGGTGCCAGCCTCAAGGGGGTCGTCAGCGTGCATGGGGGGCTGGAGACCCCGGCCGGACAGGACTACAAGCAGACCCGGGCCAGCTTGCTGATCCAGCATGGCAGCGCGGATCAGGCGGTGTCGCTGGGTCAGTTCGCGGCGCTCATCACCGAGCTGGAGAGCGCCGGGGTGAAGCATGAGGCGACCAGCTACAGCGGCGCCCCCCATGCCTTCAGCGTCTTTGGCTCGGACAATTACCGCAGCGATGCCGATGCCAAGTCCTGGCGGCGCTTCACCGAATTTCTCGGCGAGGTGACCAAGGGGTAGGGCGGTGAGCGGCGGCGGGCAAGGGGTCATGCCATTCACCTGTTGCGGGGCCCCACTCCTTGCTGGCCGGGTCAGCAGAAGTTCAGTGGCGCTGGTTATACTGACGCGATGAGGGACTTGCATCTGGCCAGAGCCATGCTCCGGATGTTGAACACAAATAACGGGTCACCGGGATAGTCCTGACTCGATTCTGGATCGGCAGAGGGCCCGTCAGCCCCCGCACATGAGATACGAAGGAGTAATGACATGCGTCTATGGACTCATATTCTGGCTGTTCTGCTGTTGGTTGGCTGTGCCAAGGGTGATACCCCCGCCGAGCAGCGCAGCCACATTCAACAGATGCGCCAGCAGACCCTCTCCATCCTGTATGGGCAGGATGGGGGCACCAGACAGGAGGTGGCAAGATCCAAGGGGTATGCCGTCTTCACCAATGTGAACAACAACCTGCTGGTACTGAGCGCCGGCAGTGGCTATGGGGTGCTTCGTGACAACCGCACCGGTCGTGACACCTACATGAAGATGGCGACCGCCGGGATGGGGATCGGCATGGGGATCAAGAAGTTCCAGGCCGTGATCATCTTCAATGACGCCGCCGCGCTGGATCGCTTCATCACCACGGGCTTCGATGCCAGTGCTCAGGCGGATCTGGCCGCCAAATCTGCGGAGGATGGCAAGGTGGTGGTCAGCGAGGCGGCCAACGCCGACTTCCAGAAGGTGAAGATGTACCAGCTCACCGAGCAGGGGCTGGCGGCGCAGGCCACTATGCAGGGTTACAAGTACTGGCCGGATGATGAACTCAACGGCACCAGATAACCTCCAACCACAGCTGTCACTGCGCGGCGCTCATCAGAGCGCCGCGCGCATTTCTGCAGCCTTGAGGCCTGCTAGGCGGGCTTGTCCAGCCTCAGCACCCTCACCCACATCGCCCCTTCCCCCACGGGGTGGCGGGAGGAGAGGCTGAGCTCGCCCGTCTGCGCCGCGATGCGGTGTACGGCCACGCTGCGGGAGCGCTGCCCGGTGGCGATCAGATAGTGGCCGCTGTGGTCGATGGCAAAGCCACGGGGGCAGGATTCGGTCGGGAAGTGGTCAAGCGGGGTCAGGGCACCGTCCTCCTGATCAACACCAAACAGGGTCAGCAGGCTGCTGGTCCGCTCGCTGGTAAAGAGGAAACGGCTGTCCGGGGTCAGGTGCAGATCTGCTCCCCAACGCTTTCCCTGATAACCCTCGGGTAGCATGTCCAGGCTCTCCCGCGCGCTGATGCGACCGTCCGCCTCCCTGTGGTAGCGGTTGAGGGTACAGTCGAGCTCATTGAGACAGTAGAGATCCCCGTTGGTCGGGTGCAGGGTCAGGTGACGTGGCCCGGCGCCGGGGGCGGTGTGGATGTCACCCAGGGGATGGGGCTCCAGCTGGCTTCGCTCGTTCAGCGTGAAGCGGCGGATGACGTCCTCCTTGAGGCAGGCGACCAGCAGCTCCTGCTCCCCGTTTTGCCCCGCCAGCCAGGTCACCGAGTGGGCGGCCATCAGCCGGTCGATGCGCTGGTGAGGTGCCAGCACCCGGCCCCCGTCATCCATGGGCGACACGCTGACGTGGTCGAAGGCGTAGGAGGCGGCAAAGAAGAGGCGCCCCGTCCCATCCGTGCAGGTGTGGGAGGCGCTGCCCGCGAGCGGGGCCGAGGAGGGCGCCCCGAGCCTGCCATCCGCGCTGATGGGGTAGCTCAGCACCCGAAAGTCGGGGCGTACTCCCGCATAGAGCCAGCGCTGGTCCGGGCTGATGACCAGGGGCTGCACCTCGCCGCCGGTCTGGACTTCCTGCAGCGGGACCAGCTCGCCGTCCTCGAGTCGAAACACATGGATCAACCCACTCACCGGGTTGGCGACATAAACGACTTGCTGCATTGTGATCTCCTTCATGCTCTGGCGCTCATCATCGGATGATTGTTCCAGGCCAGGCAAGTAGTTGTGCAGGGGATCGTCGTAATTGGCCGGCCCTGTCTTTGTTGTGGGACGGGTTATTTTTCCAGGCTCAGCAGGTAGTTGCGCAGATTGACGCCGCGATTGGCCAGCCCTAGCTTGATGCGCACGCTGTTGCGATGATTCTCCACCGTTTTGCGCGCCACATTGAGGGCGCTGGCGATCTCCTGGCTGGACATGCCGCTGCGAATAAACTCGGCCACCTGCATCTCCGAGGGGGTCAGCACCTCCAGCAGGCGTTGGTTGCCGTCGGCCTGCAGGCTCTTCTCCATGCTGGCGCGGATCAGCTCCAGGCACATCTTGAGGGCCGGGTCTTGAATTTGGGTAAGTTTTTGCTCCACTTCGGGCAGGTGGCGGGCGATCAGCTGCTGATGCTGCTCACCGGGCGCCGCTCCCTGGCTGTCGCTGAGTGCGGCCAGGGAGTGACCGAGTTCGTTGATGAGCCGGTGATCCTGCTCTATGCCTGAGGCGTCCTGACTCTCGCTCGGCTTGATCTGCAGGCACCAGATGCGGGTGCCGTCCGGTCCGTCATGGGCGAAGAGCTCGAAGGCAAGATTGAGGATCTCGAAATGCAAGGTGGGCAGGTTGCCCCGGATCCGCTGGCGTATGGCCTTCAGGTAGTCGGGACCTACCAGGAACACCAGATCGTCTAGCCGATTGAGGGTCAGGGTATCCACCGGATAGCTGGATGCCACCACCTGCTCCTGCTCATCGAAGCTGATGAAATAGATGTCATTGCGCGCCAGCAGTTGATGGCAGAGCCCCTGCTCGACGATAGGGATCAGCTTGTTACTCATGTTCCTTCCAGTTCTGCATCTCGTGATAAGTCCCCGTATCTCGCCTTCATTCATCCCTGTTGTTGTGTTCGGCTCACCCAGTGAATACCCAGACGCTCAGATTTTTCCTGTCATTAATTAACAAAAATTGAACATCCTGTGAGCTGAGTCGCAAAAACATCGCGCTCTTTAGTGAGGTACATCTCATTACAGGCTATAAAACACCTAGATAATACCTATCAACCACTCAATGGATATAGGGAGAATACCATGTTGGCAAAACGCTCACACTTTTTACTGGCGGCATTGACCGCCGCCATGCTGCTCGGCAACGGGGCCCAGGCCGCCGAGGCGACCACGACTCTGGGGCCCAATGGCGAACAACCAACCCCATATACCCAGGTAACACTCACTACTGCCCAGCAAGACAGGGTCAAGGCCCAGCATTACACGGCCGCCATCCTGATGCACACCACCTCCGACTGGTCGAGTGCCCTCATCAAGGGTGCCAAAGACAGATTCCATGACTTGAACGTCAAAGTGGTGGCGGTGACCGATGCCGAATTCAATGCCAACAAGCAGAGGACGGACGTGGAAACCGTGATGGCCATGGCTCCCGACATCATTCTTACCCTGGTGGTCGACCCTGTCTCCGGCGCCGCAGCCTTTCGCCCCGCGGTCCAGCAAGGCAGCAAGCTGGTGCTGATCAGCAACCTGCCAACGGGATTTGAATATGGCAAGGATTACGCCGGTATCGTCACCGACGACCTGTTCGAGATGGGTGGTCTGGCTGCCGACATGCTGGCCAAGACGGTGGGTGAGCAGGGAAAGATAGGCTTCATCTACCACGAGGCCAATTACTACGTCACCAATCAGCGGGATCAGGCGGTGCTGACCAACCTGGCCAAGCATCACCCGGGCGTCCAGATCCTCGCCAAGCAGGGCATTGCCAACGCCAATGATGGTGAAGTGGTTGCCTCGGCTCTCATCACACAGCACCCGGACATCCAGGCCATTTATGCCCCCTGGGATTCCATCGCCGAAGGGGTGGTTGCCGCGACGCGGGCCGCCGGACGCAGTGACATCAAGGTGATCACCATGGACCTGGGCGCCGCCAATGCCCTGGACATGGCCAAGGGCCGCAACGTGGCCGGCATAGTGACGGATTTACCTTATGACCTCGGCCAGACTCTGGCCACCATGGGGGCCCTGGCCAAGCTGGGAGAACAGACCCCTCCCTTCGTCACCGTCTCCGCCGATGCGGTGACCCGCGACAACCTGGCCGATGCCTGGCAACAGGCGCTGCGTCGAGATCCTCCGGCCGCCGTTACCAAGGCACTCAGTCAATAAGCGTACGGTTAGCCGCCTCGCAGGCGGCTACCCGTTCCATCTCACGGAAGGAGTTATCACATGGAGCTGTACGCCATAGAGGCGAGTGGTATCAAGAAGGGGTTTGACGGCATCCCCGTGCTCAAGGATGTGTCGTTTCGTCTCAAGCGTGGCGAGGTGCATGCCATCGTCGGTCAGAACGGGGCGGGCAAGTCCACCCTGGTCAAGCTGCTCAACGGCTTTCATGGTCGGGACGGTGGCGAGGTGCTGTTGTTTGGCAAGCCCTGCAGCTTCACCACCCCCAAAGAGGCGCAGGCCGAGGGGATCGCCATGGTGTATCAGGATCTCAGCCTGGTGCCGACCCTGTCGGTGGCCGATAACATCTTCCTGGCTGGCGGCGGCGAGAGTGGCTCGATCATTTCCAACCGGGACAGGGTCAGGCGTGCCGCCCCCCTGCTCGCCATGCTGGGTGTCGATCTGGATCCGGACTGCGAGGTGGGGCGGCTGAGCGTTGGTCAGCAGCAGTTCGTCGAGATAGCCAAGGCCCTGGCCCAGAATGCCCGCATCCTGGTGCTTGACGAGCCGACAGCCTCGCTCTCCAACAATGAGATCAACGAATTGTTCAAGGTGATCGCCACCCTCAAGGGCCAGGGGATGTCGATCATCTACATCACCCACTATCTCAGCGACATCATGCGGGTCTGCGACGCCGTGACCGTGCTGCGTGACGGCCATACGGTGCTGGCCACCCACACGGCCAACACCAGCGTCGAGGCACTGGTCGAGGCCATGCTCGGCAGCAAGGGTGACACCAGCCTGAGCTGGTCACGCCCGGGGTCTGCCGTGGATGCCGTGCCTCTGCTCGAGCTGGAGGGCGTCTCGAATGCACAGCTGCACGACATCTCCCTCAGGGTGATGCCGGGCCAAGTCGTGGGATTGGCGGGTCTGCTGGGCAGTGGCCGTACCGAGATCCTTGAGGCCATCTATGGCTTGACACCCATCCAGGCTGGCGAGATCCGCATCGATGGCGAGCCGGTGCGGATTCGCTCACCGAGGCAGGCCATCTCGCTTGGCATCAACATGGTACCGGAGGAGCGGCGCAGCCAGGGCTTGGTGCTCGATTTCTCGGTGGCCGACAACATGTTGATGGCCGCCTATGACCGGCTCACCCAGGGACTGGGTCTGGACAAGCTCAAGGGAGATGCCATGGTGCGGGCCCAGATCAAGAGCCTGGGGGTCAAGACCAGCGGTCCTGAGCAATCGGTGCGTTTTCTCTCCGGCGGCAACCAGCAGAAGGTGGTGATCGGCAAGTGCCTCTCCACCAAGGCCAAGGTGTTGCTGCTCGACGATCCCACCTTCGGCATCGATATCCATGCCAAGTACGAAATCATGAAGATAGTGGACAGCTATGTCGCCGCCGGTAACGGGGCCATTTTCGTGTCGAGTGAATATGCCGAGGTCGCCAGCTTCTGTGACCTCATCTATGTGGTGAACAAGGGGCGGATCGTCGCCTGCCTGGAAGGGCGACGGATGAATGAAGAAACGCTGCTGGCGGCTGTTCAATAACAAGCAAGGAGTCAAGGATGAAAGATTTAACTCTGCCGGCGCCCAAGGGCCGCGGTATCAACTGGCGCGACTACATCATCTACATGGTGTTCGTGGGCATCTTCGTGTTCTTTTCCGTGGTATTGCATGACAAGGGCTTCCTAAGCGCCGTCAATCTGATGAACATCGCGCGTCAGACCGCCACCATCGCCATCATGGCGGTGGGCATGACCTTCGTGCTGAGTGCCGCCGAGATAGATCTCTCGTTCGGTGCCACGGTCGCACTCAGTGCCATCGTCGCGGCGCTGACCCTGCAGGAGACTGACAGCATTCTGCTGGCGGTCTCGGCGTCGCTCCTGGTGGGCACCATGATAGGGGCCATCAACGGCCTGTTCGTGACCCAGGTCGGCATTCCCTCCTTCCTGGTGACCCTGGGTACCACCGGCATCATCACCGGCATCGCTCGCTGGTCCACCTCGCTGCAATCCATTCCCATCGACAACGACCTCTATGTGTTCATCTTCGGCTCGGGTGACATAGGGCCCATCTCGGTGCTCTTCATCTGGACCATTCTGGTGACTGTGGTAGGCGCCTTCGTGCTGCGCAATACCCGCTTCGGCAAGCAGGTGCTGGCTACCGGGGGCAACAAGATCTCCGCCATGTATTCGGGCATCAACATCAACCGCATCAAGCTCTACGTGCTGATGCTCAACGGTTTTCTCGCCGCTCTCGCGGGCATCCTCTACTCGGGGCGGCTGCAAAGCGCCCGCTACACCCTGGGGGAGAGCGATCTCATGTTGGTGATTGCTGCCGTCATCATAGGGGGGACCAATCTGTTTGGTGGCAAGGGCATGGTGGTGGGATCCGTCATCGGCGCCCTCATCATGGGCATGGTCAACAATGGCCTGATCCTGATGGGGCTGAACGTGGATCAACAACTGATCCTGCGCGGCATCATCGTCATCGTCGCCGTCACCTTCACCATGGGGCAGCTCAAGCAGCTGCGAAAAAAATAAATTTATTATCAGATACTTAAGGAAGAGAGCATGAAGATGGATCCCAAGGTGGCAAGCATCATCTCCAGCTGGAGCCTGAAAGAGAAGGTGGGTCAGTTGTTCATCCTGGCCTTCCCGGGCAAGTCCGCCGAGCAGGCGCGCACCATGATAGTCGAGTACAACCTGGGAGGTTGTTACCTGAGCCAGGACAACGGCGATACCTTCACCGAGGCCCAGCAATTGACTCGGGAGCTGGCCAGCATAGGTGCCGAGCAGGGTCGTCTGCCGCTGCTGCTCGGAGTGGATCAGGAGGGGGCCTGGGGCGTGCTGGTGGGGGAGTCCACCACTGGGCCCGGCAATCTGGCTCTCGGTGTGGCCGAGACCGGGCAGGGTACCGAAGCCATGTACAAGACCATGGCCGAGGAGATGCGCCTTGCCGGTTTCAACTGCATTCTGGGGCCCTGCTGCGATGTGAACTTCAATCCAAGCTCCCCCATCATCGACAGCCGCTCCTTCGGGGACAGGCCCGCCAAGGTGGCGTTGCACGCGGCGGCGGCGGTGCGCGGTCTGCACCAGGGGGGCATCTGTGGCAGCGGCAAGCACTTCCCCGGGCACGGCGACACCCAGGGTGACACCCACAGGGAGATCCCCAGGGTCGACAAATCCCTCAGCGAGTTGCGCGAGCAGGATCTGCGGCCCTTCCAGTCCGCCATCGATGCCGGGGTGGATCTCATCATGACCAGCCACATCCTCTATCCGCAGCTCGACAGTCAGCACCCGGCCACGCTCTCATCGCGCATCTTGCAGGATCTGCTGCGTACCGAGATGGGCTTCGAGGGTGTCATCATCTCCGACAGCATGAACATGGGGGCCATCGTCCACCACTACTCCCCCGCCACGGCGGCAGTGCTGGCGCTCAAGGCAGGCATCAACATGATCATGCTCTCCGAGGAGCACTACGATCACAGCGACTCTTACCTCGACAAGCAGTTCGCCATGATCCACGGCATCATGGCCGCAGTGGCGGCGGGGGATCTGGACGAGGCAGTGATCGATGCCGCCCTGGCTCGCATCCTTGCCTTCAAGCTCGCCAAGCTGGTGCCTATGGCGCTCTATCAACCCACCGACATGGCGGCAAACCAGCAGGTGGCGAACCGCTGTGCCAACCAGGCGCTCACCTGGCTACGCCAGGTGCCCGAGTTGGGCGAGGGGCCCTTCTATGTGCTCAACGCCACACCGGCGACCAGCTATCACAACCTCACCAATCCCCGTGGCATAGGCCCCAACCAGCGTGAACCTGCCTTCGATCACTTCCTTGCGGCTCTGGACCAGGGCGCTCGACGGGTGCTGTCCGTGACGCCCGAGCAGCTGGCAACCGTTGGCGACGACTGGCTGCTGGTGGTGACCGAGCACCATCCTCTGCCCGGAGAAGACTTCGCCCAAGGGGAGGCCCAGGCCTTGGTCCGCCGGCTCAGCCGCGAGGTCGAGAAGCTGATAGTGGTGGCACTGCGCAGCCCTTATGACCTGCTCGGTTATCCGGATGTGCGCTACTACCTGTGCAGCCACTCGGCCCGCCCCGAGAGCGCTCGCGCCGCCGCAAAAGTGTTGAATGGCACCCTGGCGACCCAGCACAGCCGTGCGGTGAGTCTGGTCAGTTAACTTTTGTTTTTCCCGCCATCCCGGATGGCGGGGGATTTCTCCTAGGAGTCTGTTGTTGGGAGCCTGCATGGGCAATTGCCCGGTGATTAATGGACTAATTAGAGGGTTCAGGCTTTGAAAAGCACCATGAAAATAGTGTCGGCAACCGTGTTGCTCGCGTTGGCTGTCCCCGCTCTGGCGGCCAAGGGGGGCACTCAGGACTTCCTGGATGCGCTGCGCAACTTTGAATCCGGTATCAATCCGGCACTGGCAGATTTTTATCTGCAAAACCTCGACAACCCTGTCTACACCTATGCCCAGGTGACGGCGCCGGGTCGTCTGGTACGGGACTGTTCGACCGGCAGCATGTTGTCCGAGCCGACCACCATCAGTGGCTTCTTCAACAAGCTGGGGGTGGGAAACATCTATAATTCCGCCACCCCGACCGATGCGGCCATGTTCCGGAAGATGCAATATAACTCCTTGAACGCTTGGGGTTTTATCGGTTATCAGCTGGGTGAAGCGGTGCTGATCGATGCCGGTTACTACAGCCCGAAACAGGTGACTGTCGATGGCAAGGAGTACGACAGCTTCTACATGTTCGTGCCGGACTCCACCTGGGTGGGTTGCAAGACCGAGGCCCTGGCCGAGATTGAGGGCTCGGGCGGCAACAAGGTCTATGTGACCGATGTCAACCGCTGGCAGGGTACCTTCGTCGGCAAGAATGGCGTCAACTCCCTGGCAGACTTGCGCCTGCCGGAGAAGCAGGAGCTGGTGATGCGCGACGCCATGCATTTCAACTATCAGGTGATAAGCAAGCTGCTCAAGGACGCCAACATGACCTGGGCCCAGGCCCTGGCCAAGAGCTGGCCCGATAAGGATGACAACGGTCAGCCAATTCAGGTCCGTGCCACCATGTCAGGCATACTGGCGGCGGCACACCTGCGTGGCGCCTGGGGGGTCGGCGCACTGCTGACCAAGGATCAGATCACCTGTGATGAGCTCGGGACCTGCATCACCAAGTACGTCTACAAGTTTGGTGACTACAACAGCCTGTTTGACACCCCGGGTGACAGCATCACCCAGGGCTCACCTTATGATGAGGTGCTGACGGCCGGTTGGGGCAATGACATTGTCATCACAGGTGGTGGCAAGGATCAGATCCTGCTCAACGAGCAGGCGAACGGCCTGACCACGGTCAATGACTTCACCCTGGGCAATGATCTCATCGTGCTGCGTGGCTGGAGCATGGCGGAGCCCTTGGCGGATCTGGTGATTGGTGATGTCGCCGATGGCGCCGAGTTGCAGTTTGCCGGTCAGCGCGTCCTGCTCAAGGGGGTCAGCGCGGCGTCGGTGCAGGCCAATCCGGCTGCCGTCATCACCAAATCCGATATCTACACCCTGGCCTGGAACTCGGGCAAGCAGGTGGTCCAGGGCTTCGATCCTGCGGTCGACAAGATTGCGGGCAGTGCTGGCATCGGCTTCAAACACCTGAAGGCCTATGAGACGGCCACCTCGGTGGTGATAGGCCCGCAGGCGGAGGATGGCGGCATCTACTCCTCCTATGAGCTGGTGGGGTTGACCCTCAAGGATATCAGGCCCGAGATGTTCACCAATGTCACCGGCAGCTACGATCGCCTCGGCTATATAGTGCCGCTTAGCTCGCTGAACTGGGGCTGGAACATGACGCTGGTCGTCAGTCGCTTCGATCCGGCCAAGACGGTCATCACCACTCCGAGCAACCAGCCGGTGCCTTTCTCTGGCATCAAGCTGAGCCAGGAGGGGAGCGACGTGGTCATCAGCCTGGTTGAACCCTATGCCAAGGGGGATGCCAAGCAGATAGTGCTGAAGAACACGGCGGTAAATACCCTCAGTGCGACCAACTTCGCCGGTTTTAGCGGCAGCTACAGCGAAGCTACCATCGACATTCCCGTCTTCTTCGACATCAGCGTGAACGTCGGGGTCGGCGGCACTCTGTCACCGGCGCCGGTGAACGGTGTGTTGAAGGCTAAGGGGGGAACCAGCTTCACCGTCACCCTGTTGCCCGATACCGGTTACAAGGTGAAATCCCTCACCGTCGATGGTGTGGCGCAGGCTGTGGCCGGTAGCTACACCTTCACCGCAGTGAATGGTGCCCATAGCCTGTCGGCCAGCTTCGAACAGGGCAGCAGTTGCCCGGCAAACTGGGCCACCGGGTCTGTGTACACCACGGGCAACAAGGTGACCTACAACGGCAACATCTATGAGGCCAAGTGGTGGAACAGTGGCAATGTGCCGAGCGCAGGGGACCCCTGGAGGCTGATCGGTGCCTGCAGCTAAGCGCCCTTTATGCGCGCCGGGTGATAGCTGTCACCTAACAACTCAGGCCCCACTTCGGGGCCTGTGTTTCTTGATGGGCTCATGCGGCGTCGTCAGGGGCGGCTCAGGATCTCCTGGATGACGGGCACCACGGAGAGGGCCAGCAGGGTCGCCATGGCGTAATTGAATCGGCGGCGGGCGAGGGCATGGGTCAGCCAGCGTTTCAGCAGGGTGCCGCACAGCAGCCAGAGCCCGACGCAGGGGAAAGAGACGATGAAGAAGGTCAGGGCTATGGTCAGGTTCTGCTGATGGAAGTCGGCCCCCGCGCTGGTGAAGGCGGCGATGGCGCCGGTGGCGACCACCCAGGCCTTGGCATTGACCCACTGGAACAGGGCGCCCTTGAGGAACCCCAGGGGGCGGGCAGAGGCGTCTCCCGTCACCTCGTCGGCGGAGCGGGCAATCAGCCAGGCCAGGTAGAGCAGATAGAGGGTGCCAATGCACTTGATGGCGAAATGCAAACCGGGAAAGAGGGTAAACAGCTGGCCGAAACCCAGCCCGACCAGCAACAGCATCAGGGTGAAGCCGACGCAGATCCCCATGAGCAGCGGCAGGCTCTTGCGTATCCCGAAGTTGGCACCGGCGCTCATCACCATGATGTTGTTCGGCCCCGGGGTGACCGAGGCCGAGATGGCAAAGAGCACCACGGCGTAGAGATAGTCCATTGAGTTCCTCGTGGCTGACAGTCCGTTGTCTTCCCTATATTGGGGGACTGACCCCGCTTTCAAGGTGTGGGAAGGGTAGAAAAAAATCAGGCCCCATGACGGGGCCTGTGCAAGCGGGCGGGATCAGACGGGGTGGTTCCCCGCCGGCGGCAGGGCCGGGCGGGATTCCACCTTCTGCTCATCCCCCTGCATGTTCTTGATGTAGACATCCATCTGGTTGAACGCGATCTCGATGCCATGCTCGCGGAACAGCACATCGATGCGGCGGTTCAGCTCGTCGATGGCCGGGTTGCGATCCCCGAGTTCACTCACGAAGAAGCGCAGCTCGTGATCCAGGGTGCTGGGGCCGAAGGTGAGGAAGTAGACGATGGGCGCCGGCTCCTTCAACACCCGGCTGTTCTCCATGGCCGCCTGCATCAGCAGGGTGCGGGTCAGCTCCAGATCGGAACCATAGGCCACCCCGACCCGGGCGATGACCCGGGTGACGGTATCGCTCAGGGACCAGTTGATCAGTCGCTCTATCATCAACTGCTGGTTTGGGATGATCACCTCCTTGCGGTCGAAGTCGGTGAGGGTGGTCGAGCGGATCCGGATCTTGTTGACCGTGCCCGAGATGGTGCCGATGGTGACCGTATCCCCGATCCGTACCGGGCGCTCGAACAGGATGATGATGCCCGAGATGAAGTTGGAGACGATCTGTTGCATGCCGAAGCCGATACCGACCGAGAGGCCCGCGGCCAGCCACTGCAGCTTCTCCCATTGGACTCCCAGCATGGCCAACGCCGTGAGCGAGCCCATCCCGATCAGCACATAGTTGAGCATGGTGGTGAAGGCGTAGGCGGTGCCCTGGGCGAGGCGCAGCTTGGAGAGCACCAGCACCTCCAGCAGACCGGGCAGGTTGCGGGCCAGCGACAGGGCCGCCCCGAACAGGAACAGGCCGGTCAGCACGTCGCTCAGGCTGATGGGATAGAGCACGGCATTGGCCCCTGTCCCCTCGCTCTTGTGCCACAGCACCACGCTGTCGAGGTAGGTGAAGACCGCTACCAGATCGGACCAGAGCCAGTAGAAGGCGACGCCGAACACCACCAACAGCATGATCCGGGTCAGGCGCAGGGACTGCTGGCTGACTTCCTCCAGATCCATGGGCTGCTCTTCGATGGCCTCGCCCCCTTCCGCATCTTCCGAGGACTTGTGCTCGCGCTTGGCGACGGCGCGGCGATAGGCCAGACGGCGGGCCGCCAGCTCCAGACCTCGCAGGGCGGTGCGATAGACCAGGCTCCAGATGATGATGAGGTAGAAGGACTCGATGAGGCGGCCGGTCAGCTTCAGGGCCGTGTAGTAGTAGCCGAGCGCCGCCAGCACCATCAGGGCCACCGGCGCCAGTGCCAGGGCGACCGCCGTCAGGGTCTGCAGCATGCTGGCCTCGCCCTTGATGCGGGCGCGGGAGATGGGCAACACCAGGTAGGCGGTCAGACCCAGCAGCAGCATGGTCAGCGCCTGGCCAATCACGTCGTTACCCAGCGATGAGGGTTCAACCACCGCCTTGGTCGACAGCATGATGAGGGGCAGCAGGGGCAGCCAGAGGTAACGCATGCTGTTGCGCTTGGCTTGCAGCTCGTCCCGCGGGATGCGGAAGTGGCTCTCGCCGATGCCACCTGGCCGCATCACCGACAGGTAGACGCTGAACACCAGGTAGCCGAGCGCCAGGTTCAGGGTGATCTGGAAGATGAGCTTGGGACTGAGCAGGCCGCAATAGGCGAGCAGCAGGCCGGCGGCCAGGATGAAGAGGGTACCCGGCAGGCGCTGCAATACGGTGTAGAGCAGGGCGCGCGGGGTGTGCCACTGACTGTCCTGGCGGAAACGGCCGAGATCCTTGGTGATCTTCTGCTGGCGCTTGACCAGGGTCGGGCGCTTCCACAGCAGCAGACCGCCGACCAGCAGCAGCGGCAAGGCGAGCAGGGAGACCGCCAGCAGCATGTCGCCCCAACCTTGCCAGTCCGGCTTGAGCACCAGATCGGAGACCTGTTTGTAGGCATGGCTCGGCCAGTTGATGAACCACTTGCCATCGATGGGCTTGTTGCTGCTGACCCAGAAGATGTGTTGTTGCAGGGTGAATTCGATGGAGGCATAGATGCGCGTCAGCTGCTGCTGGGTCAGCTGCAGGCTGATGGCGTTGGTCAGCTGGGCATCCATCTGGCGGTTGAGCTGGTCGAGCAGGCTGATACGGGTGTCGATCAGCTTGGCCAGGCTCGCCTTGTCCTCCTCGCTGACCGTCTCTCTGCTGCTGGCGATCAGGTTGTCAAGGTACTGGGTCTTCTGGAACAGCTGATCCCGCTGCTGGCTCAGTTCGAACTGGGCCAGGTGCAGGTCGGCAATCTGCTCCTCCAGGTTTTTCACCAGGGTGGAGGGGGCGGCCTCCAGTTGCTGGTAGAGCTGGTAGAGGATGCGTGACAGCAGCAGGTTGCCCTTGAGCATCTGCACCTGTTCATTGAGGTTGCGCTCGGTCTGGGTGCCACGCTCCAGCCAGCTCTTGGCCTGCAGGTTCTTCTGGGCGAGGGAGTTGAGGTTGGTGGTGGCGCTGATGAGCTGTTGGCTGAGCTGGTGGTTGATCTCCTGCTCTTTTTGCACCAGCGGGTTGTCTTCGGTGGCCACCAGTTCGCCGGTCTGCTCGGCGGTCTTCTCGGTATCGCCGAGGCGCTTGGCACTGCTCTGCTCCTGCAGGGCCTGCAGCTTCTGTTCCTCGTGGGCGAGGCGCGCGCTCTGGTAGTCACGTTGCTTGACCGCCAGATCCTGCATGCTGGTGCGGTTGTCCAGCTCCTTTTGCAGGTTGGCCAGTTGCAGGTCCAGCAACACCAGCTCGGTATTGAGCTTCATCTTCTCGGCGCTGCTCACCCCGTCCCCCGAGTTCAGGCGAGAGCGGATCTCCTGACTGCGTTGATAGGCGCGGCTCATGTTGGCCTGGGCCCGCTCCGGCAGGGTCTGCAGGTTGGTGATCTGGCTGCCGATGGTGCCGAGGGCCTCCTGGGCCTCCTGCATGTTGGCCATGATCTCGGGCTGGCGGTTGTCCAGCTCTGCCAGGCTCATGGTGGCGTATTCGCTCTTGAGTTGCTCCGGACCCTTGTCCAGGGCCAGGGCATCGAGTTTGGCACTGATCTCTTTCAATTCACCGGGCAGGGTGCGTACCCGCTGTGCCAGCGTCTTGGCCTTGGCTTGCTCTTTTTCGATGTTGTCGAGCAGGGCCAGGGTGTCGGTCAGAAATCTCTGGTCCGCCTGCTGGCTGACGGTGAGGGTCTCGGACTTGCCGAGGGCATCGAGCGACCGCTGTACTGTGGTGCGCTGGGGCAGGTCTTGCGCCACGGCTTGCGGGGCACAGAGGCTGATGAGTAAACAGAGCAGCGGCAACAGGGTGGCCGAGGCTCTTCTGAACTGTATTGAGGGCATAAAACGTCCGGGTGATTATGCGAGATTCGGGTGGTTTTCCACTGGGGGAAAATCCGCGTGGATTCTAGCACCGGCTTGAGAGGCGAAGCAGGGGGGAGAGATAAAAAAAACGGCGCCCAAAGGCGCCGCTTTCAATGGTTCAAGACTGATTACAGTACGTGAACGGAGGCGGTGTTGGTGGTACCGCTCGGTACCAGGGCACCGGAGACCATGACGACCACGTCACCCTTCAGACCCATGCCGCTTTGCAGTGCAGCGTCTTTGCCGATGCGATAGAAATCGTCGGTGGAGGCGATGCTGTCAACCACGTGAGCAACCACACCCTTGGTCAGGACCAGCTGGGCAGCAGTCTTCTTGTTGGTGGTGATGGCCAGAATCCAGGCTTTCGGGAAGTACTTGCGAATGGCCTTGGCAGACTTGCCGCCTTCGGTGGCAACCACGATCAGCGGGGCGTCCAGCTTCTCGGAGGTCTCGACCGCACCCTTGCACACGGCTTCGGTGATGCGCAGCTTGTTGCTGTCATTGGCAGCAGACAGGTTGGACGGCATCACGGCGTCGGTACGCTCGCAGATGGTGGCCATGATGGTCACGGCTTCCAGCGGGTACTTGCCCTTGGCGGACTCGCCAGACAGCATGACGGCGTCGGTGCCATCCAGGATGGCGTTCGCCACGTCACCGGCTTCGGCGCGGGTCGGACGCGGGTTCTTGATCATGGAATCCAGCATCTGGGTGGCGGTGATGACCACTTTACGTGCCTTGTTGCACTTGGTGATGATCATCTTCTGGGCGAAGATCACTTCTTCAACCGGAATTTCCACACCCATGTCGCCACGAGCAACCATGATGCCGTCGGAGACAGCCAGGATGTCGTCGAAGTTGTCCAGGCCTTCCTGGTTTTCGATCTTGGAGATGATCTGGATGGCTTCGCCACCGTGGGCCTTCAGGTGCTCACGGATTTCCAGCACGTCTTCTTTCTTGCGGATGAAGGAGGCGGCAACGAAGTCCACGCCCTGCTCGCAACCGAAGATCAGGTCACGCTTGTCTTTCTCGGCCAGGGCCGGCAGCTTGATGGAGACGCCCGGCAGGTTGACGCCCTTGTTCTCGCCCAGATCACCGTTGTTCAGCACCTTGCAGATGACTTCACGTTCGGTGATTTCGATGACGTCCAGACCGATCAGGCCGTCATCCACCAGGATACGGTTGCCGACGCGCAGGTCGTTGGCAAAGCCGGCGTAGGTCACGGCGACCTTGTCTTTGTTGCCAACCACGGTCTGGTCGGTGGTGAAGGTGAAGGTCTGGCCGGCAACCAGAGAGACATCGTTGCCACCTTCCAGCTTCATGGTACGGATTTCCGGACCCTTGGTATCCAGCAGGATGGCTGCGTGCTTGCCGGTCTCGGCCATCACTTCACGCAGGTTGCGGATACGGGTGCCGTGCTCTTCGTAATCACCGTGAGAGAAGTTCAGGCGCATGACGTTCATGCCGGCGTCGAGCATCTTGCCGAGCATTTCTTTGGATTCGGTCTTGGGACCGATGGTGCAGACGATTTTGGTCTTTTTCATGTCAGTCTTCATGGTTAAGGAGTTTCCGCCGTGCAATATACACCAGTTTTTGGATACTTTTTATGATCCAGAAACAACGTTTTGAGCTAAAAGCGCCTCAATTCACAAGATAACGTTTTCGCTCACAGCTGATTTTAGGGGCTAAAATAATTGATTTTCCGCGAGTGAGGCCATTTGGTTCCCATTTCTGGCCTGCTCGTCGTTGCCATCCCATGTTGTTAAATGACAAACAAGAGGGAGGCCTCCGGCGAGGGGGGCAGGGCCCCTTTCCCCTCTGGCCGTCACCCAGTGTAGTCACTGGGCGGCCACTGCGCGGGGCTGGCATCCGGTCGCGACCAGGCGCGTCGCCCGGGCAGGCGACGCGCCTGTTGCACAGGCTTAGCCGAAGAACCAGTAACCGCGGTTGACCAGACGGGTCAGCAGTTGCAAGAAGCCGGCCTGATCGGCGAGGTCCACCATGTCGGCCTGGGTGATGATGTCCTTGTCGCACAAGAGCGAAATGGCGGCCGCATCCTCGCTTGGCAGGGTCCAGGCCTCGCCGTCGATGTAGCAGGTGCGGCTCTCGCCGCTGAACCAGACCGAGCGCAGACCCGGCACCTTGATGGCGGGCTCGCCCTGGGTCAGCAGATCGGCAATCTCTTCGGCACTGTAGTCTGGCTCCATGGGGCTCACGTCCAGGTCGTGCTTGGCCTCGGAAATCATTGTGCCGAACCACTCCTTGAACAGGGTCTCGTCATCGAGGGCCTGCTGCATCAGCTCCCGCAGGCGATGCAGCTCAAAGGGCTGGATCTCGCCGTGACGAACGCGTGGCTTGAGGTCCGGATCGCCGTAACGCTCGGTGCGCAGGTCGTTGTCGATCAGGTGATCGGCAAACGAAGAGATAAGCGCCTTGGCATCCGGTGCCCGGAAGCCCACGGAGAAGTTCAGGGAGGGCTCGATGGCGTAGCCCTCGTGGGGGAATCCAGGCGGGATGTAGAGGATGTCGCCCGGCTCCATGATGGCGTCGATGATCGCCTCGAACGGCTCGCAGTGCAGCAGGGCTGCGTGGGCGGCAAATTCGTTCAAGGGCTTGGCATCGCCGACACGCCAGTGACGCTTGCCCTGGCCCTGGGTGATGAAGACGTCGTAGTTGTCGATGTGGGGGCCGACCCCGCCATGGGGGGTGGAGAAGCTCACCATCACATCGTCAAAGCGCCAGCCCGGGATGAACTGGAACGGCAACGCCAGCTCGTGCACCTCGGGGGCCCAGTGGTTGCAGGCCTGCACCAGCACGGTCCAGTTCTCTTCCCCCAGGTGATCGTAAGACTCGAAGGGACCGTGAGCGGCTTCCCATTTGCCGTCGAAGCGGGTCACCAGGCGGGATTCGATGACGTCCTCCATGGCCAGGCCCGCCAGCTCGTCCGGGCTGATGGGATCCTGAAAGTCGGTGAAGCCGCCCTTGATGAGGAGGGGGCGTTTCTGCCAGTAATGCTCGAGGAAGTGGGCAATATCCAGATTGAGTTCGTACATAGGTCTTCTCGTCAAAAGGTCAGACAAAGTTAGAGAGGTCTTGCCCAAGGGGGGCGCCGGCCTTGGGCAAGGCCTCTATGGCAAAACAGGTGGCGGTCAAAAATAACAGGGGCCCTGTGGCTGTCGTGCCCAGGGCCCCGCATTCATCCTGCCGGCTTACTTCAGCAGATCGACCAGACGCTGGGCCTGACCGAGGTAGTTGGCCGGGGTCAGCTTCTTCAGTTCGACCTTGACGGCCTCGGGCAGTTCCAGAGTGTCGATAAAGGTACGCATCCCTTCGGCATCCACGCGGCGGCCACGGGTCAGCTCTTTGAGCTTCTCGTAGGGCTTCTCGATGCCGTAGCGGCGCATCACGGTCTGGATGGGCTCGGCCAGCACTTCCCAGTTGGCGTCCAGATCGGCGGCCATGGCGTCCGCGTTCGCTTCCAGCTTGGAGATGCCCTTGAGGGTCGCCTGATAGGCAATCAGGGAGTAACCCACCGCCACCCCCAGGTTGCGCAGCACGGTAGAGTCGGTCAGATCACGCTGCCAGCGGGAGATCGGCAGTTTGCTCGCCAGGTGCTGGAACACGGCGTTGGCCAGACCCAGGTTGCCTTCGGAGTTCTCGAAGTCGATGGGGTTGACCTTGTGCGGCATGGTGGAGGAGCCGATTTCACCCGCCACGGTGCGCTGCTTGAAGTGACCCAGGGAGATGTAGCCCCACACGTCCCTGTCAAAATCGATGAGGATGGTGTTGAAGCGGGCCATGGCGTCGAACAGCTCGGCGATGTAGTCGTGGGGTTCGATCTGGGTGGTGTAGGGGTTCCAGGAAAGGCCCAGCGAAGTCACGAACTCCTCGGAGAACTGGTGCCAGTCCACTTCAGGGTAAGCGCTGACGTGGGCGTTGTAGTTGCCCACGGCGCCGTTGATCTTGCCGAGGATCTCCACCGCCATGATCTGCTTGTACTGGCGCTCCAGGCGATAGGCGACGTTGGCCATCTCCTTGCCCATGGTGCTCGGGGTCGCCGGCTGGCCGTGGGTGCGTGACAGCAGCGGCATGTCGCGGTACTCAACGGCCAGACGCTTGAGCTCGCTGATCAGCTTCTCGCAATAAGGCTTGATGACCTCGTCGCGGGCGGTTTTCAGCATCAGACCGTGGGAGTTGTTGTTGATGTCTTCCGAGGTGCAGGCGAAGTGGATGAATTCGCTGACGGCGGCCAGCTCGGGGTTCACTTCCACTTTCTCTTTCAGGAAATACTCCACCGCTTTCACATCATGGTTGGTGGTGCGCTCGATCTGCTTGATGCGCGCGGCGTCCGCTTCGTTGAAGTTCAGGACTATGTCGTCCAGCACGGCATTGGCGGCCGCACTCAGGGCAGGGACTTCCGGGATCCCGGCGTGGCTGGCCAGTTTTTGCAACCAGCGCACCTCGACTTCGACGCGAAAACGCAGCAGACCGAATTCGGAGAAGATGGGACGCAGGGCATCGGCCTTGTCGCCATAACGACCGTCAATCGGGGAAACAGCAGTCAGCGCGGACAGCTCCATGGGGTGAACTCCTGATGATTGGTGTGGGGGATTCTCATCAACTCGCGCTCCTGTTGCGAGGCCGTTATCAAGGCTCATGTGCTGCTCGGCATCCTTATTTATCGACATAAACTCCGGTACCTGTGCTGCTCTTCACCTTGCTTCCGACCTCTCACTACGAAGCTCGAGCCGATTCTTAGAAACGTTTGGCCAGTTCCACCATCTTCTTGCGAGCGAAGATGATCTGGGTACGGCTGCCGCCAAGCTGGCGCCACAGCACGGCGGCGCGGATGCCGGCCAGCAGCAGGGCGCGCACCTTGTGCTGCACCAGGGGCTGCTGCAGGAACAGCGGGGTGCCCGCCACCTGGATGCGCGGCCCGATGGGGCTGATGAGATCGCTGTAGATGCTCGCCATGTTGGCCAGGATCTGCTCGTCGAGCAGATCGAAATGCTGTTGCTGGCGGCCGATCTGTCCGATCCGCTCCCCCAGCATGTTGAGAATGTCCTTGCGCTTGGCCAGCTTGCGCTCCAGCGCAATCAGGCTCACCACGTAGCGGGTCAGCTCGGCGTTCTTCTGGCTGCCGTCGGCCCCCAGCTGCTCCACCAGGGCGCGGTAACCGTCGCGGATGGCGAGGTGGCTGCCGAACACTTCCAGCGGCTGCTTGGGATTGGTCACCAGCACGCTTTGCAGGCTCTCGCGCAGGGAGGCCTCGTCGCAGTTGCCGTCACGGGCCACTTTCTGCACCAGATAGGCCGCCTGGCAGATGCCGGCGAAAGCCATTGTTCTGTCTTGGAATTTGTCGCTCACGTCTGCTGCCTTCTGTTAAGGATTCAAACCGGATGGCTGAAACGCTGTTCTATGATGCCGCCGCCCAGGCACACTTCCCCGTCATAGAAGACGGCGGACTGGCCCGGGGTCACCGCAGCCTGTTTCTCGTCGAAGATGACCCGTATGGTCTCATCGTCGATGGGCTGAATGAGGCAGGGGATGTCCTGCTGGCGGTAACGGGTCTTGACGGTGCAGCGAAGCGGCGCACGGATCGGGGTGCGATCCACCCAGTGCAGCTGGCTCGCGATCAGGCCATCGGAGTAGAGGCGGGGATGCTCCCCTTGCGCCACCACCAGGGTGTTGCGCTCCACCTCTTTGTCCACCACGTACCAGGCCTCTTCGGTCGCATCCTTCATGCCGCCGATGCCGAGTCCCTTGCGCTGGCCCAGGGTGTGATACATCAGCCCCTGGTGCTCGCCGATGACCTTGCCATCCACGGTTTCGATGGGGCCGGGCTGGGCGGGCAGGAACTTGGCCAGGAAGTCCTTGAACTTGCGCTCGCCGATGAAGCAGATACCGGTGGAGTCCTTCTTCTTGGCGGTGATGAGGTCGAGCTGCTCGGCGATGCGGCGCACCTCCGGCTTCTCCAGATCCCCGACCGGGAACAGGCTCTGACCCACCTGGGCTTCGCTCAGGGTGTAGAGGAAGTAGCTCTGATCCTTGTTGGTGTCCAGACCACGGAGCAGACGCGGGCGGCCGGTGCTGTCGTCACGGCGCACGTAGTGGCCGGTGGCGATGTAGGTGGCACCCAGCTCCTCGGCGGCAAATTCGAGGAACGCCTTGAACTTGATCTCCTTGTTGCACAGGATATCCGGGTTCGGCGTGCGCCCTGCCTTGTACTCTTCCAGGAAGTGCTCGAACACGTTGTCCCAGTACTCGGCGGCGAAGTTGATGGTGTGCAGCTTCATGCCCAGCTTGTCGCAGACGGCCTTGGCATCAGCCAAATCCTGGGAGGCGGAGCAGTACTCGTCCGTGTCGTCTTCTTCCCAGTTCTTCATGAACAAGCCTTCGACCTGATAACCCTGCTGCTGGAGCAGGTAGGCCGAGACGGAAGAATCCACGCCGCCGGACATGCCGACGATCACCTTGATTTGGCTGTTGTCTGTCATTAGTCGAAGTTACCAGTTCGTTTAAACGGGGCGTATTCTACCAGAGTTTTGCGCCCCCGGTCACATCTCCCTGCCGTCGTTCCCCTCGGGAGCCCAGCGGTGGGAAATCGTTTTTCCGTTGTTTGCCAAGATGGGCAAAAAACGGCTTCAATTGGACTCATATAAAGGCTTTGAGCGCCGACAGCGGCAGGCGGGTGCCGGCCAGGTAGTCCTGGATACACTGCCACACTAGGGGGCTGCGCAGGGCGGGCTTGCACTCGGCTATCTCTTCCAGGGTGAGCCAGTGGCAGGCCAGCACATCGCCGTCGGGATCCTCTGGATGGTGCTGACCCGGCGCCTTTTCAAGGTCGAAGATGACGGCGGTGCGCACGAAGGTAGCCTCGCTGTCCGCCGGTTTGAACAGATAGACCCCGAGCCAGGCGCTGGGGGTTGCGGTCAGCCCCGTCTCCTCTTTCAGCTCGCGGCAGGCCGCCTCAATCAGGTTTTCCCCCGGCTCCACATGGCCGGCGGGCTGGTTGAAGCGGCGCAGCCCCTTGATCTCCTCCTCCACCAGCAAGAAGCGGCCCTGCCAGTGCACCAGGGCGGCCACCGTCAAACGGGCGGGCAGAGGCGGGTGATCGATCATGATGACTCCTTGTCGCTGGGGTGACGGGCGGGTCTGCGGGCCGTGCCCCGGCCGCTGCTGCGGGGCTTGTTTGCCCCCGCCGTGGGTGATTCGGGCTTGCCCGTACCGCGCGGCTTATGGTTTTGCTGGGGCTGGTTCCCCAGGCTCGGCGCCTCGCTTGCCGGTTTGGCTGCGTTGCCACTGGTTCGGTGTGATAACGGCTGGCGCCTGGCCTGTGCCAGCTCGGGGGCGGGCAGGCTTTGGCTCTCGCCGGGGGCGAGCCCATCGAGCGTCCAGTCGCCAATGGCGTAGCGAATGAGGCGCAATGTGGGGTGGCCGATATGGGCCGTCATGCGCCGCACCTGACGGTTGCGCCCCTCGATGATTTTGATCTCCAGCCAGCTGGTGGGGATCTCCTTGCGCATCCGTATGGGCGGATTGCGCGGCCACACATCGGGCTCAGCCATGATCCGCGCCCCGGCGGGCAGCGTCATGCCGTCGTTGAGTTCCACCCCGGCGCGCAGACTCGCCAGCTTCTCCTCGCTTGGAATGCCCTCCACCTGCACCCAGTAGGTCTTGGGGGTCTTCTCCCCCGGCTGGGTGAGGCGCGCCTGCAGCTTGCCGTCGTTGGTGAGCAGCAAGAGCCCCTCGCTGTCGCGATCCAGCCTGCCTGCGGCATAGATGCCGGGCTCCCTGATGTAGTCCTTGAGGGTCTCGCGCCCCGCCTCGTCGGTGAACTGGCACAGCACCATGTAGGGCTTGTTCAGCAACAAGAGCCTGCGATCTGCCGGTGCCACCTCTGGTTTTTGCCCAGCCACTCTGGCGTCGCCTGCCTGCCGGGTACCGGCCCGTGAGCGTGCGAGGCCGGGCTTGTGGGCCTCATCCTGTGCAAGGCGGCCAGCGGCACTGGGACGGGCGGAAAGGGAGAGGCGGGGACGGGCAGGTTTCATCGCGTGCATACCAAGAACAGGGGATGCAGGAGTGTATCACGGCGGCGCTCGCCATGGGTCATCGGGGATGCGCGCACCCGGGCAGCCCGGCGCCTCTCAGCCGAGCAGGCTGTCGATGACGATGGCCTGGCGGGCGGGGGCCGAGCTTGCGTGCAAGAGCGCCGTGCTGACTACCTCATCCATCAGGGCGCGAGCCAGCCGGGTGAGGGGGCGCAACTGCTCGGGAGCCAGGCCGGCCGGAATGGCCAGCAATATGATGGTCTGCACAGGCCCGAGCGCCGACCCCCAGGGGAGGGGGTCATCGCAGCTAAGCAGCGAGAGGCTTGGCCTGGTGATGGCGGGGCAGATCACATGGGGCATGGCGAGGCCCGGCCTGATGATGGTGGCGGCGAGTCGCTCCCGATCTGCTATGGCTTGCTCCAGCGCGGCTCTGTCGCGCACCCGCTCCGCTGGCAGCAGATCCACCAGAACCTGCAACGCCAGCGCCTTGTCGAGGGGGGCCGAGCTGTGGCCGAGCTGGGCGAGGGAAAAACCGTAGTCGGGCAGGGCGGCGGCCAGACGTTGCTCGGCCCGGGCCGAGGTAGCGGGGCGCCCCAGTGGCTGGCCCAGCTCCACGCACCAGCAGGTGAAGGCCATGTGGGCGAGCTCGGCATCCAGCCCTTCGATCAGCAACTGGCAGATATCTCCGGGCTGAGTGGCCAGGGTGAGCAGGGCGAGCTGGCTGGTCGCCTCCGCCCGCTGGCGGTGGCTGATGTTGATGAAGAGGATCTGGGACTTGAACAGCCCGGCCAGTCGACAGAGCTGTTTGGCCTGGGTGATGGTCAAGCCCTGGTGGCAGCAGAAGGTGAGCTCGCGGGTGAGCATTCAGGCGCCGGGGGTGCTGGCTTTGAGCACGGCGGAGGCGTTCAGCAGCACGGACTCCAGGGATACCTGGCGCACATTGCAACCGAGGAAGCGCTCCTTCTGCTCGATCTCGATGTCGGAGGCGATCAGCACCAGATCCGCGCCGGCGATCTCCCGGGCGGTCAGCACGTTCTCCAGCCCCATGGCGCCCTGGGTCTCCACCTTGATCTTGAGCCCCAGCTTGTCGGCCGCTTTTTGCAGCGCCTCGGCGGCCATGTAGGTGTGGGCGATGCCGGTGGGGCAGGCGGTGACGGCGAGGATCTTCATGGGCTCTCGAAGCGAATGGAGGTGGGGCATCAAGATAGCGCCAAGCGCTGGGGTTTGCCAAAGGTGAGGGGTGAAAGTGGGATCTTGGCCGCGCCCACAGGCCTTGGCTGCGCAAGGGGTGAGCAGAGAGGGGGTCATTGACAGGTGCTTGACGCCTTGGATAAAAAAACGGCCCGCCAGAGAGCGAGCCGAATGCACACTACGGAGTGGAACCGTCGGCGATTATCAGGCGGACTGGGTAGCCAGCTCGGCGGCGCGCAGTTCCCGTTTGATGCGGCGTATCTTGCGCTCCTCGGCCACGGCCACGCAGGCCATCAGCACCAGACAGGCGGCGGCGGCCATGTCCAGCGCCGCGAAGGTGCCGGTCCAGCCGGTCAGGCCGAAGATGGGGGTACCGTCGGCTATCATGCCCAGACCCAGCTTGGCGAAGCTGTCACCGATGAGGTAGGCAAACGTGCCCTTGACGCCATCGGCCACGCTGATGCCCTGCTTGGGCACGAAGCCCACGGCGGCCACGCCGATCAGCAATTGCGGACCGAACACCAGGAAGCCCAGCAGGAACAGGGAGCCCAGGAACATGAACTGGGTGGTGGCATGCTGGTAGAGCCCCAGGGTGGCGATGATGAGCGCCAGTGCCACGCAGGCCACCAGACCGCGGCGACCGTTCGCCAGGTCCGAGAGGTAGCCCCACATCAGGGTGCCGACCAAGGCGCCCACTTCGAAGAAGGTAAAGCCCTGGATGGCGACTTCCTTGGAGAAGCCGAGCTCCTGGTGGGCGTAGACGGTGGACCACTGGTCTATGCCGATGCGCACCACGTAGAGGAAGATGTTGGCAAAGCAAAGCAGCCAGATCACCTTGTTCATCAGCACGTACTTCACGAAGATCTGCCACTTGGTCAGTTTCTGCTCTTCGGTGGCGATGTCCTCTTCGCTGGCGACCTCGTCAAACAGCTCTTCCACCTTGCCCAGGCCATAGGCCTCCGGCGAGTCGCTGCCAAAACGCAGGCCGATAAAGCCGACAATGAGCGCAATGATGGAGGGGAAGATGAACATGCCGAGCACGTTGCCATTGAACAGGTAGTTGGCACCGAACAGCGCCACACCGGCCGCACCGGCGCCGCCCACGTTGTGGGAGAGGTTCCACATGCCGAGGTAGGTGCCGCGCTTGTTGCGGGGGGTCCACTTGGTGATGGTGGAGTAGCTGCAGGAGCCACCACAGCTCTGGAAGAAGCCGCTCAGGGCATAGAAGAAGATCATGAAGTAGAGGCTGAACCCCGTGCCCCCCATGCTGGCACTGAAGCCCAGCATGCAGAGGGCGGAGAGGATCAGCATCAGCGGCAGGAACTGCTTGGTGTTCTTGCCGTCGGCATAGTATGAGACGACCGTCTTGCCCACCCCGTAGGTGATGGAGAAGCCAAGGCCTATCATGCCGAGCTCGGTCATGGAGAGACCGTACTCCTGGATCATGTCGTTCTGGGCGATGTTGAAGTTCTTGCGGATCAGATACATGGTCAGATAGCCAATGAATACAACCAGATAAGATTGCATGAATGGCTTGAACCAGAGCTTGCGCCGGGCTTCGACCGGCAGGTCCAGAGTGGGGATCCGGACCTGTTCGAGCAGTTTAAACATCTTCGTTCATCCTCTGCGAGATAGACGCTATTCCCGCCGCGCTCCTCATTTGTGTATTGAACTCGTTCAATCTGTTATGGGAGGTCACGCCACGGGAAGGGCGACAGGAAGAGGGCGAACTGCAGAGCGCTCCCCTGTCGATTGAACCCATGCCCGGCCCTGGCACCTGCGCTGGGGTCGGGTAACTACATCAGGTAGGTCGACTGTAAAGAGGCGGGATGTAGATGGCGTGAGAGCCATCCCTAGGGGACTTAGGAAAATTTCCTAGTTTGGCGGCTTGTGGCCCTGAAGCGTGAAGGGGATCACAGAGTCGGCTCACGGGCCCGCGCGCCCGAGGTGGCGCGGCGCCGCAGGGGGGAGCCATCAGGCTCGCAAACCGGCGGCAAGGGGACGCGCACAAACAAGCAGGCCACCCGGGGGTGGCCTGCTGTCATCTCAAGTGCGTGGGGTCAACAAGGGATCAGGCTGCCTTGGCCAGCGCCACCTGGTCGGTTTTCTTCACCCGCAGTTTTTTCAGGGCGACCGCCACCACGCCGGTGACGATGGCACCGCAGATCATGCAGAGCAGCGCCAGCAGCGGCTTGTTGACCGCACCGAGCAAGGCCACGATGGGGCCACCGTGGGCGACGCTGTTGGTGATGCCAAACAGGAAGGCCATCACGGCGGCTGTCATGCTGCCCAGCACGTTGGCGGGGATGACGGCGAGCGGATCCCTGGCGGCGAACGGAATCGCCCCCTCGGAGATCCCCACCAGGCCCATGGCGCCGGCAGCCTTGCCCGCTTCAATCTCGGTGGCGTCGAAGATGCCGAGCTTGCGACCGAGCACGGTAGCCAGCGACATGCCAAGGGGCGCGGCCGGGATGGCGCAGGCCATGGCGCCCATGAACTGGGTCTGGCCGGAGGCGATCATGCCCACCGAGAACAGGAAGGCCACCTTGTTGACCGGGCCGCCCATATCAAAGCCCGCCATGCCCCCGAGCACTATGCCCAGCAGTACCAGGCTGCCGCCGCTCATGGAGAGCAACATGGCGTTCAGACCCGTCATCATGTCGGCGATGGGGGCGCCGATGATGAAGATGAAGACGGCGGCGATAAAGAGCGAGCCAACGATAGGTGCGATCAGGATAGGCACCAGCGGCTGCACCATCTTGTGGTAGTGACGGGTCGCAATCCAGCGCACCAGATAGCCGACCAAGAGGCCAGCGATGATGGCACCGATAAAGCCGGTGCCGGCGTCGGCGCCGTAGAAGCTGCCGTTGTTGGCGATCCAGCCGCCGATAAAGCCCGGTGCCAGCGCGGGGCGATCACCTATGGCGTAGGCGATGTAGCCGGCGAGTATGGGGATCATCAGGGTGAAGGCGGCGACCCCCACGTTGAGGATCTGGTTCCACATGCTCCCTGCCGGGATCTGCATGCCGCTCGGGGTCGGATCGCCGCCGATGGCGAGCGCCAGGGCGATCAAGAGGCCCCCGGTGACCACAAACGGGATCATATGGGAGACGCCGTTCATCAGGTAACGGTAGAGATCGGAACTGCCGCCCGCGCTCTTCTCCTCGCTCTTGCGCTCATCCTTGTCCGCCACATAGGCGGGGGCCTTGAGCGCCTGCTCGATGAGGCCCTTGCCATCCTTGATGGGGGCCTTCACGCCGGTCTTGATGAGCGGCTTGCCGTTGAAGCGGGCCATGTCCACCTGCTTGTCGCAGGCCACCACGATGGCGCTGGCGCGGGCGATCTCGGCCGCCGTCGGGCTGTTCTTGACGCCGATGGAGCCGTTGGTCTCGACCTTCACCTCAAAGCCCAGCTCCCTGGCGGCGCGCTCCAGGGATTCCGCCGCCAGATAGGTGTGGGCGATGCCGGCCGGGCAGCCGGTGACGCCGATGATCAGCCCCTTGTCGGCGGCCGGGGTGGCCACTTGCGGTTCTTTCTTCTCGAGCAGCAGGGCCAGCGCCTCGGCCGGGCTCTTGGCTGCCAGCAGGGCATCGATAAAGCCCTCTTCAATCAGCTTGGCGGAGAGCTCGGCCAGCACCTCGATATGGTGGTTGGCGCCACCGGCCGGGGAGGCAATCATGAAGAACAGCCGGGAGGGCTTGCCATCCTCGGCGCCGTAGTCGATGCCGCTGCGGCTGATGCCGATGGCCACCGCCGGGGTGCTCACCGCCGCACTCTTGGCGTGGGGCAGGGCAACGCCCTCTTCAAAGCCGGTGTTGTCCAGCTCTTCCCGGGCCCACAGGTCCTTGATGAACTGCTGCTCGTCGCTGACCTTGCCTTGCGCCGCGAGCAGACGGGTCATCTCGGTGAAGACCTCCTCCTTGCCCGTGGCCTTTAAATCGAGCGCGATCAGCTGCTCGTTGATAAGGGTGGTGATCATGGCGTTCTCCCTACTCCCTTGATGGAGCCTGTTGGCATCTTTTCCTGGGCTACCGCCCTGGACATGCAGACAAAAGTGACCCCACTATTATCCCGCCCGCAGGGCAGCGTACCTATCGGACAAAACTGCGAAATACTGGATTTTTGTGCGGCATTACCTCGAGTGTGACCCCGATCGCAAAGCTGAACGGCTGCTGAAATGGGGGCGGATTGAATCGCTAATATTTTTATTGGTGATTAAAATCAAATGGTTATTTTTGTTGATGGTTCAGCGCTTTGGCCGTGCGGTGAGTTTTTACTCAGCGAATGGAAGCGCTCTTTCTATAAATTTGTGAGGTGAAAAACGGCGGCGGGATGTGAGCCAACGCACAGAAATGGCCCCGCTGGCGGGAGGCGAGGGGGGGGATGCAGGGGAGGCGAGAGCAGAGCAAGCTGGAGAAATGAGTTGCACCGCTTGTTTGGGCCGGGAGTGTGGTGGCAAAAGAGG
Source organism: Aeromonas sp. sif0611 (assembly GCF_019218845.1). NCBI lineage: Bacteria > Pseudomonadati > Pseudomonadota > Gammaproteobacteria > Aeromonadales > Aeromonadaceae > Aeromonas > Aeromonas sp. sif0611. Next base: position 408,257 of record NZ_JAHUWU010000002.1, on the reverse strand, counting down.
GGATGGCTGAAAAGATAGAGGTAATAACGCGAATGTCCGAATACGCTCCGCTATTCCCCTACCTGTTCTGATCAACTGAGCCCTTTGGCTGCTGTCGTTTGGTTTGATAGCGATGCACTAGTCAGTCAATTCCCACCATAGCCGCCGCGACACCGATCACGCCTCAGAGTGAGGCGGCGCCCTTCTGCCACGAGAGCAAATCCATATGAAAGTCGTGTCGGATAAATTCCGGGAGCAGGCCGATGGACGCGGTAATAGCCAGATAGGATATAAATTTTCTGAAAAACATATGGTCATTTTTTTTGGATAAAATTACTCAAGCTCATCTCTAAGATAATGATTATAAAGGTCAATCTTTAATAATGAGAAGGCTTCATCCTTAACTGAATTTATATCTAAATTAAATTGTAAAAACTGTTCAACTGCCTTTTCTTTTGTTATTCCTCCTATCATACTCATATAGTTTTCTATGAGTGCTTTATTTGTTCTTGGGAGTTGGTTAATAAATCTCATATATTCTTTTTTAGTATTGTTGTAATGTTCTATAGTTTTAAATGTGTTTATATGGTTATTAACTCGATGTATATTTTTAACCAGCCCATTCGATTTTTCAGTTAGAGCAACATTGAAACTGTTTTCCTGTAGTTCTGTATCAACACTATATATTTTATCTAAAAAAACTTCGAATGCCCCATCTTTATTTAATTGTAAGATAAAGTTGTGTGAGCTTGAGATAGAATCTTTATATGGGTTTAGATGTTCTACTTCTATAAAGTCATGGTCTGATTTTAAATTTGAGTTACAAGCAGTGCAGGATGGAATCAAATTCCTAATGTTTACACTGAAAAATGGATATTTTGATTTGCAAATGTAATGATCTAAAGCTGGTCTTACAACAGCTAGGCTTGTCACTGGATCAATTTCATCAATAATGATGGTTGTCAGGTTTATGTTGCAGTATGGGCATACATTCGGTTTGATTTTGTTTAGGAATGCATAGGCATTCCATGTATTTGGATCATATTGTCGATTTGTAGGTATGTAACTAAAACGTTCATAGTCAAAAAGCTTTGAGGCTCTTTCTCTAATCTCATTAGATATAGCATCTATAGAGCTGTACCTCATTTCTCTAGGTAGAAATCTCGTCTCCTTTATTAAGTCAAAAATGAAAGGTTTCATTTTCCTTACCTTATCAGGGAGACACATAAGGAAGAATAAACGATGTTTATTATAAATTTTTGAGTGATAAAATTGTTCCATCTCCATAGGATTCATCGAGATGTATGAAATACATAGCTCTTTATTAAGAAGCAGCGACTTATAGAATCGTTTTTCTATTTGATAAACTAGGGATATTGGTTGCGGAGAGCGAATTAATCGAAACTTAAAACGTTGGTAAAAACCTTCAGAGAACCATCTTATGATGTTCTCGTTTAACGAGGAGCTTATGTTGATCATTTTTATGACTCCTTCAAGACTTTTCTGAGGAAATCATCACCTATTATATCAATCATTTTTGACAAGAGCGGGTCTGATTTTTTGTTCTTGATGCTACTTGATATGGCTTTTATCTTTCGATAGGAAAATTCGCCTACCGTTTTATTTACAGTAAATCCTTCGCTGTAGAGGGCGTACAGGTTTGCACCAAAAAAACTCTTCTCTGCATCAATGTCATATCCAAAGAAATTTGTGGACTCTTTGGGTAGATCACTTAATATTAGGGGTGAATGAGACGTTACAATTAGTTTTGTTTTTGATTTGTGTTGTTTTATTTTTTCGATAAACTCTATTAGGTTGCTAACATAGTGTCGCTGTAATTCAGGGTGTAAAAAAACCTCTCCTTCATCAATAAATACATTAATATTTTGTGCGTTTTTTGGTATAAATTCATATAGCCTAGAGTACATGGTCAGTGCTGAATACTGTCCTGAGCTGATGCCATTCCATTTTATATCAATACCAGATAAAGCACTTCTTAGATTAGATATTAACTCAGTAATTCCAATGAATTCATTGTAACTACTAACACCAAATGTAAAACGATCATTATTACCATGAAACGGAATATTCCATTGCCTGACAAAATGATCAAAAGAGTATGCGTCATAACGCTTATCTATAAAGAATGAAATTTCTTTTTCTAGCCTCTTTGGTATACCTGGTATCAACAAGTTTGATAAATGCAGGTTGATTTGTTCATACCATACATCATTATTTAAGCTTTTAGCTAGTTGCGTAAGAATTGAAACAATATCATCCCTGTATTTTAAGGAGTATAAGTCCTTGTTTGAACTCTTAGAGTTTAATTCCTTCAATATAATTGAAGCCACTTTTTTTAAAGTGGAGTCGAGTAGACTGACATATATCAATGCACTAATTGGATTTTTCTGCAAAGAATTATTTTTATTTGGGAAGTTATATTTTATGAAATTTACCAGTAGTGATATAAAATCATCATTTTTAGTCTGGTAATAATTCTCCGGGGTGTCATAAATAAATGGCAAATCATTCGTGATACGAAATCTGATGTTGTAATCTTCTTTGAAAATATGCGAGATGCTTTGAACTGTGGCTATTACCCCCTCTAATCTTTTTGATAGTTCAGATGTTAAGTTAACACTACCAAGCATAGGTACGTCATGTACTTTAAGAAAACTCAAGTTTACATTCTTAAATAGTTCAAACTGAGATTTAACATCTTTATGTTTTTGTAAGTATGCTCGACTAAGCAAGTGCGTATTAGAGCAGTTAATTATATTTATATTAGTAAATGTTGGTTTGACTGCTAACGGTTCTAGTGCATGCGAAAAATAAACTGCAGAGAAATTCTCTACTTCAAGATCGCTCTTGAATATTCTTACTGGTTCAGCGTTTTCACTGAAAACTTTGACATTCCCAAGCCCCTCTGAAATATAAAAAATCTCTCCGAATTCTTCAAAAATGGCAATGAACGAAGCGCTTTCAGGAAGGCTGTCTTCATATAGACTAAGAATGAATTCAATAGTAGTGCTTTTCCCTGAACCATTAGTTCCAAAAAAAGACACAATATCTATGTTTTCAGAAAAGAAGTTATCCGGTATTGAGCTTTTAGATACAAAGAATGAGAGATTTTTATTTTTAACATTGAATTGACTAGATAGAGATATTTCTTTGTTTTTTATTACTTTGTAGTTATCAATAAAAAGATATATCAATTCCATGCAGAAAGCCTCAGTTTAAAATTTTTGGTTACATATTTGCACAGGAATAAATGAAATCAGCTCGTGTATTGTACTTTGTTGCACTTTACAAACACTACGCTACCGCCCGTGGATTACAGCCTCCAGCCTGCTGCGGTTATCCGGCGATGTGGTGGATGGCGAAACGGCTGCACAGGGTGATCTCTGCAAGAGTGGTTGCCAAGTGGAGCATACTAATCGAGAGAGGGGCAGGGTAAAACCGCAGTCGGGCAAAAACCTGCCAAAGATCAATTAATTGCTCATTAAGTGGCTGCTATCTGTCCGTTTGGTACGGCGACAGCAGGCAGAGCTCCATCTCTTGCCGGGTACTACCGCCACTCAATACTCCAGAAACTTCTCCCCGCAGCGTTCGCAGATAAGATGTCGCACATTAGGGTCCAGGTAGGCGAGCTTGTCTCCAAATACGGTGTTGGTGAGCAGGCTGGCGCGAAAGGCTTGCCAGAAGACCTTGGACTCGTCTTTGGGCATCACGTCCTGGCTGTGGTCGCGAGGGACCAGCACCACGATATGGCGGGTGCGCTCACCGCAGCGGTCGCAACGATGGATTTCGCACGGTTCGCTCAAGGTTGTCATACTGGCGTCGCTCTCGAGGTGGGGGGGCGCCCATCATAATCTTTTCCACTTGGCTCTCAACTCCCCGTTCAGGGGCTGTGTCACGGCCTAACCGGCTTGGACGGCGTCGGGTTCAACGATTCGGCCCACCCGGCAGTATTGGGGGAGTTAAAGCCGGGATGCTATGCCGGGGAGCGGGTATTTCAGTCCTGCTCATTCCCAAGCATCAATAGAACCACCCGGTTCTGAACGACACGCCGGTGATGACAAACAGGATGGAGATAATCGTCACCGGGATGATATGCCAGGCCATGGTGGTGAGGTTTTTCTCGGACAGATGGGGAATGACTCTAAACCGTGCACTCATGGCGAAGCAGAGCGTCAAGGTCAGCAGCGACAGTTTCAACAGGATCGGGTGAGCGATGGGATTGGAAAAGTCCAGCCACTGGCTGACATCCGGCAGCATTCGATAGGCCAGAAACAGGCCCGTTATCACCTGGATGATCAGCGCTGGCATGCCGATCTTTTCGTAAACCGACTCAAACTCCAGCAACCTGGCGGGTGAGCGTTCTCTCAATACCTTTGGCAGTACGACCACCGACAGCACTATGTGTCCCCCCGTCCAGATGGTGGCCGCCAGTATATGTAACAACAGTGCCAATCCGTACATCGTCTACCTCAGCTATCTAGTGCCAATAAATCGAGCCATTGATACCGAACATATGGTGACCCTGCGGCACTCTTCGAGCCGTGGCGCCCCCCATGGACATTCCCTCGCCATGGCTGGCGATGAGGTAAACATGTTAACCAATGACATGATTTTGCAAAACGCCATACTGGCTAAATCCTGTTCAAGATCAATAAATTCCCCGAGACAAGGGCCCTAGGTTGCGAGGGGCGTGGACGGTGTCTGCACCGGGGTACCTTATCGATGGCAAGTGCAATCCTCTTTGTGACAAGGGGCAGGGGGCTGGCGGGACCGCAGAGGGCGCAGCGCGCCAAGCCGATCGTGCCGGGCGGCTGCCTTGGCGACAGTATGCCCCTGCTGGCCAATACCCGGGCGGCGTTCTCCTCACACGGTCTCTCGTCGGGGTTGGGCTCCTCCTGCGGGATCAGGGCCTGCAACAGTAGCTTGTTCTGACGCTGTCGAGCCTCCCGTGCCTCGATATCGTTCACCTTGCTGAGCAGGCTCCTGGATTCGTAGAAACGGATGGCTGATGTCGCCATCTCTGTCTGGCCCTGTGTTCTCATGGGATGGCAGATGTCACTTATTCACACGTCCGATGAGGTCAGTGGCTTCGTCTGTCTGGAACCCCAGAGTCACGCAGCCAATGCCCACCACCTGGCCGGTCACCCCGGCTTGCGCCTGCTCGGCCGAGGGGATCGCATGAGCCTTGGTATGACACTCAGCCTGCGCCCGGCGCCATGAGTCCTGATTGGCAATGACAGGGGCCCGAAAGGGCCTCATTCATTGGCGTGCACCGGGGGCGGCGATGGACCAGGGGCGGATTGCCTGGTTTCATCGCGGTTTTCTTAACCCAGCCTGTCTTCGCCGTGGCTTTCGGTGGACGGCAAAATGCCCCGTTGCTCTACTCCCCGCCAGGTTCAAACAGCCGCAGCGACAGGCGGCCCCGGCTCACTCTGGGCGAGTCGGACAAGGGAATGGTTTAGGGAGAAATGGGTAATGGCATTGGGCAAGTTTTTGATAGCAGGATTGGCAGCCCTGGCGCTGTTGGGGTGTGGCGGCGATGACGATGAGGGTTCAACGGGGGAGGGTCCCTCCCTCGCCTCGCTGCAGATAAGTCCCAAGGAGGCCAGGGTTCCCGTCGGCGTCGAGCAGCAGTTCCAGGCGCAGGCGACCTGGGATGATGGTGCGGTGCAGGACGTGACCCGTCATCCCGACATCGTCTGGACCAGCAGCGACACCGCCGTGGTCACCGTGGATGAGCAAGGCCTCGCCACCGGGGTTGGCCCGGGCACGGCCACCATTACCACGACGGGCACCGTCAATGGTGAATCTCACAGCGCCACCGCCAGGGTGGAGGTGATCGATGCCTATGTGACCGAGCTGCAACTGACCCCGACCATGGCCAGAGTACCGGTGGGATTGAGTCAGACCTTCGTGGCCATCGCCACCTTCTCCGACGGCCAGTCGCGAGACGTGACCAACGCAGCAGGCCTGCAGTGGCGCAGCAGTGACGAGGGCAGCGCCCTGGTCAGCAACGACGCCGGCAAGAAGGGCGTCGCCACCGGGGTAGCAGTCGGGGAGCCCAGCATTGAGGCCAGTGGCACCCTCAACGACGCGTCCTTCCAGGCTTCTGTCCCGCTGGCGGTGACGGATGCCGTGATCACCGGGCTGGATATCCATACGCCGGAGGATCCGTTACCCATGGGATTGAGCGCGCAGGTGCACGCATTTGCCGCCCTGTCCGATGGCAGTGACCCCATCGAGGTGACCGGACATGACGCCTTGACCTGGAGCAGCAGCGATCCGGCGGTGGCGAGCATCAGCGAGACCGGGCTGGTCACCGGGCTGACACCGGGGAGTGTCACCATAGGAGTGAGCGGCATGGTGAACGGAGTTTCTCTCGAGGCGACCGAGTCGCTCAGGGTGAGCTCGGCCGCCGTCATCGGGATCGAGGTGCAATTGATGGGGGGTGACATTGCGGTTGGTTTGCAAACACAGGTTGCCGCCACGGCCTATCTCACCGATGGGACCTCCTTCGATGTCACCGACAACCCCCTCATTCAGTGGCAAAGCAACCAACCCGGGATTGCGAGCGTCAGCAACCAGGCGGGGAGCAAGGGGCTAGTGACCGGCCTGGCAGTGGGAACTGCCACCATCATGGCGAGCGGCACGCTCGACGGTGCAGCCTTCACCGACTCGGCCCCGGTGACGGTATCATCCGCCGTGGTGACCAGCCTGGACGTGACGCCACCGGATGCCTCCGTGATGGTGGGGGACAAGGTGCAGTATCAGGCCATGGCCACCCTCTCCGATGGCAGCAACCAGGATGTGACGGACGACGAGGCCACCCTCTGGTCCTCCGATGCGTCTGCCGTCGCGCCCATCAGCAATGCCTCTGGCAGCCGGGGGGAGGCGATCGGTCTGAACGAGGGGATGGCGCTCATTACCGCCAATCTGGGCGGTGTCACCAGCACGTCGGCGCAGCTCACCGTGATGCCGATGGCCCCTGAGGCCCCCATCGTCATCGAACCGCGGCAAAACCAGATAGCCTCGTTGCAACTGAGCCCGGAGGCGTTCGCATTCTGGAATGCGACCTCCATCAACTCCCCCGAGGGGCAGGCGGCGCTGAAAGATCTGACCGGGCTGGTCTATGGCCAGTTTCAGGATCAGTTCGACTTTATCACCGTGCTGATGAACAACGAGGCAAAGCCCCTGGGTATGCCCACCGGCGAGTTCACCCACATCAAGAACGACGTCGCTGGTATCGGGCTCTCTATGTTTGATAACACGGCGGTGTTTCACTCGGACGGCAAGCTGCAGGGCATTTCCTTCTTGTACAAGAAGCAGTATCTGTCGACCTCCACCTACGGGCCCATCCTGCATGAGATGACCCATCGCTGGGCAAACTGGGTGGTGCCGACCAGCTATCCTGGCCACTGGGGAAACGAGCTTGGGATCAAGGGGCAGTTGAACGATGTGAGCGCGAATTACGCCGACATCGAGCTCTACCTGATGGGGTTGATGGACGCCTCCGAGATGACGGATCCCGCCAGTCTCGATGCCTCTGCCCTGATCCCGGCCGACCAGAAACCCAGGGTGCCGAGCGCGGCCACTTCGCAGAAGACGTTCCGTGTTCTGCTGCTGATCCTGTCGGATCGGCCGCTCACCGCCACCGAGATCCAGAACTACAACAACGGGGCCACCCTGCTGGCCAGGACAGACAACCCATCCCAGCAAGGCACCAACTTCCACAAGATGACCCGAGGCAGAGGCACCCTGGTGGTGAGCGGACTCGATACCCTGGTCAAGCCGACCCCCTGATCCTGCGGCGCACAGACCAGACAAGCCAGCCTGGCTGGGCAGTCACCACGACCTATCCGGCGCCCACCATTGGCGCCGGATTGCTTATGGGGATGGCAAGGCGTGGTGCAGGGGCGGTGAGCTCGCAACCGCCTCTCCTGCCACGGCAAAAGGGGCCTCGGGGCCCCTTATGTTCAGCACGGCTAATTCAGCCTCGTCAGGCTACCTTGCTGCTGCCTGCCAGGGTGCGGGCCAGCAATCCATCTGGATTGTGGATAGCATCCTTCGTTTTGACATCGATGATGTCGATATTGGCGAAGCGATCCCGGTGCTTGATGGCCACGTCATGGGCCAGGATGACGCAGCGGGCGTTGGCCACGTCCTTTGCCGTGATGCGGTTGATGATGCCGTTGGCGCCCTGGGTCTCCACTTTCAGCTTGATCCCCGCCTTGGCGGCCGCCTTCTGCAGGCTCTTGGCGGCGAGGAAGGTATGGGCGACGCCGGAGGGGCAGGCGGTGATAGCGAGTACGTCTGCTTCCCCTTCTACTTCGATGGCCTCATAGCCGCCATCCGGGGTGGCGATCTCTTCCTCGTCGGTCACCGGTTTTTTCAGCAGGTTGACGATAAGGGCCGTGGTCAGGGCACCGAGGATGGTGCCGAGGATATAGCCCATCTTGCCTTCCACCACCGGCAGTACTATCCAGCCGCCCCAAGGGGCGTGGTTGATGCTGTGCATCATGAAGCCGGTGACGTTGCCGACGATGCCGCCCGCGACGATGGCCGGGATGACGCGCACCGGATCGGCGGCGGCAAAGGGAATGGCCCCCTCACTGATACCGATCATGCCCATGATGGCGGCCGCCTTGCCCGCTTCACGCTCCTCCTTCTTGTAGCGCTTGGGCGAGAGCAGGGTGGCCAGCGCCATGCCCAGCGGTGGCACGCAGATGGCGATGCCGACCCCCCCCATCAGCCAGGGCTGGGTGTTGACCTGGGTCTGGGCGAACAGGGTGGCGACCTTGTTGATGGGGCCGCCCATGTCAAAGGCGGTCATGCCGCCGAGGATGGCGCCCAGCATCACCTTGCCGGAGCCCGCCATGCTGGAGAGCCAGTGGTTCATCCCTTCCATCATGGCGGCGATGGGCGCCCCGATGACCCACATGACGATGCCGCACACCAGGAAGGTACCGATCAGCGGGTAGATGAAGATGGAGCCGAGCGAACTCATGGAGTCCGGCAACTTGATGCGTTTGAGCTGATTGACGATGAGGCCGGCGATGAAGCCCACCAGGATGGCGCCGAGAAAACCGGTGTGGAACTGCTGCACCGCAATCCAGGAGCCGATCATGCCGGGGGCCAAGCCAGGCTTGTCCGCCATGGAGTAGGCGATATAGCCACCGAGCACGGCGGTAAACAGGGTCAGCCCCGCGATCCCCATGTCGGCCATGTCCTTGAGTACCCCGGCCTCGGGTACGGCACCCTTGCCGCTCATCATCACCGAGAGCGACAGCAAGACGCCCCCCGCGACGATGAAGGGGATCATGTGGGAGGTGCCGAACAGCAGGTGCTGCTTGAGGGTATTGAGCTGGCCCTTGAGGCTGCGATCGACCGGCTCTGACGGCTGGGGTTGAACTTTTGTCTGTGGTCGGAGGCTGGCCGGAGGCGCCGCCGCCAGCAGCTTGAGCACCTCTGCCTTGCTGGTGGCCGCCTGCATTCCGGCAATGAAGCCGGGCTCCAGCAGCTTGGTGGAGAGCTCGGCCAGCACCTCGATATGGTGGTTGGCGCCCCCTGCCGGGGAGGCAATCATGAAGAACAGCCTGGAGGGCAAGCCATCTTCGGCGCCGTAGTCGATGCCCTGGCGGCTGATGCCGATGACGATGGCGGGCTGCAGCACCGCCTCGCTCTTGGCGTGGGGCAGGGCAACCCCCTGTTCAAACCCTGTGTTGTCGAGGTTTTCTCGCGCCCAGAGGTCGCGCACGAATTGATCCTGATTGGCTATCTTGCCGCTGGCCTTGAGCCGGGCAGCCAGCTCCACAAAGAGCCCCTGTTTGTCATTGGCCGCTATGTCGAGGCAGATCAGTCCTTCGTCTATCAAGGAGGTGAGCATAGGTGTCTCCTGGCTCCTTCTCGGAGCCGTTGTGATGAGTAACAAGTGACCCGCCTATTGTTTCGCCCTTGCCCCCGGGTCGAAATCGGACATATGTGCCCTTTACTGGATTTTTGTGTCACCCACCTCATCCTGTGACCCCGTTCGCATTTTGATGTCGTCTTTTCAGAATGGAGGATTATTTTTTATTTCGTTTTAAAACAAATGGTTGATTTCTTTTTTGACTATATTGTCAGAAGGTGGCAGCGACATGCCGACCCCAAGTCAGGCGAGAGGATTGGAGATTTGTGCGCCATGGCTGCGTCCTGAAATGTGAGCCATCCTGCAAAAGTGAGGCCCGGGAGCGGTTGTGCATCGGCAAGGCGGGGTTGGGCGGAGCGCGTGAAAAAATATGTGCATAACCAGATGTCCTCGAAAAGGGCGGCGGAAAGGTCGAGTGATTTCAATTCAAGTGATTGATAATTAAGTAAAATACATGTTTTGTTGCGCCTTTTCTGGAGAGTTGAACATGGTCTCACAAGAGGCTTTTTGCTGTTTTATAGATTGGCTTTTGCATAATAAATCGTTTATTTAGTTGGACAATCGGGGAATAATTGGTGTCCAATCGAATAGAGCAGGTTGGCCAACAGCGCCGTCAGCCAGTGTGTAACCCGAGATACAAGGAGACATCCTGATGGAAAAACTTGACCAAGAAATCGACACCATGCGCCAGGAATTCGAGTCACAAGGGCAAAAACAGGCCCATGACAAATGGCAAGCCAGGGTCGATGAACTGCAGCGGGAACGCTCGGAAGCTCCCCAGCCGGAAGCGGCAGAACACTAGCCCCCGACGGCCGTGATGGCCATCGGTTGAGCAGATAATGAAAAACCACCGCCCTGACTCAGGGCGGTGGTTTTTTTCAAGGCCGCTATCGGCCTTCCTCATTCCTTGACTGCGGCCAACGACACCTGATGGCAAGGGATCAGGCAGGGCTCGACTGCGGTTGTCGCCACATGCGGTACATGGTGTGGCAGTTGACGAACAGGAAGCTCAGCTCAATCAGGCTGCCGCCGATGGAGCCGATCAAGATGTTGTGGCTGGTCCAGCAAAGGCCACCCGCCAGCATGCTGAGTCGCAGCGTGATGCCCTGGGCCCGAAACAGTCCCCAGGTGCCGATGGTGGTACCTATGATGGGCAGCCACTGTACCGCGCTGGTGATCCCGGGAATGCCGAGCCCCCAGACCAGAAGCAGGAACAACAGCATCACCCAGGGGCTGCGGGTGTACCCAGAGGCGGTGGTGCGAATGCAACTGAGGCCTGCACTGAGGGCCGCGGTGCCGGCCCCCATCAGGAAGAAGTGGAGGGCGATGGCCGCCTGATAGAGGCAGAGCCGCAACCGAAAGCGCCCGTCATCCCGTTGCCGGAAGGCGCTGATCCCGACCAGCATGGCGGCGAGGCCGATGCCCTGTGCCAGGGGTTGTTGCTGGAACAGCGTCCAGAGCGGCATCAGTCCGCCGAGATCCAGGCTCACAGGCCACCCCCGCGCAGGAACCGTGTTCGCACCCAGCGTTCATTGCGCGGGCTAAGAATTGGCTGCACCTTGGGAAGCTGGGCGGTGAGCGGGACTGATGGGGTCAAGGGATCATGCATGGGGAAGCCTTCGAAGCGAGGGCCATCAGAAGATGGCCCTCGTCTATTCACGATGTTGCTGATGATGTCTTAGCAGCGGTTGCCAGCACGGGCGACCCGGCCCTCGGCCAGCAGCTGGTAGCTGCCGGTGGCGGCGGGGATGAAGGCGGATTGCCCTTTCTCCAGGCGCAGTGACTGCTTACCTTGCTGAAGGATGACAGTGCCATCGATGGCAAACAGGATCTCGGCGCTGGCGGTGGTGAGTGCATGCTCACCGACCGGGTAGACGCTGAAGGTGAAGTCCGGTACGGGGACGTCGTAGTGCTGCACGGCGCCTTCCATGCGGGGGCTGAGCAGGATCTGGTCGTCCGGCTTGGGCAGGCAGCGGGTGCAGTCCAGCAGCTCGGCCACGTCTATGTACTTGGGGGTCAGCCCGGCGCGCAGCACGTTGTCGGAGTTGGCCATGATCTCAAGCCCGGTGCCGCGCACATAGGCGTGCGGGGTGCAGGCATCCAGATACATGGCCTGACCGGGCTGCAGGGTCACCACGTTGAGCAGCAGTGGCGAGAAGAGGCCCACATCCCCCGGATACTGGGCGGCCAGACTGGTGACGAGGGCAAAGGTCTCCTCGTCCTGATGGGCGGCGGCATAGGCCAGCAGACCCGCCAGGGCCTCTTCCTTGCGTGGCCCGGTCAGGATCAGCAACTGGTGGAAGAAGTGCTGCAAGCCCGCTTCGTTCTGATTGGCGGCAAGGGCCGCGACCAGATCGGCGATGGTCGCCAGCTTGACCCGCTCGAACAGCGCCAGGATGGCGGGAATGGCGCGAAAGCCGTTCATCGCCTGATAGGGGGTGAGGGCAAACACCAGCTCCGGCTTGTGGTTGGGGTCCTTGTAGTTGCGATTGCTCGCCTTGATATCGATGCCGGCGGCCTCTTCCCTGGCAAAACCGGCTTCAGCCTGCGCCTTGCTTGGGTGCACCTGGATGGAGAGGGCCTTTTCGGCGCACAGCACCTTGAACAGGAAGGGCAGGCTGCCGAAGCGGGCCTGGGTGGCGTCCCCCAACACGGCGGCGGGGGCGCTGTTTATCAGGGTCGAGAGTTTCTGCACATCCCCCGCCAGCACCACCTCGGAGCAGCCGTTGGGGTGGGCCCCCATCCAGAGTTCCGCCTGGGGTTTGCCAGCTGGATTGGGGATGCCAAACAGGGTGGTCAGGGCGTCATGGCTGCCCCAGTCGTAACCTTGAATCGGATTTTGCATCAACAAAAAGGAGGGCAGATCTCGACTGCTCATAAGGGACGCCTCATTTGGTGTGAAGAAAGTGGTTTGAAGAAAAGGGTGGAATTGACGGTCCGGCCCGGACTATAACATGGGCGGCCTTTGCCGCCGCAATCGCTTGCCTCTCTCTTGATCGGGATCATCATGTCACTCATCTTCAGCCAGCTGCTCGACGGCGCTCTCCACGACCAGGTTCCCTTCGAGCAGATCTGGTTCGCCCAGGATCAGGGGGTGCCGCCCGGCTTCAGCTACCAGGTCAACTTCCCGCGCCTCGAGCTGGTGTTCAGCGGCGAATACCTCAACCAGATCTGGGACAGGGAGTCGGGTTGCCAGGAGGTCAGCGTGCTGCCGGGGCAGGCGCTCTACATCCCCCCCAACGGCTGGAACAAGCCGCTCTGGACCACCGACTGCTCGGTGCTGAGCCTGCTGTTTGGCAAGCGTCAGCTCGGTTTCAGCCTGGTGAGCAAACGGCGGGAAGACCCGGATTTCTTCGACGTGCAAAAGCACAGCATCATGGCCCGGGCCGGTCATGTGAACGAACACATACTGGCGGCGCTCAACGTGCTGGTGGAAGACCCGGGCCGCTCCCCCACCGACAACCACCTGTTGCAGGCGCTGCTCACCAGCGCCCGTCAACTGCTGGCGGAGTCCGCCTTCGAGCGGCCGCGAGGGGCTGAGCTGTTTCACGGCATCTGCATCTATATCCAGGAGAATTTTCACCGCCCCATCAGCCGTGATTCCATTGCCCACCGCTTCAACGTCTCGGCGAGCCACCTCTCCCACCTGTTTCGCGAGCAGGGGCACATGCGTCTGGCGGACTACATCAGCTGGGTACGCATCGATCGGGCCAAGTTCATGCTGAAAAAATACCGCTTCCGCCTCGAAGAGGTGGCGAGCCGCTGTGGTTATATGGATGTGAACTATTTCTGCCGGGTGTTCAAGCAGAAGACCGGGCTCACCCCCTCCCAGTACCGCGCCCTGAGCCAGCCCCAGGGGCAGAGCGAGAGCCTGACGCCATGACAAAGGCGGGCGCCATGCCTCGATGGCAATGGCAGGATCCTCATCCCAGGCGGGGAGAGGGTGGGCATTGTGATCCAGTACTCGACTATGGTCGGACATGCACGCCCGCCATTTGATTATGCAAATGGATGGGCTAAGATGGCCGCGCGCAACGATCAACGATCAGATTGATAACAAACGGAAGTTAGGAGATGCCGATGGAAAGCAAAGTAGTTATCCCGACCCAGGGTCAGAAAATCACCGTCGATGCCAGCGGCAAGCTGCAGGTTCCCCACAATCCCATCATTCCGTTTATCGAAGGGGATGGTATCGGTGTGGACGTGACCCCGGCCATGCTGAACGTGGTGAACGCTGCGGTCGAGAAAGCCTACAAGGGCGAGCGCAAGATCGCCTGGATGGAGATTTATACCGGCGAGAAATCGACTCATGTCTATGGCGAAGGTGCCTGGCTGCCGGCCGAAACCCTGGATTTCATTCGTGAATACTGCGTGGCCATCAAGGGCCCGCTGACCACCCCGGTCGGTGGCGGTATTCGCTCCCTCAACGTGGCCCTGCGTCAGGAGCTGGATCTCTACATCTGCCTGCGTCCGGTTCGTTACTACGAAGGGACCCCGAGCCCGGTCAAGCACCCCGAGCTGACCGACATGGTGATCTTCCGCGAGAACGCCGAAGACATCTACGCCGGCATCGAGTGGAAGGCGGACAGCGATGAAGCCAAGAAGGTGATCGCCTTCCTGCAAAACGAGATGGGCGTGAAGAAGATCCGCTTCCCCGAGTCCTGCGGCATCGGCATCAAGCCCATGTCCAAGGCCGGTACCGAGCGTCTGGTCCGTGCCGCCATCGAGTACGCCATCGACAACGATCGCGACTCCGTGACCCTGGTGCACAAGGGCAACATCATGAAGTTCACCGAAGGTGCCTTCAAGGATTGGGGCTATGCCCTGGCCCAGAAAGAGTACGATGCCCAGCTCATTGACGGCGGCCCCTGGTGCTCCTTCAAGAACCCGAAGACCGGCAAGACCATCGTCGTCAAGGACGTCATCGCCGATGCCTTCCTGCAGCAGATCCTGCTGCGTCCGGCCGAGTATGACGTCATCGCCTGCATGAACTTGAACGGTGACTACATCTCCGACGCCCTGGCCGCTCAGGTCGGTGGTATCGGCATCGCCCCGGGCGCCAACATCGGCGACGGCGTGGCCCTGTTCGAGGCGACCCACGGCACCGCGCCCAAGTACGCCGGTCAGGACAAGGTCAACCCGGGTTCGCTGATCCTCTCCGCCGAGATGATGCTGCGCCATATGGGCTGGGTCGAAGCGGCCGATCTCATCGTCAAGGGCATGGAGGCAGCCATCGCCAACAAGACCGTGACTTATGACTTCGAGCGTCTGATGGAAGGTGCCACCCTGCGCTCCTGCTCCCAGTTCGCCCAGGACATGGTCGACCAGATGTAATCCGGTTCTCTTAATGAAAAAGATGCAAAACCGGCGCCCTGAGCGCCGGTTTTTTTATGGGTGACAGGCCGCTGGCCTGAGGGTGCACCTGTGTTCAGGTGGTCTTTTCCACGTGCTGTTGATAGAGCTGCTGCCACTTGCTGCTTTCGGCTTCATCGCCCTGCGTCTGCCAGAACTCGCAGATGGAGTTGGCGAGCTCGGACGCCATGGCGTGATCGCCATCGCGACGGCTCATCAGATATTGTCCAAGCCAGCTTTGATACTGTTTCATAGCCCGATCTCCTTATCTAAGGTGCCCCTGGTGTCGTGTCGCTCGCTGGCACAGGCCGCCAGCATTGACTCAACCGGGTCACTTGTGGTGCTGCGCCGCCGCTCGTTGTACCCACCGGACTAGGTGGTGATCTTGCAGGATCAAGGCGACAACGGGGCGCAGATGTCAAAAAACGGCCCCTATCGTATCACAAAATAACCAACTTGGGGGGATTGACGGCAGGAGGAGGAGTGAGGGGGACGGCAAAGCTTGGGCAAAGAGCATGCCATCTTGCTGATCCCAGAAGAGAAAAACCCGCCAGGGTGGCGGGTTTTTCAGTTGAAAAAAAGATCAGAGGTGGGCAGTGGCGAGGTATTTTTCCATCTCCTCGGCGGGCACCATGCCACCGCCGGTGGCCCAGACCAGGTGGGTGGCCTGCATCATGCGTCGGGCATCCAGACCGTGCGATGTCTGCCACTCGCCATCGGCACTGACCCGCCAGGGGCCCGGCATGCCTGCCAGGGCGGAGGGCTCGAGCTTGATCTGCTCATCCCGCGCCAGCAGCCCCAGCAGGTCATACATCTCCTGATCGCTCAAGGTGTAGAAGCCCGACAGCAGCCGCTCCATGGCGCGGCCGACGAAACCGGAGGCGCGCCCCACCGCGAGACCGTCGGCGGCGGTGAGGTTGTCGATCCCCAGATCCTGCACCGCAATGGCATCGTGCAAGCCGGTATGGACCCCGAGCAGCATGCAGGGGGAGTGGGTCGGTTCTGCGAAGAAGCAGTGGACGTTGTCCCCGAACGCGAGTTTGAGGCCAAAGGCCACGCCGCCCGGGCCGCCACCGACGCCGCAGGGCAGGTAGACGAACAGCGGGTGCTCGGCATCCACCTTGATGCCCATCTCGTCGAACTGCTTCTTCACCCGCTCGCCCGCCACCGAGTAGCCGAGGAACAGGGTGCGGGAGTTCTCGTCGTCGATAAAGAAGCAGTTGGGATCGCGTTCGGCCTCCTTGCGACCCTGCTCCACCGCTACCCCGTAATCTTCGGCATATTCCACCACGATGACGCCATGTTCGCGCAACTTGCGCTTCTTCCACTCCCGCGCATCGGCAGACATGTGGACGGTGACGGTGAAGCCGAGCTTGGCGCTCATGATGCCGATAGACATGCCGAGGTTGCCGGTCGAGCCCACCGCAATGCTGTACTGGCCGAAGAACTGGCGGAACTCGTCCGTGAACAGCTTGCGATAGTCGTCCTCTTCGCAGAGCAACCCGGCCTTGATGGCCAGCCGTTCGGCGTGGGTCAGCACCTCGTAGATGCCGCCACGGGCCTTGATGGAGCCGGAGATGGGCAGGTGGCTGTCTTTTTTCAGCAGCAACTTGCCGGTTACCTCGATGCCGTAACGCGCATTGAGCGTTGCCTGCATGGCCGGGATGGCCGCTATCTCGGACTCCAGAATGCCCTTGCTGACGCGGGTCTCGGGGAAGGCGTCGCACATGTAGGGGGCGAAGCGGGCGAGGCGGGCGGAGGCATCCGCCACATCGTTGCCATCCAGGCCCACATAGGGCAGACCGACCGCCAGCGTGGTGGCCTTGGGGTTGAACCAGGTCACGGGTTCGAGTGCGATCAGGGAGCGAACCAGCGGGAATTGGGTAATGAGTTGTTGGACGTCGATGTTTTTCATGGGATGTCTCGGTCTTGTTACACGATATAGGAGAGCAGGAAGGTACCGGCCAGCGCTATCAGGGAGGCGACAAAGGTGGCACTGGTGTAGTACTTGAGCGTTTCGTTCAGGGTGGCACCGCAATACTGTTTGACCAGCCAGAACAGGGAGTCTGTCACCATGGTGCAGCCGATGGCGCCTGAGCCGATGGCGAGCGTCATGATCTCGGGGCTTATCTCGGGGTAGTGCACCATGATGGGGGAGACGATGGCGGTGGCCCCCATCATGGCGACGGTGGCCGAGCCCACGGCGGCGTGCAATATGATGGCGACCAGCCAGGCCAGCAGTATGGGGTGCATGTCCAGCTGGGAGAGGATGGTCGCCAGGCTGTCCCCCAGGCCGCTGGCCTTGAGTACGCCGTTGAAGGCGCCACCCGCGCCGATGATCAGCAAGATGTTGGCAATGGAGGAGAAGCACTGCTCTGTCTGGTCCAGCAGCCCTTCCATCTTCATACGCTGACGGATCCCCAGCACGTAATAGGCGGTGAAGGCGGCGATGAACATGGCGGTGATGGGGTTGCCGATAAACTCCAGCACGGTATAGAGGTGGCTTGCGTGATCCATGTTGAGCTCGGCCACCGTCTTGGCCAGCATCAACAAGATGGGCAGCAGCACGGTGAAGAGGGAGGCACTCAAGGTAGGGAGGCTTGCCTCATCGCGGGCCTGGATGTCGGCAAAGGCGGCGGGTACCTCCTTGAATGGCACCCGTTTGCCCAGCATTTTGAGGAACAGCGGGCCGCCTACCAGGGAGGCAAAGAGTCCGACCGCGAGGCCATAGACGATGACGGATCCCACATCGGCACCCAGCTGGTTGGTGACATAGAGGGCGGCCGGGTGGGGCGGCACTATGCAGTGCACGGCCATCAGGGCGGTACAGAGCGGAATGGCCAGGGTCAGCAGCGAGGTTCTGGTCTTGCGGGCGATGGAGAAGGCCAGCGGAATGAGCAGCACCACTCCGACCTCGACAAACAGCGTGATGCCGCACACCAGACCGACCAGCACCATGATCACCTGGGGCGAAAGCCAGCGGCACTTCTGCAGGGCGAGGCCGATGCGCTCCGCTGCCCCCGACACCTCCATCATCTTGCCGAGTATGGTACCAAGGCCGATGACGGCGGCGAGAAAGCCCAGGGTGCCGCCTATGCCCTCTTCCATGGCATTGACCATCTTGACGGGGTTCATTCCCATCATGGTGCCCACATAGAAGCTCGCCAGCAGCAAGGCGAGGAAAGGATGTACCTTGCCCTTCACTATGGTGACGACAATCAGAATGATGCTAGTCAGCAAGGTACCGACGACCCACACTTCAGAATTCATACTGCGCCTCGACAAGGATGATTAGAGATAAATGATGGGCCTATTGAACGGGAAGGGCGACGAGCTGACAAATGATGAAAATGGCCTCTTGGATGAGCTGAGTTGATGCAAAGGTGCCACATTCATCACATTTAGCCGTATTTATGTGACTTGGGTTCGGTTACGTCATCTTAAATCGAGTCGTCCGGGATATCATGGCGACGATGTTGAGCCTGTGACGGGGAAGGCGGATGTATACCGAAGACAACTATGTATCGAGAAACAAGCTGCTCAGCGGCTATCAGCTCGCCAAGCTGCACACCTTCGAGGCGGCGGCCCGCCATTGCTCGTTTGCCCTGGCGGCGGATGAGCTGGCACTCAGCCCGAGTGCGGTTAGCCACAGGATCAGCGTCCTGGAAGAGGAGCTCGGCTTCAAGCTGTTCCAGCGCTTTCATCGCAAGGTGGTGCTGACGACGGAGGGGCAGCGGGTGTTCTGGGCGCTCAAGTCATCGCTTGAGTTCATCAACCAGGAGATCCTGGAGATCAAGAATCAGGAGCTGTCCGGTTCCCTGACCGTCTACTCCCGTCCCTCCATCGCCCAGTGCTGGCTGGTGCCGCGGCTCGCGGATTTTTCTCGCCTGCATCCCCAGATCGATCTCAACATCATGACAGGCAACGAGAACGTCAATCTGCACGGCTATGGCATCGATCTGACGATCTATTTCGATGACAAGGTGCCGGAGCGGCTCGCCATCCACCCGCTGATGGATGAATACATGGTGCCAGTGTGCAGCCCCGAATATGCCGAGCGGCACCAGTTGCTGAATAACCCGGATAATTTGAGCCACTGTCGCCTGTTGCACGACAGACAGGCCTGGGGATATGACTCCGACACCGACGAGTGGTGCAGCTGGGCTCGCCAGGCGGATGTCTCCCTTGATGGCTGCCAGTCGAGCATGGGCTTCGATCGTTCCGATCTCGCCATCATCGCCGCCATGAATCACGCCGGCGTGGCCATGGGCCGCAAGAACCTGGTGCGCCAGCGGCTGGAGCGCAACGAACTGGTGGAGCCTTTCCCGGGCAAGGCGGTTCGCTGCAATCAACGTTACTACATGGTCACGCTCCCCCATCGCCAATGCCCCAAGATCCAGGCATTCATCGAATGGATAAGCGCCCAGGCAAAGGAAATTGGCTGAGCCAGGGAGAAGAGGGCCCTTGATGCATGGCGCTGCACGGTTTGGCTATGGTGCTTTTTCATCCGACGCCCGGATGGTGCGGCCAATATTTGTACATGGAACACCGAGCTGTGTTGATGGCGAAATGGGGTGGGATATATACATGGCGGTGCTTGGATGGCACCTCTTTTATCTGGCTGATGAATACTTTGGGAAACTGGCACCGATTAAGCTGTGTTGAAGAAATAATGTCTGTTGAGTGGACTATCTGATAAGAGTGACGGCGTGAATTAACCACAGGGAATAATGACATCCAGGTGCCAGGAATTGCTCCGGCACTATAAAATCATTATGTTGTTATCGAGCAGACATGCTATTCTCAGAATGTGTAATCCCTGTGACATACAAAAATAAT
The DNA here is from genome assembly GCF_019218845.1 of Aeromonas sp. sif0611. NCBI lineage: Bacteria > Pseudomonadati > Pseudomonadota > Gammaproteobacteria > Aeromonadales > Aeromonadaceae > Aeromonas > Aeromonas sp. sif0611. The sequence goes on along the minus strand of NZ_JAHUWU010000002.1, from coordinate 388,162 downwards.
TCTGTGAGGAAGTAATGAACGAGTTTCTGAAGGTTCTGCTGAACATTCGCAGCTTGCGTGCTGCCATTCGTGAACTGCCGTTTGAGCAACTGCAAGAAGCGAAAGAAAAGTTTGATCTGGTATATAACGAGCGTGCCGAGTCCGTAGAGCAAGAGCGGGCCGAGCAGGAAGAGCGTCAGCGCAAGCTGAGCGAGTTTACCGAGATGCTGCAACAGGCCGGCATCGATCCGCGCGAGCTGATCGGCAGCGTGGCCGCTCCGGCCGCTGCTGGCGCGACCAAGAGCAAGCGTGCTCCGCGTCCTGCCAAATACAAGTATCAGGAAGATGGCCAGGAGAAGACCTGGACCGGCCAGGGCCGCATGCCCAAAGCCATTGCCGAGCAAGTTGCGCTGGGCAAGGATCTGAACGACTTCCTGATCTGATTGCCAGGATAGCGTCGTCAATAATGCCGCCCAAGAGGCGGCATTATTATTTTCAGGATCCTGTCTATCTATTGCCCATCGAAGAAGCCACCTAAATAGGGTCGCCTGTCCACAATAGCCATGACCATCATGGGCCAATAAAAAGTATCCATTGGCGGTAAGCCAATCGCTGTCGTGTCTCGCCTGCGACACAATGAGGACTCATACAGCCCGTTTGTTATCTCTGATGACACAAGATGACAAATAATGGCCCGTCGCAGTGGGATGAAAGCAGTGGGATGAAATAGGTGGATTTGCGGGCATGCCTCCCGCTTTGCCTAGCCGCCCATCTTCCTATCAATGGGGAAGTGCTTGTCCCTCTCGCACTATTTCTCTTTCGCCATCACTGCCCTATTTGACACCCCTGTCCAGACAATATGTGAAAGTCATTTATCGGTATAGGGATTGAATAGGGGTCTGGCGACCCCGCTGCGATTAAATAGGAAATAGGTCAGCTGACCGGTTGGCCGAGATCGCGGTGAAAGGGAATGGCGCGACCGTTTGCAAATTGACGGCGCGCCATGACCCCATCGGCCAGCATGGCCAGCAGGCTCTCACTCTCTTCCCAGCAAAGGCAGGCATCGGTGACCGACAAGCCATATTGCAGCTCACTCAGTGGCGCCGGCTTCTGGCTGCCCCCTTGCAAGAAGCTCTCGACCATGACGGCGGCAACGGCCGTGCTCCCGCCCCGCAACTGGCGGCAGAGCTCCCCGGCGACCAGGAGCTGGTTCTGGTGCAGCTTCTGGCTGTTGCCGTGGCTGCAATCCACCATCAGCCGAGGGTTGAGCCCCTGGCGCGCCAGGCGTTCGGCCGCGTCCATCACGTCGCTCTGGTGATAGTTCGGCAGGGTGCCGCCGCGCAGTATGATGTGGCCGCCCGGATTGCCTTCGCTCCTGATCACCACCATGCCCCCCTGGCTGCCAGGGGCGGTGAACAGATGGGAGGCCTCGCTGGCCAGGATGGCGTCGATGGCCACCCGGATGTTGCCGTCGGTGCCGTTCTTGAAGCCGACCGGGCAGGGCAGGGCCGAGGCCAGTTGCCTGTGTACCTGGGATTCGGTGGTGCGGGCACCGATGGCCCCCCAACTGACGAGATCCGCCAGATAGAGGAAGCTGGTGGTATCGAGAAACTCGGTGGCGGTGGCCAGCCCCAGCCGGTTGATGTCGAGCAGCAGCTGACGGGCCAGGTGGAGCCCGTGAACGATGTCGTTGCTGCCATCGAGATGAGGGTCGAAGACCAGCCCCTTCCAGCCGACTGTGGTGCGCGGTTTCTCGAAATAGGTGCGCATCACTATCTGCAGGCTCTCCTGATACTCGATGGCGAGCCGTGCCAGCCTCTTGGCATAGTCGAGGGCGGCGACGGGATCATGGATGGAGCAGGGGCCTATCACCACCAACAGACGATCGTCTGACCCGCTCAGGATCTGGCGCACCTGGTGGCGGTGGTGGTCAATGTGCTGCGCCATATCGACCGGGCAGGGATGCTGTGCCAACAGGTCGGCAGGGGTGGGGAGCGCCTCCACCGCGAAGGCGCGCATTACCGAATTCAAAACAGCCATCTGGGGTTACCTTGCAGTGCAAATGGGGTCGACGAGGTGTCCGGAGCGTTCGGGTGTCTGGATCTGGGATCTGCGCCCGGCACACAGCATCTTTGTTGAGAGTGATTATCATTATCTTGCTGTTCGTCTCAAATGCAAGCACTACCGAGAGGATCACCAAAGATGGGGGGCGGGCCGTAAAAAAGGGAGGGAAGCATGGCAACCAGGCCCGCTCCCGAGCGGGAGAAGGCCTGATAAGAGTAAGGAATACAGGGTGTTATCAGCTATCCATCACGACATGGCGATCCTGATGGTAGGCGTCTTCATCCTTGCCGCTGCGCCAGTAAGGCACTGCGTAGACCCGCTGGCGATCGGTGTCCAGAGTTCGCCTGACATGACGACGCAGGGGCACCACCAGACCCTCTTCCCCCCCGAACCAGAAATAGCTCTCCTCGGCGGCCATGGGCAGGGCGGTGAAGTACTCCACCAGGGGGCCGGTCTGGTCCGGCGTGCCGACAAACCAGCGCAGGCTGACCCCTTCGGGCAGCGACAGATCCTGCACATCTTCCTGATGGGGCACCAGCAGGGCGATATGGCCCCTGGCCTCTGCCGGCATCACCTCGGCCATGGCGCTGATGGCGGGCAGGGAGGTGAGATCGCCGGCCATGTAGTAGTGAGCGGCCAGCTGCAACATGGGGTCCGGACCGCCCGGGCCCGAGATGGCGAGCCTGTCCCCCGGCTTGGCATGGAGGGCGAAGCGGCTGGCGGGGCCGATGTCGCCGTGCAGGGCGAAGTCGATGTCGATCTCCAGGGCCTCGCGGCGGAAGGCACGGATGGTGAAGGTGCGCAGTATGGGCTTCTGGCTCGGATCCTCCCAACGGGGACCCTTGGGGGTCGGGGTTGGCAACACTATCTCGCTCTGGCCCGGCCGGGGCAGCATGATCTTGATATGGGCACCGCCACAGCTGAAGGGGTAATCCGCCAGTTCAGGGCTGGTCAGGCAGACTCGGCGCAGATGTGGACTCACATCGTGAACATGCTTGACGGTGAGCAGGCGAGGGCGATTGACCGGGGCGGGCTGTGACATTTGAGTACTCCTGACAGACGAGAGCGCTCATTTTTCATTAAATGAAAACTATTATCAATTGCTTTGTTATGGAGAGGATACAAGGGCGGCCAGCAGGGAGGTCATGCCGGCCGCCCTGGGGGCTGACCGGGCTCTAGCTCCGATCGCTCCCTCCCAGCGCCCGGTAGATCCCGGCCATGGTCTTGAGCTGGCTCTGTTGCTGGGCCAGCACGCCGAGCTCGGCATCCCACAGTCGATTCTGCTCGTCCAGCCAGGGCTGAACCCCGGTGGCGCCCGCCAGGAAGCGGGCACCCGCCAGCCGCTCGGCCTCTTTGGTATAGGCCAGCTGCTGCTCGAGATAACGCAGCCGCTGCTCCCCCTGCTGGCGAGCGGCCAGGCCATCTTCCACCTCCAGCAGGGCCGTATAGAGCTGCTTGCGAAACTCGGTCTCGGCTATCTGATAGTCAATCTCGGAGCTCGCGATGGAGAGCCGGGTCTTGTTGTACTCGAGGAAGGGGAGCGCCAGGGTCGCACCCAGGGTTCCCACCGGGTTCTGCAGCACCTGGGTCAGGGTGTCCGAGGTGGTGCTGGCGCCGCCGGTGAGGCTGAGGGTGGGGTAGAAGCCGGTGCGGATCTCGTCCCCTCTGGCCAGCGTCTTGCGAAGGCGCAGCTCGGCTGCCCGCACGTCTGGGCGCCTGCTCAGCACATCGGCGGGGATGCCGACCGCCAGCGTAGGAATGGAGCCCATGGCGAGGGAAGTCGGGGCAAATTCCAGCGGGCCGCTGCTGCGGCCGAGCAGCAGGCGCAGGGCGTTGCCGGCCTGTTCCCGTTGCAGGGTGAGAGAGGCGAGCTCCGCCTGCTTGCCGGCTTTCTGCTGGCTGGCCTGTACCAGATCGAGGCGGGTGACGGCCCCGGCGTCATATTTTGCCCGGGTCAGCCGCTCTATCCGCTCGTAGTTGGCCAGCTGGCGCTCGCCCAGGGCGATAGCCGAGCCGAGATACGCCAGCTGCCAGTATTGTTCCAGGGTCTTGCCTACCAGCATCAGGCGGGTGGCGGCGCGATCCTGCTCACTAGCCTCTGCCTCCCACTGCGCCTGATCCCGCACCGAGGCGAGCCGGCCCCAGAGATCCACCTCATAGCTCAGGTTGAAGGAGGGGCCCAGGTTGCTGCTGGCGCTGCCATCCTTCATGTTCTTGTTGCCGCTCGCCCCCAGGCTGGCGTTGACCGAAGGGGTGAGGTTGGTGTCGGCGAGATCGGCGCCGAGCAGGGCGCTCTTGAGCCTGAGCCCCGCGACCTGCATGTCCGGGTTGGCCGCGAGCACCTCATCGACCAGCTGGTCGAGGGCGGGATCCCGGAACCCCTGCCACCAGAGCCCGGCCTGCTGGCCGCCAAGATCCCGGGCGTCCTGCTGCCACGCTGGCGCCACGTCCAGTTCGGGCCTGTGGTAGGTGCTCTGCTGGCTGCAGGCACCGAGGACGGCGGTGAACACCAGGCTGAGCGCCGTTTTTGACCAGAGGCGCAGCCTCTGGCCGGATAAGTTGTGCATCATCATTCCCTCGCCAGTGCCTCGACCGGATCGAGCCGGGCCGCATTGCGGGCGGGCAGGTAACCAAACAGGATCCCGATGAGCGAGGAGCAACCGAAGGCCATCAGGATGGAGAAGAGCGAGAAGCGCATCTGGAAGCTCTCCACGAGCAGGGAGAAGATAAAACCGATGAAGATGGCCAGGCCGATGCCGAGCAGGCCCCCCAGCAGGCTGACCATCACAGCCTCGATCAGAAACTGCTGCAGGATGTCGGACTGACGGGCGCCGACTGCGATGCGGATCCCTATCTCCCGGGTGCGCTCCACCACAGACACCAGCATGATGTTCATCACCCCGACCCCGCCGACGATGAGGGAGATCACCGCGATGGCGGAGACCAGCAGCGTCAGTGTCGCCGTGGTCTTCTCCACCGACTTGACGATGCTGTCGCTGCTGAAGGTGAAGAAATCCTTCACCCCGTGGCGCTGGGTCAAGAGCGCCACGGCGGCCTGCTCGGCCAGCGCGGGCTGGACCCCGTCCTTGACCCTGATGGTGATCTGGCTGAAGTGGTTCTGGGAGATGAGGCGGCTCATCACGGCGCTGTAAGGCAGCCAGACATTGACCGACTGGCTGCTGGGACCAAAGCCGGTCTCCTGGGCCACCACGCCGACGATGCGCACCGGCAGGGTGCCGACCAGTACCACCTGGCCGACGGGGTCCGTCTTGCCGAGCAGGCTGGTGATGGTCTTGCCATCCACCACGGCCACCGCGGTCCGGCTGCGGATGTCCCGCTCATCGAGCAGGCGGCCCTGGGTGAGGGTCATCCCCTTGACCCGGAAAAAGTCGCTGCCGACCCCCACCACGCTGCCGCTGCTGGTCTTGTTGCGATAGCGCAACTGGCCCGAGGTGGCGATCTGGGGGCTGGCCCCCTCCAGATAGGGCTGGCCGAGCAGGGCGTCGAGATCCCGCTCGTTCAGGGTCTGGATGCTGGCGGCCTTCTCGTCGCCCCAGTCCTTGCCGGGGAAGATGTCGATGGTATTGGTGCCCATGGCGTTAATGTCGTCGATCACCTTGGCGCGGGCCCCCTGGCCCAGCGCCACCACGCTGACCACGGCGGCGATGCCGATGATGATGCCGAGCATGGTGAGGAAGGTGCGCATGCGGTGGGCCAGCATGGCGTGCAGGGCCATGCGACCCGCCTCCCGGTAGCGATCCCAGCCCTGGCTGCCGCGCCTGTCGACGGAGGCGGTGGGGAGCAGGTCCGGCGCCGGCTCGCGGGCTTTCTGCCCGGCGGCTGGCCGGGGGAGGGCGCAAGATAGCTGTTCGACGGTGGCCTGGGGGATCTGCCGACGCTCTTCCACCCCGTGGGCCTTATCCGGGGAGATGGGGGGGGTGGCAGCCGGCTGACCGCTATCCTCTACCACGCGCCCGTCCCGCAGGGTGATGATGCGATTGGCGTGGTTGGCCACCGCCATGTCGTGGGTCACCAGAATGATGGTGTGACCCTGGGCGTGCAGCTCCTTCAGGATGGCCATCACCTCCTTGCCGCTGTGGCTGTCGAGGGCGCCGGTGGGCTCGTCGGCCAGGATCACCTCGCCGCCATTGGCCAGCGCCCGGGCTATGCTGACCCGCTGCTGCTGGCCGCCGGAGAGCTGACCCGGCCTGTGGTGGCTGCGATCGCTCAAACCCAGGCGGGTCAGCAGGGTGCGGGCACGTATCTGGCGCTCGGGGCGGGAGGTGCCGGCATAGATGGCGGGGATCTCCACGTTGGCGGCCGCATCCAGATGGGGCAGCAGGTGGTAGCGCTGGAAGATGAAGCCGAAGTGGTGGCAGCGCAGCCGTGCCAGGGCCAGGGCATCCAGACCGGCTGTGTCCTGACCACGAAACAGGTATTGGCCGCCGCTCGGACGATCGAGGCAGCCCAGCAGGTTCATCAGGGTGGACTTGCCAGAGCCGGAGGCACCGACGATGGCCACCATCTCCCCCGCCGCTATGGCCAGATCCAGCGGGTGCAGCACGGTCACCTCGTGCTCCCCGCTCTGATAGCGGCGCTCTATGCCCTTGAGCTGGATCAGGGGCTCGCTCACGGTGCCATCTCACTCTCATCGTGCTGGACGGGCTTGCCCTGATCCAGGATGACCTTGTCCTGCTCGTTCAGGCCGCTCACCACCTCTATCTTGATGTCATCCTTCATGCCGGTCTTGATGCGGCGGGTCTCTTTCTGCCCGTCCTCCTTGAGCAGGGTAACCTCATATTCGTGTTCCCCCAGCTTCTTGCCGAGGGCGGTCTGGGGGATGGCCAATACCTGTTTGCGTTCACCCAGCACTATGGTGACCTGGGTCGTCATGGCGACCCTCAGCTGATGGTCGGGGTTGGGCACATCGAACAGGGCGTAATAGTAGATGGCGGCATTGCTGGTGGTCGTGGTGTTGGTGCTCTGCTCGTTGATGTTGGTGGGGGCCAGCTCGACCGTGCGCAGGGTGCCGTGATAGCGGCGGTCCGGGTCTCCGATCAGGGTGAAGTAGACCGGCATGCCGGCTCTGACCTTGGTGACATCGGCCTCCGAGATCTGGGCCTTGACCGTCATGGTATCGAGGTTGGCGAGCTTGAGCAGGGTCGGAACTGTCTGGCTGGCGGCCAGGGTCTGTCCCTGGCGGGTCACTATGCTGACGACGGTGCCATCCATGGGGGCCTGGATGCGGTTATAGCCGAGCTCCGTCTTGGCACGCTCCACCTTGATCAGGGCGTTGTCTATATCGGCCTGGGTGCTTTGCAGTTCGGCCCGGGTGACGGCGAGCTGCGCTTCGGCGCTCTCAAGATCCGCTCGGGAGCTCGCCTCCTGCCGGAACATCTGCTGCTGGCGGCGCCAGGTCAACTCGTTCTGCTTGAGCTGGGCCTGCTTGATCTTGAGCTGGGCACGGCGGCTGGCCAGTTCGGCCTCCGCGGTCTTGAGGTTGTTCTGGGCGATAAGGGGATCTATCTCTGCCAGCAGATCTCCCTGCTTGACCTGTTGCCCGGCTTCCACCGCCAGATAGGTGACCTGACCCGAGACCTGGGCCCCCACATCCACCTGCTCTATGGCCTGTAGTACACCGCTGGCCAGCACCGTCTGCTCCACATCCTGACGGGTCACCGTCGCGGTCAGCACGGGGTCCGGGGTCTTGCCGGGCCAGGCCAGCCAGACCACGAGGGCCAGCAGTGCCAGGGCAAGCAGGGCATATTTGCCCGGTTTTGGAAGAGTCTTCATTTATCACCTGAACGAAACGAGCGAAGGCGTGCAAGGGCGATATCCTGCAGCAAATGGCACTTAAAAAGAAGCGAGCAATGTGTAAGAAATCATGTAGATGAAGTTGTCAATTAAGGGGCAGGGTGACCGCCGGAGAAGGGGAGGCGAGACCGGCATGATACCCGCTGGGGGCAGTGCAAGGGTCCGGGGGGTCTACCTAGGGGATAAATGCAGGGAGCCCGCTCGTTGAGCGGGCTCCCGGGTACTCAGCCGACCGCCTTGAGCTGCTCGGCATAGGGCTCGTGGCAGATCTGGATATCGACGGGCAGCTTGTAGATGAGCAGGCGGGCCAAGGATCCCTCCATCCAGTGGTGGCGGCTGCCGACCAGCAGGAGCGAAGCCGGGTGGGTGCTCAGCCACTGGCCCAGATCCCTGACCACGTCATCGACCACCAGGCAGTGGTAATCCACCGGATGAGGCAGCAGGGTGATGAGTTCGCTGATGATGGCCTTGGCATCCAATGTGCCCTGGACACTGCGCTCTTCCTCGGACAGCGACAGGCTATTGCGGCGCACCTTGCTGCTGTGCGTCAGGTGCAGCAGGGTCAGATTGCACCCCAGCCCCTGTGCCAGGCGGCTCGCCTTGGCCAGCGTCTCCTGCTCGTAATCCTTGCCTTCCAGCAACAGCACTATGTTGGTGTGGGTCATCAGCAGTTCTCCTTGGCATGGCGCGGGTCACCGGGGACAAAGGAGCTGTCCCCTACCACAGTGATCCCGCCCTGTATTGCATGGTTCTCACTTGTCTGTCTGTGGGCGCCAGACGTCATCCTTTGTCGGTGAGGGCGCGCAAGATCACCTTTGTTTACATCAGCATAACAGACGTAGTTGAACGGAGAATGAAGACATGCCGCCCATGGCCCCCTTGATGGAGGAATGAGATGGGTAAATGGTCCGTGGGTAGCACAGCCGTGGGGTTTGTCTTGGCTGTGCCTGGTGATCGTGCTGCTCGCCCGGCTTCGAGCCAAGGTGCAGGGAGCCTATGTAGAAGGGGGGAATCCCGGTGGCGGTTGGCGGGCCGCCACTGGGACAGGGGCTGGCTGGGGGCTTATGACAGCTGTCGGGTCAACCAGGGAAGCCCCTCTTTCTTGCGGCTGAGGGCCCCCGCCAGGTGAACCGGCTCGGCTGGCAGTATGCCCCTGCTGGCAAAGTGGAGTTCACTGCTCCCCCTGGCCAGATCGGTCAGCATCAAGACATAGCCATCCAGCGAGTCCAGGGTCAGCCTCTGCGCCATGGCGTGATGCAGCTCCTCCATCCGGCTGTGGATCTGGCTCGGGTCCATCACGCAGATCTGGCTGACCATGAGGGAATGGCCCGCTATCTGATAGGCCTTCTCGTCGGCAACGAGCAGCTCGCACAGGGGGGTATCGCCCAACTGGGTGCGCCGCTCCAGCAGGGTCTGGGCAAAGGGGGCCAGGGCCAGATCGGCGATGGGCAGCAGCCGGTCGACCGCGAGCCTGTCCTCTACCGTGGTGGTGGGGGAGGTGAAGTTGAAGGTGTCGCTGATGATGGCCCCCAGCAACAACCTGGCCTGGGCGCGGGACAGATTGTCATGGCCCATCAGCTCCAGCAGCACAGTGGCACTGCACCCGACCGCCCTCACCCAGGCATCGAGGGGGCCACGGGTGATGAGGGTGCCGATGCGGTGGTGATCGATGAGGCCCTGCACATCGGCCTCGGCCAGTCCCTCCGGCCCCTGCTCCAGTTCGCTGAAATCCACCAGAAAGACCGGCTTGTTGGCGACGCTGCCCGTCAGAACCGGGGGGGGCCGCCACGCCCGCCGTCTCCAGGATGAAGCGGGTCTCGGCAATGGGTTCACCCAACGCATAGGCCTGGGCGGGACGTCCCTGACGGTTGAGCCAGTCGGCGGTGACCAGCGCGGTGCAGATGCTGTCGCTGTCGGGATTCTTGTGGCCAAAGACATGAAGCATGAGGTGGTTCCTGATGTCGGGTGATGGTCTCGGCCGCATGTCGCGGCGCCGGGCCAGAGGGGGCCATGGGGCCCGAGTCGGTTCCACTCTACTGTCTGGCGGCCAGGGGGGCAAATTCGGCCGCTCTTCGCTTGGGGCGCCGAGGGCTCGGGGAGGTGCCGGGAGCACGCCATCGACCCAAGCCCTTGGTGACACTTGGCGCCTGGCAGCAGAGGCATAGGGTGGCCCTGTGCGAGTGCCGGTGCCCGCCCCCCCTGGCAGATTGCCGGGGGCGATGACTCGGCGCCTCGGGCAGATCGTACAAGGGGGGCCAGTGCCGCGTTGGGCGGGCAACCGGGGAGGTTGATCACTACCCCCCGTACCGGTGGCTTGGTGGCTCTCCTTCCGGTCAGGTCACCATGAAGGTGGATGACATGGCGCTTAGGGCTGGCGTCGGAAGGTTGATGACTCACTCCCGCTCATGTCGACGAAGGCTGAATGGCTCGCCGCCCCAGAGGCGGCGAGCGGCGTCGATGGCTTGTCGCACCACCCTCAGGAGGCAAGCAGCTCGCGGGCATTGGCCAGGGTGTTGTCGGTGATCTGATCCCCCCCCAGCAGACGGGCCAGCTCGTTGAGGCGGGCCCCCTGGTTGAGCGCCTGCATCTGGGTCTCCGTGGTCTTGCCGTCCGTGTGCTTGCTGACCACCATGTGCTGGTGACCCTTGCCGGCCACCTGGGGCAGGTGAGTGACCACCATCACCTGGGTGGATTCGCCGAGCTGACGCAGCAGGCGGCCCACCACGGCTGCCGTCGGGCCGCTGATCCCCACGTCCACCTCGTCGAAAATCAGGGTGGGGGTGGAGATCTTGCGGGCACTGATCACCACCAGGGCGAGGCTGATGCGCGACAGCTCGCCGCCGGAGGCCACCTTGCCCAGCGGCTGTATGGGCTGCCCGGGGTTGGTGGTGACCATGAACTCCACTCTGTCTATGCCGAGGGGGGAGAGGCTGCTCTGGGCGTCGGGGCGCACCTCGATGGCGAAGCGGCCATCGGGCATCGCCAGTTCGTGCATGCTGGCGGTCACCTGGGTGGCCAGCTCCAGGGCATAGCGCTGACGGCTCTGGCTGAGCACCTCTGCCGCCTGGACAAAGGCCTGACGGGCCTCGGCCAGTTCATCCTCCATCCCCTCCAACCGCTCCTCATCGGAGTGGAGGCGGGCGAGATCGCTGGCCAGATCCTGGTGGAACTGGGCCAGCTCGGCGGGTTTGACGTGGTGCTTGCGGGCCAGGTTGATCGCCTTGGAGAGGCGGGCCTCCAGCTCGTTGAAACGCTCGGGATCCAGTTCCAGCAGATCCAGATAGCTGCGCAGCTCGCTGTGGCTCTCCTGCACACCGATCAGGGCTTCATTCAGCATGCCGAGCACATTGCCAAGGCGGCTGTCCATGCCGACCAGGGTCTCGGCTCTGTCCACCGCCACCTGCAGCAGGCCAGCGATGGTGGTCTCTTCGTTGTCATAGAGCAGGTCGAGGCAATAGCCGCACTCCTGCATCAGTTCGGTGCCGTTGGCGAGACGCTGGTGCTCCTCTTCGATGGCTTCAAACTCCCCGGGTTGCAGGGCGAACTCATCCAGCTCCTGCACCTGATACTCGATGAGCTGGCGACGGGCCTCCCGCTGCTGCTGCTCGGCCTTGAGGCGGTTGAGCTCGTTCTGCAGCTGGCGCCACTGCTGATAGTGCTGGCGCACTTCATCGAGCAGCAGGTGATGACCGGCATAGCCGTCCAGCAGGGCGAGCTGATAGTCGGGTTTGAGCAACAGCTGATGCGCGTGCTGGCCGTGAACGTTGACCAGCAACTGGCCCAGGCTCCTGAGCTGCACCAGGGGGACGGGGACGCCGTTGATGTAGCTGCGCGAGCGGCCCTCGGCGGAGAGCACCCGCCGAACGATGCACTCCCCGTCGTTCTCCAGCTCGTTGGTGGCAAGCCAGGCGCGGGCGGCGGGATTGCCGTCCAGCAAGAAACGGGCACTGACTTCCGTCTTGTCGCTGCCCGGTCGCACCATGCTGGCTTCGGCCCGCTCGCCGAGGCAGAGGCCGAGGGCGTCGATGGCAATGGATTTGCCTGCCCCCGTCTCCCCTGTGATGCAGGTCATGCCGGATTGCAGATCGAGTTCGAGAAACTTGACGATGGCGAAGTTGTTGACGGTCAGCTGGGTCAGCATGGTCTCATCCTGTATGGGTCAACATTACTGTGTATGCATCCAGTATATACTGGTCTTATATACAGTAAAGTGTGCGTGACGGGATTTTTTGCCGGGCAAGGGGATGAGGGGCTGTGCGAGGGGGGGCGGCACTGAGAGAGGCGCTGAGCCGCCATGGCATCCGATGGGGGATGTGAGCCTGGGGGCAGTCGCGCGATGAGCCTGTATTCGTTCACCTTTATGGGGTCTTGTCGCGGCGGTGAACTTGTGGCGTCGGGGTAGCTGAGACACACTCGAGACAGGCATGGCTCAGGTTCAATGGGCAGGCCACCGTGCCTCACACCAAGGATGCGTCTAGATGATCCACACCCCGACCCTGCTGTTGATCTCCCTGGCAATCAATCTGATGTCGGCATTGCTCATGTTGTTCATCCACTTTTTGAAGCCTGGTCGGCGCAACTTCCTGTTCTGGTCCCTGTCGGCCTTCCTCTTCTCCCTCTCCATCCTGCTGCTCAGTCTGGGAATAGGGAGTGGTCATCCGGCCCTGGGGATCAGGGTCGGTGGCCTGGTCTCCCTCATGAGCATATTGCTGTTGCTGGCCGGCTTTTATGCCCTCTATGGTCTGTCCTGGCGCCCCCGCACTCTGTGGGGAGGGGTTGCCCTGTTGTTGCTTGCCTATCTGGGGCTGTCTAGCCGCTTCGAGGTGCGCATTGTGCTGGCCCTGATGGAGTCGGTGGTCTACCTCTGGTGCGCCTGCCTGATTGTCTCCCTCAGCCGGCACCAGAAGCGGGTGCTCCATGCCGTCGCTGCCATTTATCTGCTGCATTTCACCATACTGCTGAGCCAGGGGCTGCTGCTCTTGCTGGGGCCTGATAGCCGCATGGGCAACGGAGACGGGCTGCTCGATGGCATCTTCTTCATGCACATGGTGCTGACCATAGGCTCGGTACTGCTGTTGCCCCTGGTGGCCTATGTGGAGGCGGAGCAGGCACTGCTGGCCCTCTCGGAGCGGGATCCCCTCACCGGGGTGCTCAACCGGCGCGGCCTGTTCAGGCTGGGGGAGTGGGCGCAGCCGGGGCAGATGCGCTGCGTGGTGGTGCTCGACATAGACCATTTCAAGAGCGTCAATGACCGATTTGGCCACGGCTGCGGTGACGAGGTGATCCGCTACGTGGCCAGGGTGCTGCTGGCCGAGGCTCGCAAGGATGATCTGGTGGGGCGCATAGGTGGCGAGGAGTTCGCCATTATCATGGGAGGGGTGAACGGCCAGATGGCCCATGACATCTGCGACCGGATCCGCCGCCAGATAGAGACGGGCTCCCGTCAGGGGGCCTGCCCGCCGTGCGAGGGGGTGACGGTCAGTGTAGGGTGCGTCTGCGCCTGTGCAGAGACAGGGTTGGCGCACTTGCTGACGAAGGCCGACGAGGCCATGTACAGGGTCAAGGCAGCGGGGAGAAATGGCGTGCATCTGCAGCTCGAACCCGGACCGCTTCGGCTGGTTGAGGGCGGCGAGGGCTAGGCCCTCACCTTCAGGCTAGCGTCGCCCGGGCCCGCTTTCTAGAACAGCTTGCTGCCCCAGCCGAGCTTGTTGCGCAGCACGTGGAAGTAGCTGTAATCCAGCGGATGCACCAGGTGCAGCTTGTGCTGGCTCTTCTTGATGAGGATCTCGTCCCCCGGATGGACTGCCAGGGTCACCTGACCGTCGCAGCTCACCTGCATGGCGTCATCCTGATTGTCTGGCGAGACCAGCAGCCGCACCTCGCTGTCCGCGTCCAGCACGATGGGACGGCTGCTCAGGGTGTGCGGGAACATGGGCACCAGCGTGATGGCGTTGAGCTTGGGGGTGAGGATGGCGCCCCCCGCCGACAGCGAGTAGGCGGTGGAGCCGGTGGGGGTGGCCACTATGATGCCGTCCGAGCGCTGGCTGTACATGAAGCTGCCATCGATATAGACCTCGAACTCAATCATGTGGGCTATCTTGCCCGGGTGCAGCACCGCCTCGTTCACCGCCAGGTTGCTCGACTTGCGCTCGCCGTGGCGATAGACGGCGGCCTCCAGCAGGAAGCGGTGCTCGCTCTTGAAGTGGCCTGAGAGCACCTGCTCCAGGGGCAGCAGGTAGTCCTGGGGCGAGAGATCGGTCAGAAAGCCGAGGTTGCCCCGGTTGACCCCTATCACCGCCACATCGAACCGGGACAGCACCCGGGCGGCCCCCAGCATGTTGCCGTCACCGCCGACGACGATGGCGAGATCCGCCTGCTCGCCGAGCTGCACCAGATCCATCACGTTGTCACCCAGGATCCCCAAGGTCTGGGCGACCCGGCTCTCCAGCAGCACCCGAAAACCGCGGGTACTCAGGTATTGATACAGGCCGCTGAGGGTCTGGTTGGCCCCTTCATGGTGGGGCTTGCCGATGAGGGCAACGGTTTTGAACGGAGAATCCATAGGTTATCGGGTCTGGGGAAGTCTTGCGGGGAGTATACCGCGCTTTGCCGGGGATTTGTCTGTCTCCATGCCTCTTGGCACAATCGGCCCCGAAAAGCGGCAAGCTGGCCGGCTGGCGGCAGGCATTGTGCCAGATATGCCCTTTTCCCCTTGAAAGCCGAGGCTGCGTCCCCATAATAGCGCCAACACAGGGTCCGCTGACGCGTGTCGCTTGTCTGAACGTCAGCAGCCCCTCATAAGCAACCCTGAATATTGGAGATGTCATGAGCCACGAAGAACAAAAGGTTGAAGCGATGGAGCAAGTGGAAGTCCAGCCAGTCGAGCCGACCGATGTAGACAGTGAAGTGACAGCCGAGCAGGCCCGCATTGCCGAGCTGGAGGCCCAACTGGAAGCGGCCCAGCAGGCCTCCCTGGAAGAGCGCGAGCGCGCCGTGCGTGCCGTCGCCGAGATGGAAAACCTGCGTCGTCGTGCCGCCCAGGACGTGGAGAAGGCCCACAAGTTTGCGCTGGAGAAGTTCGCCGCCGAGCTGCTGCCGGTGCTGGACAACCTGGAGCGCGCCATCGAGCTCGCCGACAAGGAGAGCGAGGCGCTCAAGCCGATGATCGAAGGGGTCGAGCTGACCCTCAAATCCATGCAGAGCTCGGTGGCCAAGTTTGGCCTGGTCGCCCTGGATCCGCAGAACCAGCCGTTCGACCCCAACGCCCATCAGGCCATGAGCATGATAGAGAACGCCGAACTGGCGCCCAACACCGTCATCGCCGTGATGCAGAAGGGCTATGAACTCAACGGTCGGGTGATCCGTCCGGCCATGGTGATGGTCTCCAAGGCCCCGGCCTGAGCTCCGTCCCTGTGCTGAGCCCGCCGCTCGGCGGGCTTTTTATTGGTAGCGGCGCCATCAAGGTGTTTTTTTGGCGTCATTTGGCAAGCACTCTTGCGCCCAAGGGGCAAGAATGCGCGGTTTTTTAAGGTCAGGGCTTGAAGCGTCGGCTTGAGACCCCATATAGGTGGCAAGGCCACGGCGGCATCTGATTTCAGTGGCATGGAAACTTGAGTGACACGGAAAGAATTTGATGTCGGGTGCTTGAAAGCCACAGTGTCAGGCCCCACCTAGCCGTTAACGTATTTAAGGCGAGCCCCTCGCCAGTTTATTCAAAGTATTTGGAGATTCGTCAAATGGGTAAAATCATCGGTATTGACCTGGGTACTACCAACTCCTGCGTTGCTATTCTGGATGGCGACCATGCTCGCGTGATCGAGAACGCGGAAGGCGACCGTACTACTCCGTCCATCATTGCCTATGCCGATGACGGCGAAATCCTGGTTGGTCAGCCGGCCAAGCGCCAAGCCATCACCAACCCGAAAAACACGCTGTTCGCCATCAAGCGTCTGATTGGCCGTCGTTTCGAAGATGAAGAAGTACAGCGCGATCTGAAGATCATGCCGTACGCCATCGCCAAGGCTGACAACGGTGACGCCTGGGTAGAAGTCAAAGGCAAGAAGATGGCACCGCCGCAGATCTCTGCCGAAGTGCTGAAGAAGATGAAGAAGACCGCCGAGGATTACCTGGGCGAGCCGGTGACCGAAGCCGTCATCACAGTACCGGCCTACTTCAACGACGCCCAGCGTCAGGCCACCAAGGATGCCGGTCGCATCGCCGGTCTGGATGTAAAACGCATCATCAACGAACCGACTGCTGCGGCCTTCGCCTATGGCGTGAACAAGGTCAAGGGCGAGCGCAAGGTTGCCGTGTATGACCTGGGCGGTGGTACCTTCGATATCTCCATCATCGAGATCGATGAAGTTGAAGGTGAGACCACCTTCGAAGTGCTGGCGACCAACGGTAACACCCACCTGGGTGGTGAAGACTTCGACAACCGCGTCATCAACTATCTGGTAGACGAGTTCAAGCGCGAGCAGGGCATCGACCTGCGCAACGACCAGCTGGCTCTGCAGCGTCTGAAAGATGCCGCCGAGAAAGCCAAGATCGAGCTCTCTTCCGCCCAGCAGACCGACGTGAACCTGCCGTACATCACTGCAGATGCCACAGGTCCGAAGCACATGAACATCAAGGTGACCCGCGCCAAGCTGGAATCCCTGGTGGAAGACATGGTGAAAGACTCCCTGGAGCCGGTCCGTGTCGCCCTGAAAGACTCCGGTCTGGCGGTTGGCGAAATCGACGACGTCATCCTGGTGGGCGGTCAGACCCGTATGCCGCTGGTTCAGAAGACCGTTGCCGACTTCTTTGGCAAAGAGCCGCGCAAAGACGTCAACCCGGACGAAGCCGTGGCCATGGGTGCCGCCATCCAGGGTGCCGTACTGTCCGGTGACAAGACCGACGTACTGCTGCTGGACGTGACCCCGCTGTCGCTGGGTATCGAGACCATGGGCAGCGTGATGACTGCGCTGATCGAGAAGAACACCACCATTCCGACCAAGAAGTCCCAGGTGTTCTCCACTGCCGAAGATAACCAGTCTGCCGTGACCATTCACGTGCTGCAGGGTGAGCGCAAGCGCGCCAGCGACAACAAGTCCCTGGGCCAGTTCAACCTGGAAGGCATCCGTCCGGCACCGCGCGGTCTGCCGCAGATCGAAGTGACCTTCGACATCGACGCCAACGGCATCCTGCACGTCTCTGCGAAAGACAAGGAGACCAACAAGGAGCAGAAGATCACCATCCAGGCCTCCTCTGGTCTGTCTGATGACGAGATCGAACGCATGGTACGCGAGGCGGAAGCCAACGCGGCGGAAGACAAGAAGTTCGAAGAGCTGGTGCAGACCCGCAACCAGGCTGACGGTCTGGTCCACTCGGTACGCAAGCAGGTGACTGAAGCCGGTGACGCCCTGCCAAGCGATGACAAGACCAAGATCGAGACTGCATTGTCCGAGCTGGAAGCCGCCATCAAGGGTGACGACAAGGCTGCCATCGAAGCCAAGCAACAGGCCCTGATGGAAGCGTCCCAGAAGCTGATGGAGATTGCCCAGCAGCAGGCTCAGGCGCAAGGCGCCGGTGCCGAGGCCGGTCAGTCCTCTTCTTCCGCCAAGGCTGACGACGACGTGGTTGACGCCGAGTTCGAAGAAGTGAAAGACGACAAGAAATAAGCCCAACCCAGATGGGCAGAGCAGACTCTGCCCATCGGCTCAGTCAATGATTTCACGGGCGTTGGGTAACCAACGCCCGTCTGCATAACGGCTCAAGTAGAACAGGATGAGTATGTCGAAGCGCGATTTCTACGAAGTGCTCGGGGTATCGAAAGGTGCCGACGAGCGCGAGATCAAGAAGGCGTACAAGCGTCTGGCGATGAAGTATCACCCGGATCGCAATCAGGGTGATGCCGCATCGGAAGAGAAGTTCAAAGAGGTCAAGGAAGCCTACGAGGTCCTGACCGACGAGAACCTGCGTGCCCGCTATGACCAGTACGGTCATGCCGGCGTGGATCAGAGCCAGGGCGGCGGCCATGGCGGCTTCGGCGGTGGTGCCGATTTCGGTGACATCTTCGGCGATGTGTTTGGTGACATCTTCGGCGGTCGTGGCGGTGGTCGTCGCGGCCCGGCCCGTGGCTCCGACCTGCGCTACAACATGGAGTTGACGCTGGAAGAGGCGGTGCGCGGGGTCTCCAAGGAGATCAAGATCCCGAGCCAGGTCCACTGCGAGGTGTGCAACGGGTCCGGTGCACACACCGGCAGCCAGGCCCATACCTGCCCGACCTGCCACGGCTCAGGTCAGGTACAGATGCGCCAGGGCTTCTTCGCGGTGCAGCAGGCCTGCCCCCACTGTCACGGTCGCGGCAAGATCATCAAGGATCCGTGCCGCAAGTGCCATGGGGAAGGGCGCTACCAGAAGACCAAGACACTGTCGGTGAAGATCCCGGCGGGCGTCGACACCGGGGATCGCATCCGTCTCTCCGGCGAAGGGGAAGCGGGGGAGGCCGGTGCACCGGCCGGGGATCTCTACGTACAGGTCCACGTGAAGGAGCACGAGATCTTCGTGCGTGACGGCAACGATCTCTACTGCGAGGTGCCCATCAGCTTCACCACTGCGGCGCTGGGCGGCGAGATCGAAGTGCCGACCCTGGATGGCCGGGTCAAGCTCAAGGTCACGGCGGAAACCCAGACCGGCAAGCTGTTCCGCCTGCGGGGCAAGGGCGTCAAGTCCGTACGCTCCGGCCAGGTCGGGGATCTGATGTGCAAGGTGGTGATCGAGACTCCGGTCAAGCTGACCGAGACCCAGAAAGATCTGCTGCGCCAGCTGGACGAGTCCTTCAGCGGTGCCGCCGCCAAGACTCACAAGCCGAAATCCGAAGGCTTCTTCGAAGGGGTGAAACGCTTCTTCGACGACCTGACCAAGTAACCGCGACCCGCGTGACCCAAGCCGGCCTTCAGTGCCGGCTTTCTTTTTGCCTGCAATTTGCCCCGGATCCGCCCTATTGAGTGGATCCCGATGAGGGATCCTCCTCACAACTCCCGTCGGTTTTCCCTGTGCAAACGTTACGCTGATCACAAGTGGCTGAAACGGTTTAGCTGGCATATTGAGTTGGCTAAAGCGGTTTAGCTATTCTCTGTTCGTTCATAACAACAGCGCCCGGACGGGCGGCAGATGACAGGTGAGGAAGATGACGATGTTCAAGAGCAAGTTGGCGCTGGCGGTAGCGCTGGGATTGGGGATGAGCAGCCCGCTGTGGGCGGCCGAGGGCGGTATAGAGGCGCGTATGGCTGCGCTGGAGGCGCGAGTGCAGGCGGCAGAGTCCCGCGCCGCCGCCGCCGAAGCGCGGGCAGATGAGGCCCAGAGCAAGGCGAGCGAGGCCCGGGAGACAGCCGTGGTGGCCAAGGCCCAGAGCGAGAAGGTGGACAAGCAGACCGCCGGTGCCCAGGGCTTCGAGTTTCACGGCTACGCCCGCTCCGGCCTGCTGGTCAACAGCAACGGCAACGGCGGGCGCGGCGGTCCCTACGTGACGCCAGCCGGCTCTGTGGGCGGGGCCGTGGGTCGCCTTGGCAACGAGGATGACACCTACATGGAGGCCAACCTGCTGAAGACCCAGACCTTCGACGATGGCAGCTGGGCCCGCTACAAGCTGATGCTGGCGGACGGGGTGGAGACCAGCAACGACTGGACCGCCAGCGATTCCAGCCTCAACACCCGCCAGGTGTTTGCCGAGATCGGCGACCTGGCGAGCTTCAGCGGCCCCTTCCAGCACTCGGTGCTCTGGGCGGGCAAGCGCTTCGATCGGGACAACTTCGACATCCACTGGCTCGACTCGGACGTGGTCTTCCTGGCCGGGACCGGTGGCGGTGTCTACGACGTGCAGCTGGCCGACAGCTGGAAGGCGAACTTCTCCCTCTACGGGCGCGACTACGGCGACATCAGCGAGAGCGGCCTCTCGGACATAGAGAGCTACATCCTCACCATGAACAGCCGCTTCGGCAACTGGCAGTGGATGCTGAACGGCCTCTCCGCCAAGGACAACGAGGCGCGCATCAACGACGGCGGCGTTGGCAGCGAGGCGGCGAACAAGGGGGCGCACACCCTGGTGGCCTACCACGCCGACAGCTTCTTTGGCATCAACCCCGGCTTCTCCAAGGCGGCGGTGCTCTACGGTCATGGCCTGGGGGCCGAGCTCAAGGGGCTGGGCTCCGACAGCGAGTTGCTGGCGGACGCCGATGCGGTGCGCCTGGCAGTGTTCGGTGCAACCGATCTTGCTCCGCGCTGGCGTGTCGCCCCGGCCCTGCTGGCGGAGCAGAGCCAGGATCGTTACGTGAAGGGGGACGAGTACCGCTGGGTGACCCTCAATGGCCGCCTGGCCCAGGTGCTGAGCCAGAACGTGGAGCTGGTCTACGAGGCCGCCTGGCAGTATATGGACCTGGATCCCAAGGGCTACAAGGGACGTCAGGCGGTGAGCGGCAACTTCACCAAGCTCACCTTCGCGCCCACCTTCAAGGCGCAGACCGCCGGCTTCTTCGAGCGGCCCGAGTTGCGGGTATTCGCCACCTGGATGGACTGGTCCTCCGAGCTCGACAGCTACGCCAGCGACGACGCCATGGGCCAGAGCGATTTCACCGCCGGTGGTGAGTGGAACTTTGGCGTGCAGATGGAAACCTGGTTCTAGTTCGTTATCCCGATCACAAAAATGGCAGCAGGTGCCGGGATCTGTTGGTTAGCTAAAACGGTTTAGCTGATAATGCCGACCAAGAGAACAGAGCCCGGCTCTGGCAAATCCTGTGCAGCAGTGGAGTAGCAAGGTGACGAATCGTGTGTGGGTAATGGGGGATGCGGTGGTGGATCTTATCCCGGAAGGGGAGGTGCACTACCTCAAGTGTCCGGGCGGTGCGCCCGCCAATGTGGCGGTCGGGGTGGCACGGCTTGGTGGCGATGCGGCCTTTATCGGCCGGGTCGGCGCCGATCCGTTTGGCCGCTTTATGGCCGAGACCCTGGTGGCGGAGGGCGTCGATATCCGTCATCTGACCCAGGATCCGGCCCATCGCACCAGCACAGTGCTGGTTGCGCTCGATGACGAGGGTGAGCGCAGCTTCACCTTCATGGTGCGCCCCAGTGCCGATCAGTTCCTGAGCCCCGCCGATCTGCCGGTCTTCCAGGCCGGGCAGTGGCTGCTGACCTGCTCCATCGCCCTGGCCAACGAGCCGGTGCGCGGCAGCTGCCGGCAGGCCATGGCGGCCATCAAGGCGGCTGGCGGGCGGGTCTGCTTCGACCCCAACCTGAGGCCCGAAGTGTGGGGCAACCCGGCCGAGATGCTGCCCGTGGTGCGCGAAGCCATCGCCCTGGCGGACGTGGTCAAGCTCTCGGTGGAGGAGCTGCAACTGCTGAGCGGTCTGGACGATCTGGCCGCGGGCTTGGCCACCATACAAGGGCCCGCCCTGGTGCTGGTGACCCGGGGGGCGGCCGGTGTGGTGGCCCGTTTGGATGGCGAGTTGCTGGAGTGGATGGGGCCCAAGGTGACCCCGCTCGACACCACGGGGGCGGGGGATGCCTTTGTCGCCGGTCTCCTGGCGGCGCTGGCCGGGCGTTCGTCGCTGCCGACGCTGGTCGAGCTGCCCGCCATCCTGGCTCAGGCCCACGGCTGCGGGGCGCTCGCCACCACCGCCAAGGGGGCCATGACGGCGCTGCCCACCCGCACCCAGCTGGATGAATTTTTGCTATTGGGCGCGATCGAGCGCAAGCGGCCGTTGATCTGCGGCTAGAACCGCAGCTCGACAGCCCTTAATCTCATATGACAAGGGCCCGCCAACTGGCGGGTCATAAGAGGAATAATATGAATATCAGTGCGATAGCCAAGGATCTGGTGCCCCTGCTCGGGGGCAGTGAGAACATCGTCAGTGCCGCCCACTGCGCCACCCGGCTGCGGCTGGTGCTGGCGGACGACAGCAAGGTGAACAAGGCCGCCATCGACAAGCTGGACGGGGTCAAGGGGTGCTTCAGCAACGCGGGTCAAATTCAGGTGATCTTCGGCACCGGTCTGGTCAACAAGGTCTATGCGGAGTTTGTGGCGTTGACCGGTACAGGCACCGCCAGCAAGGCGGAGTTGACCGACATGGCGACGGCCAAGCTCAACGTGGCCCAGCGCCTGGCGCGGACCCTCTCCAACATCTTCGTCCCCATCATTCCAGCCATCGTCGCCTCGGGTCTGCTGATGGGGCTGCTCGGCATGGTGCGCACCTACGGCTGGGTCAATGCCGACAGCGCGCTGTTCGTCATGCTCGACATGTTCAGCTCGGCGGCCTTTATCATACTGCCGATCCTGATCGGCTTTACCGCGGCGCGGGAGTTTGGCGGCAACCCCTACCTCGGGGCAACGCTGGGGGGCATTCTGACCCACCCGGCCCTGACCAACGCCTGGGGCGTGGCGGGCGGCTTCAAGACCATGGACTTCTTCGGGCTGGATGTGGCCATGATCGGCTATCAGGGCACCGTCTTCCCGGTGCTGCTGGCGGTCTGGTTCATGTCGCACCTAGAGAAACAGCTGCGCAAGCGCATTCCGGACGCCCTGGATCTGATCCTCACCCCGTTCTTGACCGTCATCATCACCGGCTTCGTGGCGCTGCTCTTCATCGGCCCCGCCGGGCGCGTGTTGGGGGATGGCATCTCCTTCGGTCTGAGCGCCCTCTATGAGCAGGCGGGCTGGCTGGCGGGGCTGGTGTTTGGCGGCACTTATTCGCTGATTGTCATCACCGGCATCCATCACAGCTTCCACGCTATCGAGGCGGGGCTGCTCACCAATCCGGCCATAGGCGTCAACTTCCTGCTGCCCATCTGGGCCATGGCCAACGTGGCCCAGGGCGGGGCCTGCCTGGCAGTCTACTTCAAGACCCGCGATGTGAAGATCAAGGCCATTACCGTGCCGGCGGCCATGTCCTGCCTGCTCGGCATCACGGAAGCGGCGATCTTTGGCGTCAACCTGCGCTACATCAAACCCTTCCTGGCCGGTCTGTTCGGCGGGGCCTGCGGCGGTGCCTACGTGGTGGCCGCCAAGGTGGGCATGACGGCGGTGGGTCTGACTGGCATCCCCGGCATGGCCATCGTCCAGCCCATGAGCCTCATCCACTACGTCATCGGGCTGGTGATCGCCTTCGGTGCCGCCTTCGTCGCCTCCTACCTGCTCAAGTACAAGGTGGAGTGATGAAGGAAAGCCATTTTCTCAACCAGGTTGTCCGGTCACTGCTGGCCGGACAGCTCAAGGCGGCGGCCGATCCCCATCGGCCCCGCTGGCACCTGGCAGCTCCAGTGGGGCTGCTCAACGATCCCAACGGCTTTATCGAGCACGACGGGCGCTATCACCTCTTCTACCAGTGGAATCCGCTTGGCTGCGAGCATCGCAACAAGGGCTGGGGCCACGTCAGCTCCACCGATCTGCTGCACTGGCAGCACGAGCCGATGGCGCTCCTGCCCACCGAAGCCTATGAGAGCCACGGCTGCTATTCCGGCTCGGCGGTGAGCGACGAGCAGGGGTGCCTGACCCTCGTCTACACCGGCAACGTCAAATACCCGGATGGTAGCCGCACCGCCTATCAGTGTCTGGCCCGCGCCGACGGTGAGGGCGGCTTTGCCAAGCTGGGGCCTGTGCTCGATTTGCCGCAAGGCTACAGCGGCCATGTGCGAGACCCCAAGGTGTGGCACGACGGCCAGCAGTGGCTGATGGTGCTGGGAGCGCGCACCCTGGACGACAAGGGCGAGGTGCTGCTCTATCGCGGTGACACCCTGGAGGAGTGGCAACTAGTGGGCCCCATCGCCGGCAGCGGGCGCGGCGGTCTCGGTGAGTTTGGTTATATGTGGGAGTGCCCGGATCTGTTTGCGCTTGGTGAGCGCCATGTGCTGATCAGCTGCCCGCAGGGGATTGCCCCGGTGGGAGAGGATTATCGCAACCTCTATCAGTGCGGCTGGCTGGCGGGCAGCTTCGATGGCACGCACTTCGCCCACGGGGATTTCCACGAGCTGGACAGGGGCTTCGAGTTCTATGCGCCGCAAACCACCCAAGACAGTCAGGGGCGTCGCCTCTTGTTCGGCTGGCTGGGGCTGCCGGAGGAGAACGAGATGAGCCAGCCCACCATCCCCTATGGCTGGCTGCACCAGATGAGCTGCCCGCGGGAGCTGTTCTGGCAAGATGAGTGGCTCTGCCAGCGGCCGGTGGCGGAGCTTGAGGCGCTCAAGGGAGAGCGGACCCGTTTCGAGGGGACGCTCGGCGAGTTTCCGGGGCTGGCCATCGACTCGGCCTGGCTCGATCTGGATCTGTGCGGCGAGGGGAGCCTCTGGTTCGGCGCCGTGGCCGAACTGGTGTGGCAGCCGGGGCGTATCAATTTGCGGCGCCAGAACTGGCAGAGCGGGGAGTGGGAGACCCGCAGCAGCCCATGGGCTGGCGGGCGGATCACCGTGCTGTGCGATCGCTCCAGTCTGGAGTGTTTCATCGATGACGGTCGCCAGAGCCTGTCTGCGCGCTACTTCCCCGGAGAAAAGCCGCAACTTTCATCGGGTAACGGCGATGATGGCTGCAAAATTTGCCTTGATCACTGGCCGCTGGCGGCCTGCCTAGTACAATAGCCCGGTTCTAGTCAGCCGGGAGGCCAGGTGGAGAAGAAGAAACGGATCACGATTGCCCAGATAGCCGAACTGGCGGGGGTGTCCAAGGCGACCGCCAGTCTGGTGCTCAACGGCAAGAGTGCGGAGTACCGGATCGCCGACGATACCCGCAAGCGCATTCAGGCGGTGGCGGACGAGTGTCACTACCTGCCGAGCTTTCACGCCCGCTCCCTGCGCGAGACCCGCAGTTACACCTGGGGCCTGGTGATCCCCGATCTCACCAACTTCGGGTTTGCCAGCATAGCGCGCGCCCTCGAGGCCCACTGCCGGGAGGCGGGCATCCAGTTGCTGATCGCCTGCTCCGAGGATGATCCCGCCCTCGAGCAGCGGGTGGTGGACAACCTGATCAGCCGTCAGGTGGATGGGCTGATTGTTGCCTCCAGCGGCCACAGCGATGACATCTATGCCCGCATTCACGACCGCCTGCCGGTGGTACAGCTCGACCGTCACATCGGCGAGTCGCGCCTGCCCATGGTGATCTCGGATGCCTGCAAGGCCACCGCCGAACTGGTGCGGGACATGGCGAGCGAGTGCGGCGCCGAGATCTACTACTTCGGCGGCTTGCTGGATCTCTCCCCCAGCCGTCACCGGCTGGCGGGGTATGAGCTGGGGCTGCACCGTGCCGGACTGGAGGCAGACCCGGCCCGGGTGCGCCATAGAGACTATCAGCCGAGCTCAGGTTATCAGCTGATGGCCGAGCTGGTAGCCGAGCTCGGCGCACCGCCCCGCGGGCTCTTCACCGCCTCCTTCACCCTGCTGGAAGGGGTGCTGCGCTACCTCAATGAGGCGGGGTTGATGGAGACGGGGATGCGGCTCTGTACCTTCGACGATCACGACCTGCTTGACTGCATTCCCATGCGCATCGACTCGGTGGCGCAGGATTGTCCGGCGCTGGCCCGCGCTGCCTTCGAACTGATGCAGCAGCTGATTGCGGGTAACCCTCCTGCACAGACCGCCCAGGTGATCACCCCCCGGGTGCGCTGGCGCAGTCGCCACTAGTCACGCCGCTTCGCCCATCCCATATGAAAAAGCCCCGCCAATCCTGGCGGGGCTTTTTGTTGGCCGACATGGCGGGGCTGCACCCTTCAATCCGTGGTGCTGGCACGCCAGAAGATCTGCTTGATGCGGGGATGCTCTCCCAGCGTCTTCATCAAGGCGTCCAGCTCGTCGCCGTCGATGGAGGTGGCGAGCAGCACCGCCGAGATCTCGATGTCCTGGTCCCCGAACGGCTCGATATCCAGCTCGCTCAGGGGGTAGTTGGCCTGCTCCAGCTTCTGCTCAAGCCAGGGCAGCACCTCCTTCTGATGAGTGCGGCGGATGAGCGCCGTGACGCGGTAAGTCACCTCGGTGTCGGTATTGTCCACCGGATGACGGTTGATCTGATTGACCAGAGGGCGAAGCAGGGTGTTGGCGGCCAGCACGAACAGGGCACCGAGCACCGCCTCCATGGCGAATCCGGCGCCGCTGGCCGCCCCGACCGCCGCCACGCCCCACAGGGTGGCGGCGGTGTTGATGCCGCGGATGTTGCCCGATTCGCGCATGATGACGCCGGCACCGAGAAAGCCGATGCCGGAGACGATGTAGGCCACCACGTGCACCACTCCGTAGCTGCCGCCGTACAGGTCATAGATTCGTTGGGCCAGGTTGACGAACAGGGCAGCTCCCACGGCGACCAGCACGTTGGTGCGAAGGCCGGCGGTACGCTGTCGGTACTGACGCTCCAGTCCGACCAGGCTGCCCAGCACGAAGGCGAGCAACAGACTGGCGAGGGTGTCGAGCAGGGCGAGAAAATCGAGTTGTTGCCACATTCTCATGGGGTACTCCTTCTGATCAGTGATGGCCTCGCGCAATCCATGATGGCACGCCAGGTGAGATGGCGGATGAATCGCAAGGATGTGCGTGCGACAGGCCTGCATGAAAAATGCACGCTGGGACGCGGTTCGAATGCCCCTTGGCTCTGGCTCCGGGTACGCCAAGGGGGAAGGGAGCCTGCCTGGCCGGCCCCCGATAGTGCCGATGACCCGGATTACCGCGTGGGCAAGGTGAGCGCCGTCAGGTGCGCTCGGGATCGCCGCCGCGGCGCGGACGCAGTTCCCAGCGTACCGGATGGTCTGCCCCGACCTGATGGACAAATTGCACCAGATAGCGGCGCTGGGGCGGGGTGCACTGCAGGTTGAGCACCAGCTCACGCCCGCCACTGCGACCCGGTGTCATGGACTGCATGGGGTGCAGCCCGGCCGGTTGCAGGGTGTGGCTCACCATCTCCAATACCTGCTCCAGATCGGCGCGATCCTCGCAGCGGATCTGCAGCCGGTAGTGGTGCTGGCGCGGTTTGCCGCCCAGCCAGCGTGGCAGCATGCCAAGGCCGAGCTTGCTCAGCAGGGGATGAGCCCGGGTAGCAACGGAACCTGTTGCGACCGCGCGATCCGCAGCCGGTTTGATTGAGATAAAACGCATAGCAGCCTCCTTGTGGGAAGCAGAAACTATGCAGGCAAGGCGCCCGTGGCGGTTGGCCAGGGTCACCCGACGTCAAGTGTAAAAAGAGAAGAGGGGAGTAGATTTCCGCTTCTCGCAGGGCTGCGAGTTGCGGCAGAGGGACTCTGCGGCTAGCTCGCGACCGAGGTGCCGACGATGAGGGTCGGCGTGCATCTGTCACTTGATGAGTTGCCCACCGATGGTCTCCGCTAGTGATAAAGAGGCGACATGGTAGCCGATGTGGCAACTGGGGTAAACCCTGGGGCTCTGACAGCAACATATTGAAACAAAATGGGGTTTTACCACGAGGGAGCCACAGCTCCCTCGTTTTCATCGTCCGGTCTGGGCTATTTCATGCCCATGCGCTTCAGGATCATGGCGGCGGGGCAGAAGCCGGTGAACGCACTCTGTATCAGGTTGACCCCGACAAAGACGCTCAGCCAGACGAAGCCCGGGTGGACCCAGGCAGTGAGCAGCAGCGACAGCAGCAAGATGCAGCCTGCGACCACTCTGACTCCGTTATCGACTGTCATGTGTCTCTCCTCTTTTCTGGTTATTTAGTGGTTGCTAATTTAGTGTTGATTTATACAATAGACTAAATATCAGCAATTGCTAATTTATGCTTATGAGCCCATTCGACGAGATGCACAGACATGCGACAGCAGCCGCCTCCCTGCTCAAGGCGTTGGCCCACCCTGAGCGCCTGATGGTGCTCTGCCAGCTGGTGGAGGGGGAGAAGGGGGTCGGGGAGCTGTTGGCCCACAGCCAGCTCGGGCAGTCGGCCTTCTCCCAGCAACTGTCGGTATTGAAGCGCCAGGGCCTTATCCGTTCGCGCAAAGTCTCCCAGCAGATCTACTACTCCCTGGTGAGCGAGGCGGTCGCCGATGTGCTGGCGGCGCTGCAAACCCATTTTTGTCACTCAGAAAATAAGGAATCTTGATGATGGAAAGCCAATGGCTGCTCTCTTTGGGCGGCGGCATGCTGGCGGGGCTGTCGGCCCTGATCCTGATGTTGTTCAACGGCAGGGTTGCCGGGATCAGCGGCATTCTGGCCGGTGCGCTGCAACACCGGGCGCCCTGGCGGGTGCTGTTTTTGCTGGGGCTCGGGGCGGGCGCCTGGCTGGCGTTGACCCTGGGCTGGGCCAGCATGCCTGCATTCACCACGCTGCCCGGCTGGCCCGTTGTGCTGCTGGCCGGTCTGCTGGTCGGTATCGGTACCCGTCTTGGCAATGGCTGTACCAGCGGTCACGGTATTTGCGGCATTGGGCGGCTCTCCCTGCGTTCCATCGTCGCCACCCTGATCTTTATGGCGGCAGGCTTCATCACCGTCTTCGTCACTCATCATCTGCTGTAAGGAGCTGATCGCCATGAAGTTGCTGACAAGTTTGTTTGCGGGCCTGCTGTTCGGGCTGGGGATGGCCATCTCCGGCATGGTGGATCCCGCCCGGGTCACCGGTTTTCTCGATCTGGCCGGGGCCTGGGATCCCAGCCTCGCCTTCGTGATGGGAGGCGCCCTGCTGGTCTTTATGCCGGGTTATTTTCTGCTGGTGAAACCCCGCCGCCAGAGTCTGCTGGGAGATCCCATCGTCGCCGTCCCCACCCCCAGGCTGGATCGCCGCCTGATCGGCGGGGCCGCGCTGTTTGGCATCGGCTGGGGTCTGGTGGGCATTTGCCCGGGGCCAGCCTTGAGTCTCATTTCCAGCGGGCAGCCCATGATAATGTTGTTTATAGCGGCCATGGTGGCCGGGATCTTGCTGGTCGACCGGGTGCTGGTTTACGCATGGAACAAGGCTCGCCAGCCCCATACCGCCTGATCCCGTGAAGTGACTGATGACGCCAGGGAAGGAGAGTGATGATGGAAAAGATCCGGTTGCTGGGGATCACCTTGTTGGTGATGACATCGCAGGCCATGACATCCACCCAGGCCCTGGCCGCAGACGGGGAGCCTATTGCTCCACTGACAGAGCCCCCGCAGACAGAGCCCTTGCTGACAGTGGCGCCACAGCCGGTGACCGACTGGTTCACGCTGGATGGCACCGTCAGCGCCATCCATCAGGGGACGGTGGCGGCCCAGACCAGCGGCCGGGTCTCCCGCATGCTGGTGGATGTGAACGACGAGGTGGTGGCGGGGCAACCGTTGCTGGAGATCAGCGGCAAGGAGCAGTTTGCCGCCGTCACGGGGGCCGAGGCGCGGCTGGCCCGGGCGCAGGCCCAGCAGGTGGAGGCAGAGCGCCAGCTCGCCCGCTTTCAGGCGTTGATCGCCAAGGGGGTGATCACCCGCGCCCAGCTCGACAATGCCGAGGCCTCCGATCGCGCCGCCCGCGCCGAGGTCAATGCGGCCGATGCGGCCCTCACTCAGGCCCGCGAGGCTTACGGTTATACCCGCATTCTGGCCCCCTACGCCGGTGTGGTGACCAAACGGCTGGTGGAGTTGGGGGAGACGGTGGCCCCGGGTACGCCGCTGCTGTCGGGCTTCTCCCTTGACGAATTGCGAGTGGAGGTGGAATTGCCCCAATCCGCGCTCACCCTCGCCGGTCAACCTGCGGATGTGCAGGTGCTGCTGCCGGATGGCAAGACCGTTACCCCCGCCAAACTGACCCGCTTCAACTATGCCGACAGCCAGAGCCACGCCTTCAGGTTGCGCCTCGACTTGCCGCCGCACACCGCCGGGGTATTGCCCGGCATGTGGCTCAAGGTGCAGCTCAAGCAGGGTGAGCGTCTGGTGTTGCAGGTGCCGGTACGTGCCCTGCTGCGGCAAGGGGAGTTCAACGGCGTCTATCTGCAGCAGCCCGCTGGCTGGGCCCTGACGCCGGTGCGGGTCGGTCACTGCCTGGCGGAGCAGTGCGAGATCCTGGCCGGGCTGCAAGCCGGTGACACGCTGGCCCCCGATGCCTGGGCACAGCAGCAGGAGGCGGCCCATGAGTAGCGAGCTGGACGGCAACAGGGAGAGGCTGGGGCCCGCCGGTCGGCTGGCGGCGCTGTTTCAGGGCTCGGCCATCACCCCGCTGCTGGCGCTGGTGGGGCTACTGCTCGGTCTGTTTGCGGTGCTGGTGACCCCCAAGGAGGAGGAGCCGCAGATCGATGTTACCTTCGCCGATGTCTATATCCCCTTTCCGGGAGCCAGCCCGGCTGAAGTGGAGTCTCTCGTCACCACCCCTGCCGAGCAGGTGGTCTCCCAGATAAAGGGAATCGATACCCTCTACTCTTTTTCCCAACCCGATGGCGCCCTGCTGGTGGTGGTGTTCAAGGTGGGGGTGAGCCGCGAGCAGGCCATTGTCGATCTCAACAACCAGCTCGATTCCCACCGCGACTGGTTGCCACAGGGGATCGGGGTCGGTCAGCCGCTGGTGAAACCGAGGGGGATCGATGATGTCCCCATCGTCAGTCTGACCTTATGGAGCAAAGAGTGGAACAAAGAGGGGAGCAAGCAACTGGGCGCTCCCGAACTGACCCGGGTCGCCCATGAGCTGGAGACCGAACTCAAGCGGATTCCCGGCACCCGAGATATCTACACGCTGGGCAGCCAGAGCGCCGTGCTGCGGGTGATGCCGGATCCGGCGGCCCTCAGCGCCCACGGCATCAGCTGGGGCGAGCTGAGTCAGCGACTGGCGGCCGCCAATCAGGTGGGCACAACACAGGCCATCGAGCAAAACAACAGTGAGATCAAGGTGCAGGTGGGGCAGTTCCTGCAAAGCGAGCAGGAGGCCCGCGAGCTGGTGGTGGGGCTGCACGACGGCAAGCCGGTCTATCTGGGGGAGGTGGCCAGGGTCTCTCTGGGTCAGGAGACTCCGACCAAACGCAGCTGGATGGGGATAGGACAGGCCAGTTATCCGGCGGTGACACTGGCCATCGGCAAGCAGCCCGGCCAGAACGCGGTCGAGGTGGCCAAGCGAGTGGAGGCGCGGGTCGAGAGTTTGCAGAACCGGCTGATCCCTGCCGGGGTCGAGGTGACGGTGACCCGTGACTACGGCGTCACCGCCGAGACCAAATCCAACACCCTCATCGGCAAGCTGATTTTTGCCACCACGGCGGTGGTGCTGCTGGTGCTGGTGAGCATGGGCTGGCGCGAGGCGCTGGTGGTGGGCGTTGCCATCGTCATCACCCTGGCGCTGACCCTATTTGCCAGCTGGGCCTGGGGCTTTACTCTCAACCGGGTGTCGCTGTTTGCGCTGATCTTCTCCATCGGCATTCTGGTGGATGACGCCATAGTCGTGGTGGAGAACATCCACCGCCATCGCGGTCTGGGCAAGGGGGCGCTCAAGGATCTTATTCCGGGGGCGGTGGACGAGGTGGGGGGGCCGACCATACTGGCGACCCTGACCGTCATCGCGGCACTGCTGCCGATGGCCTTTGTCAGCGGCCTGATGGGCCCCTACATGAGCCCCATCCCCATCAATGCCAGCATGGGGATGCTCATCTCCCTGCTGGTGGCCTTTATCTTCTCACCCTGGCTGGCGAGCCATTTGCTCAAGGGGGAGGTACACGGTGCCCACGGCGAGGCCAAGGCTGGCCTCTTTCACCGGCTGATGACCCCTTTCCTGATCGGTGACGGCGCCAAGCGTGCCAGACGCAAGCTCTGGCTGGTGGTGTTGCTGCTGGTCGGGGCGGCTACCGCCATGCCAGTGGTGCAGTGGGTGGTGCTCAAGATGCTCCCCTTCGACAACAAGTCGGAATTCCAGCTGGTGCTCGACATGCCGGAGGGGGCGACCCTGGAGCAGACCGAGCGCACCCTGCTGGCGGTCGGGCGGGAGCTTGCCAAGGTGGAGGAGGTGACGGATTACCAGATCTACGCCGGCAGTGCGGCCCCCATCAACTTCAACGGGCTGGTGCGCCACTACTTTATCCGCAGCGGCGCCAACGTGGGGGATATTCAGGTCAATCTGATGGACAAGCATGAGCGGGATCGCAGCAGTCACCAGATTGCCCAGTCGGTTCGGGCGCCGCTGCAGGCCATCGCCAGCGCGGCAGGGGGCAACCTGAAAGTCGTGGAGGTGCCCCCCGGCCCGCCGGTCTGGTCACCCATCGTCGCGGAAGTGTATGGCCCGACGCCTGCAGCCCGTGAAGCGGCGGCGCGCGCCGTAGAGGCCCGTTTTGTGGCCACCGCGGATCTGGTGGATGTCGACATCTATCTGACCGACCCGCAGCCCAAGTGGCGGCTGGTGGTGGATCGCAGCAAGGCGGCCCTGCTCGGAGTCGATCTCGGCGACCTGGTGACCACCCTCAATGGCGGCGTGGGCTATCAGGATGCCAGCTGGCTGCAGGGTCATGGCGCCAAGTATCCGGTGCCAGTGCGCATCGAGCTCGCTCCCGGCGACAAGCGGGATCTGGCGGGCGTACTAGCCCTCAAGGTGCGCAGCCAGAGCGGCCAGCTCATCCGGGTATCCGAGCTGGTGAGTCGCCGCGATGAGGTGGCTCCCAGCTATATCATGCACAAGAACATGCAGCCCATGGTGATGGTGGTGGCCGACATGGGCGGCCATGCCGACAGCCCGCTCTACGGCATGTTTGCCGCCGGTGCCGACATAGACCTGCCCCAGTATTACGTGCAGCAGCCCGACAAACTGGGAGAGGTGGCGCTGTTGTGGGACGGGGAGTGGAAAATCACCTACGAGACCTTCCGCGACATGGGGCTAGCCTACGGGGTGGGGATGATCCTCATCTACCTGCTGGTGGTTGCCCAGTTCCGCTCCTATCTGGTGCCGCTCATCATCATGGCCCCCATTCCACTCACCCTCATCGGAGTGATGCCGGGCCACGCCCTGCTGGGGGCCCAGTTCACCGCCACCTCGATGATCGGGATGATCGCCCTGGCCGGGATCATCGTACGCAACAGCATCCTGCTGGTGGACTTTATCGAGCAGCAGCGGGCGAGTGGCGTGGTGTTCGAACAGGCGGTGATTGCGGCGGCGCAGGTGCGGGCCAAACCCATCATGCTGACGGCGCTGGCGGCGATGATCGGGGCCCTGTTCATCCTCGATGATCCCATCTTCAACGGACTGGCCATCAGCCTGATTTTCGGGATCCTGGTCTCCACTCTGCTCACCCTGGTGGTGATACCCTTGCTCTATTATGCCCTGCTCTCCCGACGCTTATGACGGGAGTGAACAGCGAAAGGATGCGCGATGAAGAGAAGTTGGCTGTGGTGGGGAAGTGGCGCTGTGGTAGCGGTGGCTGCCGTGGCATGGTGGTGGCGACCGCAGCCGACGCCGATCAGGCTGACTGAGGTCGGGCGGGGGGATGTGCTGGTCACTGTGGTCAACACCCGGGCCGGCACCATCAAGTCGTGCCAGCGGGCGGGGCTCAGTCTGCCCGGTGGCGGCGTCGTGGAGCAGATCGCCGTCAAGGCCGGGGACAGGGTGGCGAAGGGGGATCTGCTGCTGACGCTCTGGAGCGACGATATCCGCGCCGATCTCAGCCGCGCCCTCGCCCAGCAGGCCCTTGGCAAGACCCAGCGGGAGGAGCGTTGCAGCGAGGCGGCCTACTACGAGCGGGAGGCCAACCGGCTGGCCACCTTGCTGGCCAAGAACCTCACCTCCCGCACCCTGGCCGAGCAGGCCCAGAACCTGGCCGATACCCGCCGCTATATCTGCCGGGCATCCCGTCAGCAGGAGCGGGTCGACGAGGCGCTGGTCGCCCAAGTGGAAGCCCGCTTGAGCGAGCGCCGCCTGCTGGCGCCGTTTACCGGGGTGGTGGCGGAGGTCAACAGCAAGCTGGGCGAATACATGACTCCCTCGCCCCCCGGGGTGGCCATGCCCCCCGTCATCGATCTCATCGACGATAACTGCCTCTATGTCTCTGCCCCCATCGATGAGGTGGATGCTGCCCGTCTCAAGGTGGGCCAGAGCGCCCGGGTACTGCTCGATGCCATGCCCGGACGCGATTTTGTCGCCGCCGTCACCCGTATCGCCCCCTATGTGAAGGAGCTGGAGAAGCAGGCCCGTACCGTGGAGGTGGAGGCGGTGCTCACGGCTCCGCCCGGCGACGTGCCTTTGCTCATTGGCTACAGCGCCGACCTTGAGGTCGAGGTGACCCGCGCCACCGAGGTGTTGCGGGTAGCGGCCAGCAGCCGGGCCGACGATGGCAGCGTGCTGCGGCTGGAGGGAGATAAGCTGGTGCGGGTGCTGCCCCGCTGGGGCGTGGAGAACTGGAACTGGATTGAGGTGGCAGAGGGGCTCGCCGCCGGTGATCGGCTGGCGGCCCAGCCCGGTCAGATTGTCGGGGAGGGGCCCTTCAGCGCCGCCACGGAGCCGGCGGATGAGTGAGCTCATTCGCTTCGAAGCCGTCAGCCGTCGTTTCACTCTGGGGGGGAGCGAAGTGGCCGCCCTCGATCGCGTTTCTCTGCGGGTTGCCGAGGGGGAATATCTGGCGGTGATGGGCCCCTCGGGTTCGGGCAAATCGACCCTGCTCAACGTGCTGGGGCTGCTGGATCGGCCCGACGAGGGGCGTTACTGGCTGGGGGGCGAGGACACCGCCACCCTGCCAGAGCCGGCGCTGGCCCGGCTGCGCGGCCATCGCATCGGCTTCGTGTTCCAGTCGTTTCACCTTGTCTCCCGCCTCACCGCCCGTGAAAACGTCGAGTTGCCGCTGATGCTGTGCGGGATTGCCCCCGCCGAGCGTCATCGCCGCAGCCAGCGCCTGCTGGAGGAGCTGGGGCTGGACAACCGGGCCGACCACAGGCCCGCAGAGCTCTCCGGTGGTCAGCGCCAGCGGGTGGCCATCGCCCGGGCCATGGCCATGGCGCCGCGGCTGATCCTGGCGGACGAGCCCACCGGCAATCTCGACTCCCGCTCCGGGGAGGAGGTGATCACCCTGCTCGAGGGGCTCAACCGGGAGCAGGGGATCACCCTGGTGGTGGTAACCCACGATCCGCGCCTCGGTGAACGGGCGGGCAGGCGGATCCTGATGAACGATGGCCGTATCAGCAGCGACAGCGGTGGGGACTGAATGCGGCGCCCCGATGCCATCCGCTTCGCCGCCGTGGCGTTATTGCGTCAGCGTTCACGGGCACTGGTGCTGATACTGGCGGTCAGCCTGAGCGTCACCTCGGTGCTGCTGCTCACCGCGCTGGGGGAGGGAGCGAGACGCTACGTCGCCGACCAGTTCAGCTCCCTTGGCAAGGATCTGCTGGTGATGTTCCCGGGCCGCAAGGAGACCACCGGCGGGCTGCCGCCGGTCACCGGCAACAGCCTGCGGCAGATCACCCTCGACGACATGCACTACCTTGGCCAGCATCAACCCCTGCTCAGGCTGGTGCCGCTGGTGATGGGCTTTGCCGAGGCCAAGCAGGGGGCGCGGTTGCGCCAGACCATGCTGCTTGGCAGCAGCAACGGGCTGCGTGATACCCACGGGCTGGAACTGCTCTCCGGCCGCTGGCTGCCGGGAGAGGCCGCAGAGGATCGACCGGTCGCCCTGCTCGGGGCCGTGGCGGCCCGGGAGCTGTTCGGTCAGGCCGAGCCGGTCGGCCAGTGGCTGCGTTTTGACAATCGCCGCTTTCGGGTGGTGGGGGTCTTCACCAGCCAGAGCAGCAATCTGGGGATGGACATGGGCGAGGCGGCGCTGATCCCGGTGGGCAGCGCCATGTGGCTGTTCAATACCGAGGGGCTGTTTCGTTTACTGATCCAGCCGCTGGCGGGGCAAGCAGTGCCCCCGCTGGTCAAGCGACTGGAGCAACTGATGCAGGCGCGCCACGGGGTGCTCGATGTGACCGTGGTGCGCCGTGACGCCATGCTGGCCACCTTCTCCACAATTCTCTCGACCCTCACCCTGGCGGTCGCCGGTATCGGTGCCATCAGCCTGCTGGTGTCCGGCATCATGATGATGAATCTGGCGCTGATCAGCACCCGCCAGCGCACCGGCGAGATCGGCCTGCTCAAGGCGCTGGGGGCAGACAGTCGCCAGATCCGCCAGCTGTTCTTGTGGGAGGCGCTGCTGCTGAGCGGCAGTGGTGCGCTGTTTGGCACGGCTTTGGGCTATGCCCTGGTCGCTATCGCCGGGTTGATCTGGCCCAGCTTCCCGGCGGCAGTCCCTCTGCTCGCGACCCTCTGTACCCTGCCGGCGGCCCTGCTGACCGGGCTCTTCTTCAGCTGGCTGCCCGCCTCCCGGGCGGCACGGCAGGATCCGGTCAGCAGCCTGCGCAGCGGGCAATGGAGTGGTGGCTGATGCGCCTCGCTGATCTGCTGTTCTGGTTGTGGCGCGCCCTGCTGGCCGGGCGCAGTCGCAGCCTGCTGTCGGCGCTCGGCATCGCCATCGGGATCGCCTCGGTGACCCTGCTCACCGGTATCGGCGAGGGGCTCAGGCTCTATCTGCTCGACAGTTTCTCCCAATTCGGTACCCGGCTGATCGCGGTGACCCCGGGCAAGACCGAAACCGCCGGCGGGCCGCCCGGCATCCTCTCCAGCAGCCGTCCCCTGCTGCTGGAGGATGCCGATGCCCTCGCCAGATTGCCGGGGGTAGAAGCGGCGTTGCCGGTGGTGCAGGGGCAGGGGGAGGTGCGCAGCCGCGGGTTGACCCGCAGCACCGCCATTCTGGGTACCGGCCCGGCGGCGCTCTCCGGCTGGCGGCTCACCCTGGTGCAGGGGCGTTTTCTGCCCGCGGATGACAGCGCCATGCCCCGCGCCTATGCGGTGCTGGGCGCCAAGGTGGCGGCGGAGCTGTTTCCTGGCGGCGATGGGCCAGGGAGCCTGTTGCGCGCCGGTGATCGCCGCTTTCGGGTGGCCGGGGTGCTGGCCCCCAAGGGGCAGTTTCTCGGCTTCGATCTGGACGACATGATCTATCTGCCCGCCGCCCACGCCCAGGCGCTGTTCAACAAGGAGGGGTTGCAGGAGATCGACGTCATTTATCGCGCCGGGCAGACAGAGGCCGACATATCCGCCCAGATCCGGCGGGAGCTGATCGCTCGCCACGGCGCCGAGGATTTCACCCTCACCTCCCAGCAGGACATGCTGACCAGCCTCGACAAGATCCTCTCCATCATCAAGCTGGCGGTCGGTGGGCTCGGCATCATTTCGCTGCTTATCGGGGCGGTTGGCATCTTCAGCATCATGAGCATCGCCCAGCAGGAGCGGATCCCCGAGGTGGGCTTGCTGATGGCGCTGGGTTGCCCGCGGCGGCGCATCCTGCTGCTGTTTTTGCTCGAAGCCGTGGTGCTGGCGCTGCTGGGCGGGGCCATGGGGCTGGCCCTGCTTGGCGGGCTCAAGCTGCTGCTTGCCTTGCTGGCGGCCGGGTTGCCGCTCACCCTCCATCCTCTCTATCTGCTGCTGGCGCTCGGTTGCAGCGCGCTGGTCGGCCTGCTGGCCGGGGTCGCCCCCGCTTTGCGGGCGGTGCGCCTCGACCCGGTGGTCGCCCTGCGGGGGGACTAGGGGATGGCCTCTGCAATCTGTTGGGGGTCGCCAGCCTTGAACAGCGGGAAATAACGCCTGTCCGCCTGGCTCATGTGGCCGACCACCAGCTCCTGAATGATGAAGTTGAGCAGCTCGTCGTTGCCGAGCGTCCCCGCCCTGGCGGCGGTCATCAGCTGGGAGGCCTTGTCGAGCAGCCTCTGGTGATCCAGTCGATGGCTGGCGAGCTCCCCGTAGTCGCACGCTGCCAGCATCTGCTCTTCGAAGGCAAAGTGCTGGCGGGTCATCACGAACAGGCTCTCCAGACTCTCCAGAAATTGCCCGGATTGTTCGCCCTGATCCTTCATGTGCTCCAGCAGGCGATTGGCCAGCATGAAGAGCCGGTGATGCTCTGCATCGATACGGGGATGGCCGCATGCATGGCCGGGATGCCACAGCAGGGTTCCCTGCGCCGGATCCCAGGTGGCCGTAAACAGGCAAACCCGGCCACGCCCTTGGTTCTTCGCCTGATACATGGCTTGATCGGCGTGGTGCATCAGGGTCTTCGGGTCGGCACCGTGTTCCGGATAGAGGGCGACCCCAATGCTGCTGGAGATGCGCAGCGCCTGCTGTTCAATCTGGAATGCATGGTGCAGGCTCTGGTGCAGCTTGTCGGCCACCGCCAGCGCGCCATCGCCGGTATCGGGCAGCAGAACCACGAATTCGTCGCCGCCGAGCCGCACCACCAGGTCGTCCTCTCGCACGCAATGACCCATGCGCTCGGCCACCAGCTTGAGCAGCCGGTCTCCGGTCTCGTGGCCAAAGGTGTCGTTGATCGGCTTGAAGTGATCGAGATCGATGAAGATGAGGGCCAGGGGGCGGTCTGGCTCCTGCTGCAGCCTCTCTTTCAGCCGCTGTTGCAGCAGGCGGCGATTGGGCAGGCCGGTGAGGGGATCATGGAAGGCGAGGCGGCGCATCATCTCCTCCCGGGCCGCCCGCTCGGTGACATCCCGGGTCACCCCCAGAATGGCATCCGGCCGCTCCCGGGCGTTGCCGTGCAAGGTGGTGATCGTCTCGATGGCCACCAGATGGCCATCCTTGTGGCGCAACTGGGAGTGGATGACGCAGCGGGTCTGGGCCTGTTCACCCCGTTGCCAGGCGGCCAGGGCGGCGGTGATCTCGTCGCGCAGCTGCCTTCTGGATTCGTCGGGCAACAGTTGCTTGAGGGACATGGTGAAGAGCTCGGCGGGCTCATAACCGCTGAGGGGGCCGATGGCCGGGCTGACGTAACGAAAGCGCAAGGAGGCGGTATCCATGGTCCAGATCACGTCGGCGCTGTTCTCCGCCACGAAGCGGTAGTGCTGCTCGCGCTGGGCCAGTTCCCGGGTGAGCCGCTGGCGATCCCGCGCCTCCTGGCGCAGCCGCAGATGGAGGTACAGGAAGATGCCGAGCAGCACCAGCAGGCTGAAGGTGATCAGGATGGCCACCGCCACGCTCCTGTCGAGCAGTTGCCGCTGCTGGTGCAGGCGGGCCTGGGCCGGGTCGTAGATGAAGGAGGCCAGGCTGGGCATGGCCTTGAGCATGCCCGCGTCCAGATAGGTTCTGGCGATCTGTTGCCAGCGTTCCTGCTGCATGTAGCCAGGCTCGATGAGATCCGGCTGCATCAGCGCCCGGGTTTCGCGGGCCTCGAACGCCAAGCGCTCACGGCCAGCACCACTCGGGTACTGCGCCATGATCAGGTCGATCATCTCTTCGGGATGGTCCATGGCATAGCGCCACCCCTTGAGGCTCGCCTGCAGGAAGGCATGGACCCGCTCCTGACGAGTGACGAGCTCGTGTTCGGAGGTGAACAGGTTGTCCCCGTAGAAGTCAAAGCCCATGGCGCGCGGGCTGAAGACCCGATAGGGGATCCCTCTCTGTTGCAGATAGAAGGGCTCGGTGGAGCTGTAGGCACTGATGGCATCCACCTTGCCTGTCAACAGCGCCTGCACGCCCTGTTCGTAGGGGAGGGTGTTCCACTGTCTGGTCTGCGTATAGTGGTGAAGATAGGTCAGCAGCTCGTTGGAGCCCGGCTCCAGCATCAGGCGTTTGTTGGCCAGGTCCGCCGGGGTGCGGATATCGGGTCTGTCCAGGGTGAGCAGCACCAGGGGAGAGTGCTGCAACATGGCGGCGAGCACCACCACGGGTCGCCCTGCGGCCCGGGCCAGCAGCAGATCGCTGCCCCGGATGCCGAACTGGGCCCTGCCCGTGGTCACCTCGTTGATCACATCGGTGTGGGGGCCTGCCTCGCGCAGGGTGACCCGCAAACCGGCGTCCCGATAAAAGCCCTTGGCGATGGCGGCATAGTAGCCGGCAAACTGGAACTGATGCTGCCATGGCAGTTGCACTATGACGTGCTCGTCTGCTCGGAGGGGAAGCGTGATCAGGGTGGATATCACCACCCAGATGGACAGGAGCCAGCATCTACGCTGGCAGGGGGCATCGGACTCCGTCATACCGCGATTCTCTCGGGAGGTGCTCTGCTGGCTAGAGTCAAACAATTTCTGGTTATCCGCAAGGGGAGAGAAGCCCATAAAGAGGGGCGATGCGTGGCATTAAAAGTCATTTTTGTGTCATTCATCACGCGCAATGAGGAAATGGTACATTTTTGAGCCTTATCCGACCTTGTCACGGTCCCTGTCATGGGGGCAAACCGTCATCCTCCCTCCTTGCGGCTGTTATCGCGCCGGTTGCTGCTGGGCTACATCTTCAGGCCTTCTGTGCCACCTCGTATTGCCACTGTGGCCAGGAGAGGACGCCCCATGGGGACGGTGGTATGGTAGTCTCCCCTTTTTCCAATGAGGTCCCCCAATGTCTTCCCTGCGCCTGCTGGTCTCCGACTCCCACGATCCCCTGTTCAACCTGGCGGTGGAAGAGTGCATCTTCCGCCAGATGGATCCCGCCCAGCGGGTGCTGTTCCTGTGGCGCAACGCCAATACCGTGGTGATCGGCCGGGCCCAGAATCCCTGGAAGGAGTGCAATACTCGCCGGATGGAAGAGGACGGGGTGACCCTGGCCCGGCGCAGCAGCGGGGGCGGGGCCGTGTTTCACGACCTTGGCAACAGCTGCTTCACCTTCATGGCGGGCAAGCCCGGTTATGACAAGAGCGTCTCCACCGCCATCGTGCTGGATGCGCTGAGGCGGCTCGGGGTCGAGGCCTTTGCCTCCGGTCGCAACGATTTGCTGGTGGCGACCCCGGACGGGGATCGCAAGGTGTCGGGCTCCGCCTACCGGGAGACCCAGGATCGCGGCTTTCACCACGGCACCCTGCTGTTGGACGCAGACCTCGGCCGTCTGGCCAACTACCTCAATCCCGACCCCAAGAAGCTGGCGGCCAAGGGGATCAGCTCGGTGCGCAGCCGGGTCGCCAACCTCTGCGATCTGCGGCCTGGGATCGACCATCAAGGGGTGAGCGAGGCGCTGCTGGAGGCCTTCTTCGGTTACTACGGTGAGCGGGTGCTACCCGAGCATATCTCCCCCGAACAGATGCCCGACCTGCCTGGCTTTGCCGAGACCTTCGCCCGTCAGCGCAGCTGGGAGTGGAACTTCGGCCACGCCCCGGCGTTCAGCCATCAGCTGGACGAGCGCTTCGGTTGGGGCGGGGTGGAGCTGCACTTCGACGTGGAGAAGGGGGTGATAGGGCGGGCGCAGATCTTCAGCGACAGCCTGGATCCGGCCCCCCTGGATGTGCTGGCCGAGCGGCTGGTGGGCGCGTCCTACAGACCCGAGGCGATGGCGGTGCTGTTGCGCCAGCTGATGAGCGAGTTCCCGGCCAGGGCCCACGAGCTGGCGGAACTGGAGGCCTGGCTGGTGACGGCGCTACGCTGAGACGCTTGACCCGGATCACGAAACGGAGCAAGCCATCCGTCGCCGGTTTGTCGTCAGCCCGCGACTGTCACGGTCATGATAAAAAGTAGGGCAGACCATTAGTTATTGTCGCTGTTTCCTGTGCCGCCCCGGGGGTATAACCGGGACACATTTGCAGTACTAATGGTCTTGTCATGAACGATCTTGTCTATCTGAAAGAGGAAGGCGTCAACGCCGTCCACCCCGACTTCTCCGCCCGTTTTGCCACCGTCAAAGCCAATTTCTTCTCGCGCAACCCCGATCTCTGGCCGGTGTTCCGCGAACCCGGCTTCGCCACCCTCAACGAGTTTCGCGCCCGGGGCCTGGCCCCGGATGCGCGCCTCAATGCCTGGCCCGATGGCCGTGCCCGCCTCGCCGACTTGTGCGAGACCATGCCGGTGCCCGCACAGATGCGCACCCCGGGTGAACCCATGACCGAGCTGCTGTTTGCCGGCGCCCTCTCCAAAGACTGGGAGAACCCCTCCAGCGTCGAGAACGTCATCACCATGTCGGCGGATCCCGCCATCTATGGCGCCCAGATGGGGATCCTCGCCAACCCCAACCTGGTCTACTCCGAATATGCCGGGGTGGCCGAGGAGCTCGAAAAAAAGGTGGTACGCCAGATTGCCCTGCTGGCGGGTTACGACCCGGCCCGCGCCACCGGCATCTTCACCCAGGGGGGGACCTTCTG
This sequence comes from Aeromonas sp. sif0611, assembly GCF_019218845.1. NCBI lineage: Bacteria > Pseudomonadati > Pseudomonadota > Gammaproteobacteria > Aeromonadales > Aeromonadaceae > Aeromonas > Aeromonas sp. sif0611. Next base: position 346,295 of record NZ_JAHUWU010000002.1, on the reverse strand, counting down.
TAACCTCTATGGCTATCTGCTCGGTATTCGCAAGAGCTTGCCAGAGGCCAAGCACAAGGGGCTCGGCCACTATCAGGATTACCGCATCATCAACTCCCAGGGCGGTCACTACTCCAACATCACCAACCTCTCCCTGCTCGGGGTCGACATCGAGAACAAGACCATCCGCATCCAGGTCGGCGAGAACAACGACATCGATCTGGTGGATCTCGAGCGTACCCTGACCGCCTGCTTTGCCCTCAAACACGTGGTGCCCACCATCATGCTCACCATGGGCACCACCGACACCTTCGGGGTGGATAGGGTGAAACCCGTGGTGGACCTGCGGGATCGGCTGTGCGAGCGGTTCGAGGTGGCGGTCAAGCCCCATATCCACGTGGATGCCGCCATCGGCTGGTCGATGATCTTCTTCCTGGATTACGACTTTGCCGCCAACCCGCTCGCCATCAACGCCGCGACCCTGGCCGGGATCGAGCGCAACGTGGCGCGCTTTGCGGAGCTGAAATTCGCCGACTCCTTCACCGTCGACTTCCAGAAGTGGGGCTATGTGCCTTACACCTCCAGCCTGGTGATGATCAAGGAGCGGGAGGACCTCAAGGCGATGGAGAATGACCCGGAAAACTTCTCCTACTTCGAGCGTGACATTCAGGGTCAGACCCACCTGCAGTCCACGATCGAGTGCTCCCGCGGGGCGAGCGGCCTGTTCGGCGCCTATGCGGCGCTCAACTACCTGGGGGTGGAGGGTTATCGCACCGTGCTGGCCCACTGCCTGCAAAACGCCAACTACTTCCGCTTCCGGTTAAGCCAGCTTGGCAACGTCAAGCTGGTGGCCCAGGAGAATCAGGGCCCGAGCGTGGGCTTCAAGATCTACAACCCCGAGTGGGTGAGCGACCCGGAAGCCGAGTTCGCCTTCGAGCTGGCCCGCAGCCCGGATGCGGCCTACAAGGCGCGGCTGGCACGCAACACCGAATACCACCGCAACCTGTTCAAGCAGCGCGGCAAGGTGGGGCTCTACACCAACTGGGTGGAGGCGGTGGCGCACTCGGAATACGACGAGCGCGGCAAGTACTCCTACATCGCCGGCGAGAAGGCGGTCTTCATGAACCCGGCCTGTACCCGCGAACAGATCGACGCCTTTATCGAGCATATTCGCGGCTGAGCGGCCTCGATTGCCAGGGCCCGGACAGCAAAACGGCGGGATTATCCCGCCGTTTTTTATTACCGTGGCCAGCGCTCACTGCTTCTGCAGTTGGGTCACCGTCAGCTTGCCCGCAGGGTTCTCGGCGTGGAAGCGCACCGCATCCCCCACCTTGAGCCCCTCCAGCAGGGCCGGATCGGCCACCCGAAACACCATGGTCATAGGGGGCATCTTGAGGTTGTCGATGGCCTCGTGCTTGATGCCTACCTTGCCGTTGGCCGCGTCGATGCGGCTGATGACCCCCTGGGTCATCGCCATCTCGTTCATGCCTTCCATCTGGCTCATCTGGCCCATGTCGTGGCCGGCATGGTTCATCATCTCCTCGGCCTGCAGGCCGGTGTGGGCGGCGAGACCAAGCAGCAGGGTCAGGGTCAGTGTCTTGTAGTTCATGGTGTTTCCTCGTCGTTTATTCACATTCTTGGTTGTTAAAAAGGGCGCATCCACCGGGTTATTCGGCGGGTTGGTGCTCGGTCGCGCCCAGGTGCCGACTGCGCCACAGGTAGTAGGCGGCGGGCAGCACCAGGAGGGTCAGCACCAGCGCGCTCACCATGCCGCCGATCATGGGGGCAGCGATGCGCTGCATTACCTCGGAGCCGGTGCCCTGGCTCCACATGATGGGCAAGAGGCCGGCGATGATGGTCACCACCGTCATCATCTTGGGGCGCAGGCGCAGGGCGGCGCCGTGGATCACTGCCCGGTGCAGGCCCGCCTTGTCCGGCTTGCCGCTCGCCACCAGGTCATCCCAGGCGTGGTTGAGGTAGACCAGCATCAAGACGCCTGTCTCCACCGCCACCCCGGCCAGGGCGATAAAGCCGACCCCGACCGCCACCGAGAGGTTGAAGTCGAGCAGCCAGAGGGTCCAGATCCCGCCCACCACCGCCAGCGGCAGGGTAGTGAGGATGAGCAGCACCTCCTGGAAGCGGCGAAACGCCAGATAGAGCAGCAGCACGATAATGGCGACGGTTAATGGCACCACGTAGGCGAGGCGCGCCTTGGCCCGCTCCATGTATTCGTATTGGCCGGACCAGGTGAGGGCGTAGCCCGCCGGCAGCACCAGCTGCTTGTCCACCTCGGCCTTGGCCTCGGCTACAAAGGAGCCGATATCGCGGCCGCGAATATCCACGTAGACCCAGCCGTTGAGGCGCGCATTCTCGCTGCGCAGCATGGGCGCCTCGTCGCTGATGTAGACCCGGGCCACGTCCGCCAGCGCGATGCGCACGCCGCTCGGGGTCACCAGCGGCAGCAGCTCCAGGCTGGCCACAGAATCGCGGTAGCTCTGGGGGTAGCGCAAGTTGATGGGGTAGCGCTCGCGCCCCTCGATGGTCTGTCCCACCTCCATGCCGCCCACCGCGGTGGCGAGCACCGCCTGCACGTCGGCAATGTTGAGGCCGTAACGGGCCGCTTTCAGCCGGTCGATGTCCACCTTGACGTAGCGACCACCGGCCACCCGCTCTGCGTAGACCGATGAGGCGCCCTCCACCTTGCCGACTACTTGCTCAAGCTGCTGGCCGAGCCCCTGAATGACCTTGAGGTCGGGCCCCGCAATCTTGATGCCGACCGGGGTCTTGATGCCGGTGGCCAGCATGTCGATACGGGTCTTGATGGGGGGCACCCAGGCGTTGGTGAGACCGGGGAAGCGGATGAGGGAGTCTAGCTCTTCTTTCAGCTTCTCAGGGGTCATGCCGGGGCGCCACTGGTCGCGGGGCTTGAGCTGGATGCTGGTCTCCATCATCACGAGGTCTGCAGGGTCTGTGGCCGAGTCGGCGCGGCCTGCCTTGCCGAACACGTTCTGCACCTCGGGCACGGTGCGAATGAGCTTGTCGGTCTGCTGCAAAATCTCCCGCGCCTTGCCCACCGAGATGTTGGCCGCAGTGGTGGGCATATACATGATGTCCCCCTCATCGAGCGGCGGAATGAACTCCGAGCCCAGGTACTTGAGGGGCCAGAAGCCTGCCACCGTCACCACAGCGGCGATGGCCAGCGTGGTTCTCGGACGGGCCAGCACGGCCTTGAGCAGCGGCACATATGCCTGGCTTAAGCCACGGTTCAGCGGGTTGGCCTGCTCCGCCAGCACCTTGCCACGGATGAAGTAGCCCATGATCACCGGCACCAGCGTGATGGCGAGCCCGGCCGCCGCCGCCATGGCATAGGTCTTGGTGTAGGCGAGCGGGTGGAACATCCGCCCCTCCTGCGCCTCCAGCGCGAACACCGGCAGGAAGCTGATGGTGATGATCAGCAGGGAGAAGAAGATGGCGGGGCCCACCTCGATGCTCGCCTCGACGATCACTTGCCAGCGGTTCTTCTCCGTCAGCTCGGTGCGCTCTATATGCTTGTGGACGTTCTCGATCATCACGATGGCGCCATCCACCATGGCGCCGATGGCGATGGCGATGCCCCCCAGCGACATGATGTTGGCGTTGATCCCCTGCAGGTGCATGACGATGAAGGCGGTCAGGATGGCGATGGGCAAGGAGATGACCACCACCAGGGATGAGCGCAGGTGGAACAGGAAGGCGAGGCAGACCAGCACCACCACCGCGAACTCCTCCAGCAGCTTGCCGGAGAGGTTGTCGATGGCGCGTTGGATAAGATCGGATCGATCGTAGACGGTGACGATCTCCACCCCTTCCGGCAGGCTGCTTTTGAGCTCTGCGAGCCGTTTCTTGACCCCGTCTATGGTGTGCTGGGCGTTCTCGCCGAAACGCATGACGATGATGCCACCCACCACTTCCCCCTCGCCGTTGAGCTCGGCGACGCCGCGTCGGCTCTGGGGGCCGGTGACCACATCCGCCACGTCACCCAGCAGCAGCGGGGCGCCGCGTACATTGGTACCAAGCGGGATCTGCTTCAGATCCTCCACGCTCTTGAGGTACCCGTTCGAGCGCACCATGTACTCCGCTTCCGCCATCTCGATGACGGAGGCGCCGGTCTCCTGGTTGCCCTGCTGGATGGCGGTCTCGATAAGGGAGAGCGGGATGCCGTAGGCGCGCAGCTTGTCCGGGTCGACCCGCACCTGATACTGGCGCACCATGCCGCCCACGGTGGCGACCTCGGAGACGCCGTCCACCGTCTGCAGCTCGAACTTGAGCAACCAGTTCTGCAGCGAGGTGAGCTCGCTGAGGTCATGTTTGCCGGTTCTGTCCACCAGCGCGTACTGGTAGACCCAGCCCACCCCGGTAGCATCGGGGCCGAGCTGGGGGCGGGCGGAGGCGGGCAGGTTGGGCGCAACCTGGCTCAAATACTCCAGCACCCGGGCGCGGGCCCAGTAGAGGTCGGTGTTGTCGTCAAACAGCACATAGACGAAGGAGTCGCCGAAGAAGGAGTAGCCGCGTACCGTGGTGGCCCCCGGCACCGCCAGCATGGCGGTGGTGAGCGGGTAGGTCACCTGATCCTCCACCACCTGGGGCGCCTGGCCCGGGTAGGCCGTCTTGATGATCACCTGCACGTCGGAGAGATCCGGCAGGGCGTCTACCGGGGTCTGCTTGACCGACCAGAGCCCCCAGGCGGTAAGCATGACGGTCAGCAGCAGCACCAGAAAGCGGTTGCCCACGGACCAGCGAATGATGGCAGGAATCATGATTGGACTCCTTTCTCATGGGGCGCAGAAAGTGAAGAGCGGTTGTTGGCAAAGCCGCGAATGATGGAGGGGGTCATGATTTCTTCTCCATCTGGCTATGATCCATCCCTTCCATCTCATCCTTTGCCGGCGCATCAGCGCTGGCCGGAGCACTCTCCTGATGGATGGTGGTGATGCGGTACTCATCTCCCTCCTGCATCACTTGCAGATGCAGGGTCTGACCCTCGGTCAGCTTGCTCATGTCGACCCCGTCCGCCACGGTGAACTCCATCTCCATGGCAGGCCACTGCCACTCGGGGATGGGCTGGTGGGAGACCATCAGGGTGCGGTTGGCCAGATCGATGCTTTCAACCTCGCCCTGGGTCCACACCTGAGCCGGGCGCACCGCCGTCATGCGCTGGAAGTCTGAATCGATGGCCGATTCGGAGTCGAGCAGGAATTGGGCCGAGCTGACGATGCTGTCCCCAGCCTCCACCCCCGCCTTGATGGCCACCTTGTCACCAAACTGGGGGCCCAGGGTGACGGCGACCGACTTGAAGCTGCCATCTCCCAGCGCCAGCACCAGCCTGTCCTGGCTGCCGGTGCGGATCACCGCCTCGCTTGGCACCACCAGCCGGGGCTCTCCCTGACCAGTACGAATGTTTACTTTGGCGAACATATTGGGTTTCAGAAATTCGTCCGGGTTGGCAAAGCGCAGCCGTACCTTGAGGGTGCGGGTGGCGGCATCCAGGGTGGGATAGAGGTAATCCACCTTACCTTGCCAACTGCGACCGGGGGCGTAGTCCAGGGTCATGGTGACCGGATCGCCCACCTTCAGCTGCGCCGCCTGGCGCTCGAACACCTCGGCACTGACCCACACCTGCTTGAGGGTGCTGATGTTAAAGAGCGCCGCGGCGGGCTCCACGTATTGGCCCTCGCGCACCTTCAGCTCGGAAACATAACCGCTGCTCGGGGCATAGATGCGCACCGTCTCCTGCACATGGCGGCTGCGCTTGAGGGCCGCTATCTGATCTGCCGGCACCTGCAGGGACTTGAGCTTGCCCTCGGCGGCGCGCAGCAGCAGCGGGTTGGCGGTGTTGAGGGCGAGCAGGTACTCGTGCTGGGCGTTGACCAGATCCGGGGCGTAGAGCTCGTAAATCAGGCTTCCCTTGCTGACCTGCTGCCCCTCGCTCTTGATGGCGAGGGTGCGGATCCAGCCTGCCATGCGGGCGTTGACCGCCTCCAGTCTGTCCTCGTCATAGCCGACGTAGCCCACCGTCTCGATCTGCTGGTGGATGGGCAATCGTTCCACCTTGGCGAGGCGCACCCCCAGGTTCTGCTGGATCTCGGGGCTGATGGTGACGGTGCCCGGTGAGCCGCTCTTCTGCTCCTCGTAGACGGGAATGAAGTCCATCCCCATGTTGTCCTTGGCGGGGCCGTCGCGCTTGTCGCGGGGATCCATGGGGTTGACCCAGTAGAGGGGCGTCTTCTCGGCGCTGGCGCCATCGCCAGGCAGGTGGCTGGCGGCCCAGTAGCCGCCACCGGCGCCGAGGGCGAGCAGCAACGCGGCCATTAACAGGGTCTTGTTCATGACAGGCCTCCGGCACACAGCGGGCGGGAGGGCCGGGCGCACGAGGGTGCGAACGTCTTGGGTGATGACATGGTACTTCTTCTCTCGTATCGGGCCGTCCGGCCGTGAGCGGATGCGGTGCAACAGGCACGTGACGCTCGGCTCGCGGTGGACAGGATTGGCCGACAATCGGGGCACCGCCGACGGAGCGGCCGGTGCACGGCATGGCGATGGCAGTACCATCGCACGGGCTAACGGGAGAAGTGGTTTCTAATGGCGCAGCACAGACAGCATCAGATGCCGTCTGGGCCAGGAGGGCGGATGGGTACCACGCAGACGCAGGAAGGGATCCCGCAGCCAGTTGTCCAGCAGGGGACCGACATGCCACGAAGGGGGCAGCAACAACAGCGGAAGCAGCAGCAATGACAGCAGCAGGCCGAACAGGGGAGGCGCATTGGCGGCACCGGAGAAGCCGCTCTGCATCTGGCACTCATCCCCCGACAGGGACTCCGCATTCACTGTGCCCGAATGGCAGGAGAGGGGAGCTGTGCCGGCCTGGTCATGGTTCATGGCGGCGTGCTGTACCGACTCGCTCCCGTGCAACCCATGAGACAGGGGATGGGGCTGTGCCATCGGGGTCAGGGTGGTGTCGGGTGAGTGGCTTGTAAGGGCGGTGGCCGCACCATGCCAGCCGATGCAGAGGGTGAGATTGCAGACGAGCAACAACGCCAGCAATAGCCGGGCGATGAGTTCTGTGGGCAATCTCGATGACAACATGGTGCATCTTTCCTGTGACGAATATGAGAAATGTAAACCTTACCAACAGGAGAAGGTCAAGGTATGGCAGACCCGCTCTGCCAAAGAGTTGATATGGATTAAGAAATGGCGGGGCTATAAACAAAAAAGCCCCCGCATCGGCAGGGGCTGGGGTCGGGAGATGGCAGAGTTCCGGGCCAGGAGGCACGGCACCGGGATCAGGCGAAGCAGGTCCAGATGGGGGCGTGATCGGAGGGTTTCTCGATGCCGCGCAGCTCGTAGTCGATGCCGGTCTCGGTCACTTTGTCCTTGAGGGCATTGGACGCCATGATGAGGTCGATGCGCAGGCCACGGTTCTCGTCAAAGCCCCTGGAGCGGTAGTCAAACCAGGAAAAACGCTCGCACTCGGTGGGGTTGGCGGCGCGGAAGGTGTCGGTGAGGCCGAAGCCTTTGAGCCGCTCCATCCACTCACGCTCGATGGGCAGGAAGGAGCACTTGCCATCCCGCAGCCAGCGCTTGCGGTTCGCCTCGCCGATGCCGATGTCGAGATCCGTGGGGGAGATGTTCATATCCCCGATCAGCGCTATCTGGTCGTCCGGGCTGTGGTGGGTCTCGAGGTAGTGCTGCAGGTCCTCGTAGAACTTCTGCTTGGCCGGGAACTTGGTCTCGTGATCCTGGCTCTCCCCTTGGGGGAAGTAGCCGTTCATCACCTTGATGAGGGAGCCATCTTCCCGCTTGAAACTGGCCATGATCATGCGGCGCTGGGCATCCTCGGGATCGGTGGGGAACCCCTTCTGCACGTCGATGGGCGCCTGCTTGCTCATGATGGCGACCCCGTAGTGACCCTTCTGGCCGTGGAACACCACGTGATAGCCCATGGCCTCCACGTCCGCGACCGGGAAGGCTTCGTCGTGGACCTTGATCTCCTGCAGGCCGATCACATCGGGCTGGTGCTTGTCGATGATGGCTTGCAACTGATGAAGACGGGCGCGCAGGCCATTGATATTGAAAGAGATGATCTTCATGTCAGGGATGCTCATGTCGTTTTTATTAGTCGCTATTGGACTAGGAATCCGGTCTGGATGCAAGTTCAGGTGCCGGGCTATCGGTAACCTGTTCACGAGCTGTCGCGAGAGGCTGTCAGCAAGGTGAAGCGCAGCGCAGGAACCGGAGCGTATAGATATACGTGAGGATTCCGAGCAGCACATGAGCCTTGATCACGGCCTCACAGCAAGATCGTGGGCAGGTTGTCAGCGGGTCATCTTTTTGACAAATACCACCACGAACAGCGCCAGCGTGAAGCTGCCGGTGAAGGCCTCGAAGGCGGCGAAGATCCGCGAGAGGCCGACCGGGGTGAAGTCGCCATAACCCAGGGTGGTGAAGGTCACCACGCTGTAGTAGAGGCATTCCAGCAGGAAGGTGGCGTTCTCTTCGAGGGTCGCCTCCGGGCGGTAGATGAGGTGGTTGCCCGCGAAGTTGAGGCCGCAGAAGAAGTAGAAGATGCTGCAGATGAAGATGAGCAGCAGGGAGAAGAGCACCACCCGCATGGGAGCCTCTCCGTAGCCGCAGAAGAGATCCACTATCCAGGAGGCGAATCGGTGATAGGACCAGAACGGCATCTGCAGGCGGCGCATGGTGAGCTCCTGCTGGATGTAACGGCCGGACATGGTGAAGATCCCCTGGGCCTCCGAGGCCTTGCGCAGATCCCGGTAGGTCTCTTCCGCTTCCTTGAACCAGACGCGGGCCTGCACCGGATCCCGCTCGCTTCGCCCCTTCCTGTCCTGCATCAGGCGCCTGCCGGTATCCAGGTTGTCGAGCCGGGTGTTCTTCCAGCGGATGCCGAGCAGGTTGACGTCGTGCAACTCGGCGCAGTGCAGGTTGGCGTCACTGACATCGGCCTTCATCAGGCTGCCGCCCTTGATGCGAATACCGTAGAGGTGCGCGCCGCGCAGGTTGGCGCGATAGAGGTTGCACTGCTCCAGCAGGAACCCCTGTGGCCCCTCTCTGTTCACCAGGTTGAGACCGGCGAGATCGGCGCGGGCCAGTTGCAATCCGTGGCACAGGCCCCCTTGGCGCACATAGCGCTCCAGCGCCGCGGCGGTGTCCGGGGATGAGTGAGAGGCATGAGGGTCGTGCCAGTGGCACAGGTCGTGATCCCCCGCCTCTTCGCTGCAGTGGCGGCCATCTGCCACCAGGTATCGGCACATCCCCATGCTGTCGCCCCTCCTTGCTTGAGTCTGTATCAGCATAGGTGAGGGAGGCGCGCCGCTGGTTAGGCTATCTGGTTAAATTCCTGGCGCAGCTTGCGGAAGCGATCCTGCTGGGCGGGATTGAGGGGGATGCCCTCCAGCACCTCCAGGGTCTCCTTGCACTCGGCGCCGAATTCCGGGCTCTTGCGGTGCTTCTGCATCAGTTGCAGCAGCACCTGGATCTTGTTGAGGGCTGCGCCGGTATTGGCGGGCGCCCGGCGCAGGGCTTCGCGGAAATGGCCGAGGGCCTGCTCCAGCTCCCCGCTCTGGTAGGCCTTGATGCCGAGATCGTTGAGTTGCTGGTAGCGCTGACGGCGCTCCTGCACCGTCTTGTCGTCGCGAGTCACCTGGATGCAGGTGGTGAGCAGCCGGTCTTCGTCCTGTGCCAGCAGGGATTGCAGGCTCTCGGCGTACTCGAACTCCCCGAGCTGGTAGAGGGCGAGTATGGTCTCGCCGAGCAGGGCGGGGGGCATGGTCTCGGGCTTGTCCAGCCAGTTCTGGTTGGCGCGATAGAGCATCTTCTTGCCCTTGAGCAGTTCTCCCAGGGCAATCCGGACCCTGGCCTGACAGATCTGCTCGAACACCGGGTAGTTGAACTCCGACATCATCAGGGAATCGCGAATGCGCGACAGGGCGGAGTTCACCTGCTTTTGCAGATTGGCGATGTGATAACCGTCGTTGCTGTTGAGGGCATAGAGCGTCAGGGTCTGGATGTAGGCCCCCAGGTAGTGGGGCGTGCGATGGATGGAGTTGCGCGACAGGTCGATGAGGGAGAGCAACACATCCTTGGCCTGGCCGTAGTCGTGGCGCAGCAGGCACACCTCTGCCAGGCGGCGGGAGAGCTGCACCGACTGGGGGGAGATGTCCACCGCCCGGCGCAGCTCCTGCTGGGCCAGCTCCTCCTTGCCCAGGGAGAGCAGGGACTCCGCCAGCCAGAGATGGGCCTCCACCATCAGGGGGGTGTTCTTCAGCGTCGCCTGCAGGTGGCTCACCGCCTCGTCATAGAGTGCCAGACGGTAGCAGGCCTTGCCCAGAGTCAGTCTGGCCCAGCTGTTCTCCTGGCCGGCCAGCAGCTGGCGCATCAGGCTGCGCGCCTCCTTGGCCTGGCCGAGCTTGAGCTGGGTGTCGGCCTGCAGGCAGCGGCAGAAGTTGGCGAAGCGCGGCGCCGCATCGGCCTGCCTGGCGCAGGCTTCGACCAGCGCCGGCAGGTCATCCCGGGTGAGGGCGGTGAAGACGCTCTCCAGGGCCTGGCGGCGGGCGAGGGCGCGCTTCAAGCGAAACGAGAACTGCTCCTGGGAGAAGGGTTTCATCAGGTATTCGTCGGGCTCGGCTTCAAGGGCGCTCAGCACCATGGCGCGGGAGCTGTCGCTGCTGACCATGATCACCACGCTCTGGGGCGGGATCAGCTGCTGATCCCGCAGGCTCTCCAGCAACTGGCGGCCGTTCTCACCCGCCCCCAGCTCGTAGTCGAGCAGATAGATGTCGAAGCTCTCTTTCTGGCAGCGACGGCGCGCCTCGTCGGCGGAATTGATGTAGGTGATGCGGCTGATGCCGATGTTGATCAGCATCGCCTTCATCATCATCTGGAAGGATCGCTGCTCGTTGACCAGCAGGATGCGCCTGGGTTTGGGCTGTGCTTTCTTCTCTGGTGCGGGATCCGGTGTCTGCATCTGTCTTGCATCGAGGCGCTGCGGGCTGGTGGGAGAAGTGTGCCACCAAAGTCCGCAGGCAGGCAATTGAACATGGGAAGGGTCCCCGTTTTTCCCGCCGAGCGCAGAGCCGGGCCGCAAAAAATCATGGCGCGTACTTGATCTCCGTCAACCGGGCACGAGATGACAGTGGCGCGGTTCCATCCGTTTTTTAGACTTGAAGGGAGGCAGATCCCGGCGATCTGCAGACGGGCAGCGGGCCCGCCGATGTTTTACCCGCACCATAAGGAGGAATCAAATGAGTTTGCTACCGAGCCGAACCAGCCTGTTTGATGACCTGTTCCACGACATGGCCTCCGGTTTCTACATCCGGCCCCTGCACGGGGATCCCCTGCCCAGCCAGATCAAGCTGGATCTGAGGGAGAGCGACGGTGGTTACCTGCTGCAGGCCGAGCTGCCCGGGGTGGCTAAAGAGGACATCCACGTGGACGTGCACGGCAAGCTGGTGACCCTGAAGGCGGAGATCCGCCAGCACGACAGTCAGAACAAGGAGGACAGGGCTCTGCGCAGCGAGCGCTACTATGGCAGCGTGTCACGCACCGTCGAACTGCCGGTGGAGGTGGCGCCGGACAAGGTCAGCGCCCGCTTCGACAACGGCATCCTCACGTTGCAACTGCCCAAGCAGGCGGTCACCCCGGCGCCCCATCGGGTCCCCATTGAATAACGCGCCATCATGAAGAGGCCCCGCATTGCGGGGCCTCGTTGCTCATGGCTGCCTGCGCACCAGATAGGGGGCGAACTCCGGGGTGTGGCGCGCCGCAAACCCCTGATCCGTCTTCTCGATGAGATAGACCGCCAGCTTGTGCTCGGTGGCAAAGGCCATCGCCTGCTCCGGCCCCATCACCATGAGGGCGGTATCGAGGGCGTCGGCCTCGAGCGCGGTCGGGGTGATGACGCTGGCGGAGACCAGCTTGTGGGTGACGGGCTCGCCAGTGGCGGGATCGATGATGTGGGAGTAGCGTCGGCCATCGAGTTCGTAATAGTTGCGATAGCTGCCTGCGGTGCTGAGGGCCATGCCGTGCGGGGTGACCACGTCCTCGATGGCGCCCGGCCTGTCTGAGGGCTCGACGATGGCCACTCGCCAGGGGTTGCCCTTGTCGTTATGCCCCTTGCTGCGCACGGCGCCTGCCACCTCGACGAGGTAGTTGTGCACCCCCTTGCGCTCCAGCAGCGTGGCTATCTCGTCCGAGGCAGCCCCTTCCCCCAGGGTGGAGAGATCCAGATAAAGGTTGGGGATGCTCTTGCCGAGCAGGAAGTGGTCCCCTTGCGGCGTCAGGCTCAGCTTGTCGATGCCGACCCGCTCCCGTGCCTGGGTGATCTGCTCCGCGGTGGGCCGCTTGACCGGACGCTTGTCCGGCCCGAAGCCCCACAGGTTGACCAGGGGACCCACGGTGACGTCCAGTTTGCCCCGGGTGAGGCGTCCCGCATCCATGCCCTGCCGCACTATCCTGGCCATGCTGGCCGGTATGGGCATGGGGGCCTTGCCTGCGTTCCGGTTGAAGCGGGAGATGAGGGAGTCCGGATCATAGGTGGAGATCTCCTGGTTGAGTCGCGCCAGCAGGGCATCGACCTCCCCCTGCAGCGCAACCTGGCCGCCGGGGAAGGGATCGCTCAGGGTCACCGCGTAGTAGGTGCCCATGGTGCTACCCTGAATGCGGGTCTGGATCGGGGCCGGCTGACAGGCGGTCAGCAGCATCAGACAGAGCAGCAGGCTGAGGGGGGCCAGGGAGAGGGTCTTCATCTTGCATTCTCGTGAAAGTCGTCGACGGGGAGCAGCTTAGCCAAGGGGGCCTGGGTTGACGAGCCCCTGACGCCGGACTTGACTGGAAATAATTAAGCGACGCTGGCGGTGAGCCTGCGGATCTGTTTCACCGTCAATGCCATCGGGGAGTGACCTGGTCCGCAGCTTTGAGCAAAAGCCGTCTTCCTCCGGCGACATTTGGGTACAATAAAGATCGATCATGACAGCATCTTTAGCGTGTCGCCGAGCGATTCGCCAGACAAGGGTGTTGCCATTCCTCGTCAATCAAAGGAGAAGATGATGAAAAAGGTGTTAACCCTGCTGCTTCTGAGTTCACTGGCAGCCCCGGTGCTGGCCGATGAGTGCGCATTGGTCATCGAAGGCAATGACGCCATGCAGTACAACCTCAAAGAGATGAGCGTGCCGGCCACTTGCAAGGAGGTGACGGTGACTCTCAATCACACAGGCAAGTTGCCGGTGGCCAACATGGGTCACAACTGGGTGCTGGCCAACACCGCCGACTATCAGGCCGTCGCCACCGCGGGCATGAGCGCCGGTGTCGATCACGACTACCTGCCCAAGGACGATGCCAGGATACTGGCGCACACCAAGCTGGTGGGCGGCGGCGAGAGCACCAGCGTCACCTTCAAGACCGAAGGGCTGGCAGGCAAGGATCTCACCTTCTTCTGCTCCTTCCCCGGCCACTTCGCCATGATGAAGGGCGCTTTCAAGGTCGGCTAAGCCGCTTTGCCTGTCATGACATTAAAAAGCCGGGATCTCCCGGCTTTTTTATTTGGGTTTACATCGGGGGAGAAGGGCGGTGAATAAGCGTCTCTTTTCATGATCTGACCGGCGGTAGCCGGAGAATCAATGAGATAGACTGGGCCGCAAACGGGCCAGCGTCCCGCTGATGAACCGAACGGATAGAGAGAATGAGAGCAATCAAATGGGTGCTCGGCTGCTGTCTGCTGCTGATGTGTGCCATCGCGCTGGCGGCGGAGCCCCCGGTCAAGAAGAGCCGCAACGGCATCTGCCATCCCAAGGGCGGCACCTACTACAGCCGCACCAAGTACTACGAACCCTACGACAGCATGCAGGCTTGCCTCGATAGTGGAGGCCGGGCCCCCAAACGCTGATCCTGCCTGTTGTTTAGCCGATCGGCTGCAGGGTAAAGAAGGCGATGGCCGTCTTCTTCTGACACTCCAGTCGTATGCTCTCTTCCCCCGTGACCACCAGGGTCTCGTTGACCGCGACGGCTCGGCCATCCACCTCGAGCTGACCGCTCAGCAGATGGCAGAGGTAGGTCTTGTCCGTCTCCAGGGTGAGGGTCAGGGGGAAGGGCACATTGAGCACCCGCACGTTGGCGCTGAGGCGTTTCGGGTCGTAGATGAGCCCCAAATCCGTCACCTCCTTTTTCAGCAGCTCGCAGTGGGTCTCATCATCCCCGCTGAAATGGGCCGCCTCGAAGGTGGCATAGGGGTGGCCGTTGAGCACGAAACCGGCGCCGCTGACGGGCAGCAGGATGCGCTGATAGCCGGGAAACTTGGAGAAGGGGCCCGCCGCCTTGATGGGGGCCGAGCTCAGTCGGTAGTCAAAATCGAGCTTGTCCAGGCTCGAGCCCGGGGGAGAGACAAGGATCTGGGCCGTGGTGCCCTGCTTGTTTTTCCAGGGCATCTTCAGCTGGTCAGACTCTTTAATCAGGGTGATCACGTTGGCGCCTCGACGAGGAGTGGGAGAGTGAGGCCAAGTGATACCATCTCGCAGGCCTGCTCACAAGGCGCGGGGGGCTGGGGACGGTCCGACTGTCCAGAATGTCGTCACTCCGGCCCCTGACCATCACAGGCTCCTGGATGAGGTGCTCAAGATGTCGCCGATCGGCGGAGTGGGAGGGAGTCAAAGGTCGAGGCTGTGATCCTGACGCTGTTAAACGGGCTCGAGGTCGCTACACTGGCACTTCTGCCGTATGGAGGCCCCATGACCCACAAGATCATTCTGGATACCGATCCCGGTATTGACGACGCCATGGCAATACTCTTTGCCGAGGCCCACCCCGCCATCGACTTGCTCGCCATCACCACGGTGTTTGGCAACGCCACCATAGAGAACGGGACCCGCAACGCCCTTTGGCTCAAGCAGAAATACGGTATGAGGGCGGAGGTGGCCCAGGGCGCCGCCGCGCCACTGCTGCGCGAACCCGTGGGGCCGACCACTGTGGTGCACGGCCCGAGCGGGCTGGGGGACGTGGAGGCGGGGGAGGTGACTCTGGCGCCGGATCCTCGCCCGGCCTGGCAATACATCGTCGAGACGGTGAAGGCCAACCCCGGCGAGATCACCTTGGTGACAATCGGGCCCCTCACCAACCTGGCGCTGGCGCTCGAGGCCGCCCCCGAGATCACCGCGCTGGTGAAGCAGGTGGTGGTGATGGGGGGCGCCTTTGGCGTCAACGGCCATCGCGGCAACGTGACCCCCTATGCCGAGGCCAACATTCACGACGATCCCGAGGCGGCCGACCGGGTGTTCACCGCCCCCTGGCCCGTGGTGATCATCGGGCTGGACGTGACCCAGCAGAGCTTCTTCAGCAGTGCCTATCTGGATGCCCTGCGGGACGACGCCGGTGAGCCCGGCCGCTTCCTGTGGGCGGTGAGCCGCTTCTACCTGCGCTTCTATTCCGAGCGCATCGGCCTCAATGGTTGCCACGTGCACGATCCGTCCGCCATCGCCTATGTAATCGATCCCGAGCTGTTCACCCTGCGGGAGGGCCCGGTGCGAGTCATCGACCATGGCCCCGCCATCGGCCATACCCTGCAGAAGTTCGACGGCAAGTCCCATCCCCACGATGAGTGGGCGGGCTTCCCCGCTCAGCGGGTCGGGGTGGCGGTGCGGGATCAGGCACTGCTGGCGCTCTATCGTGAGACGCTGGTGGCCTGGGGGAAGGATTGCTGAGACGCTCGCCAGCGTGATGGACAAAGCGTGAGGCTCGCCAAATAATTGCCAGTCGACGCTGGCCTATACTGACGAAAACTGAGGTATTCAAGGAGCAAGCGGATGGCCTGGTTGTCTTTGTTGGTGGCGATAGCCCTCATCTGGTGGCTTATGAAGCTGGGGCGGGGCGCCCTGTTCGAGATCCGGTTGCAGCCTGGCAAGGTACTGCTGAAGCGAGGCTCTGTGCCGCCGCGCTTCCTGGCCCAGGCCAAGCAGATCCTGCAGCAGGAGCCGGTACGGGGGCGCATCCTGGGTCAGCGCGATGGCAACGGTGTCAGGCTGGTCTTCTCCCGCTCCATCCCTGAGCCCGTGGCCCAGCGCCTGCGCAGCGTCTTCCCCTATGGGGATTATCGCGGCGTCACCTCACCCCCGGATGGGCGCAATGCCCGCTGAACCCGCGGGCTGAACTCTTCCGCTGAACGTGCTGTTCACACCGGACGCCGGGCACTCTGCCCGGCGTTTGCTTTTCCCATAAGTCATGGCCAGGACGCAGTCATCAGCGCGGCACTTGCAGGGGCTTCATCACCTCGATCAGAAAGTCGATGAAGGCGCGGGTCTGGGGCTTCAAGAAGCGGCCGCCGCGAAAGACCGCATGGATCTCGTCATGGCGATCCTCGTACGGGGAGGCCTGCCAGTCCGGCAACAGCGGCTGCAGAGTGCCATCGTCGATCCCCTGTTGCACCATCCAGCTCGACAGCAGCAGGATGCCGGTGCCCGCCTGGGCCGCGCACAGCAGCGGCGTGCCGCCGACCGAGGCAAGGTTGCCCCGCACCGCGACCCTGTGCCGCAGCGCCCCTTGCCGGAAATACCAATGCTGGCGCTGACGGCCATGGCCGCGGATCAGGCAGTTGTGGTGTGCCAGCTCATCGGGGTGGGCGGGCTCGCCATGGCGCGCCAGATAAGCGGGGGAGGCGACCAGCAGGGTCCGGTTGGTGAGCAGATGGCGGCTATGGAGGCCGCTGTCCACGGGGCGCCCTATGCGCACCGCAACGTCCACGTTTTCGGCGTCGAGATCCACCAGCCGGTTGTCGAGCTCGATCTCGAGCCGCACCCCGGGGTAGCGGGCCAGGAAGGCCGGCAGGCGCGGTGCCAGCCAGGCGGCGCCGAAGCTCTCGAACACCGAGACCCGAAGCGGGCCCTCTGGCGCCACCGGCAGGGGCTGCAGGGATTGCACCAGCTGATCCGCCTCCTCCAGCAGGCGCACCGAGCGTGCAAGGAAGTACTCACCCTGCTCGGTCAACACCAGTTGACGGGTGCTGCGCTTGAATAGCGGGATCCCCAGCTGTTGCTCCAGCGCATCTATGGTGCGGGTCACCGAGGAGGGGGCCAGGTTGAGGGCCCGGGCGGCCCGGGAGAAACTTCCCGATTCCACCACCTGAGCCAGGATGCGGACGCGATCCAGCATGGGTATACCTTTGCGATAAGCGCAAAACTGTTGCAGGTTATGGCGGTATTCTATCCATGGATGAAAGTGTGAACAATGTGCTCATCGCCCAAGGGGGGCGCTCACCTCAGGAGTATTGCCATGTCAGATCGTATCCAGCTTGCCAGCCAGGTACCCGCCGCCGTCTCGGCCATGATGGGGCTCGAGGCCTATCTCGGCGGGACCGATATTCCCCTGTCGCTCAAGGAGCTCATCAAACTGCGGGCCTCCATGCTCAACGGCTGCGCCTACTGCATCGAGATGCACGCCGAGGTGGCCATGAAACACGGTGACAGCCCGCAGCGCCTGTTGGCGCTAGCCGCCTGGCGCGAATCCCCGCTGTTCGACGAGCGGGAGCGGGCCGTGCTGGCCCTGACCGACGAGGTGACCCTGATCGGCGAGCGCGGGCTCACCGATGAGACCTACCAACAGGCCCTGGCCCTGCTTGGGGAAACCCTGCTGGCCCAGTGCTTGATGCAGGTGGTTACCATCAATGCCTGGAACCGGATCGCCGTGGCGACCCGAATGGAGCATAAACACCCCTGAGGGAGACGCAGTGGTGGGGTGTTGTCGTCAACGGGCCTTGTATGAGGCCCGTTTTTTATGGTGGGCCTCAGACAGGGCAGCCCCTTCTGCACCTCCATCGGTCCTGGGAAGTTAATCATACATTCGTTTGATTAATTATTTTTTTATTCCACCTCGGAATATGCGCATCCAGATCAAGGAATGGTGAGGGCGCTTGTGCATCAAGAGGGGGTTGAATGGCTCTTTTTTGCCCTGTTTATCCCTCTGAAAATAAGGGTAATGGGCCGTTTTGATTAATTGGTGAGCGATTTTGGCGAGGGAATAAATTAATGGAAGATGAATTGATGAACTGTGAATTTAATAAATTGGTCGCTGTCAAGTGATTAACATCTGATACCTGTTGTCACCACTCTTAAAACAATTTCGGGATTAATTTTTCATGTTGTTCACATGGCGGTCTGATGCAATAAAATGCGGCATTTTTATTATACCAATAAGCCTTGAAACGATGAGGACATTGCATGAGACCTTTTGAAGTAAAGAGGGGCTTGGGCGCTTTGCTGTTGATGGCAACCGCTGGCTTGCTGAGTGGCTGCGACATGGCACTGATGAGCCCCAAGGGGCAGGTTGGTCTGGAGCAGAAGTCACTGATATTGACCGCACTCGGGTTGATGTTAATCGTGGTGATTCCTGTGATTATTATGACGGTGGCATTTGCTCGTAAATACAGAGCATCCAATACCACTGCCAAATACACCCCGGATTGGTCTCACTCCAACAAGATTGAAGCGGTCGTCTGGACCGTGCCCGTCATTATTGTCGCCATCCTGGCGGTGATTACCTGGAAAACCTCCCACTCCCTCGACCCCTACAAGCCGTTGGAATCTGACGTCAAGCCGATCCAGGTCGATGTGATATCGCTGGACTGGAAATGGCTGTTTGTCTATCCGGAGCTGGGTATCGCCTCGGTCAACGAGCTGGCCTTCCCGGTCAACACCCCGATCAACTTCCGGGTGACCTCAGACACAGTGATGAACTCCTTCTTCATCCCCCAGCTGGGCGGTCAGATCTACGCCATGGCCGGGATGCAAACCAAGCTGCACCTGATTGCCAACGAGGCGGGTCAGTACAAGGGGATCTCCGGCAGTTACAGCGGTGCCGGTTTCTCTGGCATGAAGTTCAAGGCGATTGCCACCCAGGACCAGGCCGGTTTCGATGCCTGGGTCGCCAAGGTGAAACAGTCTCCCAAGATGCTGAGCACCATGGGTGAGTTCGATGCCCTGGCCAAGAAGAGCGAAAACCACCCGGTTGAGTACTTCGCCAGCGCCGATCCCAAGCTGTTCGTCAATGTGATCAACAAGTTCATGGGCGGCATGTCCCATGGCGGCCATGACGCTGCAAAAGATGGCGCCATGGACCACGAGGCCATGAAGCATGACGCCGCGAAAGCAGAACCCATGGACCACAAGGCCATGAACCATGACGCTGCAAAAGCAGAGCCCATGGACCACGCGGCCATGAGTCACGACGAGCATGCCGGACACATGGCCACGTCCATGGCTGACAAGAGTGTGAAAGCAGGATCCGAGGAATAATCGATGTTTGGAAAATTGACACTCGAGGCTGTTCCGTACCATGAACCCATCATCATGGTTACGATAGCCGGTATCATCTTGGGTGGGCTGGCGATTGCCGGTCTCATCACTTATTACGGCAAGTGGCAATATTTGTGGAAAGAGTGGTTCACCTCTGTGGACCACAAGCGCCTCGGTATCATGTATCTCATCCTGGGCATGGTCATGCTGCTGCGCGGCTTCGCCGATGCGGTCATGATGCGTGGTCAGCAGGTCATGGCCTCCGCCGGTAGCGAAGGCTACCTGAACGCGCACCACTACGATCAGATCTTCACCGCCCACGGCGTCATCATGATCTTCTTCGTGGCCATGCCGCTGGTGATCGGCCTGATGAACATCGTGGTGCCGCTGCAGATCGGTGCCCGTGACGTCGCCTTCCCCTTCCTGAACAACCTGAGCTTCTGGTTTACCGCCGCGGCCGTGGTGCTGATCAACGTCTCCCTCGGGGTCGGTGAATTCGCCCAGACCGGCTGGCTGGCCTATCCGCCCTTGTCGGGGCTGGAGTTCAGTCCCGGGGTCGGGGTCGATTACTGGATCTGGAGTCTGCAGATTTCGGGTCTGGGGACCCTGCTGACCGGCGTGAACTTCTTTGCCACCATCATCCGGATGCGTGCCCCCGGCATGACCATGATGCGTCTGCCGGTGTTCACCTGGACAGCCCTGTGCGCCAACATCCTGATCATCGCCTCCTTCCCGATCCTGACCGTCACCATCGCCCTGCTCACCGCAGACCGTTACCTGGGTACCCATTTCTTTACCAATGACATGGGTGGCAACATGATGATGTACATCAACCTGATCTGGGCCTGGGGTCACCCCGAGGTGTATATCCTGGTGCTGCCGGTATTCGGGATCTTCTCCGAAGTGGTGGCGACCTTCTGCAAGAAGAAGCTGTTCGGCTACACCTCCCTGGTGTGGGCGACGGTGGCCATTACCGTGCTCTCCTTCGTGGTCTGGCTGCACCACTTCTTCACCATGGGGTCTGGCGCCAACGTGAATGCCTTCTTCGGCATCACCACCATGATCATCTCCATCCCGACCGGGGTGAAGATCTTCAACTGGCTGTTCACCATGTACCGTGGTCGCATCGAGTTCAGCTCCCCCATGCTGTGGACCGTCGGCTTCATCATCACCTTCACCGTGGGTGGGATGACAGGGGTACTGCTCTCCGTGCCGGCTGCCAACTTCGTGCTGCACAACAGCCTGTTCCTGATCGCCCACTTCCACAACGTCATCATCGGAGGCGTGGTGTTCGGTTGCTTCGCCGGTATCACCTACTGGTTCCCGAAAGCGTTCGGCTTCAAGCTCGATGACGTCTGGGGCAAGCGTGCGTTCTGGTTCTGGATCACCGGTTTCTTCGTGGCCTTCATGCCGCTCTACGTGCTGGGCTTCATGGGCATGACCCGTCGTGTCAGTCAGAACATCGATCCCGAGTTCCATGGCTGGCTGGTGGTTGCCGCCTGCGGCGCCGGCCTCATCGCTATCGGTGTCTTGTGCCAGCTGATCCAGGTCGTGGTCAGTATCCGTGACCGCGAGAAGAACCGTGACTGGACCGGCGATCCCTGGGGTGGCCGTACCCTGGAGTGGGCTACGTCCTCTCCGCCGCCGTTCTACAACTTCGCCATCGAGCCCAAGGTGACCGGTCTGGACGCCTTCTGGGAAGCTAAAGAGGACGGCAGCGCCTATCGCCAGCCGGCCAAGTACGCTCCCATCCACATGCCGAAGAACTCAGGTGCCGGTGTCATCATCGCCGCCTTCAGCGTGGTGTTTGGCTTTGCCATGATCTGGCACATCTGGTGGATGGCCATCGCCGGCTTCGTCGGCATGATCGCCACCTGGATCATCCACAGCTTCAACGACGATGTGGACTACTACGTACAGGTTGACGAGATCGAGCGCATCGAAGGTCAGCATTTCGACAATATCAACAAGGTGGCTTAACTCCATGGCGACTGACGTTCTACATCACTCTCACGGTGCCCATGAGGATGGGCACCATGATGCCGGTGCCACCAAGGTATTCGGCTTCTGGATCTACCTGATGAGTGACTGCATCCTGTTCGCGACCCTGTTCGCGACCTATGCGGTCCTGGTCAACGGCACCGCCGGCGGTCCCACCGGCAAGGACATCTTCGAACTGCCGTTCGTGTTCGCCGAAACCATGCTGCTGCTGCTGAGCTCCATCACCTTCGGGTTCGGCATGCTGGCCATGAACAAGAACAAGGTCTCCGCGGTCAACACCTGGCTGCTGGTCACCTTCCTGCTTGGCGCCGGCTTCATCGCCATGGAGATCTACGAGTTCCATCATCTGATCGTCAATGATGCGGGCCCGGATCGCAGCGGCTTCCTGTCCGCCTTCTTCACCCTGGTCGGTACCCACGGTATCCACGTGACCAGCGGCCTTATCTGGATCATCGTGATGATGGTACTGATCAGCAAGAAGGGGTTGACCGAGCGCAACCGCACGCGCCTGATGTGCCTGAGCCTGTTCTGGCACTTCCTGGACGTGGTGTGGATCTGCGTCTTCACCGTGGTTTATCTGATGGGGGTCATGTAATGAGTCATTCCGTTGACAATCACGGCGCCAGCCACGGCAGCATCAAGTCCTACATGACAGGCTTCGTGCTGTCACTCATCCTGACCGCAATCCCGTTCTGGATGGTGATGGACGGCTCCGCTTCCCATGCCATGGTGCTCGGCACCGTGGTCGGCATGGCGGTGGTGCAGATCTTCGTGCACCTGATCTACTTCCTGCACATGAACACCTCCTCCGAGGAGCGCTGGAACCTGGTGGCACTGGTCTTTACCGTGCTCATCATCGCCATCGTGGTCGTGGGTTCCCTGTGGATCATGTACAACCTCAACATCAACATGATGGTTCACTGAGCGGGTTGATGTGATGATGAAGCAATACCTGCAAGTGACCAAGCCGGGCATCATCTTCGGTAACCTCATCTCGGTTATCGGCGGCTTCCTGCTGGCCTCGAAGGGGAGCCTGGATGTGCCCCTGTTCATCCTGACCATGGTGGGGGTGTCACTGGTGGTGGCCTCCGGTTGCGTGTTCAACAACTACATCGACCGGGACATCGACTGCATCATGGAGCGCACCAAGAACCGCGCCCTGGTGAAGGGGTTGATCGCGCCAGGCGTCTCGCTCTGGTATGCGACGGCGCTGGGCGTTGCGGGCATTGCACTGCTCTACTTCGCGGCCAACCCGTTGGCCGCCTTGCTGGCGGTGCTGGGCTTCCTGGTCTATGTGGGGGTCTACAGCCTCTACATGAAGCGTCACTCTGTCTATGGCACCCTGGTCGGCAGCCTCTCTGGCGCCGCGCCACCCGTCATCGGCTACTGCGCGGTGAGCGGCCAGTTCGACTCGGGGGCGCTTATCCTGCTGGCGATCTTCAGCCTGTGGCAGATGCCGCACTCCTATGCGATTGCCATCTTCCGCTTCAAGGATTACCAGGCCGCCAACATCCCCGTGTTGCCGGTGGTGAAGGGCATTTCTGTGGCCAAGCACCACATCACCCTCTACATACTGGCGTTCATGGTGCCGACCCTGATGCTGTTC
This sequence comes from Aeromonas sp. sif0611, assembly GCF_019218845.1. NCBI lineage: Bacteria > Pseudomonadati > Pseudomonadota > Gammaproteobacteria > Aeromonadales > Aeromonadaceae > Aeromonas > Aeromonas sp. sif0611. The sequence continues at coordinate 323,384 of NZ_JAHUWU010000002.1, read as the reverse complement.
CTCGGCGGTTACGCCGGTTACAAGTACCTGATCGTCGCCACCGCGGTGAGCGTCTGGTGGCTGGGGATGGCGCTGTCTGGCTACAAGGCGGCGGTGGATGACTCCCTCTGGGCGCGCAAGCTGTTCATGTTCTCCATCGTCACCATCACCTGCCTCAGCGTGATGATGTCGGTGGACTTCCAGCCGGATGCCGCGCCTGTATTGGTGAGCATGCTGCCCTGAGGCTGGAGCTGACATGTTCTCCATCATCGTCATCATCTTCACCTGTCTGAGCGTGATGATGTCGGTGGACTTCCAGCCGGACGCAGCGCCCGTGCTGGTGAGCATGCTGCCCTGATAGTGTGAACTGCACCCCTAAATACATGAAATCCAGAGCCGGGAACCTTCCCGGCTCTGTTATTATGAGGCCCGCCCCACGGGGCACCTTGTCGGCTTTTTCGGGTGTGGCGTGCCTTGTCATCCGCCCCTTTCTGTCTCTTCTCCCTGACCTATCGAGGCCATCATGAATGATTTCACCATGACGAGGGGCGAGCGCCGCGCGACCTGGGCGCTCGGCTCCGTCTTCTCGCTGCGCATGCTCGGCATGTTTATGGTCCTGCCGGTGCTGACCACCTACGGCATGTCCCTGGCGGGTGCTTCCGAGGCGCTGATCGGCCTTGCCATCGGCATTTACGGCATGACCCAGGCGCTGTTCCAGATCCCCTTCGGCCTGCTCTCCGATCGCATCGGCCGCAAACCCCTCATCGTCGGCGGCCTGCTGATGTTTGCGCTGGGCAGTGTCATCGCCGCCCTGAGCGACTCCATCTGGGGGGTTATCGTCGGGCGCGCCCTGCAGGGGAGCGGCGCCATCTCCGCCGCCGTCATGGCGCTCCTGTCGGATCTCACCCGGGAGCAGAATCGCACCAAGGCCATGGCCTTCATCGGGGTGAGCTTTGGCATCACCTTCGCCATCGCCATGGTGACCGGCCCCCTGATCACCCAGGCGGTGGGACTCTCCGGTCTGTTCTGGCTCATCGCCCTGCTGGCGCTGGCGGCCATCGCCATGGTGATCTGGGTGGTGCCGACCCCGGCGGCTCACCTGCAAAATCGCGAGTCCGCCATGGTGCGCGGCGGTTTTCGCACCGTGCTCACCAACCCTCGCCTGCTCAAGCTCAACCTCGGCATCCTCTGCGTTCACACCCTGCTGATGTCGAGCTTCGTGGCGCTGCCACCCCTGCTCGAACAAGCGGGCCTGGCTCGGGAGCACCAGTGGCAAGCCTATCTGGTCACCATGCTGGTCGCCTTCGTGAGTGTGGTGCCCTTCATCATCTATGCCGAGAAGCACCGCCAGATGAAGCGGGTCTTCATCGGATGCGTGCTGGTGATGCTGGTTGCCGAGCTGGTGCTCTGGCAGAGCGGCCAGCAGTTGTGGGGTCTGCTCGCCGGGCTGCAGCTCTTCTTCGTCGGCTTCAACGTGATGGAGGCGCTGCTGCCGTCGCTGATCAGCAAGGAGTCCCCCCCGGGTTACAAGGGCACCGCCATGGGGGTCTACTCCACCAGTCAGTTCCTCGGGGTCGCCATCGGCGGCAGCCTCGGGGGTCTGCTCTACAGCCTGGGGGGCGGCCCTCTGGTGTTTGGCGGCTGCGCCGTGCTGGCCCTGCTCTGGTTCGGGGTCAGCCTCACCATGGCCGAGCCCCCCTATGTCAGCAGCCTGCGCATCGTATTGCCGGAGGGGGTCGAGGCCACCCCGGCGCTGGAGCAGCGGATCCGCGCCTGCGACGGGGTGAGCGACGTGCTGCTGGTGCGCGAGGAGCACTCCCTCTACGTGAAGGTGGACAGCAAGCGCCTGACCCGCAGCGATCTGGAACGGCTGGTGTCCCTCTGAGGGCGGCCAGGGGCGCGGCTGCTATGCTGAGATCCTCAACCACAGGAGGAACCTCTCATGTCATATGTAGACGGATTCGTGATCGCCGTGCCCACGGTCAACAAGCAGGCCCTGATCGATCATGCGGGGTTGTTTGACCCCATCTTTCTCGAATATGGCGCCACTCGGGTGCTGGAGTGCTGGGGGGATGACGTGCCCCACGGCAAGCAGACCGACTTTTACCGCGCGGTGGCGGCCAAGGAGGACGAAGCCGTGGTCTTCTCCTGGGTGGAGTGGCCGAGCAAGGCGGTGCGGGACGAGGCCATGACCAAAATGATGAAGGACCCCAGGATGGATCCGGCCAGCCCCATGCACCAGACCATGCCCTTCGATGGCGCCCGCATGATCTTCGGGGGCTTCACCACAGTGCTGGAGCTCAAGGGCTGAGGCCCGCCAGCGCCAAAAGCCTGCCTGGCCTTGGAGGGCTTCACCATTGTGGCTGGCGCTCAAGGGCTGATACCAGCCAGCGACACCCAGGCCCGTCAGATGATGAAAAAGCCCGCCATTCGGCGGGCTTTTTGCTGGGCGTCATGCCATGGGATCAGCGCTCGATCAGCGGGGCCGAGCGGTAGCTCCAGAGGCCATAGGTGCGCAGGGCGTCGCGGTAGATGCCGAGCAGCTCCTCCGGGCTTGCCTTGGCTAGGGCCGAGAGGGGCTTGTCCGGGTAGGCGACGCTGTCGATGCGGATAGTGGCCGGGCCGCTCTGCCAGCAGGCGATTTCCAGCAGGGTCTGGCCCCGGCGCACGTGGCTCGCCGAGCTCACCAGGGTGGCGAACTCAATTTCGTGGCGGGCGAGGGCATAGCCGCTGTAGAGGGCGTTCTCCACCGTGCTGGTGGCATAGTTCTCCTCGATGATGCGGGAGCGGTCGATGCCCTTTTTCGCCAGCCAGTCCGCCATCAGCTTGCCCTCGGTCTGGCGGTTCTGGGGCACGCCGCCGGTGAGGATGACGAGGGCCGCCGGATCGGCCTGGGCCAGGGCGCGGGTAGTCTCGAGGCGCCCTAGCAGGATGTCGTTCATGGAGCCATCGGGATTGAGGGCATAGCCCAGGGTGACGATGGCGCGGCGCCCCTTCTTCTCGCCCCGTCCCTGACGCTCCTTGAGCGGGGTGGCGACCACCCGGTCCACGGTGGCGAACAGCCGCTGCAGATCGGCGGCGCGACCGGCGTTGAGCTCGCCGACCCGCTTGACGTAGCCATCGGACTTGGCCTGATCGCCCTTGAAGCGCAGCCAGGTTGCCAGATAGGTGTTGATGTCCAGATCGTCCGGCGCGGCGGTGAGGGCCTGCTCGAACAGGGCGATGGCCCTCTCCACGTTGCCGTTGTAGATCTGGGCGTTGGCCGCCGAGATGAGCAGATCGGTGCGATAGGGCTCGAGCTGGTGGGCTTCCAGCAGCAGGGTGGTCACCTGCTCCATGTTGCTCGGCATCTTGGCGGTGAAGCCCGCATCTGAGACCCGGGCGGGGGAGTGGAAGATGCGGGCGGCGTCCGCCAGCAGTTGATCCACCACCTGGCGCTTGCTGATGTACTGGTCGTAGTTTTGCTCCTTTTGCAGGGAGCGCACCGGGGCGGCCCAGGCATCGGATGAGACAAAGAGTGGCAGCGCCAGCAGGCTGGTGAGGGTCAGGGCAATCGCGGTTTTCTTCATCATGGGGCTCCACCTGGTGTGAGGGGCGCGATGCCGTGGCTCGTCCCCTGAATGCTTTTCCAATAAAAACAGATGCTTGGTTTACTGCCTACTCTACTCCTTTCCCGATGAAAAAAACGTGAACCCTTCCGGTTATCCCGATGGCACCCCTCAACGCAGCCCCAGCCGCTCCTGCAGGAAGGCGAGCCAGGCCTCTACCTTGGCGGGCAGGTGGCGGCGCTTGGGATAGACGCACCAGATGCCGTGCTCGGGCAGGGCATGGTCAGGCAGCACGGGCACCAGTCGGCCGATGGCGAGATCCCGCGCCACGATGAAGTCCGGCATGTTGCCGATGCCGAGCCCCGCCAGCAGCGCGGTGTGGATGGCATCGCTGTTGTTGACCTCGAAATTGCCCCTGGGGGTGATGGCCACCTCTCCCTCTGGCCCGTGCAGGCGCCACTGGGTGCCGCCGCGAAACAGGGAGTAGAAGAGGCAGTTGTGGCGCTCGAGATCGGCCGGGGTGCGGGGCGTGCCGGCCTGCGCCAGGTAGGCAGGGGCGGCGCACAGGGTGCTGAGACAGGGGGCGAGGCGGCGGGCGACCAGGCTCGAATCCTCCAGCTCGCCGATGCGCACCGCCACGTCGAACCCCTCGGCCACCAGATCCTGCTGGGCGTCGCTCATCTCGAGCTGCAACTGCACCTCGGGATGGAGGGCGAGAAACTCGGGGACAAGGGGGGCGATGTGGCGTCGGCCATAGACCATGGGCACAGTCACCCGCAGCAGGCCGCGGGGGGCCGATTGCAGGGCGCCGATGGCATCTTCCCCGTCGCTGGCCAGACGCACCGCATGGCGCACCGTCTCGAAGTAGCGCTCCCCCGCCTCGGTGAGGGTGAGGGAGCGGGTGGTGCGATAGATGAGCTGGCAGCCGAGTGCTTGCTCGAGCTGGCTCACCTTCTTGCTCAGCACCGACTTGCTGAGGCCGAGCTGGCGGGCGGCGCCCGAGAAACTGCCCGACTCCACCACGGCGACGAAGGCCGGGAGCAGGGCGAAGGCATCCTGGTTCATGCTGTTCTCAATATGGAAACAATGTTGTTCCATAAGGGTAGATTATCCCTAAATCAAAAACAATTTACCCTGCTCACCAATGACACCAAGGAGCAACCCATGATCCCCCCTTTTGTTGACCGCGGCCCCGGTCGCCCCGCCCTCGGCCAGGCACTCGGCCAGACCATAGGCGCCCTGGCCGCCTTCGTTGCCGGCCTGTTGCTGGCGCTGATGATCGCCCAGAACGGCGCCCTGGCCCGCGCCACCGACCCCTGGCTCGGGAGCTGGCTGGCCCACGGGGTCGGCAGCCTGGTGGCCGGGCTCCTGTGGTGGCTCTCCCCAAGGCCCCCGACGCCGGAGGCGGCCCCGCCCTGGGCCTGGCTCGGCGGCCTGCCGGGGGCGCTCACCGTGGTGCTGGCGGCCCTGTGCCTCAACTCCCCCCTCGGCATGGCGGGCACCCTGGCCCTGCTGCTGCTCGGCCAGCTGCTGTTTGGTGCCCTGTGCGATGGCCTCGGCTGGCTCGGACTGGCCCGCCGCCGCCCCTCGGGAAAGGACGCGCTCGCCGCCTTGCTGGTGCTGGCCGGCGCCCTGCTTATCGTGCTGCATTAGGAGAGACACCATGACCTTATTGATCCTGCTGGGACTGCTGAACGGCGTGGCGGTGAGCCTGTCGCGCACCCTCAATGGCCGCCTCGCCAGCGCCCGGGGCGCCATGACGGCGTCCCTCGCCAACCACCTGCTCGGCTTTGGGCTGCTCGGCGCCCTGCTCATTCTCAAGGGGGCGCCCTGGGAGCGGCTCGCCGGGCTCGATCCCTGGCTGCTGCTCGGCGGCGTGCTGGGGGCGCTCTTCGTCGCCATCAGCAGCTGGGCCATAGGCCGGGTCGGCGCCCTGGCCTGCGCCCTGCTCATCGTCACGGGCCAGCTGGCGGGGGGCGCACTGCTCGATGCCCTGGCCGGACGGCTGGCAGCGAACGATCTGTTCGGCATTGTGCTGGTGCTGGCAGGGGCCGCGCTGCAACGCTGGCAGGTCGGCAAGCCACGCTCCTGAGGATGGTCGGTGCTGTGATGGCGTGGATAAACTAGCGGGCCGGGATGACCAGATCGCCGCCCTTGCCTGGACGGAAAAGGCCGCACACCAGCCAGATCAGGGCCCTGGCGGAAGGGGAAAATGTAAAAGAAAGGGAGAGAAAGGAAGAAACAGGAAGGCAAAAGAGAGCAAAGAAAGAGAGGCGCCTGTGGGCCAGGGCCAGCCCAAAAGCAGAACACCGGCGCTTGGCCGGTGCTTTGAAATAACAAGGTCGTCGGGGCTTCGCTGCCATACGCAGCTTAGGCGTAGAAGGCCTCGACGGTGCCCTTGACGGTGATCAGCATGGCATTGCCGTAGCGATCCTTGGCCTTGGGGGAGGGGATCTTCACCCAACCTTCGCTGATGCAGTACTCCTCGACATTGGTGCGCTCCTTGCCGTTCACGCGAATGCCGATCTCGTGCTGGAAGCACTCCGCCACATGGTGCGGGCTGCGCGGGTTGGCCGCCAGGCGGTCGGGCAGTGCAGGTTTGTTGTCGCTCATTTTATAGACCTGAGTTTGATAAAAAGTGGGTCATTGTAGGCAATGCCCGCCATGGGCTCAAGGCTGGCGACCCGCAACTTCACCTTCACTTCACCGAGCGGGAATAAGGTAGGCCAACGTTTTCAGTTGGAGCTTCACCCTATGCCCACCATAGTCACCCACGCCGCCGTCCCTCTCTGCCTTGGGCTCGGGCTTGGCAGCCGGATGATTCCGCCGCGCCTGCTGCTGGCGGGGGTTGCCATCGCCATGCTGCCCGATACCGATGTGCTCGCCTTCAAACTGGGGGTCGCCTACGGCCATGTCTTTGGCCACCGCGGCTTTACCCACTCCCTGCTGTTCGCCTTTGTCCTGCCCACGCTGGCCATGCTGTTTCACCGCCAGTTGAAGGCCAGCGCCACCACCGTCTGGTCGTTTCTGCTTGTCTCTCTGCTCTCCCATAGCCTGCTCGATTCCCTCACCACCGGCGGCAAGGGGGTTGGCTGGCTCTGGCCGTGGTGTGACGAGCGCTTCTTCGCCCCCTGGCAGCTGATCCGGGTCGCCCCCTTCAAGCCGGAGGCCTATCTCACCGCCCGAGGTGAGGCGGTGATCCTCTCCGAACTCTACTGGGTCTGGCTGCCGGGGGTTGTATTGACGCTGGCGTTGATGGGATGGCGGGTATGGGGGAGGTAGTGGTGGGATTGGAAAGAGTTGTTGGATATATCGTGGTTGAGCCAAAAATAAAAACTTGGACACCCAATCCTTGTGTTCTGGCTATATGACGTCTTGTTCAGAAAGATGGGTGTCCTGATGTTTTGTTTATACCGAAACTGTCGCATACCAGCTTAATCACCAAAACCAATACATGGCGGAAATGTGGTTTTACTGCAGTTTATATTTATATTAACATTTAATTCATGCGTTTGCTAACGTGCGATTCCAATTCAATGATAAGCTCTTCAAGCATCATTTGTGTGCCTATGAAATCATTATGGTTTATATCGAAATCATGATGCACTAGCTTATTCCTAACCACTCTGGCCATATTCATGGTGCGAGCTTGAATATCATTGATGGCGCCATTATTATGCAGGATTCTAATTTTTTGTACTGTTGGCATGTTGTGTGAGGAATCAACTCCTGTAACATATGCTTCTAACATCAGATTGAGTACGTTGTCTAGCCTATGGAATCTAGTCATAAACTTTGAGAATTCAACGTTGTAATTACTTAAAAACTTCTCAAATACGGCATCTTTCTCATCTTCTGAGATGGCAATGCTATCTAGAGAAGATATAGCCCTCTCTAGAATTGGACTTAATTCCGATACTAGCTTTTTAACATTTTCTAAGGATGTCTTAGTGAAGTCTTTGTTGTGTGCAACTTGACATCTGAGCTCATATAGTAAATCCCAGCGCTTTTTTAGGTATTCTGCATCGCATTCTACTATGGGTTTAAAATATCTATCCCAATTTGATTCTGGTATTAGTGCTCTTATCTCATCAATATTTAGTTCAGATAAGTCTTTTGCAGTTTTAAACTTATTGATTAAGCTGTCTTTGTGGTTTGGGTAGTTTTCACTAAAAAGAAAGTTCTTGAGTTGAATGAAGTCAACGTTATATAAGTAGTTTGTATCTTTATTATTGATATTTACGGATTGCTGAACATCTGTAGGCAACCTCTCTTTTGTCCATCCTAGCCCTATATTTGTGAGCATAAATTTTGTGATCACCTGTCGCATCAGATTTTCAATGTTAAATATCAGCGGATATGCTTGAGAACTATAAAAAAGACTTAGGTCATCCCAGACCACATAAGTGGATTTTGTAATTAACGATAGCGAGCCTCTTATAGATCTTAGAAGAGAGGAAAACCATTCAAGCTCACTTTCCTCGTGACATTTCAAGATTACATTAAAATAAATGTGAGCTTTGTCATCGTTCTTTCCTAGCTTAACAACTAGATCTGCGCTTTTCTTATTAAAAGTGGCCTTATTCCTTTCAATAGACAGGTCTGAGTCTGCTTGTAGCAAATTTTTTAGAGCTGCGACAGTTTTACATTGCGTTTTATTGGCATCAAATAATACTAAATATTCTACTTTAAACAAATTCAATTCCTTTTAATGTGGTTGTGGTGGAAGATGATCGTAATTATATAGTGAGGCCGCCTAACTCTATATTATGTTAATAAAAAATGTAAGGTTTGTTTAGGGTAATGTTAGTGGCGTGTTGCTAGTATTCAAATGTTATACTGTCAGATTTTTATTTTTGCTCTGTTATTGCTATTTTACAAACTCGCTATCAAGGTGGTTGCCATGACCAAAAGTGTTGGCCGATGCTATTTGTCATAGACAATGCTACCGCCCCTGAGTGACAGCTCCCAGTCCGCTGCTGTTAACCTGCGAGATTGCAACAATCGCTGTCATGGCGTTCTTCCGAGAGGTTGATTGTCATTCGGGTATCTTAAAGGGGCGGGTGGTGCGTTGAGAAGCGTGTTTTGGTGGGAATCTGTGTTGGATCAATAAATTAGTCATCAGTAGTGTTCAATGCGAGCAAGTTGGGTTGCAGTAGATTTCCCTCACCCCAACCCTCTCCCAAGGGGAGAGGGGGCATATCAGCGGTTTAGGCGGAAGCTGAGGGCTGGCACAGTGTTGATCCCCCTCTTGTTCGCTGAGGCGAGTCCTCTTGTCCAGGCCGCGAGGCAGGACGCCGAGCGAGCGGCGCTGGACCATGGGCAAAATCGGAAAGGGCGAGCACAGCTCGACCCGATTTTGCGCGAGAACATGGATGTTCGAAGCGGGCTTTGGGCTAAGCCATGGATGGCGGAGGCCAAAGGCCCATCGGCGCGTGCCGTTGGACAAGAGGGTGAGCCGAAGATACCCGACGTCAGTCGGGCGAATAAGCGGGGGAGAAGACCTTTGGTGACTTTGGGTCTTTCCAAAGTCACTCGCCTCAGCCCGAAGGGCGGGCGAAACCCCATCGAGGGCAGGACCCTCGCGTCCCATGCGGCGAAGCCGCATCAAGGGGCCAGCCGCTGGCTCGGGCATCCGGCTAGAGTCTGCCGTCGTGGAACGGACGATTTCCTGCGGTGCAATGCGCTGCGCTTATTGCACTCCTACGGAGTGCCACTGCGTGGCGAAGCCACGCCACCACATCAACTCCGCGAACGTCCGAATACGCGACCCTATTCGAACCTACGATTCGATAACGCTGGGGAATTATGTGTTCCCTCACCCTGGCCCTCTCCCGGAGGGAGAGGACAAAGATGTAGGAAGCAAGAGAGATAAATAGAAAAGGGAGCCCAAGTGGGCTCCCATTATGCTGGCTGGCTGGCTGGCTGGCTGGCTGGCTGGCTGGCTGGCTGGCTGGCTGGCTGGCTGGCTGGCTGGCTGGCTGGTCAGGGTCAACGGCATGTGACCCTATGCCTGCCCCTACTTATTGGTCGCAGCCTTCATCCCTTCCACAAACTCTTTCAGGCGAGTGAGCATATGCTCCGGGTTCTTGTGGTGGGTCTCGATGATCTTCACCACGGCGGAACCCGAGATGGCGCCGGCGGCGCCAGCCTTGATGGCCTCACGCACCTGAGCCGGTTCACTGATGCCAAAGCCGAGCAGGGCGGGGGGGGCCTTGAACTCGCGCAGTGTGTTGATGAGGCCATCCACCGGCATGCCGGCCTTGGTCTCGGCACCGGTCACACCGGCGCGGCTCACCAGATAGGTGTAACCGCTGCCAAGTTCCGCCACCTGTTTCAGGGTCTCGGCGTCGCCGTTGGGCGGGGCGATAAAGATGCTGTCGATACCGAACTTGTCGGCCGCCGCCTTGTAGGGGGCGCACATCTGCACCGGCACGTCCGCCACCAGCACGGAGTCCACGCCAGCCTGCTGGCACTTCTCGTAGAAGCCGTCGATGTGGCGCACATAGACCAGGTTCGCGTAGACCAGCAGGCCAATGGGGAGTTCCGGGTACTTGGCGCGGATGCGGGCGAGCAGGCCGAAGCAGTCATCCGGAGTGGTGTGACTGGCAAAGGCCCGCAGGGCGGCACCCTGAATGGTGGGGCCGTCCGCCACCGGATCGGAGAAGGGAATGCCGAGCTCGAGGGCATCGGCGCCCCCTTCGACCAGGGCATCGACGATGGCCAGAGACAATTCGGGGGTGGGGTCACCCAGCATCACGAACGGCACGAAGGCGCCCTGATTGGCGGCATCCAGACGGGAGAAGAGTTGTGCGTAGCGATTCATGACAGGGTTCCTTCTTTCTCGAAAATGTCGGCAACGGTGAAGATGTCTTTGTCGCCACGGCCGGAGAGGTTGACGATGAGCACCTGCTCTTTCTCGGGTTCACTGCGGGCCATCTTGAGGGCATGGGCCAGGGCGTGGGAGGACTCCAGCGCCGGTATGATCCCTTCTGATTTGGCCAGCTCCTGGAAGGCGTCCAGCGCCTCCTTGTCGGTGACGGAGACATACTCGGCGCGGCCGATGGAGGCCAGGTGGGCGTGCTGGGGGCCGACGGAGGGGAAGTCCAGCCCCGCCGAGACGGAGTAGGACTCCTGAATCTGTCCCTGCTTGTCCTGCATCAGGTAGGAGTGCATGCCAAAGAAGACCCCCTTGCTGCCGTGACCGAGCGGTGCACCGTGCTCGCCGCTCTCGATGCCGTGACCACCGGGCTCGACCCCGATAAGGCGCACCGAAGGCTCATCGATGAAGTCGGCAAACATGCCGATGGCATTGGAGCCGCCGCCGACGCAGGCGATCACGGCGTCGGGCAAGCGCTCTTCCTTCTCGAAGCACTGGGCCTTGGCCTCTTCCCCGATCATCTTCTGGAACTCCCGCACGATTGTGGGGAAGGGGTGGGGGCCGGCGGCGGTGCCGAGCAGGTAGTGGGCGCTGTCGTAGTTGGCAGCCCAGTCACGCAGCGCCTCGTTGCAGGCATCTTTGAGGGTGGATGAGCCCGAGTGCACCGGAATGACGGTGGCGCCCATCAGTTTCATACGAAACACGTTCGGCTTCTGGCGCTCGCAATCCTTGGCCCCCATATAGACCCGGCACTTGAGGCCGAGCAGGGCGCAGGCCAGGGCAGTGGCGACGCCGTGCTGGCCGGCGCCGGTCTCGGCGATGATCTCGCTCTTGCCCATGCGCTTGGCGAGCAGGGCCTGGCCCAGCACCTGGTTGGTCTTGTGGGCGCCGCCGTGCAGCAGATCTTCACGCTTGAGGTAAAGCCGGGTCTTGGTTCCCTTGGTCAGATTGCGGGTGAGGGTGAGCGGCGTCGGGCGCCCGGCATACTCGGTCAAGAGTTCCTGAAACTCGGCAACGAAGGCCGGGTCATCCTTGGCATCGACGAAGGCCTTCTCCAGCTGGAGCAGGGCGGGGATGAGGATCTGGGGCACATACATACCACCAAATTCACCGAAAAACGGATTGAGCAGGGTCATACATTATTCCTTGTGCTTATAGGCAAACGCAGTTCATTAATTTGGTACATGTCACTAGAGGGTTCGCAGAGCGGCAAAGGCCGCCGCCAGCTTGTGCGCATCCTTCTGGCCCGGGGCACTCTCCACCCCGGAGTTGAAATCGAGGCCCACACAGCCCACCTGGGCGGCCTCGAGGGCGTTGTCGGGGTTGAGCCCCCCCGCCAGCATCAGCCTGGCTTTATCGAGATTGGCCAGCAGAGCCCAGTCGAACGCCTGACCGGTGCCACCGCTCTGGCTGCCCACTTTCGTATCGAGCAGCAGGCGATCCACCTGGTAGTCGAGGGCAGGCAGCGGCTCGCCGCTTGTGATGCCGACCGCCTTCCAGAGCTGGCAGCCCGCCGGCAGCAGGGGGCGCAGGGTCTCAATATAGGCGGCGTCTTCGTCCCCATGCAGTTGCACGGCCGCGAGGTTCAGGGCCTCCACCGTCTTGGCGATGGTCTGGGGCTGGGCATTGCGAAATACCCCGACAAAGCTAAGCGGCGCGCCCGCCATCACGGCGCGGGCGGCGGGAATGTCCACGTAGCGCGGGCTCTTGGCCACAAAAATCAGGCCACCGAACACGGCACCCGCCTGATGGGCTGCGGCGGCATCTTCGGGGCGAGTGAGGCCGCACACCTTGTTCTGACCCAGGACAAGCTTGCGCACCGCGGCCTCCAGATCCGGCTCGCTCATCAGGGAGGAGCCCACCAGGAAGCCCTTGGCATGGGCGCGAAGATCCGCCACCTGGGCGCGGTGGTTGATGCCGGACTCGCTGATGACCACCCGATCGGCGGGGATCTCGGCCGCCAGCTGTTTGGTGCGTGCGAGATCGACGCTCAAATCCCGCAGATCCCGGTTATTGATGCCGATAACCGGCGCCCCCAGGGCGATGGCGCGATCCCGCTCCTCCGCGTTGCTCACCTCGGTGAGCACCCCGAGGCCCAACTCTTTCGCCACCTTGAACAGGGCGCGATAACCCTCGTCGGTGAGCACGGAGAGCATCAGCAGGATGGCGTCTGCCTGATAGTGGCGGGCCAGATAGACCTGGTAGGGGTCAATCATGAAGTCCTTGCACAGCACCGGCTGCTTGACCCGGCCACGCACCCTGGGCAGGAAGGCAAAATCCCCCTGGAAGAACTGCTCGTCCGTCAGCACAGAGATGGCGGTGGCGTAGTTGCCATAGATGTCGGCGATGGCCTCAGGGCTGAAGTCGTCGCGGATCAAGCCCTTGGAGGGGGAGGCCTTCTTGCATTCGAGAATGAAGCGGGTGGAGCCTGCCCGCAGGTCGCCCTCGAAGTCCCGATCGCTTGGCACCAGGGCGTTCTGGAAGCTCTCCAGGGGCTGGGCCAGCTTGCGGGCCGCGACCCACTCCTGCTTGGCGGCCACGATTTTGCCGAGAATGGTCTGGTTGATGGAAGCCCGATTCAGGAAGGCATCGGGGGAAGAGAGGGGGTCGAGCATCTCGATATCCTTGCTAAGAGTGGTACTGCCTTGTTGGCTGCCGTGAGTACTGACTGACATCATGCCTCCTGATGGCTCAGGGTGGCTAGGGCCTGGGCAAGCATGCGGGTTTCACCGCTTGAAAGCTTGGCCAGCACCTGTGCGGCCGCCTGCTTGAAGTCCGGGGCCTTGCCCGCCATCACCAGGAGCGGCGCCACGTTGGCGGCGATGGCGGCGTTGTGGGCCGCTGTGCCTTCCCCTGCCAGGATGGCGTCCGTGATGGCACGGTTCTCTTCCGGCTCCCCCCCTTGAATGGCGCTGACCGGGTAGGTCTCGAGGCCAAAGTCGGCCGGGGTGAGCAGGTATTCGCGAATTTCGCCGTCACGGATCTCGGCCACCTGGGTCGGACCGTGAATGGCCACTTCGTCCAGCCCGGCGCCGTGTACCACCATACCGGTTTTCAGCCCCAGTGCCAGCAGGGTTTCGGCGATGGGACGCACCAGCTCGGGGGCATAGACTCCCATCAGCTGGTAGCTGGGGCGGGCCGGGTTGATAAGCGGCCCCAGGACGTTAAATAGCGTCCTGGTTTTCAAGGCCTGGCGCACCGGCATGGCGTGGCGCACCCCGGCGTGGTACTGGGGGGCGAACAGGAAGCAGATGCCGAGCTCGTCCAGACAGCGGCGAGCCTGGGCCGGGCTCATGTCGAGCTTGATGCCCATCTTGTCCAGCAGATCGCTGGAACCCGACTTGCTCGAGACGGAGCGGTTGCCGTGCTTGGCCACTTTCAGGCCGCAGGCGGCGGCCACCAGTGCCGAGGTGGTGGAGACGTTGATGGTATTGAGGCCATCGCCACCTGTGCCGACGATGTCACAGAACGCATAGTCCGGGCGCGGGAAGTCGCGCGCTTCAGCCAAGAGGGCCTCGGCGGCGCCGGCGATCTCCTCCGGGGTCTCCCCCTTGATCTTGAGGGCAGTCAGGAGACTGGCGAGGACGATGGGATCCACTTCGCCACGGACTACCTGGCCGAAGGCGTCGCGGGCGGCGTCGCGGGTGAGAGACTGCCCCTGATAGAGGGTGTTGAGATGATGATGCATGGGGTCTCCTTACCGCACGTGGCTTTCTGGACGGGTGATGTGGGCGAGGGCCTGGGTCAGCAGGCGGGCCCCTTCCGAGGTCATGATGGATTCCGGGTGGAACTGGAAGCCCAGCACCCGCTCGTCCCGTTGCTCTATGGCCATGGGCATGCCCTGATAGTGGGCAATCACCTGCAGCTCCTCCGGTACATAGGTCGCCACCAGGGAGTGGTAGCGGGCCACCGGCAGCGGGCTCGGGAGCCCCGCGAAGGCGCCGTGGCCGTTGTGCTCAATCAGCGAGCGCTTGCCGTGGACGATTTCCCCGGCCGCCCCGACGGTGCCGCCGTAGGCTTCGCACAGGGCCTGATGACCGAGGCAGATGCCAAGGATGGGCACCTGGCCGCGGGCCAGCTTGATGAGGTCAATCAGGCAACCCGCCTCGTGGGGAGCGCCCGGCCCCGGGGAGAGCACCAGCACGGCGTCACCGTCGCAGGCTTCTATCTCCTGCATGATGCGGCTCGCCGGCAGGCTGTTGCGGTAGATGCGCACCGGATAGCCCAGGGTGCGGAACTGGTCGACGAGGTTGTAGGTAAACGAGTCGAAGTTGTCGAGCAGGAAGATGTTAGTCATGGCTCACGTCCTTATGTTGCTCCTGCTGGGCGCTCAGGGCTTGCAGGGAGGTGCCATGGCTGGCGGCGATGGCGGCCAGCACGGCGGCCGCCTTGGCGCGGGTCTCATCCGCTTCGGCCTGGGGCTTGGAGTCATAGACCACGCCGGCACCGGCCTGGACATGGGCCAGACCCGCTTTCACGAAGGCGGAGCGGATGACGATGCAGGTGTCCATCTCCCCCGCGCCGTTGAGGTAGCCGACGGCGCCGCCGTAGCTGCCACGGCGCTTGCCTTCCACCATGCGGATAAGCTCGCTGGCCCGCAGCTTGGGGGCGCCGGTCAGGGTGCCCATGTTCATGCAGGCCTGATAGGCGTGCAGGGCATCAAGGTCTGAGCGAAGGGTGCCCACCACCCGGGAGACCAGGTGCATCACGTGGCTGTAGCGATCCACTTTGAGCAGATCCTTCACGTAGCGGGTGCCGGGCTCGGAGATGCGGGCGATGTCATTGCGACCGAGATCCACCAGCATCAGGTGTTCGGCCACCTCTTTCTCGTCCTGGCGCAGCTCGAGCTCGATGCGACCGTCGAGATCCAGATTGATGCTGCCATCGGGGTTGAGGCCACGGCGGCGGGTGCCGGCGATGGGGTACATCTCTACCTGGCGGCTGGCGGCGCAGAATTTGACCGCGCTCTCCGGGGAGGCGCCAAACAGGGTGAAGCCCTCATCCTGCACATAGAACATGTAGGGGCTGGGGTTGGTCTGCTTGAGGCGGCGATAGGCAGCCAGCGGGTCGGGGCAGGGGAGGGAGAAGCTGCGGGACGGCACCACCTGGAAGATGTCGCCACGGCGGATAAAGCCTTTGAGTTTTTCCACTTCGGCGCAGAACTGCTTGTCGCTCTTGTCGATATGGAGGTTGCCGGTGAGCGGCTTGGCGCCCTGAGCCCCCGGTTGCGGCTGTTGGCAGGCCTGCTTGAAGGCCTCGAGGCGTGCGGTCAACTGGGCGTAACGCTCATCGAGCTGGCTCTCGTCCTGCTCGCCGCCAAAGAGGCAGGCCAGCAGGGCCGTGCTCTGCTTGATGTGATCGATGGTGATCAGGGTCTCGGCCACATAGAAGCAGTAGTCGGGGCAGTCGTTGCTCCCTTCAGGCACTTCTGGCAACTCTTCAAAGGAGGCGATCAGGTCGTAGGCGAAGCTGCCTCCCATGAAGAGCGCCTCTTTGCCCTGCTGGCATTGCAGCTCCCGCTGCAGGGTGCGCAGCACGTCCAGCACGCTGCTGCCCTTGAGGCGGCTGTCTTCGTCAAGGGTGCGGTCGGAGGCCGGGAAGTCGAGTTGCAGCTCGTCCGCCACTCGGGTCTGGGTGATGACGGCGCTCAGGCGCTGCTCGAGCAGGCGCTGCAACTGGACGCCGTTGCTGGTGAGGGCACGGACCCGCACTGTGCGGCCACGGCATTCGATGCGCAGGCAGGCATCCACCAGCAGCAGGCTCTGGGTACCGGCCTTGGAGTCGATCTCCACCGATTCCAGCAGCAGGTTGTTGGGGCTGTCCTGGCAGAGTCGGGTGTAGAGCGCCAGGGGATCTGTCACATAAGGGGCATTGAGCCTGATGGTATCGAATTCGCCCAGGGGTAACCGGGTCTTGTTGCCTGTCATAATGCCTTCCCTTGCATGTGTTGTGTGTAACCGATGGTCATGGCGTTTCTCTCGAATTGGGATGGGGGTTTCGTCACGTCAGCGAGTTCGCCATCGCCATGTCAGTGCACTTGTCTGAATTGTCGGTTTCATCACAGGTCCATTTGCCGGATAATAAAAAAGCCCGCTGGGGTCAGCGGGCTTTTTCTTTGGGTTCTTAATTTGCTGTCAGATTACAGGTACAGCAACGACCACACGCCCGCATGTCAGGGAGTGTGCCACCACCAGATGGTCAGGATGGAAGTCGTTTGCATGATAAAGTCCTGTAAAAAGATGTTTGCAATGAAGTGCCTACAGAAAACGATAAAGCCGCGGCCAAGTCAAGTCGCTTTTTTGCCGGCCTTTTCCAGGCAGGTCCCAAACAAGAGCGAAACACGCCGATGAGATTCGATCTTCACTGTCATACCACGGCCTCGGATGGCGTGCTGAGCCCTGCCGAGCTGGTGCGCCGCGCCGCCGAGAAAGGGGTGGAGGTGTTAGCGGTCACTGACCACGATACCCTTGACGGGCTTGATGAAGTCCGTCAGACGATCCAGAACGAACAGTTGCCGCTGCGACTGGTGAGCGGGGTCGAGATCTCCACCGGGTGGGAGCACCACGAGATCCACATAGTGGCGCTCGGAGTAGATGAAAAAAATCCGCAGCTGGTCACCTTCCTGGCCGGTCAGCGGGCCCGCCGCGAGGCGCGCGCCCAGGAAATAGGGCGCCGTCTGGAGAAGTGCCTCATCCCTGGCACCTATGAAGAGGCCAAGCAGCTCGCCGGTGACGCCGCCGTGACCCGTGCCCATTTTGCCCGGGTGCTGGTGGCGCGCGGGGTGGCCGACAACATGCAAAAGGTATTCAAGAAGTACCTGAGCCGGGGCAACAAGGGCTATGTGCCCGCCGAGTGGCCCGAGATGGGGGAGGCCATCGCCGCCATTCATGCCGCGGGCGGGCTGGCGGTGCTGGCCCACCCCAGCCGTTACGATCTCACCACCAAGTGGATCAAGCGGCTGCTGGTGGCCTTCAAGGCGGCCGGTGGCGATGCCATGGAGGTCTCCCTGCCCCAGCAGAGCCCCCAGGAGCGGGCCAACCTCGGTCAGTGGGCCAAGGATCACGACCTCTACATCTCGGTGGGGTCCGATTTTCACTTCCCCTCCAACTGGACCGAGCTGGGCCGCCATCTGTGGCTGCCCAAGGAGGGCATGCCGCTCTGGCTCGGACACCCCGATCACTTTGGGCTCAGCCAGGAGCAGCATGCCAGCCTGTTGGCCAGCCGCTGAGCACAATGGGCGGGCCAGCATCTTTGGTGCGGGCGAGTCTGTGCCAAACAGGGTAAGGTAGTGTCATGGGCCAAGGGGCCCGTGACCATGAAGCGGGCACCCGGTGTGCCCCTATCGCGAGAAGAGCATATGAGTCAGCATTTTTACGTACACCCGGACAATCCCCAGGTTCGCCTCATCGGTCAGGCGGTGCAGATCCTGCAAAACGGCGGCGTCATCGTCTATCCTACCGACTCCGGTTACGCCCTGGGCTGCCAGATGGGCAACAAGGATGCGCTTGAGCGCATCTGCCGCATCCGCCGCATCGAGCCGAACCACGACTTCACCCTGGTGTGCCGGGATCTCTCGGAGATCTCCACCTACGCCAAGGTGGACAACACCGCATTCCGGCTGGTCAAGAACAACACCCCAGGGCCCTACACCTTCATCTTCAAGGCCACCAAGGAGGTGCCGCGCCGCCTCATGAACGAGAAGAAGAAGACCATCGGCATCCGGGTGCCCGCCAACAATATAGCGCTCGCATTGCTCGAGGCGCTCGGTGAGCCGCTGCTCTCCACCACCCTGATCCTGCCGGGCTCCGAGATGGCGGAGTTCGACCCGGAAGAGATCTTCGACAAGCTCGGCAAGCAACTGGATCTGGTGGTCAACGGCGGCTATCTGGGTGAGCAACCCACTACTGTGGTGGACTTCTCCGACGACGAGCCCGTGCTGCGCCGTCGCGGTGCCGGGGATCCGACGCCGTTTGAGTGATACTGCCGAGCCCGTACCCGAGACGATGATCGCACCGGGTGCGATGGGGGAGGTACTGCTTCCCCCGCCCATCGCGAAAGTGCTGGGGCAGCCCTACCATGAGCTGCCCCAGGATTTGTTTATTCCGCCCGATGCGCTCGAGGTGTTTCTCGACACCTTCGAGGGGCCGCTGGATCTGCTGCTCTACCTCATCCGGCGTCAGCAGCTCGACATCCTGAACCTGCCTATCCTGCAGATCACCGCCCAGTACATGGAGTACGTGGAGCTGATGCAGGGGCTCAATCTGGAGCTGGCGGCGGAATACCTGCTGATGGCGGCCTGGCTCGCGGAGATAAAATCCCGCCTGCTGCTGCCCAAGGCCCCGGAGCTGGAAGACGAAGAGGAGGGGGAAGACCCCCGCGTCACCCTGATCCGCCGGCTGCAGGAGTACGAGCGCTTCAAGCTGGGCGCAGAGCGCGTCAACGCCTTGCCGAGGCTGGAGCGGGAGATCTTCATCGCCACCGCCCTGCCACCGGATTTTGGCGCTTTGAAGCCGCTGGCTCCCGATGTTTCGCTGGTTGAGCTCGCCCTTTACATGCAAAGTGTGGTAAAACGCGCGACTCATTTTGAACATCACCAGATCCGCCGCGAGCAGATCCCGACCCGGGTGCGCATGGCGGAGATCCTCGCCATGTTGTCTCTGGGCCAGACCCTGCGGCTGGAGCAGGTGCTGCGGGCCGAAGAGGGGCGCATGGGGGTGCTGGTGACCTTCCTGGCCCTGCTGGAGCTGTGCAAGGAGCAGCTTATCTGGATCCTGCAGGCCGAGCCGCTGGGGCCCATCCATTTTGCATTGGCCGAGCAGGGCGAGGAGGGTAACCGTGGCGCTGCCCACTGAACGACTCAAGACCCTGACTCAGGGAGGGATGCGTCATGGCGCTGCCAGCTGAACGGCTGAAGACCCTGATCGAGGCGGCGCTGTTCGTGGCCGGTCGTCCGCTCAATGTCAGCGAGCTGAAAAGCGGCGTGCTGGCGGATTACCCTGTCACCAGCCGCTATGTGCAGCTGCTGCTGGCGGAGCTCAGGCAGGACTACAGCGAGCGGGGGGTGGAGCTCAAGGAGGTCGCCTCCGGCTGGCGCTTCCAGGCCCGCCAGGAGTATGCCGAGGAGCTGTCGCGCCTGTGGAGCGAACGGGCGCCCCGCTATTCCCGCGCCGTGTTGGAAACCCTGACTCTGATTGCCTATCGTCAGCCCATCACCCGGGCCGAGATAGAAGCCATCCGCGGGGTGGCGGTATCGAGCCAGATCATCAATACCCTGAAAGAGCGCGGTTGGGTGCGCAGCATAGGTCACAAGGAGGTGGTGGGTCGCCCCGAGCTGCTCGCCACCACCCGAGAGTTTCTGGACTATTTCAATCTGCAGAGTCTGGAGCAGCTCCCCGAGCTGGATCCCGAACTGCACTCCCCCTTGCCGGTCATGCTGGGCGAGGGGAGCGACGGTCAATAAGCGGCAGGCCGTCTTGAGAATGAACGTGGTGACGATGCCCGAGGGCGCGTCACAGGAGTCAATGTTGTCCGCTATGTCAGCGGGCAGCGATCAACAATCAGGTAAACCCGATGAGTGAAAAACTGCAAAAAGTATTGGCCCGCGCGGGTCAAGGCTCCCGTCGTGAGATGGAGGCCCTGATCACCGCAGGTCGGGTCAGCGTGGATGGCAAGGTCGCCATGCTGGGGGATCGCGTCGAAGTGAACGCCGTGATCCGGGTGGATGGTCACCAGGTCAAGACCCGTGCGGCGGAAGAGCAGATCTGCCGCGTGCTGGCGTACCACAAACCCGAAGGGGAGATGTGTACCCGTCACGATCCGGAAGGTCGCCCCACCGTGTTTGATCGTCTGCCCAAGATGGACGGGGCCCGCTGGATTGCGGTGGGTCGCCTCGACGTCAACACCTCCGGCCTCTTGCTGTTCACCACCGACGGTGAGCTGGCCAACCGGCTGATGCACCCGAGCCACGAAGTGGAGCGGGAATACGCGGTGCGCGTCTTTGGCGAGATCACCGAAGCCATGCTGCAGCGCCTGCGCAAGGGTGTGCAGCTGGAAGACGGCATGGCCAAGTTCAACAAGATCAAGCCGGCCGGCGGTGAAGGGCTGAACCAGTGGTTCAACGTCACCCTGACCGAGGGTCGCAACCGTGAAGTGCGCCGCCTGTGGGAATCCCAAGAAGTGCAGGTGAGCCGCCTGATGCGTATTCGCTACGGTGACGTCACTCTGGATCGCGGCATCCCCCGCGGTGGCTGGCAGGAGCTCAAGCTCCCCGAGGTGAACTACCTGCGCGGCCTGGTCAACCTGCCCAACGAGACCGAGTCCAAGGTCGACCTGCAGCAGGATGGCAAGAGTACCCGCCACAAGCAGGCCGCCCAGATCCGCCGCGCCGTCAAGCGTCACAAGGACATGCAGGGCATGGAGCCGCGCGCTCGCAGCACCACGGCCCGCCGCAAGCCGCAAGCCTCGACCCGCAACTCCGGCACCGGCAGCAAGTAATTCCTGCCATTGCCTTGAAAGAGCCTGCCCCGCAAGGGGCAGGCTCTTTTTGTTTGGGTCTCAGCAGCTACAGGGAGGCGGCGGCGCGTGACGCCTGATCATAAAGACTGGCAAACAGGCGCAACTGCTGCGCTATCTCCGCCGCCGAGGTGTTCGCCCCGGCCAGCCCGCTCTCCACTATCACCTGGATCAGGCACTGCTCGCGGATCTCGCTGTATTGGCGGCACAGGGTGGCCCCGGCCGGCGTGGTGCTGAAATGCACCTCCTTGCCCACCTTGGTGCGCTCCGCATAGCCCAGGGTCACCAGCTTCTTCAGGGCATAGGTGGCGACATGGGTGTCCTCGATATTGAGCACGAAGCAGATGTCCGCCAGCCGCTTGGGGCGATCCCGGTGGTTGATGTGGTGGATGAGCAGCACCTCCAGCGCGGTCAGCCCCTTCTCCCCGGCGGCCCCCATGCAGCGCACGACCCAGCGGTGGAACGAGTTGTTGAGCACGGTCAGGCCGAACTCCAACTCCGAGAGCGCGGGGGCCTGGGCCGAGACGAGGTGGGCCGATGAAACGATGGAGGGGGGCTTGGTCATGGAGACTCCTTTCTTGATGAGATGCCGGAGACACGGCTTGTGTTCCCTACGATGGCTTATTGTAGATAAATTATCGATGTTTTGTTGATATGTTTGTTGTATGTTAATGCTATGTTTCGTTGTCGGAGGCTGTATGGGATCGAGTGAGTGTCGCTTCTACCCGCTGGGAGAGCGGGCCCTGGTGTTGGAGACGGACCTCGGGGGCGATCTGATCGGCCAGCGGCGAGTCTGGTGGCTGGCGGATCGACTGCGCGAGGGGGAAGGGGGCGATCCCTTGGAGGAGATAGTGCCGGGGATGAACAACCTTACCCTGGTGTTTGATCCCGAGGTGACGAGTCTTGCCCGTCTGCAGCGGCGACTGACCGAGCTGTGGCATCAGGGCGAGGAGCTTGACTACCACCCGCGGGAGCGGGAGATCCCGGTACACTACGGCGGCGAATGGGGGCCCGATCTGGAGGAGGCCGCCCGGCATTGTGGCCTGACGCCGGCCGAGCTGGTGGCGCGCCACAGCGGCGGCGATTACCGGGTCTACTTCCTCGGTTTCCAGCCCGGTTTCGCCTATCTGGGGGGATTGGCAGCGGGGCTGGCGGTCCCACGGCGCAAGGAGCCAAGGCTGAAGGTCCCCGCCGGCAGCGTCGGCATAGGTGGGGCTCAGACCGGCATCTATCCGGCGGCCAGCCCCGGCGGCTGGCAGCTCATCGGCCGCACGGATCTGGCGCTGTTCGATCCGGCTCGTGACGAGCCCTCCTATCTGCTGCCCGGCGACAGGGTGCGCTTCGTCCCCCTGGGAGGCTCCCCATGCTAGAGGTCATTCGTCCCGGGCTCCAGAGCACTGTCCTGGACCTCGGTCGCCCCGGTGTGCGCCATCTCGGCATCGCCCTGGGAGGCGCCCTTGACAGGGAGGCGTTGATCCTGGCGAACCGCCTGGTGGGCAATCCCGCCGGGGCGGCGGGGATAGAGCTGGTGCTGGGGGCTGCCGAGTTCGGTTTCCTGCGCGATGGTTGGCTGGCGCTGACCGGTGCCGACTGCGCCGCCACCCTGGACGGTGAGGCTGTCTGGCACGGCTGGCGCTGGCGGGTGCGCCGCGGCCAGCGCCTGCGGTTGTCGGCCCCCCGCCATGGCATGCGCACCTACCTCGCCCTGGATGGCGGCGTGGCCGTGCCCCCTGTGATGGGGTCGCGTGCCACCGAGTTGCAGGCCGCTTTCGGTGGTCATCAGGGCCGGGCCTTGCAAACCGGTGATCGCCTGCCCCTGGGGGCGCCGCTGAGCCATGACGGTCCCCTCGGCGCCTGGCTACGTGAGTCGGACGCCTGCCTGCGCGTCTTGCCCGGCCCCGAATTTGACGAGTTCGAACCGGCCGCCGTGGCGGCGCTCTGGCAGGGGGAGTGGCGACTCAATCCCGCGAGCAACCGCATGGGCGTGCGCCTCGACGGGCCAACGCTGGTTCGCAGCCGTGGACGGGAGCTGGCCTCTCACGGGGTCCTGCCCGGCGTCATTCAGGTGCCTCCCGGTGGCCAGCCCATAGTGCTGCTGGCCGATGCCCAGACCACGGGAGGTTATCCGCGCATCGGCTGCGTCATCGAGGCCGATCTCTGGAAGCTGGCCCAGTTGCGGCCGGGAGCGCGGCTGCGCTTCTCCCCCGTGACGCGGGAGCAAGCCCTGGCGGCGCGGCACGAATGGCAACGGCACCTCAATCGTTTTGAATGGATGGCTTATGGACAGACAGATTGACCTCAACGCCGACGTGGGCGAGGGCTGTGATTCGGATGCCGCGCTGCTGGCGTTTGTCAGCTCGGCCAACATCGCCTGTGGCTGGCACGCCGGGGATGCGTCCCTGATGGGCGAGACGGTCCGGCTGGCCCTGGACAGAGGGGTGGCCATCGGCGCTCATCCCAGCTTCCCGGATCGGGAGCACTTCGGACGGGCGCCCATGGTACGAGAGCCGGCGAAGGTCTATGCCGACGTGCTCTATCAGGTGGGGGCCCTGGCCGCGCTGGCCAAGGCGGCCGGGGGCCGGCTGGCCCATGTCAAACCCCATGGCGCGCTTTACAACCAGGCCGCCCGGGACGGGGCCCTGGCCGATGCCATCGCCAGCGCCGTCGCCAGCCTGGATCCCTCCCTCAAGCTGATGGGGCTGGCGGGCAGCGAGCTGATCGCCGCCGCCCGGCGCCATGGTCTGACCTCCATCGAGGAAGTCTTTGCCGATCGCGCCTATCTGGCCGATGGCTCCCTGGCGCCGCGGGGCCAGCCTGGCGCCGTCATCGAGGATGAGGCCAGGGCGCTGAGCCAGACCCTGCGCCTGGTGACGCGGGGAGAGGTGGAGACCCTGGACGGACAGCGGCTGACGCTGGCTCCCCAGAGCATCTGCCTGCACGGAGATGGCGTCCATGCCGTCGCCTTTGCGAGGCGCCTGCACGAGGCCTTGGTTTCGAATGGCATATCGATAAGGCCTCATTGAAGAGGTCAATTTCACGCCACCGCGGTGGCATTCACATGGAATGGAGAGGATTGCATGGATGGAAGTCTGTTATTGCCACTGATCGGGATCCCCGTGGTGGTGCTGGGGTTTGCGCTCAGGTTCAACCCGCTGCTGGTGGTGACGGCGGCGGGGTTGGCGACCGGTCTGGCGACCGGCATGTCCCTGACCGGGCTGCTGGAGACCTTCGGTGAGAAGTTCCTCAACAGTCGGCAATTGGCCACCCTCATTCTGATCCTGCCAGTGATCGGCCTGCTGGAGCGTTACGGCCTCAAGGAGCGGGCACAGAGCTGGATCGCCGGCATCCGCAAGGCCACCTCGGCCCGCATCCTGATGCTCTATTTCGTGTTGCGCCAGGGCACGGCCATGTTGGGCTTGCTGAGTCTGGGGGGCCATGCCCAGACGGTGCGTCCGCTGATCGCCCCCATGACGGAGGGAGCCGCGGTGCATAGTCATGGTGACTTGCCCAAACACATTCGTGACAAGATCCGGGCCCATGCTGCTGCCTGTGACAACGTGGCGGTCTTCTTCGGTGAAGACATCTTCCTCGCCTTCGGCGCCGTCCTGCTGATGAGTGCCTTCCTCCAGGAGAACGGCATCACCCAGGTCGAGCCCCTCTACATCGGCTTGTGGGGCATACCGACCGCCCTGTGTGCGTTGCTGATCCACATGGGACGCCTGCTCAGGCTCGATGCCAGCATCGCCCGCGACGTGGCCGTCTGGCAGTCGGGTGAACAGACCAGGGCCAATGAACAAGCCGTGCTGGAGCGTGCATGATGAACAGTCTGATCACCATCAACGATATCTACTACCTCATCGGTCTCATCGTCATGCTGCAGGTCGGCATGACCCTCTCGGACAGGCATAATCGCAAGCGGTATACGACGGCCCTGTTCTGGTTCTGCTTCGGCGCCATCTTCCTGTTCGGCGACCTGCTGGTCAGCCAGCTCGGCAACCAGATCGCCTACCGGATAGTAGGGGTACTGGTGATCCTGATCGCCCTGCTGGCCGGGACGGGTCAGCTGGCGATGGGGCGTTACTCCCAGCGCAGCGATGCCGAGCGGCAAGGCTCGGCGAGCAAACTGGGCAACCGTCTGTTCCTGCCCGCCGTCATGATCCCGGTGGCGACCGTGCTCAGCACAGTACTGCTGGGGCATGCCACCCTGGGGGATTACTTCGTGCTGGATCAGAAGAACATCACCCTGACCTCCCTGGCCATAGGGACGCTGGCGGCTCTGCTGCTGGGCTGGAGGCTGACCGGTGGCACCCCTCTGCAGGCGGTGCGTGAATCGAGACGGTTGGTGGACTCCATCGGTTGGGCCGCGATCCTGCCGCAGATGCTCGCCATGTTGGGCGGGGTCTTCGTGGTCGCCCAGACGGGGGAGTCGGTGAAGGAGGTGGTGAATCTGTTTGTCACCCCCGACAATCTGTTCTTGATGGTGACCATCTACTGTGTCGGCATGGCGCTGTTCACCATGATCATGGGCAATGCCTTCGCGGCCTTCCCCGTGATGACGGCAGGTATCGCCATCCCCTTCCTCATCATGGGGGCCCACGGCAACCCCGCCGCCGTCGTCGCCATTGGCATGCTCTCCGGTTATTGCGGTACCCTGATGACCCCCATGGGGGCGAACTACAACATAGTGCCCGCCGCCCTGCTCGAGCTGGACAATAAGTATCAGGTCATCCTGGTACAGATCCCCACCGCCATCCTGATGCTTGGCTGCAACATATTGCTGATGTACTTCCTGGCGTTTCGTTAATGCGTCATGACGAGGGCCACCCACTCGGGAGGCCTCGTCTCCTCAGGCTCATGAGTATTGTTGTGGGGGGGGGGGGGCGTGAACGGCCGCATGCCGAAACAACACAGAAGGATATGATAATGAAGACCATTTTACTGACCGGTTTCGAGCCCTTCGGTGGCGAGCCGCTCAACCCGTCCTGGGAGGCGGTCAGGGGACTCGATGGCCAGCACCTCGGTGAACAGCATCTGATCCGGGCGGTGCGACTGAGCTGCGTCTTCGACCTGGCCCTGGCGGAGCTGGAGGCCGAACTGACACAGCACCAGCCCGTGCTGGTGCTGGCGGTGGGTCAGGCGGGGGGGCGCAGCGAACTCAGTCTGGAGCGGGTCGCCATCAATCTGGATGACGCCCGCATCCCGGATAACGCCGGGGCTCAGCCCATTGACAGGCCCATAGTGGCGGATGGCCCCGCGGCCTATTTCACTACCCTGCCCATCAAGGCTATGGTGCTGGCACTGCGTGAGGCGGGGTTGCCCGCCGCCGTCTCCTACAGCGCCGGGACCTATGTCTGCAACCATCTGTTCTACGGCCTGATGCATAGGATTGACCGGGACGGATTGTGCTGCCGGGGCGGCTTCCTGCACATCCCCTATCTGCCAGAGCAGGCGGCGCGCCAGCCGGCGGGGGCCCCCTCGATGAGCCTGACCCAGATAGTGCAGGGACTGACGGTCGGCCTAGACGCGGCACTGAATCACGAGCAGGACCTGGCGATCGGTGGCGGCACGACCCACTGAGAGAGGGAGGTTGCCTCGGCACGGTCTCCTTGTTAGCCTTTGCGGCACTGATAAAGGAGATAATAATGAGCAAGGTACTGGATGAGCTGCTGGCACTGCTGGCGCTTGAGAAGATCGAGGAGGGCCTGTTTCGGGGCCAGAGCCAGGATCTCGGGTTGCGATCCGTGTTTGGCGGACAGGTAATGGGGCAGGCCTTGTCAGCCGCCAAGCAGACGGTCGCCCTCGATCGCCAGGTCCACAGCTGTCACTCCTACTTCCTGCGCCCGGGGGATGCCAACAAGCCCATCGTCTACGACGTGGAGAACATCCGCGACGGCCAGACCGTCTCCACCCGTCGGGTCAAGGCCATTCAGAATGGCAAACCCATCTTCTACCTCAACGCCTCCTTCCAGGTGGAGGCCGAAGGCTTCGAGCATCAGGCTCAGATGCCCGAAGGCATCACGCCCCCCGAGCAGCTCAAGAGCGAGCTGGAGCTGGTGCGCCCCTACGAGCAGATGATCCCGGCGGCCCTGCGGGACAAGATCCTGTGCGAGAAGCCCATCGAAATCCGCCCCGTGACCCTGGTCGATCCCATTCGCCCGGATGTGCACGAGCCACTGCGCTACACCTGGTTCAAGGCCAACGGCCCGGTGCCGGACGATCAGCGGGTCCACAACTACCTGCTCGCCTATGCCTCCGACTTCCACTTCCTGTTTGCCGCCCTGCAGCCCCACGGGGTGTCGTACTGGGAGCCGGACATGCAGGTGGCCACCATAGATCACTCCATGTGGTTCCACCGGGAGTTCCGGCTCGATGACTGGCTGCTCTACGTGGTAGACAGCCCGAGTGCCAGCGGTGGGCGCGGTCTGGTACGCGGCCAGTTCTTCACCCGCGACGGCGTGCTGGTGGCGAGCACCATGCAGGAAGGGGTGATTCGGCGCCGGGGCTGAACCTGCCTTCATCGACGGTGCATCAACAAAAACGGGAGCCAGTGGCTCCCGTTTTTTTATTGTGGTGCAGGCCCTCAGGCGGCGTCACGCTCCGGTGCGGCCAGGGGCGCTTCGCTCTGGGCGAAGCGGTCGGCCCACAGGGCGATGACGCCATCCCCGGTGACGTTGCAGGCAGTGCCGAAGCTGTCCTGGGCCAGGTAGAGGGCGATCATCAGGGCGATGGAGGCCTCACCGAAGCCGAGCATGGAGGTGAGCAGGCCGAGCGCCGACATGACGCCGCCGCCGGGGGCGCCCGGCGCCGCAATCATGATGACGCCGAGCATCATGATGAAGGGCAGCATGGTGCCATAGCCCGGTATGGCCAGGTGCTCGGAGAGGAACATCACCGCGGTGGCGCAGGTCACCAGGGTGATTGTGGAGCCACAGAGGTGAATGGTGGCGCACAGGGGCACGGTGAAGTTGGCGATGCCGTCGCTCACGCCGTTGTTCTTGCTGGCCTGCAGGGCCACCGGGATGGTGGCGGCGCTGGACATGGTGCCAAGCGCGGTGAAGTAGGCGGGCAGCATGTTCTTGATGAGCATGGCGGGGGAGCGACCCAGCGCCAGCCCGGTGCCGATGAAGAGCAGGCTGAGCCAGAGCCAGTGCATGACGATGGCCATCACCAGCACCACGCCAAAGGTCTTGAGAGTGGCGAACACGGTGCCTTCCACCGTCATCTCGACGAAGACGCCCGCGATGTAGAAGGGCAGCAGCGGGATGATCACGCGGGCCAGCAGGCGGTCAATAATGTCACGGCCCTGATCGGCGACCCGGCGCAGGTCGGTGGCCTGGGTGGCGCTGATGCCGATACCGAACACGAAGGCGGCGGCCAGCGCCGACATCACCCCGAACAGCGGCGGGATCTCGAGGCTGATGTAGGAGCTGAGCTTGATGGCGGCTTGCGCCGTGGGCTCGGCGGCGGTGGTCAGCTGCGGGATCAGCTGGCTCGCCACCGTGAAGGCGAACAGGCCCGCCAGTATGGTGGAGCAGTAGGAGAGGGCGACCGTCTTGCCGAGCAGCTTGCCGGAGTTCTTCGGCAGGCTGGCGATGCCGCTCATGATGAAGAACAGGATGATGAGCGGAATGGTGAAGGTGATCAGCTGACCTATCACTGTCTTGGCCGTGAACAGCACCCGTGCGACCCATTCCGGGGCATAGAGGCCGAGCAGGAGACCGGCGAGGATGCCGGCAATCAGATTGAGGACGAGTTTCATGGGGGAATCCAGGTGTTGGTGTCTGTTTTGTTATTTAATCTTGATTTTAATGCCGCTTTTTAACACAAATGCCGCATCTTGTCTGCCATCACCTGGTTAACTCAGAGTTAAATATTGTTATCTGGATGCTGAATCGCGTCGGGCACCCTGTCTGGATCGACGGCCGCGATATTGATTGATTGTGGCGGGATTGGGGTCGCGGATCAGCAGGGCATGGAGCCAGCGGCCGTGCACTGCATCGTCACTGCACCAGCTCTGATGCAGCTCAAACGGCAGGAGGGCGATCAGCTGCTGCAACCGTGCCTCATCGAGCCGGGTCAGCAGCGGGTATTCGTCCTGTGAGAGGGGCAAGGGGCTGCCGGGTTCATTCTCGCCATAGGGGAAGGAGCAGTAGAGGGGCCCCTGGGGTTTGAGCAGGCCGGCGAGGTGCATCAGGGCGGGGGCTAGCTCATCCTCGGTGAGGCAGGGCAGCGAGCCGCTGGCCCAGACGCCGTCATAGGGCAGCACGTTGTGCATCTGCTCGAAGCGACAGACCCGCACCGGCTGGCCGCACAGGCGCGAGGCGGCGCTGGCCTGGTTCAGGCTGGCATCGAAGGCGGTGACCATGAACCCCAGTTCCCGAAAATGGTGCAGATCCTCCCCCGCACCGCAGCCGGCTTCCAGCAGGTGGGCACCGGGTTGCAGGCGGGCCAGGAAGGGGGAGTGGGCCTGGCCGATGAGGGCGGGGCGGGGCGCCAGCGGGGCAGCGCTTTGGGCGGGTGACTGTGGCAGTGGCATAGGGCTCGTCTCTAAGGTGGGCGGCTACTCTAGCAAATTTGCCCCCTGCTGTTCAGATCTGCTGATGACCCTCTATGGCCCTGAGTGGCATCAGCGCCATCAGGGGCGGCGCAAGAGTGAGGGAGAGGGGTTGGCGAGCAGGCCGAACAGGGTGTCGAGCAGGAAGTCGGCCTCCTTAATCAGGTCGATGCGCTCCGGGAAATGCAGCCAGTTGACGATGTAACCATCCAGGGTGCAGTGCAGCAGGGTGGCGGCGCGCCGCAGATCCAGCTCTTTGGGCAGATGGCCGAGGCGCACGGCATTGGCCAGGGTGATCTCCAGATCCCGGAAGAAGTTGATGGATTGCAGGCGCATGTGATCCCTCAGGGCCTCGGCCTCCCCCTCCAGAGGCTCCAGGTTGAAGATGATGGTGAACATCTGCTGGTGAGCGGGTTCGGTGCTGATCTTGTACATCACCTCCTTGAGGAAGCCGCGCAGCTTGCCGAGGGGATCCTGCTCCTGCTCATCCACACAGGCGTCTATCTGGTGGGAGAGGGGGGCGCACAGCTCCTCCCACA
Source organism: Aeromonas sp. sif0611 (assembly GCF_019218845.1). Lineage (NCBI taxonomy): Bacteria > Pseudomonadati > Pseudomonadota > Gammaproteobacteria > Aeromonadales > Aeromonadaceae > Aeromonas > Aeromonas sp. sif0611. Next base: position 293,372 of record NZ_JAHUWU010000002.1, on the reverse strand, counting down.
GGGTGACGAACAGCTCCTCCTTGTTCTTGAAGTGCCAGTAGATGGCACCCCGGGTCAGGTCTGCCGCCTTGGCGATGTCGGTCAGGTTGGTCTTCGCCAATCCCTGTTGGCAGAACAGATTCAGGGCCGTGCCCATGATGTGGCAGCGGGTCTGCTGCGCCTCTTCTTTGGTTCTTCTGGCCATCGGATCCGTACCTGTTAAAAGGGGAAAAAGTTACTTACATACATTTATGAATGTATGTATATTGCCTCATCTTCGCAGTTTTACCAACAGGGACCCCATAAACCCTGTGGTTTTGTGATTTTTTTTGTTTGAAACAGAGGCTCAGAAACTCCATGCATAAACACATTCTCGCACGTTCGGTGGGCCTTGCCTTGTTGGCAAGCGGCCTGCTGGCTGGTTGTGGCGACAAGGGCGAGGCCGGGCAAGGGGCGGGCGAGATGCCGCCCGCTGCCGTGGACGTGGTCACGCTCCATGCCGCACCGCTGCAACTCATGTCCGAGCTCACCGGCCGCACCGCCCCCCTGCGGGTGGCCGAGGTGCGCCCCCAGGTGAATGGCATCATCCTCAAGCGCCTGTTCACCGAGGGCAGCGACGTCAAGGCTGGCCAGTTGCTGTACCAGATCGATCCCGCCGTCTATCAGGCCGCCGTTGCCAGTGCCAAGGCCAATCTGGCCAAGGCGCAGGCCAACGAGCAGAGCGCCCGCCTCAAGGCCCAGCGTTATGCCGAGCTGGTGAAGGTGAAAGCCATCAGCCGTCAGGAGTATGACGACGCCGACGCGGCCTGGAAGCAGCAGGTTGCTGAGATCGGGGCCGCCAAGGCCGCCCTGCAGAGCGCCAACATCAACCTGGCCTATACCCGGATCACGGCCCCCATCAGCGGCCGCATCGGCAAGTCTGCGGTGACCGAGGGTGCCCTGGTCACCGCCCAGCAGGCGGACAGCCTCACCTCCATCTCGCAGCTCGATCCCATGTACGTGGATGTGCGTCAGTCCACCGCCGATCTGTTGCGCCTCAAGCGTCAGGTCGCCGCCGGCAAGCTGACCCAAGGCAAACAGGATGGCGCCAAGGTCAGCTTCCAGCTGGAAGATGGCAGCCAGTACGGCGAGCAGGGGACCTTGCAGTTCTCCGACGTGACCGTGGACGAGACCACCGGCATGGTGACGCTGCGGGTCCTGGTCCCGAATCCCCATGATCTGCTGCTGCCAGGCATGTTCATGCGCGCCACCCTGCAGGAGGGCGAGCGCCCAGAAGGCCTGCTGGTGCCCCAGACCGCCGTGACCCGCACGCCGAAAGGCGGGGCCACCGTCATGGTGGTGACCGCGGACAACAAGGTCGAGCTGCGGGAAGTGCAGCTCAGCCGCGTGGTTGGCGACAGCTGGGTGGTGGAGTCCGGCCTCGATGCCGGCGAGAAGGTGATAGTGGCCGGTTTGCAGAAGGTCAAACCCGGTGCCGTGGTGGCGCCCGCTGAGCGTACCGGCAACACCACGACCACACAGGCCAATCAGACCCCGGTCACCAAGCAGTAGGATGGAGTAGTCGCCTCATGGCACGATTTTTCATAGACAGACCCATTTTCGCCTGGGTGATCGCCCTGGTGATCATGCTGGCCGGGGCCATGGCCATCATAGGCCTGCCGGTCGCCCAGTACCCGACCATAGCCCCGCCGGCCGTCGGCATTTCCGCCAGCTACCCGGGGGCGTCCGCCAAGACGGTGGAAGACTCGGTGACCCAGATCATCGAGCAGAACATGACGGGGCTGGATCACCTGCTCTACATGTCTGCCCAGTCCGATTCGTCCGGCAACGTCAGCGTGACCCTCACCTTCAAACCGGGCACCGATCCCGACATCGCCCAGGTGCAGGTGCAGAACAAGTTGCAGCAGGCCATGTCGCTCCTGCCCCAAGAGGTGCAGCAGCAGGGTGTCCGGGTCCAGAAGACTTCCAGCAGCTTCCTGATGGTGGCCGCCTTCATCTCCACCGATGGCAACATGACCAACGACGATCTCGCCGATTACGTGGTCTCCAACATCAAGGAGCCCCTGAGCCGGCTGGATGGGGTGGGTGACATCACCTTGTTCGGCAGCCAGTACTCCATGCGGGTCTGGCTCGATCCTCACAAGCTCAACCGGGTACAGATGACCCCGGGAGACGTGCAGGCCGCCATCCAGGCCCAGAACGCCCAGGTTGCGTTCGGCAAGCTGGGGGGCACCCCGGCGGTGAGCGATCAGCAATTTACCGCCACCATCATGGGGCAGACCCGTCTCTCCACCCCGGAGGAGTTCAACAACATCCTGTTGCGGGTGAATCAGGATGGCTCCAAGGTGCTGCTCAAAGACGTGGCCCGGGTCGAGCTCGCCGGCGAAAGTTACGATGCCTCCGCGCTCTACAACGGTCAGGCCACGGCGGCGGTCGCCATCAAGCTGGCCACCGGAGCCAATGCGCTGGATACCGCCGAGATGGTACGTGCCAAGCTGGGTGAACTTTCAGCCTACTTCCCGGCCAACATGAAGATCGTCTACCCCTACGACACCACGCCGTTCGTGAAGATCTCCATCGAGGAGGTGGTGCAGACGCTGATCGAGGCCATCTTCCTGGTGTTCTGCGTTATGTATCTGTTCCTGCAGAACTTCCGGGCGACCCTGATCCCGACCATCGCCGTGCCCGTGGTGCTGCTCGGTACCTTCGGCGTCATGGCGGCCTTCGGCTTCTCCATCAACACCCTGACCATGTTCGGTCTGGTACTCGCCATCGGCCTGCTGGTGGATGACGCCATCGTGGTGGTGGAGAACGTGGAGCGGCTGATGAGCGAGGAGGGGCTCTCCCCTCTTGAAGCGACCCGCAAGTCCATGACCCAGATCACCGGCGCCCTGGTGGGCATCGCCCTGGTGCTGTCGGCGGTGTTCGTGCCCATGGCCTTCTTCGGCGGTTCGACCGGCGCCATCTATCGCCAGTTCTCCCTCACCATAGTCTCGGCCATGGTGCTGTCGGTGCTGGTGGCGCTGATCCTGACGCCGGCGCTCTGTGCCACCCTGCTCAAGCCCATGAAACACGGGGAGTTCGGTGCCCAGCGCGGCTTCTTCGGCTGGTTCAACCGCTTCTTCGACACCAATGCCAACCGCTACCAGAACGGCGTGCGCAAGGTGATCAAGCAGGGGACCCGCTACGGCATCATCTACCTGGCCATGCTGGCGGTGCTGGCGGTGCTCTTCATGCGTCTGCCCACCTCCTTCCTGCCGGAAGAGGATCAGGGGGTCATCATGTCCATGGTGCAGCTGCCGGTCGGGGCCACCAAGGAGCGTACCGAGGTGGTGCTGGCCGACATGCGCGACTACTTCCTCGAAAACGAGAAGGACAACGTCGACTCCGTGCTGACGGTGGCGGGCTTCAGCTTCGCCGGTAGCGGCCAGAACAGCGGCATGGCCTTCATCAAGTTGAAGGACTGGAGCGAGCGTAAAGGGGAAGAGCGCAGCGCCAATGCCATCATAGGCCGCGCCATGGGCTATCTGTTCAGCATCAAGGAAGCTCAGGTCTTTGCCTTCAACCTGCCTCCCATCCCTGAACTCGGCACGGCCACCGGCTTCGACTTCTTCCTGCAGGACCGCGGTGGTCTGGGTCACGAGAAGCTGATGCAGGCGCGCAACCAGTTGCTCGGCATGGCGGCGCAGGATCCCAACCTGGTGCGGGTACGCCCGAACGGGATGGAAGACACCCCCCAGCTCGACATCAAGATCGACTACGAGAAGGCGCTGGCCCAGGGGCTTTCCATCAGCGACATCAACAACACCCTGTCGGCGGCCTGGGGCTCCTCCTACGTGAACGACTTCGTCGACAGAGGCCGGGTCAAGAAGGTCTACCTGCAGGCGGATGCCCCCTTCCGGATGAACCCGGAGGATCTCAAGCTGTGGTACGTGCGCAACAGCACGGGCCAGATGGTGCCTTTCTCCGCCTTTGCCAGTACCGAGTGGAGCTTCGGCTCGCCCCGCCTGGAGCGCTACAACGGTGTCTCCGCCATGGAGATCGTCGGTGAAGCGGCGCCGGGCAAGAGTACCGGTGACGCCATGGCGGCCATCGAGCAAATGGTGAAACAACTGCCGGAAGGCATAGGCATCGAGTGGACCGGGCTCTCCTTCCAGGAGCGTCAGGCTGGCTCCCAGGCGCCGGCGCTCTACGCCATCTCGCTCTTGGTGGTCTTCCTCTGTCTGGCGGCCCTGTACGAGAGCTGGAGTATTCCGTTCTCTGTCATGCTGGTGGTGCCGCTCGGGGTGCTGGGGGCCATTTTGGCCGCAACCCTGCGTGGGCTTGAGAACGACGTCTACTTCCAGGTGGGTCTGCTCACCACCATAGGGCTCTCGGCCAAGAACGCCATCCTGATCGTCGAGTTCGCCAAGGAGCTCCATGACAAGGGGATGAAACTCGGCGATGCGGTGGTGGAAGCCTCCCGTCAGCGTCTGCGTCCGATCCTGATGACGTCCCTTGCCTTCATCCTCGGCGTCTTGCCGCTGGTGATCAGCACAGGTGCCGGCGCCAGCAGCCGCAACGCCATCGGCACCGGCGTGATGGGGGGGATGATCACGGCAACCGTGCTCGCCATCTTCTTCGTACCGTTGTTCTTCGTGCTGGTGATGCGCTACTTCACCAAACACAGTTCAGCCGAGGAGCGCGTCGCGCTGACCAAGGAGACCCAACATGACTAAGACCCTGGTCGCCCTGAGTGTGACGCTGCTGCTGGGGGCCTGTTCCATGGCCCCCGATTACCAACGCCCCGAGGTGCCGCAAGGCGCCTCCTGGCAAGAGAACCTCGCCACTCAGGGGGCGCTGGCGCCCTGGCAGCAACAGTTTCTGGATCCGGCACTGCAAAAGCTGATCGACACCGCGCTCGAGAACAACCGGGATCTGCGGCTCGCGGCCCTCAACGTCGAGGCCTATGAGGCGAGATACCGGATCCAGCGGGCGGCCCAGTTGCCGACCCTGGCCGCCAGCGGCTCCGGCACCCGTCAGCAGGGATCCGACGATCTCAGCAGCACGGGGCAGGGGAGCATCAGCAGCCAGTACGGCGCCGACATCGGCATCACCGCCTATGAGCTGGATCTGTTTGGCCGGATCCAGAGCCTGAAAGATCAGGCGCTGGAGAACTACCTGGCGCAGATCGAGACCCAGCGCAGCACCCAGATAGCGCTGATCGCCTCGGTGGCGAATGCCTACCTCACCCTGCTGGCGGATCAGGAGCTGCTGGCCCTGAGCCAGGCGACGCTGGCGACCGAGCAGGAGAGCTATGCCCTGACCCAGCACAAGTACCGGCTGGGGGCGGCCTCCGAGATGGAGCTGGCGCAGGGGCGCACGGCGCTCGAGAACGCCCGGGTCAGCCAGGCGCAATACCAGCGCCAGGTGAAACAGGACAGAAATGGCCTGGCCCTGCTGCTCGGCACAGAAGTGCCGGTGCTGGAAGGTCAACCGGCGACCCTGGCCGAGGTGCAACTGGCGCCGATCCCGGTGGGGGCCCCCTCCAGCCTGCTGCAACAGCGGCCCGACATACTGGCGGCGGAGCACAGCCTGAAGGCGGCCAACGCCAATATAGGCGCGGCCCGTGCCGCCTTCTTCCCGACCATCTCGCTCACCGCGACGGCGGGCACCGCCAGCAATCAGCTGAGCGGGCTGTTTGACGGCGGCACCGGCACCTGGACCTTCATGCCCCAGATAAACCTGCCCATCTTCGACGGTGGCAAGCGCATTGCGGATCTGGATGTGGCCGAGGTCGGCACCAAACAGGCGGTGGCGAGCTACGAGAAGAGCATCCAGACCGCCTTCAAGGAGGTCGCGGATACGCTCGGTGCCCAGGCGGACTACCAGCAGCAGCTGCAGGCCCAGCAGGATCTGGTGGATGCCAACCAGACCTACTTCAAGCTGGCGGAGTTCCGCTACGAGCAGGGGGTGGACAGTTATCTCACCCGGCTCGATGCCCAGCGCACCCTGTTCAGCGCACGGCAGGGGCTCATCAGCACCCGCCTGGCCCAGCTCAGCAACCAGGTCGCACTCTACAAGGCGGTCGGCGGTGGCTGGCAGGCACCCAAGGAGGCCCCCGAAGGGCAGGGCTAGTCTCTCATCCGATTGCTGACAATGTGACAAAAACGGGGTGAACCGCAGGGTTCGCCCCATTTTTATATGTGAATGGCCGCCTCTTCTGGACACTTCGCTGCCGAGCGCAGGCCCGGTTCGCGAACGCCAGGCTTGCCCAGGCTGAAATAGAAAAAGGCCCGCATCGCTGCGAGCCTTCTCATCTATCTGGTGCCGGAAACAGGAGTCGAACCTGCGACCTTCGCATTACGAATGAGAGGGCGTGTGAATACCTCCACATTTATCAACCCATTCAACACTATACAAAACAATACTTTAAGTCTAATCTTGCCTTTGCGGGCTAACACAAAAATCGACAAAATTTGTTATCTCATGTTAGCCCAGCGTTAGCCTGATGGAGATTGGCAGGATCATGGAAAGGTTCAGATTCACCAAAACGGAATTATCGTCAATCACGCCACCTGAGCAGGGAAAGCGCTTAGCGGTATACGATACCGAAGTACCAAAGCTGGCTATGCGGATCACCGCAGCAGGCGCTCGCTCCTTCTACGTTGTAAAGCGTTCCGGTGCATCGATTGCTTGGATCAAGCTCGGTTCTTTCCCTGAAATGACTATCGAGCAAGCCCGTAACGAGGCGCAGAAGATTCTTGGCGAGTTTGCCGCCGGCGCTAACCCCGCCGCTGCTCGTCGGGCAATCAGAGAAGAGCCCAGTTTTACTGAATTGTTCGAGCAGTTCTTGGTCGAGAAGCTCAAGCGCGATGGTACTCCCATCGGGGAGCGTACTAAGCGTGACTATCGCGACAACTTGCGCATGTATCTGGAGCCGATTAAGTCTAAGAAGTTGTCGCACATTACTCGCGCAGATATCAAATCTATCCACACCAAAACCACGAAGAAAAGTGCAGCCCAAGCCGACCGGGCGCTCGCCATCGTTTCATCGGTGTTCAACTTCGCCGCCGACCTGGAGATATTCAGCGGTACCAATCCAGCGAGCCGCATTCAAAAAAATCCGGCACCTTCACGCGATCGTTTTGTTCAAGCGTCAGAACTACCATATCTGTTTGCAGCCATCGACAAGTCGAGTCTTGCCGACTTCTTTTGGTTGTCGCTACTGACAGGCGCCAGACGCTCCAACGTACAAGAGATGGCTTGGCGCGATATCGACCTTGATGCCCGCATCTGGCGGATCGGTATGACCAAGAACGGCACCCCACAAAACGTCACTCTATCACCAGAGGCAGTGACTGTTCTCGCTAACCGCAAGCATACAACTGGTCATGCCTCTTTCGTGTTTCCCGGCGAGGGCAAAACAGGGCATTTGGTCGAACCGAAAAAGGCATGGAAGACAATTTTGATTCGCGCCAGCCTAAGTCGTCTACTTGACCATTTGGAGGAGTTGGGCAAGCTCACCAGTGAGGAGCGCCAACAGGCCGAAATGCAAATTGCCCAAGCGCCAGTTGTTACGGAGAAGCGTTATCGCGCGTTGGCCGATGAGGTGGGAATAGACCCTGCAACCTATGACATGACTGACCTGCGTATACATGATCTACGCCGTACCCTGGGGAGCTGGCAGGCCAAGAGCGGCGCTTCGCTTGCGATCATCGGCAAGTCGCTAAACCACAAAACACATCAGGCTACGGCCATCTATGCCCGCCTGGATCTTGACCCCGTGCGCCAGTCCGTTGAGACGGCAACAAGCGCCATGATGGACGCGGCTGGTATCAAGTCGCCCGTCGAAGGAAGGACGAGCAAACGCTGACAGTAATTTGCGGGTGAACTAGGGGAACAAGAAACCAAACGAATAGCGGGCAGCCTAGCCCGACGGGCGAATAGCAGAGTTCCCACCTGTCTGGCGGACCGATCTATCCAGTGGGGGTATCAGAGAGCGATAAATGGATAAACAAAGCTGGAAGCATGGTAAGGAGATTACTTCCGAGGAGGAATACAACGAACAAACAAGCGCATTGGCCGAGGAGCTTCAGAGGCTCTACACCCCGGCCCAAGTGGCTGAGATTGCCGCGCAGCATATGATCTATGTAGACGTCCTGAACAGTAAGCCTCCTATGGATAAAGGGTTTCATAGCATTAGTGAGCATTACCGCTCTCTGGCGGAGCAGAATCATCGGCTTACATTGATGTTTCAGACTCTGGTGAGGAATGCGTCAGGCATTATAAAAATGGGTGTTGATGGAGCCCTACAGCGCGCGTCGAAAAAGGCTAACGATATTAACCATAAAATCAACCGAGAGCGGATGGCTGGGGCTCTGCAGGCATGGGATGAAAGTGGTCTCACCAACATGAGTGAGTTTGCCCGTCGTAACCACATAACATATGGGGTAACAGAGAGAGTCCTGTGCAAATGGCTTTCCGAACATGAGAAGGCTAAGCGCAAAAATGCGGCGAAGCCACTTTAATCAGTCGAAATTTAGAAGTTCAGATTTGAATAGCCTTGTTGGAGACACATTTGGTCGAAAGGTGATCTCTAGATAGGTTTACACTCTCCGCGGAGGATGTACAGTTTCCGCGGAGAGTGGTCTGTAATCGAGATCTTCCAATACCTAATCTAACCCCGTCATATCAAACTGAACGAGGTTAGTTTCATGCGCACTCCCCCCGCCACCGATATTGCCAATCTCAAGGCTGAGATTGCAGCACAGATTGTCGCGCAACTCGGCTTTGACCCCAAAAATCCTCCCGTTAACGTAGGTGACAAGCAGGCCGCTGAGGTCCTTGCCGTGAAGGCGACGACGTTGGCCGTCTGGCGCTCTACCGGCCGCTACAACCTGCCCTATCTCAAGGTCGGACGCTTGGTGAAATACCGCATCAGCGATCTGGCCGAGTTCCTGGCCAGTCGCACTGCTCATCACACCGGCGAGAGGTTCTAACATGCGCGTTACCCATGCCACATCAGTGAACCACGACTCGTACTGTATTGACAGTTTCCTCCCCAATTTTCACCCCGTTCTCCAGCTCGCATTGCTGCTGTTCGGTATCTACCACCATCTGGTTGTGCTTACCATGGTGAACCGCATAAGCACTTGCGTTATCCCCTTTACCGGCCGGTTCTGCGGGGATGACAGGCATCCCGAAGAGCAGTTCGCCCTGATCAACATCACAGGTGCTCATCACTTGCAGACCTGTTTCCCCAACTACTGTGGCGAGACGGAGCCCTAGCACCTGCCAGAGGTCAGTCAGCTGGACACGAGGAGCGTTTGTAATCGGATAGTTCGGAGATCCAGTGATGGGCATTAAGCCAATGCCGCATGCATACCTAGTATCAATCAGTAAGGTCTACACGATGACATTAACAAGTTGGGGCAATCAGCCTCGGGGGGAAACCTTACCCAAATTTAGTCTGGAGGAAGCTGCGAGGGGAGTGGGATGGAGGGTTTTGTAATGGCTCAGCGCCGCATCATAGAGCTGTTTGAGCACGACCCAGCAGGATCGCACTTATACAACCGTCTCCTGATCGAGGCTGCCATTAAGGATCGCCTGATCACCGCCTGCGGCCAGACAGTTCACCTCAAGAGGGGGCAACTGGTGTTTGGCCGGAGCCAGTGGGCAAGCAAAACAGGACTCACCCAGGGTGTCATTCGTCGCGTTTTGAAGCAACTGAAGGATGAGCGAGAAATCAGCCAGATAAAATTTGGAAAAATCACAGTAATTTCAATGCTTTCTCTCATGTCCTCGCCGACTGACAGCCAGGAAAAAACCACCACTCAACCAGGAGACGACCACAGTAAGAATAAAGAACAATGGAAAGGGATGAAGGAAGGTAACGATAAAAATTATGTCGCTGGCGCTCTGAAAAAGGATTTCAAGGGTCTGGATTTCTCCCCGCTCAACATGACGCCCGAGCTGATAGACGAGGTGAAGACAATCCGAAAGGCCCACACGAAGGGCAAGCCGCTGACCCAACGAATCATCAATACCTTGGGCACGGAGTTTGCCACTTGCCGCGCGGCCGGTGCTACTGATGACCAGATCTTGAATGAGTGGAATGTGAGGGGCTGGCAAGGCTTCAAGGCGGATTGGTTCCTGCGCGACTTCAAAAGCCCAGGTCACTCCACCAGCAGCCGCCCAACGAAATATCAACAACAGATGGCCGATCAGGATGCAATTTTTGATCGCTTCCTAGGCAATAACCAGCAACAGCAGGGATTTACCTATGAACATGAATGATAAGCCGCGTTTTACCGCTCTGCACAAGCGCCTGACCGATGCCTATCAGCACCTCCGGGGTGATGAGGGCTATCTGGAGGCCTGCTTTGTCGCTCTGGCGCCGTTCCCGCTGGCAGTAGTGGAGGCCACCTACCGGGAGGCGGTGACTAGTCCGCGCTTTGGCTCCTTCTTTCCCAAGCCTGGCGAACTGGCGGGCCTGGCCCAAGAGATCTCCGCCTTGTCTGGTATGAAGTCGCCTGAAGAGTGGGGCCGCGAATGGTTCGCGTTCATCAGGGTGAACCTGCATCACATGAAGGAGAGGGGGCACACCCAACTCAATTCGCAATATGACACTCAGGCGGCGCAGGCGGTAAGGAATTGTGGTGGGCTGGCGGGTATTCTCAAGGGTGACGGTGATGCAGCAGAGTCTCGCTTCTTGAAAGCATATTGCGCCCTGGAGGCCAACTATCAAGATGGCTCGATGCGCCCCCTCAAGGAGGGTGAAGACCCTAACAACCAAAGGTCCCCCCGCCGTGGCCGGATCCTTAAGCAGGCCCTGCAGGCCGTAGCTATCTCAGCTAGGAAAGGTGTAACACGGGCCACAGAGCATCTGGATGGAAGGCCGCGTCTGACTGACCAAAATCGGTAGGGTGTTCTTCCACTACAGTACTATGGAGACAGAGCACAACCTCAAGAGATTGAGCCGTGCGAGAAGCTGACTGGGGGAAGATGGATTGATTGCCGCACATCTGTGCAATGATTATCGTCCTCCCCCTGTAGGGCTGGAACCGGTCTACCCCCATCGTAAATACTGGTCGCCTATGACCTATTCCCCTATGCATACAACAGATTCCCCAGACTGGCACAGTATCGAACTCGCGTACTGTGCTGGCCGCCAGAGTGTGCGCCAGATAGCGATAGAGCACGGTATTTCACATACCGCCATTAACAAGCGGGCCAAGACGCACAAATGGTCAAGAGTCACAACACCAGTTAACGCTACCTCATCTTCAGGTATGCCTACGGCTCCTATCAGTGGCGCTGATCATGTGAACGCCACAACTCAGGTTATGAGCCCAGTTTGCACTCCTCAGGTTTCCACTGTGGAAACCAATACGTCGAATACCAAATCGGTAACTAGAGGCCGTCGGAGCGCATACACGAACGAGTTGGGGGAGGCCATATGCAGCGCCATCGCTGGTGGGGTCAGTCTACGAGCAGTGTTGGCTCGTCCGGGTATGCCGTCCAAATCCATGGTGATGCGCTGGTTGGCTGATGAACGCTACATAGAATTTAGGGACCATTACGCGTGCGCGCGCGAGGATCTGGCCGACAAACTGGCCGACGAGATCCTCCAGATTGCCGATGACGGCAGTAAGGACTCCTTCCTCGACGCCAACGGAAACGTAAAAGTTAACCATGATGTGATTGCCCGTGCTCGCCTGCAGATCGATGCTCGTAAATGGCTGGCCTCAAAGCTGGCTCCCAAGAAGTACGGCGATGGGGGGCAGCGAGAAAATTCGGGCGTTCGCCACGGGAGCATGCAGGTGAAATCGACAGTCACGTTTGTGAATCCACCCAACTGGGGCGAAGATAGCGAGGTTTATAAGGATGACTGATTTTGTAAGATTGAATGAAAGCCCCAAAGCCATCGTGGCAATCTCGTTCGGGACGAAGGGGTCGGAGGTTCGAATCCTCTCACACCGACCAAATTTAACAAGGGCTTAGCTTCGGCTAGGCCCTTGTGCATTTCAGGGCCCCCTGTTCTGTGGGGCATTTGTGGGGCATTTTGTCCGAGTGGTCTCTCTTATCCCGTGGTAGCGACCTTCACCAGCACTACTTTCAACCCGGTACCCAGCAACTATTTCACAGGCTCCTTACGGCCGAATCCGATTGCACACAGGGTCACCCACACCCACATCCAGCTCGGTGACGAGATAGCGCACGCAAGGGGACTCAAACGCTAGTGAGCAAGATCATCCCTTCCTGTCATAGGTCACAGTGCTGATAGCCTAAGCCTCCGACTTAGTGCTTAGCTTTCCCCCCGATTCCATACCTCATAAGTTGGCGTTGAGACTATTAGTCGGACGCGGTGCACTTCATCGCACAGACGCAAACCTGTCACCCCGCCGATGGCAGGTCATCAACCGTTCAGGCACATCTCCACGCAACACCCCCATGAGGTGCGAATTGGCAACCTACTTAAGATACGAATGAGCACATTCACCCCATTGGTCAATGTAGACTGCAGTTGACATTGAGTGGTGTGGTAGATATTTTTTAACAGCATGAGGAAGGTGGGTTCTTACTTAATTGCTACTAGGAGCGCAGATGAACGGAAAGCATCGCCAGCAATATCGCCAAGAAGATGGGTTGTCATCAAACTGCGCGGTGGTTGGCGCGAACGTGCTTCACCCGAGTATCGTCGGGCCAGTCATCACCGACCCTGCGATTCTTGACCAAGCTCGTCTCTACGCTGAAGCACTAAAGCAAACCCGTCCTATCGTAGAGCCCGGTACCGCCACAGAGCCGATCACTAAGATAATTCGTGACGGCACAGCGCGCCCAAACGGGCTGACTCAGGTTACTGCAGAGCGGATGGCCACTTCGGGGAGGCCACTCGACTCATTTATCAATGGCGCTAATCCAAGAGGTAAGGCTGCCGAAGTGGTCGTGGCCTCCGACTACAGTGCACTTCACGCAGGCCAAAATCCTGGGATCATCAACGGGCCACCAAATGTGGCTCAAAATGTCCTAGATATCCGCCTCGCGCCGGATGCCGCGAGTAGAAAAGATCTGATCATTGCGTTCGAAACCAAGAACGGTCAAGCAATCTGGAAGTACAACGGTCAGGTCAAGACCGGAGGTGCTCAGTACGTTGCCGATACGCTTGTGGAGATGGCAAATACGCCCGGTTACGGAAAGGTTGGTTACGTAGACGCTCGTTACGTCAATGGGGATGGGACTCCTCGCGTGGCAACGGATGCTTTCACCGAGGCTCAGGCAAGGCGGCTTCAAGAAGCCAAAGTCCGCCTACGTGGGATTCCAGATCTCGAGCAGCGCGCTGAACAGTTGATGGCTGACATCAAGGCTGGAAAGCTCGATGGTCTCGACCCCATCACGCGTGAGGAGTTAAAACAATTACGCGATGACATCGCCGCCGCTTACCGCGCACGCAATGTCGTCGGTCGCATCGCGGGGGGCGCAGCAATAGCAGCCGCCACCGCCGCAATTGTGTCCCTAATTGTGCAGTTCGCCACAGAGGGCAAAGTGGACGCCAAGCTCGTCGGCAAGTCTGCCGTTACCGGCGCGCTGTTCGGGGCGGGCGGGGCTGCGGCCGATGCAACGCTATATCACCTCGGGACCAATTCCCTAGACATGGCTCCGGAAGTAGCCAAGGAGTTCGCCAAGCAAGGAGTATCTATAGGCTTTTGCATGCTGGCAATCGTTACCGATTTAGTCTCCGAGGTCAGTTCTGCGCATAGTGGTGAGGTGACCACATCAGGAGCTATTGCTGGCACGGCTGTAAAGACGGCGCTAGACCTCCTCCCGCTGGTAATAGCTTCGCTCGGCCTCGTAGGCCTCCCGGTTCTTGTTGGCACCCAAGTCGGGGGGCGATGGCTCATAAATAAGGCTCGAGAGGCTGACAGTGTGTTGGAGCAGGCGATCTCGGCCGACGTTGCACTGGCGCAAAACATCGCGCAGCGTATGGCCGTGTTTACCGAGGCAGTAGAAGGCTTGCAAGCAGATTGTGCAGAGACCGACCAGTTCTTTAACGAAGTCATGGGGCATGCTTTGCACTCGACTACCCAATTTTGTGCAGGCCTGAATCTAACCCAGGAGAACACGATATGAACCCCCTTGTTATTTGGCGTATTGTGGCAGGGGTCGGAACCCTGCTCGGGATCGGTGGCACCACTTACGGAATCGACCAACATCAGAAGCGCAAGAGGGAGCAAGCTGCGAACAGTAGCTATCTTCGACAAATCGAAGTCGAACTAGCTTCGAAAGAGCAGCTACTTGCGTCTCTCCAATCCTCACTTGGTGAGAAAAACCAACAAGTGCATATTCTCACAGCTGAGATTGTTCGGCTGCGTAATGAGGCAGATAAGCTAAGGCGCATGTTATGACCAACCAGGTTACCAGTAGCGAGGTGCTGTCGTTGTCAGTTGACGACGTACAGGACACCCTAGCACGCAATCTTTCTGCTGCGCGCATCGCCCTTGGGATGTCGCAAGACCAGCTTGCCGTTGCTGCAGGGGTGTCTCGCGCTACTGTCAATCAACTGGAAGGTGGCTCCACCGCTAAGGGCGACCCCAAACTCTCCACAGTCATTAACCTTTCCTCCGCGCTAGGGCTATCCCCTGTGTTCCTGCTGCTCGGCAGGGACGAGCTCGATGCCATCGCGCAGGCCTCTAAGCGAACAGAAATGAAGGATGTGCGGTCCTATCTCTCAACCGACGAGTTGGAAACAATGAGACGCCTTCTTGGTTCTGGCATGGCAAAAAATCGGGCAAAGGCAATTGAAATAGGGGCAACTGCAGCCACTGCGGCGGGAATGTCCTCTGGCGCGATAGCTGCCGCCGCGATCGGTTCCGGCCTCCTACCTGGTATAGGTACCGCGATAGGTGCAGCTATTGCAGTTGGCTGGCTTGCCTACAAAAAGAAACGTGGCGCAAAAGATGCCGAATGACACATCTAATATGAGGCCATGATAGATCCCCTCATTTTGGCAAGGTAGTACTACTAGATGTCCAAATAAGCACACCCTAAGCTGCCGAGGTGATGTGAAGACAGTGAGGTTATGTGCAGCTCATAATGTGTACTTTTTGAGCCATATAATCAGCCCTTCAAAAATATGGCTCAAAGCTGTTGTTTTTATTGTGAGCCATTACTACATTTAGAGCTATAGATAATGAGCCAGGCATAGGGGCATATCGTGGCAGTCATCGGGTATCTCAGGGTTAGCACGGGCGAGCAGAGCGTTGGTGCTCAACGGCACAGCATTGAACAAACGCACAATGTTGAAACCTGGTTTACGGACGAGGGGGTATCGGGAGGAGTGAAGGCACTACAGCGCCCTGGCTTTGCCGAGTTGTTCAAGTTCATACGCAAGGGAGACACGCTGATCGTTCCTGCGGTAGACCGTCTTGGGCGCAATACCATCGACGTGTTAAATACGGTTGAGGCACTTCAAAGCAAGGGCGTTTCAATCATCAGTTTGCGGGAAGGGTTTGATCTGTCAACGCCGATTGGCAAAGCCATGCTGACCATGTTGGCCGCTGTTGCAGAATTGGAACGTTCAAACATCAAGCTCCGGCAGATGGCTGGGATTGCCAAGGCGAAGGCAGAAGGTAAGGCGCTGGGGCGAGAGAAGACAATTGACGATGCTGCCGTTGCCATTTGGCGCAAAGAGAATTCAGCGAGCATCAAGCTGACGGCTGAACACTTCGGGATCTCGCCCGCCAGCGTGAAACGCGCTTGCAGGATCGCGTAAGGGAAGATACGACGAATGTTGAATTTGATGGGGATTAAAGTGAGGCACGAGGTTGGCGCCCCATCACGCAGGAAGGAAGCGTCATCGGCCGAAGCTGGACGCGTAGGTTCGTCACAAAGCCTTATCGCCAGAATGAGTGTGGCTGTGGAAACTTGGCCGCCAGAAGGGAGCCCGAACAGGCTCCCTTCTCTATTTCCCTCTCCCTGTGGCAGAGGGTGAGGGGAATGTCTGCATCCTCTGCTAACCAAACCGCCGGCTTAACACAGCAGTCGCTCACAAATTGATTGAGCCTGCTCAGATTATTATCAACTTCCTCTTCCCATGTTTCGATCTGCTCCCTTATGATAGCCAAACGACAATCTATCTCTCGGGGAACGTCATGGGAGCGATTGCTGACACAGCAAAGGTTAACAGCAGCGGGCCGGGGGCTGAAACCCAGGGGCGGTAGCCTTGTCTGATGAGATAGGCAAGCGAGTAGCTACCCGTTACTCAACATGGTGGTTGTGCTAATTTTTTGGTTTCCAATCGGCAACACATATCTGCGTGGTGCCGGGCACTGGTAGTCCAGGGCAATACGGGAATGGCACGGCCAGGGCGCCAGAGAGCGCTCACTCCAGCGGGCTGATCACACCGGCAAAACCCTTGCCCAGCACATGCGTATAGATCTGCGTCGTGCGTACATCGGCGTGCCCCAGCAGCGTCTGCACTGTCCGGATATCACTGCCACGGCGCAGCAGCTCGGTGGCAAAACTGTGGCGAAAAGTATGGCAACTGGCTGGTTTGTGCAGGTTGGATTGCCTGACGGCATGTCTGACCGCTTTCTGTATGGTACTGATGTGAATGTGATGGCGGACGATCTGTCCGCCCTCATCCATACAAAGCGCTGCCGATGGGAACAGCCACTGCCACTCGAAGGAACGCCCGGCATTGGGGTACTTGCGTCGTAACGCAAACGGCAGGCTGACGGGGGCTTGATAAAAGCAGTCCTGCTGTTTCTAGGCGTCAAACATGCGCTCTCTGCGCTCCAGTAGTGGTGCGATCAAGGGGGCGGGCAAGAGCGTTGTACGATCTTTGGCTCCTTTACCGTCATGGATGGTGATGATTTGCTTGTCGAAATCCACATCCTTGATGCGCAAGCGCGCGGTCTCCACGACACGTAAGCCTGCGCCGTACATCAGCGACGCCAGTAATTGGTGCGGCTGGCCAAGCCGAGCGATCAGCGCAGTGGCCTCTTCGTGAGTCAGCACACATGGGATCCGAGCCGAGCGTTTCGCGCGCACAATCTCGCCGATCTGACCAAGGGGTTGTCGCAACACCTTGGCATACAGGAAAACCAGTGCATTGAGTGCCAGATTCTGAGTTGCGGCGGCGACCTTTCGTTCGGCGGCAAGCCAGGTGAGAAAGGCATTGACCTCAACAGAACCGAGTTCCTGCGGGTGTCGCAGTTGATGAAAACGTATGAAATTGCGGATCCAGTACCAGTAGGACTTTTCAGTACGGATGCTGTAGTGATGTAAACGCATCACTGTCCTGACCTGTTCACGCAGGCGGGGCTTGCTGGCGCCTTCCATGGCTGACTCCTATGCTGTTTTTATATACAGTAGTAATGGTAGTGCAAAAAGAGGAGGTCAAGCGAATACGTTCAAGTATCAGAGGCAGACTGGTAATGTTTTGATTTAATTTGATTTTTTCGTGGTGACTATCAGAGCAGAGCGGAGTTATACGGAAGGCTCTGTTAACGGATTAGTACCGCCTTCCATCTAATCACTGTTAGTGATTTTCAGACATGCAAGCGCAAGATTATAAGCAGCCATAGGTATTATATGAATGATGATAACTCTCAGGAATTCGTTGCTGGCCAAGAAATAACGGTGAAAATGACGCTCACGCCAGAGCAATACTCAATGTTCAATGAGTGGTCAGCAATTGTTCCGACTTTGTATATGTTAGATATTTGCGTAGTCGGAGCAACGAAACTTACGGAAGAATCGCTGAAAAGTCAGCCTCGAAAGGCTAATCTTGTCACCGAGCTTCGCAACTTAGATAGGCCGAATAATTGTTTCTCATATCTTTGCGCGCTAATGGAAAAAGTTAGCGACTCCCGAGGAATATTGACCGCTGACGAACTAAAAGATCAAATATTAGCAGATATCTCTTCTTTAAGAGGATTCTTTAAAACAGCTCGTGTCGCTGAATCGGATGATTTCTTAATAGCTTTCCTTGAAGAACTGATGGGGGAGCCTATTGAAAACAAGCGATCGGATTATTTGAGTTTTCTTGAAAAGCTAAATAATCACTTCAAGCTGCAAAATTCAGTATCTCCCAAGCAAAGGCTCGGCAAGGCCAAGGAAATAATTCTAGAGGCGAAATCCTTAACTATCAGCACTCAGCATCCTATAGTAACTATTGCGCTAGCTTGCCTTTATGGGAACCAATCCGCAAAAAAACTAATGAAATTCAAAGCAAGCCAGAATGAGTTTGATGCTGAAAATGCCTTGGCTGATATTTTGCTTATATCTCGATTTGCAAAAATTAAACTAGAAATAGAGCATCATGGGCGCAATGGATCTGGCTATCCGAGAGTAAGCTTTATTACCGATGACAATGGTCTTAGCGAGCTAGTGAAATTTTTTAAGCCTAGAGCTGTTAAACATCAAGAGAAAATAGATGGTCGAGAGTCTCAGCTTACAATGACTGTAGAGTTAGAAAAATTACTAACAGAAGCTAAAGGGCATGACTATGAGGCCATTGCTAACTTGCTGCTGTCATTAGATGAAAATAGCAATGGACTCGATCACTAACAAAGCCGTGAACTCGGACGCATTTTTCGTTCGCTTCGCTTACTACAAATGCGCCGGTTACGGCTGGCGTTAGATACGGCCATTAGCATGCTAAAACACATCGAATTAGCTTTTGAGAAAACCATCGAAAGATACAGCAACATACTTAACTCATATTACCCAGCACATAATGGTACCGGCTTTACAGAAAGAAATCTGACTAACAATTTTGTAAGCTCATTAGATCGTACACTAGAGGGGTCTACCATTTCTTGGTTTGAAGCCCCCTTAAGCACGACAGTAAAGAAGCATTTAGATGCAGTGGTCTTTCACCCTGAGTCCAAAACAAGCTTCCTGATCGAAGCCAAAAGAATTTCCAATCCATCACAGAAGATTAACAGTATAAAAAATGACATCGAGCGAATGAGGTCTGCCGATCACCACGCAACGCTAGAGCTTGGCCTTCAAGGAATAAAAATCGAAAACAGGTACGCCATTGTTCTTGCCGACATATGGCTAGAGAGCAAAACCAAAATAGAAATATACAATAACTGGCCGCAGAGCATTTGCGAGAGTGGCACACCTAGCTTCATAGGCGAATTTGACACACTGCAGACAGAAAGCGCCTGGAAGAACAACTATAAAATATTGGGCGCCGCAATAAAGATCTAACAATGCGCTCAACTGTCGCTCACTCCGTTCGCTGGGCGTCCAAAAGCTGCGCTTTTGGACGCCCGTTAGCTTAATCGTTAGGCATACTCAAGGAAGCCCACGTGTCCATCTCAGATAAGAATCGAAAAATACTCTGGGGCAAATCCGGCAACCTATGTGCAATATGCAGACAAGCACTTGTGATAGACCCTACAACGGCTGATCCCGAATCGGTTGTGGGAGATGAGTGCCATATTATATCTGGCGCCAAAGGAGGCCCAAGGCACAACCCCGAATTCCCAACAGATGAGATAGATAGCTTATCGAACTTGATGCTGCTATGCAGAGTTCACCACAAAATGATTGACGACCAAGAAGAAACATATACAGCAAGTGTGCTTAATAACATAAAGTCAAATCATGAAAAGTGGGTCGCAGAGAAATTAAGTGATAAGCCCCAATACTCCCCCGTCAAGATTCGGCGAATCAAAAGCGAAATACCAACTCAGCTTCCGGTTATTCGCTCGGGCAAAGAAATACTAAATCTCGCCATGGCATGTCATGGCACATACTCCGATTACAGTGACAATTTAAACGACGAAGAAGTCGACCTAGTTGGCGGTTTCATTCAGAACATATCTGATTGGGGCGATATAGCTAGCGAATTAGAACCAATTGAGCGAATACGTGCGGCAAAACAGCTTGACGAAGAAATTCAGGAGCTATCGTCTAAGGGGTTCTTTGTATTTGCCGCAACAGAAAAACAAAGAATGGAAGGCGGCATAAATCCACCTTCAACATTTTTGGTACTCCATTTATCTATTAAACGATGCACAGATCCTGAAGTTGTAACTTCTGAAACAGAGGGCCAATCACCGCATGCCTAACAACTGGTTCAAATCACTCGCTACGCTCGCTGGGACCGGCGAAGCCGGCCCCTTAACCAAACGTTAGGCACCGGAGGAAGATTGGGCGGTTTTATCCAGCTAAAGAGCGCCACCTACGCGGCCATAGAGGCCCGCTATGCATGTGCGCATCAGCGTCGCGAGGTGCGGCGTCGGATCATTGCGGATGGCCGGATTTCCTACGTTTCCCAATGCGTCGCGTGCGGTCACACCAGCCTTCCTATATCGGCAAAAAAGGCTCTAGCACAATCGCCATCTCCGCCGCCTTACGACAATTACATGGAGTCACGGTGGCGCGCCGCGAAAAGCGCGGAGTATGTGCAGGCATACCTTGATCTCAAGCCAGACCTAAAGGCTGAGTACCGGGCGTACTTGGCATCTCCACAATGGGCACAGAGGCGAGCCGAGATATTGGGCCGTGCCAACGGCTTATGCGAGATTTGCGCTCAGCCAGCAACCCAAGTTCATCACCTACACTATCGCAACATAGGCAACGAGCAGGCAGACGACCTCATGGCCGTGTGTCGTGAGTGCCACGAGCTGATACATGCTCGGGCCGGTGCCTAACAATTCATTCAAGCCGAAGCCGCTTCGCGGCTCGGCTTAATTCAGGCGTTATGCCTGAATGGAGTCGACATTGAATTTTCTAAAATATGATCTGGGCAACCTCAAACGAGGCGAAGTGGTTGAGGTTACTTTGACTAGTGGTGCCAATGTTCGGCTCATGGATAGTTCGAACTTCAGTAGCTATAAAAACGGTCGGAAACATAGATTCTACGGTGGATTAGCGAAGAAATCGCCAATACGAATAGCAGTTCCAAATTCAGGGCACTGGTATGTTGCTGTAGACATGCAAGGGTTGCGTGGCAGTACAAATGCCTCCGTACGTGTTTTACCGGGAGCCTTACCTGAGATCCAGGAGCGAGCACTTTCAGAAGTGCCAAGCTTGGTACGCGACAACGTTCCGCCGCCTACAGAAACTGGCGGAGAAACACATGATGTATTTATCTCTCATGCATCAGAAGACAAAGATGATTTCGTCAGGCCACTAGCCAATGCTTTGATAAAAGAAGGCCTTAATGTTTGGTACGACGAAATGACGCTTAGGATTGGCGATAGCCTGAGGCAAAAAATAGATAAAGGTCTGGCCAATAGTCGCGTTGGGTTAGTAGTTCTTTCTCCGTCATTTATCGCCAAAGGCTGGACCAATTATGAGCTTGACGGCATTGTCACTAGGACAGTTTCTGGCGAACAGGTTTTACTACCAATTTGGCACAACATCACGAAACAACAAGTTGTTGACTATAGCCCTTCTCTGGCCGACAAAGTTGCTAGGAGCACTGCAACTCATACGATCAATGAAATTGCAGCTGAAATTGCTGAGCTTATAATGTCGAGGGCATAACAAATTGCTGCGCTCGCAATTTTCCTGTGAGCAAGGCGTTAGGCAAGACAAGTACTGAGCAAAGGAATTAAATTTGAGTATCGAATTTTTAGAGAGTGATTTCGATAAGGTCAGCTACCTTGTAAACCTTTTAACGTCGAGGGCTACTGGGTTGGCGGCTGACTCACGAGAGTTTGAAATCTTGCGCCATCAATTGTTAAGCAATCCCGCTGTTTCTCCTTATCTTCCTCAATGGTTAAAGCAACACAGAAACCTAGACACTTTCTGGGGATTCATCAAACAGAAGTTCGGAACATATGCCGAGCGAAGAACATATCTATCGGAGGAGTTTACCCCGGTTCTTGATATGCTTGAGTTTGGCCAACCAGCACAGCCGACCTCAAAAGTTGGCTCTTTCCAGAATGTGTTACCGAACCAGACAAAAGCCGTGGCTAGAAACAAGCGAAAAGTTTTTATTGTTCATGGGCGCGATAATGAAGCGAAACAAGAGGTCAGCCGGTTTATTGAAAAGCTGGGTCTCGAAGCAATTATCTTGCATGAACAAGCAAGCGCCGGCATGACGATTATTGAAAAAATTGAACACTATTCCAATGACGCGGATTTTGCTCTCGTGCTTTACACTGCTTGTGATCACGGGCGCGGCGTCCACGAATCGAATGTTAGCCCTAAAAATAGAGCGCGACAAAACGTGGTATTTGAGCATGGCTACCTTATGGCAAAGCTAGGCAGAGAAAACGTATGCTCACTTGTGAAGGGTGATATTGAGACACCGAATGATATAAGTGGTGTCGTATACGTTAGCTTGGACCCATTCGGCGCATGGAAAACCGAAGTGGCAAAGGAATTAAAGGCATGTGGCTATGCAGTCAATAGTCTCTTTTAGCAAATACCCAAGGCCTAACAAACGCAGGCACAGCGACGGCTTTTCCGTTGCGGCTTCGCCTTCACTACAAAGCCGCGCGTGCTGCGGGCGTTAGAGCGCATATTCGAACTCGCACCATGGCAAAGAAATCGAAACGTCGAAATGGCAACCCAATTTCCGCCCCTCGGCCGCAGCCAATCGTTGCAAAGCCTGCGTCATTCGGTGCGGCAAAGAAGTTTTGGCTGTGGCTTGGGGCATCCGGGTTTTTGCTTGCTGCTGCCGGTGCATCATTTGACTACATCAATGGAGAGTTGCAGCTTTCCTACTCTCAAGCATTGGGCTCCGCCTATGAGCTAGTGATGACAAACACCGGCCCATCTGATCGTGTGATTGAAAAATTCCGAGTTAAACCCCCGCTTGGGCAACAGGTCATGTACAAGATCACACAAGACATTTACGCCAATGTCGAAAATGGCAAAGTTATTCTTCCGGGCGGCCAA
The DNA here is from genome assembly GCF_019218845.1 of Aeromonas sp. sif0611. Classification (NCBI taxonomy): domain Bacteria; kingdom Pseudomonadati; phylum Pseudomonadota; class Gammaproteobacteria; order Aeromonadales; family Aeromonadaceae; genus Aeromonas; species Aeromonas sp. sif0611. The sequence continues at coordinate 270,536 of NZ_JAHUWU010000002.1, read as the reverse complement.
GACACATATGTTCCTGCTGCCGAGTTCAAAGAACTTGATGGGCAAACTATTCCTGCCAAATCACAAGTTAAGTTTCGCCTTCCTCCGCTGTCTGACAGGTCTTGGCTAGAGCCGGAAGCAGCATTGGTCCAGATCGAGTATTCGAGCGTTCCAAAAAATGGAACGCTGAGCGTAATCGAGGAAATCCTTGGCACGGTGTCTCTGAAACAGCCAAGTACCACCGCTGACTTTCTCGTACTTCACAACTATTGGACACCAGTGAAATCTGGAATCTTGAAAGATGCAATCAGCCAAGTATGCAGAGAGAATTCCTCTGTTGCCAAGTTTGAAGTCTGTCGTTCGCGCAGCTAACGGCCCTATGCGCGCTAACCCATCATTCCACCGGACCTTGCGCATAAAGCCGCGCATGGCCGGTGAATTCAGACGTTATGACATATGAGCATGGAAAGAATATCCAAAGCCCCCAGAGACTGCAGCAACGCAGAGCTTGAGACATTTGAGAGATTAGTTGCTGCTGGTGGTGAGGTTACGCTAGCTGGCTTGCGCCAGCGAATCCAGCGCGCAGAAAAACTTATCTTCATCAATGATGGCGAGTGCGTTGCTATTGGAGCAATAAAAAACCCTAACGCCGCATATAAAGCTCGCGTCTTTAAAAAGTCTAACGCCACAGAACAAAGCAAATACCAACATGAGCTAGGCTGGTTGTATGTATCCAGCGCTGCTAGAGGCAAAGGTTACGGTCGAGCCTTAATGGAAGAGATCAAAGAATTACTAGCTGGTACAGCGTGCTTTGCGACTACACGTGAAAATAATGAGCCTATGCATCACTTATTCAGTCATTTTGGGTTCTCAAGGCTCGGGCAATCTTACAAAAGCGATAACGGAAATTACTCCCTTACCCTCTACGTAACGTCATAACAATTGGTTCAAGTCGTTCGCTTCGCTCACTCGGGACCGGCTGAAGCAGGCCCCTTAACCAAACGTTAGGCCATCTACTCACCACAGGAGGACAGTATGAAAGAAATTGCATTAATCACGCTGCATGGAATGGGGAAGGTGAAGCCGTCTTATTACTCCGAGCTGGAGGAAATGCTGAAAGGTCGCCTAAAGGAGAAATGGACCAGGGTCTCATTTCAAAATGTGCAGTACGCTCCAATACTTCAGGAACCAGAAGAGAAGCTTTGGGCTTCGATGGTCGAAACCCCCGAGAACGAGCTTGATGGAACGAAGTTAAGGCAGTTTTTTTTGTTTGGGTTCGGTGATGCCGATTCTCTCGAACACAGCGCTCATACCGACAAAAAACAATACATAGCCGTTCAACAAGAAATCCAAAAAGCACTTGAACACGCTCTATTAGACTTTGGTGGAGATGCTAAGCGACCGGTCGTCATCATTGCGCAGTCCCTTGGATGCCAAGTCATATCTAACTATCTTTGGGATGCACAACATGGGAACCATATTTTTTCTGGGACACCAGCCGACCAATCCGAGCGCACCAGCTTTCTTGCTCTGAAGTCCTTAACGAACTTGGTAACGACCGGCTGCAATATCCCATTATTTATCGCCGGACTCTCCGATCGAAAGTGTTTCGAGAAGCCAAATGACTCTTTTGTATGGGATAACTTCTACGACCCAGACGATGTCCTGGGTTGGCCATTGAAACAGCTCGGCCCGAGTTACGGCATAGTCCGTGACCACGCAGTGAATTCTGGTGGTGTACTTTCATCTTGGAATATCGCTAGTCATGGAGGGTATTGGTCAGACACCGATGTGGTTTCGCCCCTGGCAGATATTCTCTTGTCAAAGATGGCCTAACCCTGCGGTCCACCGGACGCTGCGCGATAAAGCCGCGCAGCGCCGGTGACCTCCACGTTCTGTGTTGAGGAATTTTGATGTCGGCACCTGATTTTAACCAAAAGACGGTTGATTTGATCGCATACCGCTCTGCGTACATCTGCGCAAATCCAGACTGCAACAGGTTGACTGTTGCGCCTTCCCTCACTGATGCTGCGTCTAAAGTGAAAATTGGCGAAGCTGCTCACATACACGATGCGCGAGAAAGGACTATTCGCTTCAAAAAGGATATGCCACTGGAGGATCGGGCCAAACCAGAAAATGGAGTTTGGCTTTGTGCTAGTTGCCATACAGAAATCGATAAGAACCAAGGCAAAGATTACCCGGCAGAAGATCTAAAACGGTGGAAGAGAGATCATGAGGATATGATCTCAGGACTATTGCGGAAGCACAAAAGCCCTTTGCCGTTGATACGAAGATTTACGAACGACCAAAAGCTAGCTCAAGAAATCGTAGATGTTATTTCTAATAAAGGTGCTTTTCACCAAGCGCACCATCTCGAAAACGCTGACCACGTCATCTTGTCTGTAAAAGAAGTTCGAGCAGACCTGCTAAGAATTGGTAAGAATATAGATTTTGAACAAAAGTTGCGCGAAATAAATGAAGAGTTAAAAAAAGCGCTAAAGGAATACATGAATGAGACGTCGAAATATCCTAGTTACTCCGAATCTCATATGGATGTCCTTAGAAAAAAGGTAGGAATATCGCTTTGTGTATTGCGCGATGAATTCGGATGTAAAGTTCATGGATCTATCACTCAGGTCATGCCATGACACAGAACAAGTGGGTGAAGCCGAACGTACTACGCTGCGCTTCGCTCCGGCGGCTTACCCAAAGCGTTAGGCAGAGGGGTCAAAAATGATTGCGTCGTACAGAATTGAAAGCGAGTCCGAGGCAGATGCATATCTGAGCGACCTCTTGGCGAAAGAGGAATATCGCTCCATGCTCGAAGTCGAACATCGCGCTAACCAATTCATCCCAGATGATGAGCTTCGTGCTTACTTCATCAATAAGGCAAGAGAGATCCTCGCGGCCTAGGTCAGAGACTTCGTGGCCTAGGCCTAACAACTCGTTCAAGGCGGACGCGCGTATCGCGCACCGCTTAACTCCAGCGTTGGGCGTATCAATCATGACTATCGACCCTTTTCGCATTCCCACAGACACCGAGATCGCCGAAGCAGAGCGCAAACTGAACTTCAGCTTCCCTACGTCGTACATTGAATTTCTCAAGGGCGGTATCAATGTCACAAATGCGGTCTTTGAACCCGCTGTAATTTTGCCGGGTTGCGACTACTTGAACCTATTCGAAATCGCAGAAACAGCTTGGAATCACGATGGTGTGCCTAAAGATTGGCTGCCATTCATTGAAGACAACAGCGACTATTTCCTTATTTCACAAGCTGGCGAAGTACGGTACTGGTCACACAACGGCACCACAAATGAAAAGTGGCCAACCTTCTCTTCATGGTTCCAGCAAGTCTGTGTGGAGCGGCGGTAGTGCAACCGACGCCCAACAATCCGGTCCAGCGGACCATCAAAAAGCTGCGCTTTTTGCCGTCCGCTGACCTTCCACGTTGGGCCTCGTCATCGGAGCGCTCTCCGTCATCTATTCCGGAGAGCTGCAAAATTGTGTTTGGGAGGTATAGATGTCGCTGAAGGAAAACATTGATCACGAAATCGGAACTCGGTTCTATTACATCGAGTATCCCCGTGGCACACCAGAAAGGTTCTGGAAAGATGGTGACGGTGAATTGGTATTCATCCCGGACATGGGCTTGGATCACCTTAAAGCCTGTATTCGTCGCATCGAAAAAGACATCGAAGCTTTCAACAAGCATTGGGCTGGTTTTTCAAATGGACCAGCAGTTCAACGAAAGTTGCTGCCGCTCGTAGAAGCTAAGCTTGACGAACTGCGGAAGGCTTTCACTAAGAAGGCTACACTCTGAGCGTCAAACCATGTCGAGGCCCAACCCATCATTCCACCGGACCTGCACGAAAAGCCGTGCAGGCCGGTGAATTCAGACGTTAGGCATAACACCATGGCTGCTGCGAAGGAAATCATCCTTACCCTAAGCAACGCCGAGGCCTTTCCATCCGTTAGGCGCTTGCTTAACGAAGGCAAGGTTGTTGCAAACTCTCTGGTAACCGCTGATTATATCAAGAATTTTCGGCGCAAGGAGCGCGAGCGCTCAAGCAAAAGATCACTTTGCTACAGGTAATTCTGCCAAAGCGGTGGTATAGCGGGGGCTGAGCTGCTCCCGTTTCATCATCCACTCCCTGGTGTCCCGGCCCCTGGCGGCAAAGTAGACCTTTCCTAATCTTCCCTGATTGATCTGGTCAATCACCTGCATCAGCGCCTGACTACGGGGATCCTGCTGCCGGTCAGCGAACAGGTCTCCCTGGTGCATGCTGGCCGGGGTGAAATCAGCCAGCATGACGCCCCCCTTCATATAGCGGACATCATCCCGCCAGATCCGGCGCAGCAGCGGCTCAACCAGAGCCAGCAGGTCCCGGGTATCTGAGGTGGGTGTCTGCAACCTGGTCGATATCTGGTTGCTGTAGTAGGTCTCCCGCTCCGAGAAGGGGCTGCTCCGGATAAACAGGGTGACGTGGCGGCACCGCTGCCCCTCGGCACGCAGCTTCTCGGTGGCCCGCTCCATGTAGCCGGCCAGCGCCTCCCGCATGGGACCAAACGCGGTGATGCGTTCACCAAAGCTCCGGCTGCAGATGACCTGTTGTTTGGCCTGGGCCAATTGCTCCAGCTCGGAACAGGGGATCCCCCGCAGCTCCTGCACTGTGCGCTCGATGACGACTCCATACCGGCGGCGTAGGCTCTTGGGGTCGGCTGTCACCAGATCAGCTACCGTGTTGATCCCTTGTTTGTTGAGCTTGGCAGTCAGTTTGCGCCCGATCCCCCAGACTTCTTCAACCGGGGTGATGGCCATCAGCTTGGCGCGGCGCCCCTCATCACGCAGATCCACCACGCCGCCGGTGGCGGGCCACTTCTTGGCGGCGTAGTTCGCCAATTTCGCGAGCGTTTTGGTGGGGCCGATGCCGACCCCAACGACCAGTCCAGTCCATTGCTGCACCCGTTCGCGGATCTGGCGGCCATAGGCCAGCAGGTCGCCAGCCCAAGACTCCCCGAGCTCGACGAAGGCTTCATCGATGCTGTAGACCTCCACCGTCGGCGCCATGCTCTCCAGTGTGGTCATCACCCGCTGGCTCATGTCGCCGTAGAGGGCGTAGTTGGAGCTGAACCAGATGCCGCCCTGCTCTTCATATACCTCGCGGATCTGGAAGTAGGGCACCCCCATTTTGACCCCCAACCGTTTGGCCTCTGCCGATCGGGCCACCACGCAGCCATCGTTGTTGGAGAGCACCACGATAGGCACCCCCTTGAGGTCGGGGCGGAACAGGCGCTCACAGGAGGCATAGAAGTTGTTCACGTCGACCAGGGCAATGGCGGTTGGCATGGCTACCCTCGCCGGGTTTTGTGCAGGACGAAGGTGACGACGCCGAAGATATCCAGTTCCTGCCCTTCTTGCAGAATGATGGGGGAGAAGTTCGGGTTGGCCGGTAGTAGCGCCGGTGGGTCGGACTGCAAGATTTTGACGGTGAACTCGCCATCCAGGCAGGCGAGCACGATGTCGCCGTGGCGAGCCGTGATGGCGCGGTCGATGATCAACATGTCGCCGTCATTGATGCCTTCTCCGATCATGCTGTGGCCGCTGGCCCGCACATAGAAGGTGGCCGCCGGGTGGGAGACGCAGTGCTGGTTGAGGTCGATAGTCTGTTCCACATAGTCCTGAGCTGGCGAGGGGAACCCGCAGGCGGCAGGGGTGAGGAACAGAGGGAGCTCTATGATAGGTACATCGGTAGCGTGGGGGATCATGGCAATTATCACTGTATGAATATACAGTTATTTTATCCTAGGGATCCGGAAAGATCATCGGTTGGCGATCGGGTCTTAGCAGGGCGGCTGTGCCGCGGCCAATTATGCTTGGCAGAGACCAACCTGGTGTGTTTGAGCTCTCATACGACGGAGGGGCTGCGCATGTGCATCAACTACATCCCGACCACCAAGGCGGTGCTGGTGGAATACTTCGGGGTTGATGACCCTGGATACGACTGGAAGGAGGAGGTGTGGCAGGACTACCAGGCCCCGATCCTGATCCAGCGAGATGGCCGGCGGCTGGCGCTGATCGCCAGCTATGGGATGGTGCCGAAGAGGAAGGTGCAGCCCGGCAGCAAGCATTACACCACGATGAACGCCAGGGCCGAGACGGTGGGTGAAAAGCCGACTTACCGCCGCGCCTGGCAGCAGGGCCAGTTCTGCCTGGTGCCCATGACCGGTTTCTTCGAGCCCTGCTACGAGAGCGGCAAGGCCGAGCGCTGGCGGATCAGCATGGCCGATGGCACGCCATTCGCGGTGGCCGGCATCTGGCGGGCATGGCAGGAGGAGCAGGGCTACACCTTCAGCTTCTCCCAGCTCACCATCAATGCCGACACCCACCCACTGCTGCGGCGAATGCACAAGCCAGGTGACGAGAAGCGGAGTTTGGTCATTGTGTCGCCGGATGACTACGACGCCTGGTTGGGGTGCCAGGACCCTGAACTGGGGCGAACCTATCTGGTTCAGCAGCATGCGGAGGGATTGATGGGAGAGCCGATGCCACTTGTGCGTCGGGGCTGATGTTAGCCCGGTGTTAGCCCGCCTTAAAAGCAAATAAGGCTCGCATCGCTGCGAGCCTTGCTATGTCTGGTGCCGGAAACAGGAGTTGAACCTGCGACCTTCGCATTACGAATGCGCTGCTCTACCAACTGAGCTATACCGGCTTGTCGTTAGATTCCCGAAAATGTGTTGGCAAGTCAATGAGACTGGGCTGTTTTTATGAGCCTGCTCATGGAGTTACGGGTACACCTCAGAGATCGACGAATTCCGGAATGTGGGCGCGGCCACGGCTCTCGAGAAACGCGAGCAGGGCGCGGGGGGAGCGTGCCAGGATCCGCTCCTCGGGGAAGCCGGCCTCGGTCACCAGCCGATGGCAGTGGTCAAAATCTCCCAGGCTGAAGGCCACGTGGGAGTCTGAACCGAAGGTGAGATAGGCACCGAGGTCGCGCGCCGCCTCGACGATGGCGCGGCAGTTGCCCTCACTGCCAGGACGGGAGTGACTAAAGGAGGAGTTGTTGATCTCCAGCGCCACCCTGTATTCGGCGGCAGCCCTGACCACGGCCTGGATGTCGATGGGAAAAGCCGGGTTGCCCGGGTGGCTTATCATGTCGACGCGGCCACTCTTGATGGCGTTGATCATGGCCTGGGTATGGGTGGCCTGATCGCAGGGAGGAAACACGGGCTCATGGAAGCCGGCCATGATCATGTCGAGGCGCGACTCGTAGCGCTCGGGGAAGTCGATGTCGCCGTCTATATTCTTGATGTTGGCCTCGATGCCGCGCAGTATGCCGACCCCGTCCACCACCCGCGGCAGCACGTGCAGGTTGACGAAGTGCCAGAAGTGAGGGGCATCGGCCATGTCGGGGCCGTGATCCGTGGTGGCGAACAGCTTGATCCCCTTGGCCCTGGCAATGGGCAGGTAATCGTGAATGGTGCTGTAGGCGTGGGTGCTGGCGACGGTGTGCGTGTGGGTATCGACCGTATACTTCATCTTCTCTCCCCTCTGGCATGAGGCGCCAGCATAGCAAAATTGGCGGACTCGGGCCATGTGGCGGCCTGCCATACTTTGTCACAAATTACGCCAGGACTGACAAAGTCTGACCACCTTTGTCTGCGAGCATAGCCCCATCGATGCAAGCCTGAACTCTCATCGATGAGTCGAAACTGGATGATTCGACTCACTTTTCCCCACCGTCGCCCCTGCGACGGTTTTTTTTGCCCGCAATCTTCGCCGCCACCCGGATAAAAAAATGCCCAACTAGCATGGCGCAAGTTGGGCGAGACTTAATGTTTAATTGCAGTGGCATAGATATAGAGTCCGACCTGGCCGCTAAGTTCCCATCTTGTTCCCGCTTTTTTGGTTGAAAACATTTCGCCAACACCTGTTCACATTCTCTTGACATGACTGGGCGTGAAACGTACTTTTTAAACATTCGTTTAAGTGAGGTGTCCAGTGAGTAAAATCGATACCAAAAACCGTATTCTCGATGCCGCCGAGGTGCTGTTTGCCGAGCGGGGATTCGCCGATACCTCGTTGCGTCTGATCACCAGCGAGGCCGATGTGAACCTGGCCTCGGTCAACTACCACTTCGGCTCCAAGAAGGAGCTGATCCAGGCGGTGCTCGATCGCTACCTGAGTATCTTCATGCCGGCGCTGGATGCGCGCCTGCAGACCCTGATGGTGCAGGAGCAGCTGACCCTGCTGCAGGTGTTCGAGAGCTTTGTCGATCCCCTGATGAAGCTGGTGGCGGTGCGGGCCAACGGCCCGGCGCTCTTCATGCAGTTGCTGGGGCGCGGTTACATCGACAGTCAGGGCCACCTGCGCCGTTTCATCACCACCCACTACGGGGCGACCCTGCACGGGATCACCCAGGCGATCTCCAAGGCCAACCCGGCCCTGTCGCCGGCGGATCTGTTCTGGCGCCTGCACTTCACCCTGGGCACCGTCGTGTTCACCATGGCTTCCGCCGATGCCCTGCGTGACATCGCCCAGGCCGATTTTGGCCAGCAGCTCGATGTGGAAGGGCTGGTGCGCAACGTTATTCCTTATCTGGCGTCCGGTGTCGGGGCGCCCGTGGAGTCGACCAGGCTCTCCCTGGCCGTGTAACACCTAACAATAATCAACGGAAACAGTGAAATAGAAGGAACTTCGGTATGATCACATTGCTTGTCCTGCTTGTCCTGCTTGTCCTGCTGGTGCTGGCGATAGCCGTAGTGCTCGGCGTGCCCGCCATCCGTAAAAAGGTGGTAACCCGTCCCGTGTTCGGCATCTTCAAGAAGATACTGCCGCCCTTGTCGGCCACCGAGCGGGAGGCCATGGAAGCCGGCTCCGTCTGGTGGGATGGCGAGCTGTTTCGCGGCAACCCGGACTGGAAGAAACTGCATGGTTACGGCAAGGCCGAACTGAGCGCCGAGGAGCAGGCCTTCATCGACAATCAGGTCGAGACCCTGCTCGCCATGGTGGACGACTTCAAGATCGTCAACGAGACCAAAGACCTGCCGGAGCCGGTGTGGGACTATCTGAAGAAGGAGGGCTTCTTCTCCCTGATCATCCCGAAATCCTATGGCGGTCGCGAGTTCTCGGCCATTGCCAACTCCACTATCGTCACCCGCATCGCCACCAAGAGCCTGAGCGTGGCGGTCACCGTCATGGTGCCCAATTCCCTGGGTCCGGGTGAACTGCTGATGCACTACGGCACCCAGGCCCAGAAGGACTTCTGGTTGCCGGGGCTGGCCAACGGCAAGGAAGTTCCCTGCTTTGCCCTGACCGGGCCGGAAGCGGGCTCGGATGCGGGCGCCATTCCGGACAAGGGGATCGTCTGCAAGGGCATGTACAAGGGGGAGGAGGTCATCGGGCTTCGCCTGAACTGGAACAAGCGTTACATCACCCTGGCGCCTCGCGCCACCGTGCTGGGTCTGGCGTTCAAGATGTACGATCCGGACAAGTTACTGGGTGACAAGGAAGAGATCGGCATCACCTGTGCCCTGATCCCGACCAACCACCCGGGTGTGCGAGTCGGCGATCGCCACTACCCCATGGGACTGGCGTTCCTGAATGGTCCGACCTTCGGCAAGGATGTGTTCATCCCGCTCGACTGGATCATCGGTGGCCCTGAATATGCGGGTCGCGGCTGGCGCATGCTGGTCGAATGCCTCTCCGCCGGTCGCGGCATCTCGCTGCCTGCCCTGGGTACCGCCTGTGGCCACATGGCGAGCCGCACCGTGGGCGCCTACTCCTATGTGCGCAAGCAATTTGGCATGTCCATCGGCAAGTTTGAAGGAGTGCAGGAAGCGCTGGCCCGCATCGGTGGTCTCACCTACCAACTGGAAGGGGCACGTCGCATGACGGCAGGTTCCCTGGATCTCGGTCAGGCGCCCGCCATCGTCACCGCGATTTCCAAGTACCACATGACCGAAATGGCGCGCCAGGTGATGGACGACTCCATGGACATCCACGCCGGTCGTGCCATCCAGCTCGGCCCGAAAAACTACACCGGCTACGCCTACATGGGCATTCCGGTCGCCATCACGGTGGAGGGGGCCAACATACTGACCCGCAACCTGATGATCTTCGGGCAGGGTGCCACTCGCTGCCACCCCTACGTGTTTGCCGAGCTGGAAGCTGCCGCCGACACCGACGTGGAACGTGGCCTCGAGAAGTTTGACGCCCTGCTGATGAAGCACATCGCGTTTGGCACCGGCAACTTCTTCGGTGCCCTGTTCCAGGGGCTGACCCTGGGCCAGTTCAACAGCGCACCGGTGGCTGGCGAAACCGCCCGCTACTACAAACAGCTGTCGCGCATGAGCAAGGGGCTGGCGCTGTGTGCCGACGTCTCCATGTTGATGCTGGGTGGCGATCTCAAGCGCAAGGAGATGATCTCCGCCCGTCTGGGGGACGTGCTGAGCCACCTCTATCTGGCCTCCGCGACCCTCAAGCACTACGAGGATCAGGGTCGCATGGTCTCGGATCTGCCGTTCGTGCAGTACGCGGTGGAGCGCAATCTTCACCTCATCGGCAAGGCGTTCGAGGGCTTCTTCCAGAACTTCCCGAACAAGGTGGTCGGTGCCGTGCTCAAGCGTGTGGTGTTCCCGTTTGGTGTGGGCTACAAGATGCCGGCGGACGATCGCTGCCACGCCATCTGTCTGGCCATGATGACCCCGGGCGAGTTCCGCGATCGTCTGACCGCGCTCTGCTACGTGGGCAAGGATGACGCTGACCCTGTTGGTCTGATGGATCGTGCCTTCCAGGCCATGGTGGCGGTGCAGCCCATCGAGAAGAAGCTGGTGCAGGCCCAGAAAGAGGGCAAGCTGCCCCGCAAGATGGCGCTGCCGGAGCTGGTGGCTGCGGCCCTGTCCCAGTCCATCCTCGGCAAGGAGGAGGCGGACAAGCTGCTGGCCGCCGATGCCCTGCGCTACGAGGCGATCCAGGTGGACAACTTCGCCCCGGGCGAGCTGGAAGGGCTGTCTCAACCGGCTCCGGCGGTGCACGCCGCCTGAGTCTGATGCTCGATTGCAGAACCGGCCCATGTGGCCGGTTTTTTTGTTGTTTAACCAGGCATTTACAAGGCCGATTAATTCCAGTTTAATGCAATGGCCCCCACCCTTGGGGCAGGAAGCAAGGCCAGCGGAATGGCCGATAACAACAACTCAGGAAGAGTGAATGAACCTCGCCAAAACGGCGATCGAACGCCCCATCTGGGTGGCGGTCTCGGTCGTGCTTATTTTCGTGCTGGGCCTGCTCAGCATCCGGGGGCTGCCGATCCAGCTGTTCCCCGACATAGACCGTCCCCACCTCAACATCTCGGTGAGCTGGCGCTCCGCCTCGCCCCAGGAGATGGAGTCGGAGGTAACCGACCCCATCGAGCAGGAGATGCAGGGGGTGCAGGGGCTGAAAAGCATCGGCAGCAACAGCTACCCCGGCTTCACCGAGATCAACATGGCGTTTGCTCTCGGCACTGACATGCAGCGGGCCCAGCTCGACGTCATCTCGCGGCTTAACCGGGTCTCCGGCCTGCCGGACAGGATCGACGGCCCCTACGTCAACAACTACAGCAGCAACGACACCCTTACCTTCTTCTTCATCCAGCAACTGCCCGGCGCCAAGGGGGTGATCGACGATCATCAGGCGCTGATCGAGGCGCGGGTCAAGCCGGAGCTGGAGCGGATCCCCGGGGTTTCCACCGTGGAGGTAGAGGGGATCAACGAGCGCCAGATCCAGGTGCGTTTCGACCCCTACCGCGCCGCCGAGCTGGGGGTGGAGATCCCGGTGCTCGCCAGTCGGGCCAGCACCGACTGGGACGTCTCCGCCGGCACCCTCGACATCGGCCGCTGGGAGTACAAGCTGCGCTTCGCCGGGCGCTACGATGTGGAGACGCTGGGGGACAAGGTGGTGGACTGGCGCGACGGCCTGCCCATCTACCTGCGGGACGTGGCCGAGGTGCGATTGGCCCGGGAGGATAACCCGGTACTGCGCATCCAGAACGGCAACACCGCCATCGCGGCCCAGATCTTCAAGGAGAGTGGCGCCAACGCCCTGGCGGCACTGGAGGGGATCAAGGCCAAGGTCGGGGAGCTCAACCGTGAGGTGTTGGAGCCGGTCGGCCTGCACATGGAGCAGTCGTTTGACGCCTCCCTCTACATTAACCGGGCGGTGGGCATGGTCACCGCCAACCTGGGGCTGGGGGTGCTGCTCTCCTGCGCCATCCTCTGGGTCTTCCTGCGCCAGCTCAAGGCGACCCTGATGATAGCGATTGCCATCCCCATCAGCATCATGCTCACCTTCTGTCTGCTCAAGGTGATGGGGCGCACCCTCAACGTCATCTCCCTCGCCGGCATCGCCTTCGCGGTCGGCATGGTGCTGGATGCCGCCATCGTGGTGCTGGAGAGCATCTATCGCCGCACCGAGCCGGGGGATGTCAGCAAGGCGGAGGCGGCGCTGGACGGCACCAGCCGGGTGTGGACGGCGCTGGTGGCCTCCACCCTGACCACGGTGGCCATCTTCTTGCCGGTGCTCTTGCTCAACGATGTGGAAGGGCAGTTGTTTGCCGACCTTGCGCTGACCATCGCCTGCGCCGTGACCGTCTCCATGGTGGTGGCGGTGACCGTACTGCCCGCCGTGGCGGCGCGCTGGATGGGGCGCGAGCGACTGGTCGACCCCTATGACGGGCTCTGGCGGCGCACCACCCGCCACGTGATCCGCTGGACAGCGACTCCCCATCGGCGCTGGACCATCATCATCCTGATGATGAGCCTGCCCGTGCTGGCCAGCTGGCTGTTGCTGCCCAAGATGAACTACCTGCCGGACGTGAAACGTGACGCCATCGACGTCTGGATGAGCTTCACCCCGGGGGTCAACCCCAAAGCCCAGAGGGAGGAGGTGATCGATACCCTGATCGCCCGCCTCGACCCTTACATGAAAGGAGAGAAGGAGCCGGCCCTCAAGAACTACTACATCTTGCGCTACCCGGGTGGCGCCCAGATCGGGGTGCGCCCCAGAGACGAGACCCGGATCAAGGTGCTCGAGCGCCTGCTGATGGACAAGCTGCTCACCAATATCCCGGACACCCGGGTCTTCGGCGGCCAGGGCTCCCTGTTTGGCGGCTTTGACAGCGAGAACAGCATCTCATTGCTTATTCAGGGGGGCACCCTGCCCGAGCTCTATCAGGCGGCCCGCGAGAGCATGGTCATAGTACAAAAGGACCTGCCGGGGGCCCAGGTCAGGCCAGAGCCAGGTCTCGACTTCACCGCTCCCGAGCTGAGGCTGGTGCCGCAAGACAGGCGTCTGGCCGAGGTAGGCTGGGATCGCACCCCCATGCCCACCATCATCCAGACCTTCGGCGACGGCCTGCGGGTCGGCGAGTATTTCGATGGGGAAGACAGGCTGGACATCCTGCTGATAGGGCAGAGCTCGGCCAATCCGGATGAACTCAAGGCGGTGCCGCTTGCGACCCCATCCGGGCGCATCGTCCCCCTCGGGGAACTGCTGCGGGTGGAGCCTGCTCTCGGGCCGGAAAGCATCTTCCGGGCCGATGGCCGGCGCAGCATCCAGCTCATGATCACCCCACCGGAAGGCATGAGCATGGAGCAGGTGCTGGAGATCCTGCAGAGCAAGAGTTTTGCCACCATCAGACCCATACTGCCGGCTGGCGGGGAGCTGCAGATCGCCGGCAATGCCGACAGCCTGCAGCAGGCGCTGGACAACCTGGGCAGCATCTTCCAGTTTGCGGTGCTGATCCTGCTCATCCTGCTGTGGGGAGTGTTTGCCTCCCTCAAGGATGCCGTGCTGGTGCTGCTGACCTTGCCCCTTGCCGCCGTCGGCGGTGTGCTGGCGCTGCGTCTGAGCGGATTGCTGGTGCCGCTGCCGATGGATCTGCTCACCATCATCGGCTTCGTCATCCTGTTGGGGTTGGTGGTCAACAACGCCATCCTGCTGGTACACCAGACTCGCACGGCGGAGCGAGAGGGGATGAGTCGCCAGCTGGCGGTGGCCGATGCCCTGCAAAGCCGGATGCGCCCCATCGCCATGACCAGCCTCACCAGCATCTTCGGCATGTTGCCGCTGATGCTGAGCCCGAGCGAGGGGAGTGAAATCTACCGGGGGCTGGCTACCGTCATCGTCGGCGGCATGAGTTGCAGCACCCTGTTTACTCTGATCCTGTTGCCTGCCTTCCTGAGGCTGGGTGAGCGGGTCGACGCGCCGCATGCCATCCGGCAGCGGGCCTGAGCAAGGAGCTCATCAATGAAACCTGTATTCACAAGGATGATGGTGGCGGTGGCCCTGCTGGCCATAGCGCCGGTTGAAGCAAAGATGGTGACTCTGGCGGACGTGACCCAGGGGGAGGCGGGAGCCAGCATCTGGGTCAGCGGCACGGTCGCTAGCCGCCAGCAGGCGGCGCTCAGCACCGAGGTGAGCGGCCGGGTGGAGTGGATAGCCGAGTTTGGCAGCCGGGTCAGCAAGGGGGATGAGCTGCTGCGCCTGGACGCGGCCACCCTGCGCCTCTCCCTTGAACAGTCACGGGCAGAACAGGCGAGAGAAGCAAGCAACCTGCGCTACGCCCGCGCCGAGTTCCAGCGGCTCGAGCGACTGCACCAGCAGAAGAGCGCCTCCCGGAGTCAGTACGACAAGGCGCGTTACGACGTGGAGCAGGCCGAACTGGCCGAGCAACTGGCACGGGTACAGGTGCGCCAGATCGAGGCGCAACTGCAGAGGACCCACATCTTCGCCCCCTTCGATGGTGTGGTGAACGAGCACTTCATCCAGCCAGGAGAGCACGTGGATGCGGGGGAGCAGGCGCTGGAGCTGGTCAATCCGGATCAGCCGGATATCCGGCTGCGGGCCCCCATTGTCTGGGCCAGTCAGTTGGAAGATCAGGCCAGGTTGCGGGTCGAGGGGGAGCAGATCAGCAGCCACGCCACCTATTACCAGCGGGCGGCCAGCGCCGATCCCAAGTCTCGGCTCATCGAGCTGCGCCTCAGGCCCGAGCCGGGCAGTTTCATCATCGGCTCGCCGGTGCGGGTGGCGCTGCCGCTGGGGGAGCAGCAGACCATGCTGTTGCCACGGGATGCCCTGGTGCTCGGCACCGAGGGGAGCGTGGTCTATCAGGTGGAGCAGCGCGGCGAAGCGCTGACCGTGAACCGGGTGCCGGTGACCGTGCTGTTTGGCGACAACCGGCAGGTGGCGGTGAGCGGGGCGCTCAAGCTGGGGGACAGGGTGGTGGTGCGCGGGGCAGGCAGCCTGCAGGATGGGGACAAGGTGGAGCTGTTTCGTGGTTGAACCGGGTATGACGCCATAAAAAACGGCTCCCGCAGGAGCCGTTTTTGTCGATGTCCAGGCGAGCGATTACTCGACCATCATCACCTTGCAGGTGTTGGTACTGCCTACGGTTTCCATCTTGTCGCCATGGGTCAGCAGCACCATGTCGCCGCTCTGGACCAGGCCCTTGGCCTTGAGCACGTCGAGCGCCTCGCGGCACACCTCGTAGACAGGTTTGCTCTCGTCCCCGTCGAACAGTACCGGGGTCACGCCACGGTAGAGGTTGGTCCAGGCCAGGGTCTTGTTGTGGGGAGACATGGCGAAGATTGGCAGGCCGGAGCTGATGCGGGACATCAGCAGCGGGGTAGTGCCGGATTCGGTCAGCGCCACGATCGCCTTGACCCCTTCCAGGTGGTTGGCCGCGTACATGGTGGACATGGCGACCGCCTCTTCCACCGAGGTGAAGGTATAGCTCATGCGATGGTTGGAGACATTCAGGCTAGGGTGCTTCTCGGCGCCCACGCAGACGCTGGCCATGGAGGTCACGGTCTCGATGGGGAACTGGCCGGCGGCGGTCTCGGCGGAGAGCATCACCGCATCGGTGCCGTCCAGCACGGCGTTGGCCACGTCCATCACTTCGGCACGGGTCGGCAGCGGGGCGTTGATCATGGACTCCATCATCTGGGTCGCGGTGATCACCACCCGGTTCAGGCGACGGGAGTGGCGGATCAGCTTCTTCTGCACGCCCACCAGCTCGGGATCGCCGATCTCGACGCCGAGATCGCCACGGGCCACCATGACGGCGTCGGAGCCAAGAATGATGTCTTCCATCGCCTCGTCGCTGGCGACGGTCTCGGCACGCTCGACCTTGGCCACTATCTTGGCGTTTGAGCCGGCTTCACGGGCCAGTTCACGGGCGTAGCGCAGATCATCGCCGCTGCGGGGGAAGGAGACAGCCAGGTAGTCCACGTTCATGCGGGCGGCGGTCTTGATGTCTTCCTTGTCCTTCTCGGTCAGGGCCGGCGCGGAGAGACCGCCCCCTTTCTTGTTGATGCCCTTGTTGTTGGAGAGCGGCCCGGCCACGGTGACCGTGGTGTGGATGCGGGTGCCTTCAACCTGTTCGACCTTCAGCTGCACGCGGCCGTCGTCCAGCAACAGGATGTCACCAGCCACCACGTCGTTTGGCAGACTCTTGTAGTCGATGCCGACCTGCTCCTGGCAGCCTTCACCCTTGCCGAGGGCGGCATCGAGAATGAACTTGTCACCGATGGCGAGGTAGACCTTGCCATCCTTGAAGGTGGAAACGCGGATCTTGGGGCCTTGCAGGTCACCCATGATGGCCACATGACGGCCTAGCTTGGCGGCGATTTCACGCACCTGGTTGGCGCGCTGGATATGATCTTCAGGAGTGCCGTGAGAGAAGTTCATCCGCACCATGTCGGCACCGGCGCGGATGATCCCCTCGAGGATGCCGTCGCGATCGGTCGCCGGACCGAGTGTGGTTACAATCTTTGTTCGTCTTGGCATGAAAGACTCCGATGTGAAGTTGATATGACTTGAAATACTGCCCCGTCAAGCGTGTGGCATGGCGCCTGCTTGCAGGCCATCTGGGTGGCCTTGTGTCATTGAATTACGATACTACACCAAGCCCGGTGGCTTAGACAGTCGGGGGCGGACCCCCGAATGATTCAGGAATTATGCGGGGTATCAAAGCGGGATTCGCGCAAACCTTCTTTGACTTTCTTCAGGTTTTCGCGAAATTTCATGCCACGGCGCAGGGTGAAGCCGGTGGCCAGCACGTCCACCAGGGCGAGCTGGGCGATGCGGGACGCCATGGGCATGTAGACGTCGGTGTCTTCCGGCACGTCCATGGAGAGCACCAGGTTGCACTCGCGGGCCAGGGGGGAGTCCTTGGCTGTCATGCCGATGACGGTGGCATCGTTTTCACGGGCCAGGGCTGCGATCTCTACCAGTGCCTTGGTGCGGCCGGTGTGGGAGATCAGCACCACCACATCCCCTTCACTGCTGTTGATGCAGCTCATGCGCATCATGACGATGTCCTCGAAGCTCACCACGGGGATGTTGAAGCGGAAGAATTTGTTCTGGGCATCGCGGGCCACGGCGGAAGAGGCGCCCAGGCCGAAGAAGCTGATCTTCTTGGACTGGGTCAGGATGTCGACGCAGCGGTTGATGGCGGAAATGTCCAGGCTGTTCTTGGCCGCATCGAGGCAGGCCATGGTGGATTCGAAGATCTTGGCGGTATAGGTGTCTGGCCCGTCTTCCGCCTCTACGTGGCGGTTCACATAAGGGGTACCGTTGGCCAGGCTCTGGGCCAGGTGCAGCTTGAAATCGGGAAAGCCCTTGGTATCGAGACGGCGGCAGAAGCGATTGACGGTCGGTTCGCTGACATCGGCCAGCTTGGCGAGGGTGGCAATGCTGGAGTGAATGGCGGTCTGGGGCGACGCCAGGATCACTTCAGCCACCTTACGCTCTGATTTACTGAAACTTTCCAAATTGTTCGTAATTTTATCGAGGGTATTCATCATTACCACCAGGCATTTTTGTAATTTAACTTCAGTGTCTGTGCACTAAATTCACAGCTCAAGCAGGTTTCCAATCTACTTGATGACTATACAAGACAAGCGCTTATCGGAACTAATCTCGTCCCCATAAAGTATGACTCATGTCTAATTATTTCGTGTTTTTGGTTACAAACTTCCATCCACCCCTTGAAAACGCTTACAAATGTTGCAAAGCAACAACACTGTGAGCGGGCGCACAGTTGCATTCATCCAACGCGCCGCAAGGGGAGGGGCTCGGGTAGTATTGCAGCCAAATAACAAGGTCGGGACGGTAAGGGCCGCCCCGAGTCGGTAACGAAGGAGTTTGTTATGCAGCATACCCATGCGCTGGTGGGCGACGTAGGCGGTACCAATGCCCGGCTGGCCCTCTGTGAGCTGGCGACCGGCGCCATTTCCCAGGCAAAAACTTATTCAGGGCTGGCTTACCCCAGCCTGGAAGCCGTGGTGCGTCTCTATCTGGAGGAGCATGGCGTCAAGGTGGGCGAGGCCTGCATCGCCATCGCCTGCCCTATCAACGGCGACTGGGTCGCCATGACCAACCACAGCTGGGAGTTCTCCATCCGCGAGATGCAGAGCAATCTAGGGCTGGATCGCTTGCAGGTGATCAACGACTTTACCGCCGTCTCCATGGCCGTCCCCGTGCTGAAGGAGGCTGACCGCATCCAGCTGGGGGGCGCGGCGCCCGTGGCCGGCAAGCCCATCGCCATTTATGGCGCAGGCACCGGCCTGGGGGTAGCCCATCTGGTGCAGGCCGGTGAGCAGTGGCTCAGTCTGCCTGGCGAGGGCGGCCACGTGGACTTTGCCGCCAACACCGAAGAGGAAGATGCGGTGTTGCAGGTGATGCGTGGCGAGCTGGGTCATGTGTCGGCCGAGCGTTTTCTCTCGGGCCCTGGGCTGGTCAATCTCTATCGCGGCCTGGTGAAGTCCGACGGCCGTGAGCCCGAGGCATTTGCCCCGAAAGACATCACCGAGCGGGCGCTGGCAGGGGACTGCCTGGATTGTCGCCGTACCCTGAGCCTGTTCTGTGTGCTGATGGGTCGCTTCGCCGGCAATCTGGCGCTCAACCTGGGTACTTTCGGTGGCGTTTATATCGCTGGCGGCATAGTACCGCGCTTCCAGGAGTTCTTCCTCGGCTCCGGTTTTCGAGTCGCCTTCGAAGACAAGGGGCGCTTCAAGCCTTACCTGAAAGATATTCCCGTGTTCCTCATCACTCATGAGGGGCCGGGTCTGCTGGGGGCCGGTGCCTACCTGCGCCAATCCCTCGGGATCCGGCTCTAAAAAACGGGCAAGGAAACGATTTTCTCGTGGTTCAGTCCCAATTCAGTGACCATGGCGTAGAGTGAACTCACGTACTCAAGAGGGCAGGGCTTCATAAGGAATTGGAACCGGTCTTCATCCGCTGGGTGCGATTGTCACCTGACAAGCCTGAACTGTTTCACCGGCCCTTGCGGCCGGTTTTTTTATGGCTGCCCCCCGGACGGGGATCCATGCGTCCCAGTTGTATACAGGCGGTGTAAACCCCATAACGTGGTCTGACCGTGATGGCGGAACCTGGAAGGTGTCGAGTCTGGCACGACAAGCCGATAAGGGAATAGTGGCGGATGAAGGGGCCCATGGCGTGGGCCCGCATCACGGTCTCAGGGGAGGGTGATATGGAACCTGGCGCCGCCGAGCGGGGATTCATCCACCCGGATCTTGCCGCCGTAGCTGTGCACGATTTCGGTCACCACCGCGAGCCCTATCCCCTGGCCGGGGGAGCTGTCCGCCCGCACACCGCGCTGGAAGATCTGCTGCGATTTGCCGGGGTCGATGCCGGGGCCGTCGTCTTCCACCACGATGAGCAGGCCGCCACCCTGGCGGTTGACCCGCACCTGGATCTCGCTGATGGCGAACTTGCAGGCGTTGTCGAGCAGGTTGCCCATCAGCTCCATCAGATCGCCCTGTTCACCGTGGAAGAAGACGTCGTCATCAAACTGGAAGCCGGTTTGCAGCTTCTTGTGACGGTAGACCTTGGTGAGGCTGGCCAGCAGCTTCTCGATGAGAGGCACCGGCTCGGTGCCCTTGCTGGCAAGGCGCTTTCGCCCCGTGACGGCACGGCGCAGCTGGTACTGGATGATCTGATCCATGGTGGTGATCTGTTCATTGATGTTGTCATGGATATCGTGGCCGAGCTTGAGCTCCTGGGCGGTGATCTGGATGAGCGCCAGCCGGGTTTTCAGGCTGTGGGCCAGATCATTGAGGGCGTGCTGGTAACGCTGGGTCTGCTGGCGCTCGTTTTCCAGCAGCTGGTTGACCGATTCGGTCAGCGGCGTCAGTTCCCGCTCGTAGTCGTTGGAGAGCGACTCCCGGGAGCCGGCGCGGATCTCGTCAATCTGCCGCGCCATGGTGCGCAGGGAGGAGAGACTCCAGAAGCTGGTGAGCAGCAACAGGGCACCCAGCAGGCAGTAGGAGAGCAGCGCCTGACGAATGCAGCGGTAGAGATACTCTCTGGTCTGGGCCTGGTAACGCTTGGCGGAATCGACCATCACCACGTAGTAGGTGGTGGGGCCGCTGCCATGGTTGCGCAAGAAGCGCAGGCTGTAGATGAAGTAGCTCTCGCCATTCTTGATGGTGTGGAGCTTGAAGAAGTAGTCCTGATCCAGGCCACCCAGGTATTTCATCAGATCCCGGCAGATGGTCCCCTTGATGGTGATCACCTCCGGCATGTGCAGGCTGGACCAGCTCAGCTCCCCGTCGGAGCGGCAGATCAGGGTATCGAGATTGGGATCGATGGCATCCGGGGTGATGTTGCCGAGATCTGTGATGGCGTGGGGATCGGGTTGCTTGGAGGAGAAGAGTTTGGAGAGATTTTCCTGCATGCGTGCGCTGGCCTTCTGAGCCTGCTCCTCGGCGTGACCAAGATAGAGGATATAGACGGAGAAGGTCATGATGAGTGCGATGACCAGCATGGCGCTCATCATCAGCTTGAGATGAAGCGAGCGGCGGATCAGTTGCATGGGGCGCAGCATGAAAAGAGGCATCAGCTGCAGGAGAGGTTGAAGATGTAACCCTGTCGGCGGATGGTGGAGATGGGGGCGATGACCCCTTCCGGATCCAGTTTCTTGCGCAGTCGGCTCACCATGACCTCTATGGTGTTCGGATCCCCTTCGCCATCGCCATAGAGTTGATCCAGCAGTTGCTGCTTGGAAACCACCTGGCGGGCGTTGCGCATCAGGTATTCCAGGATCAGATACTCGAAGCTGGTGAGCACGGTGACCTCACCGGCGACGGTCAGCTCCTTGCGGGAGAGGTCCAGCTCGTAGTCGCCCGCCTTCACTCTGGGGGAGATGAAACCGGCGCTGCGGCGCACCAGGGCATTGAGTCGGGCAAGCAGCTCGTCTTTCTGGAAGGGTTTGACCAGATAGTCGTCGGCGCCGGCCTCCAGACCTTCTACCTTGTCTTGCCAGTTGCCTCTGGCCGTCAGCACTATGATGGGGAAGGGGATCTGCTGCTCGCGCAGCCGGCTGATGAGCTGCAGGCCGTCCATGTCCGGCAGGCCGAGGTCGATGATGGCCACGTCGATGGGATAGTCGGCCGCATAGTGCAGCGCCACCTGGGCACTGTCCGTGCTGTGGACTTGATTCTGGGCCTCGGTCAACAGCGTGGTGAGGTGATGATTGAGCAGCTTGTCGTCTTCGACCAGTAGGATTTTCATAAGATGCATGATGATAAGGGTCCAGGCTGTCAATTAGAGGGTGTCTAAAGGGGAGAGTCAACGAGGATCCTACATAACCCCCCTGTATCGGGACTGAATCGTGCCTGTCTTTGCTATGCTATCGCCACCTCATCTCCGCTGTGACCAGGCCGATCCATTCAGGCTATCGGCACGAGGGTCTCACACTGCGCCTTAGTACCATGAATTACGACCGTTCCTATCGCACAGGGTGAGATCGAGAAACCCTCATTTTTAGGTGGTTTACATTGTCGCAAGCATGCCTGGCAACACCGTCTTGGTTCTTATGCTGCGTTCACTCATATCGTTTGTAAGGATTTGAAAAAAAGTGACTTTTTCCCTCTAAAAAAACCAGCGTCAGGCAACATTATGCCTTTCCTCGTTGGGATTAAGCTCAAATAGGTGAGAACTAACAACACTAATTTGGATTCAATAAGGCCCTTTTGCGGCAAGTGACCTGCGATGTTTTGACTGTTCATTCCCTGGTTAAAAGAGATAGAATCTGACCCAAAATCGGTTTTTGTGCTCTTTATTGCCCAAGATGTGAGCAGTGCAGGCGCCAAGAATACCTAGTGAGCAGTATGATGTGACGTCATTGTCAAACATCAACCAAAACAAGAAGCTGGAGGGTGTAATGACCAACAGCGCGCACAATCAGGTTAAAAGCAGCGTATTGGGAGCTGTAACTCAAGGGCGGTAGCTAACGAAACGGCCGAAAAGCATGCTGTGCCAGTTTGGTATTTACTCTTTGTTCTGTCGGCTCTGGGGTATGCGTTTTCTATCCTGCATGTTGTTTCTTCCCGCCAATCACTGGCCTTGCATGAATATCTATTTGATATGAAGATTCTTGTTACTGGCGGAGCCGGTTTTATCGGCTCGGCTGTGGTGCGCCATATCATTGGCCATACCCGAAATTTCGTTGTCAACCTCGATAAACTGACCTATGCCGGCAATCTGACATCCTTGCTGAGTGTGGCTGATAGTGAACGCTATGCATTCGAGCTGGTCGACATCTGCAACCGTGCAGAGCTGGATCGTGTGTTTGCCCTGCACCAGCCGGATGCCGTGATGCATCTGGCCGCTGAAAGCCATGTTGATCGTTCCATCACCGGGCCTGCCAATTTCATCGAAACCAATATCGTCGGCACCTATGTGTTGCTGGAAGCCGCTCGTGCCTATTGGAGTGACTTGGACGAGGTACGCAAGAGCACTTTCCGTTTCCATCATGTCTCCACTGACGAGGTATATGGGGATCTGCCCCATCCGGATGAGGTAAATGCTGACCACACTCTGTGGAGCGAGCCGCTGCCACTTTTTACCGAGCGAACACCTTACGCGCCCAGCAGCCCCTATTCTGCCGCCAAGGCATCAAGCGACCATCTGGTTAGGGCTTGGCACCGAACCTACGGGTTGCCCATTCTGGTGACCAACTGCTCAAACAATTACGGGCCTTGGCAACATGCGGAGAAACTGATCCCGCAAACCATCAATCATGCTCTGACTGGCAAGCCGATCCCCCTATATGGCAAGGGCGACCAGATCCGTGACTGGCTCTATGTGGAAGACCACGCCTGTGCCCTTTGCCTGGTGTTGTCGGAAGGGAAGGTCGGTGAGACCTACAATATCGGTGGTCACAACGAGAAGCGGAATCTGGAGGTGGTGCTGACCATCTGCGATTTGCTTGATGAGCGGGTACCCAAGGCCGGTTCCTATCGGGATCAGATCATTCATGTCGCGGACCGCCCCGGCCATGATCGTCGCTATGCCATCGATGCCAGCAAGATCTCCTCGGAACTGAAATGGCTACCGCAGCACAGCTTTGAGTCAGGAATACTCAAGACTGTCATCTGGTGTCTTTCCCAAATTTGAGAAATTAATTGAACTCATTGTTGACGTATTTTCATGTCCTTCCCGGGCTGAACTTCAAATTGGTATCTTTAATATGAAGAATAATATTTTGAGTCTCATTGGTCGAAATAAAGACCTGTTCGTTGATGACATTGGCAAAAATGAGCAAAAACTATCTGAGATTGTGAGTCAGTCCCGTTTTCTGGTTCTTGGTGGGGCTGGTTCTATTGGCCAGGCGGTAACCAAAGAGATCTTCAAGAGAAATCCACGTAAATTGCATGTTGTCGATATCAGCGAGAACAATATGGTCGAGCTGGTACGGGATATCCGTAGCTCATTCGGGTATATCGATGGTGATTTCCAGACGTTCGCGCTGGATATTGGTTCCATTGAGTATGATGCCTTTATCAAAGCCGACGGCGCCTATGATTACGTGCTCAATCTTTCTGCCCTCAAGCATGTACGCAGCGAGAAAGACCCCTTCACCTTGATGCGCATGATCGATGTCAACGTGTTCAACACGGACAAAACCATCCAGCAATCCATCGACATGGGGGTGAAGAAGTACTTCTGTGTCTCGACAGACAAGGCGGCGAACCCGGTCAACATGATGGGAGCCTCCAAACGCATCATGGAGATGTTCCTGATGCGCCGCAGCGAGCAGATTGCCATTTCAACCGCGCGTTTTGCCAACGTGGCCTTTTCCGACGGTTCCTTGTTGCACGGCTTCAACCAGCGGTTGCAAAAGCGTCAGCCTATCGTCGCCCCCAGTGACATCAAGCGTTACTTCGTGACCCCCCAGGAATCCGGGGAACTGTGTCTGATGTCCTGCATCTTTGGTGAAAACCGGGATATCTTCTTCCCCAAGCTCAGCGAGTCCCTGCACCTCATTACTTTCGCCGAAATCGCCGTGAAATATCTGGAGCAGCATGGTTACAAGCCTTATCTGTGCAAGGACGAGGCTGAAGCCAGAACCATGATGGCGAGCCTGCCTGAGCAGGGGATGTGGCCTTGCCTCTTTACCGAGAGCGATACCACGGGTGAAAAAGACTTCGAAGAGTTCTTCACCGACAAGGAAGTGCTGGATATGGCCCGGTTCGAGAACCTGGGCATCATCAAGAATGAACCCTCATATCAGAATGATCTGCTCAACCATTTCGAGCAGACCATTGCAGCCATGAAAACCAAACGAGCCTGGGACAAGAAAGAGCTCGTCGAGCTGTTCTTTGCCATGATCCCGGATTTTGGTCACAAAGAAACGGGCAAATATCTCGACGGCAAGATGTAAGGAATCGGTATGCATACTCAATTGATACGTTTTATTCGTGATATCTACAAAACCGATGACTTCATCCCTCTTCACGCCCCGACCTTTGCCGGCAATGAACGTCAATATGTGCTCGATACACTGGAAAGTACCTTCGTTTCCAGTGTCGGTGCCTATGTTGAGCAGTTCGAACAGCAAATAGCCACCTTTACTGGTTCTGCCCGTGCCGTTGCCACCATGAATGGCACGGCGGCGCTGCATATCGCGCTCTACATGGCAGGTGTGCAGGCAGGCGATCTGGTGATCACCCAGCCCCTGACCTTTGTGGCGACCTGCAACGCCTTGTATCACATGGGCGCAGAGCCCGTGTTCGTCGATGTATCACGCCAGAGCCTGGGCCTGTGCCCCATTGCCCTAGCCAACTGGCTGGAAGAGCATGCCTCGCGCACCGAGACAGGTGCCATCCACAAGACAAGCGGGCGTCGACTCAAAGCTGTCGTGCCCATGCACACCTTTGGTCATCCGGTTGAACTCGATGAGCTTGAGGCCGTGTGCCAGGCCTGGGGTATAGCGCTGGTGGAAGATGCAGCCGAAAGCCTTGGCTCCTATTACAAGGGCAAGCACACGGGGACGCTGAGTGCGTTTTCGGCCCTGAGCTTCAATGGCAACAAGATCATCACCACGGGTGGCGGCGGCATGGTGCTCTGCCAGAATGCCGAACAGGGGGCGCGCACCAAGCACATCACCACCACCGCCAAGGTGCCCCATCCATTCGAGTTCTATCATGATGAACCCGGCTTTAACTACCGGATGCCCAATCTGAATGCGGCCCTCGGATGTGCCCAGATGGAAGCCCTGCCGCAATTCCTGGCGCAAAAGCGGGCGCTGGCAATGCACTATGCCGAGTTCTTCAAGGGACAGGCGTGCCAGTTTGTGACCGAACCTTCTTACGGGCGTTCCAACTACTGGCTCAATGCAATTGTTTGTGAAGATCAAACCCAGCGGGATACGTTGCTGACCGAGCTGAACAAGGCCGGCGTCATGACCCGGCCTGTATGGAAGCTGATGCATCGTCTGCCCATGTTCTCTCATGCCTTGCGTGGAGAGCTTAACAATGCCGAGTGGTTGGAATCCCATCTAATCAACTTGCCCAGCTCGCCTGTCGAGGTCTGAACATGGCCAATACCATCGCCGTCTTTACCGGTACTCGCGCCGAATACGGGCTGCTCTATTGGTTGATGAAAGACATTGCCGCCGCTCCTGATCTGGAACTCAAGCTGATCGTCTCGGGCACGCACTTGTCCCCCGAGTTCGGTCTGACTTATCAGCAGATAGAGCAAGATGGCTTCAAGATCGATGAACGTATCGAGATGCTGCTCTCCTCCGATACCTCTGTCGGTGTTGTCAAAAGCATGGGGGTAGCCTTGCTCGGGCTGGCAGATGCGTTGGCCCGGCTGCAACCGGATGTGCTGGTGATCCTGGGGGATCGCTTTGAAGCGCTGGCGGCAGCCCAGGCGGCCATGTTGCAGCGCATACCGGTAGCACACCTCCATGGTGGCGAGATCACCGAGGGGGCTTATGACGACGCCATTCGCCATGCCATTACCAAGTTGAGCTACCTGCACTTCACTGCCGCCGAGCCCTATCGGCAGCGCGTCATCCAGCTGGGTGAGGCGCCGGAGCGGGTGTTTAACGTAGGCGCTGTCGGTCTGGATCACATCATCAAGACACCGCTGCTGTCCATGGACGAGCTGCAATCCTCCCTTGGGTTTACGCTGGAGTCACCGTTCTTCGTGGTGACCTATCATCCTGTGACCCTGGCTGATGAACCGGCCAAGCAGAGTTTCAACGCCTTGCTGACGGCGCTGGATAACTATCCCGACCATCAGGTCATCCTGACTTATCCGAATGCAGATGACGGTGGTCGCGCCATCATTCCACTGCTTGAGCAGTATGCGACAGCAAATCCTGCACGCGTGCTGGCCATCCCGTCTTTGGGTTACAGGCGTTACCTGAGCGCGGTGAAACACTGTGCCGCCGTGATCGGCAACTCGTCGAGCGGCATCATTGAAGTGCCTTCTCTGGGTGTCCCGACCATCAATATCGGCCAACGCCAACAAGGGCGCCTGGCAGCGAAGAGTGTGCTTCATTGTGACGCGAAGGCTGAGGCCATTACGCAATGCATTGCCAAGGCCTTGCAGCCTATGGGCCCGGATGCTTATGTCAATCCTTATGGTGCAGGGGACGCCAGCGGCCAAATCGTGGCACGCCTGAAGCATTTTGCCATCCCCACCATCAAACAGTTCCATGATCTCGACAGGAGTCCGTCGCCATGATCCGCATCATCGCCGAAGCCGGCGTCAACCATAATGGCGACGAAGCACTCGCCGTGGCGCTGATCGATGCCGCCCACCAGGCAGGTGTCGATGTCGTCAAGTTTCAGACCTTCAAGGCGGCCAATCTGGTGACTCGCCAAGCCAAACAGGCTGCTTATCAGACCGCCAATACCGGCAAGGAAGAGAGCCAGTTTGCCATGCTCTCCCGCCTCGAACTCTCGTTTGATGCCCATCTTCGCCTGATCGCCCATTGCGAGTCGCTCGGCATCGAGTTTCTGTCTACTGCCTTCGATACCGAGAGCCTGGACTTCCTGGTGAACCGGTTGAAGTTGCAGACATTGAAGGTCCCTTCCGGGGAGCTGACCAATGCCCCCTTCGTACTGGCCCATGCCCGTACCGGTTGCGATTTGATCGTCTCTACCGGCATGGCCACCCTGGCCGAAGTGGAAGCGGCCCTTGGGGTGATCGCCTTCGGATTGACCGCACCGCAGGATGCGCAACCGGGGGAGGCCGCCTTCATGGCTGCCTATGCCAGCGAGGCTGGTCAGGCCGCTCTTGCCAACAAGGTGACCCTGCTGCATTGCACGACCGAGTATCCGGCGCCCATGGTGGATATCAACCTCAAAGCCATGGATACCCTGTCGCACGCCTTCCGGTTGCCGGTCGGTTATTCGGATCACAGCCAGGGCATCACCATCCCGGTGGCGGCAGTCGCCAGGGGAGCCTGCCTCATCGAGAAGCACTTCACGCTGGATCGCAACATGGAAGGGCCTGATCACAAGGCTTCTCTTGAACCCGATGAACTGGCCGCCATGGTGAAAGGGATCCGCGATGTGGAGCTGGCACTTGGAGATGGCATCAAGGGGCCACGCCCGAGCGAGATCAAGAACAAGGAGATCGCACGCAAGAGCCTGGTTGCTGCCTGTGACATTGAGGCGGGGACCATCCTCTGTGCCGACAACCTCGCTATCAAGCGACCCGGCGATGGCATGAGTCCCTATGCCTACTGGCAGCTACTGGGGCAAGTAGCCAGACGTGCCTATCAGGCGGGTGAACCTATCCGTGAATAAGCCGATCATCGTTTTGGGGGCTGGCGGGCATGCTGCCGTACTGGTCGACATGTTGCGCAGCCAGGGAGTGGTTCCCATCGCCCTGGTTGCGCCCGCCGCAGGTACACCGCGCGCCGCGCTGGCCGATATTCCCCTCTGGCATGATGAGGAAATACTGACCCACCATCCGGATGAGGTGGTGTTGGTCAATGGCATCGGCTCCCTGCCGGGCAACCCGCTGCGCGCCACGCTGTTTGCCCGTTATCGTGCCCTTGGTTACCGCTTTGTAAGCGTCGTCAGCGCACAGGCCATGGTCTCTGACTACGCCGTGCTGGAAGAGGGGGCCCAGGTCATGGCGGGGGCCATCATTCAGGCTGGTACCCGGATAGGTGCCAACAGCATCATCAATAGTGGCGCCATCGTGGATCACGACTGCCATCTGGGAGGCGACAATCACGTCGCACCGGGCGCCGTGTTATCCGGCGGTGTGGTAACGGGTGAGAGAGTCCATATCGGTACGGGAGCTGCCGTGATCCAGGGCATATCAATTGGCTCTGATGCCGTGGTCGGGGCCGGCGCCACGCTGACGCGCCCTCTTGGAGAAAAGCAGATTGCATACGTTGCCCGTGGCAGCGTGATGCTTATCAAGCAGTAAAGGATGGATTGGATGAGCAAAAATTGGGAAAAAGTGGTGTTGTCGCCGGAACACTCGGTGCGTGATGCCCTGGCCGTGATCAATGAAGAGGCACTGCGGGTTTGTCTGGTCGTGGATGACGCGCGGCACTTGCTCGGCGTCGTGACCGATGGTGATGTTCGCCGCGCCATCCTGAACAATGTCTCACTGACGCAAAGCGTCACGGCCGTGATGAACCCCACCCCCATCACTGTCTCGGCCAAACTGACCCGTGCGCAGTTGCTGGAAACCATGCGCGAGCGCAGCATTCTTTCCCTGCCGGTGGTCAATGAAGCAGGCAAGTTGATCGGATTGGAAACCTGGGAGCAAGCCGCTCAGGTCCCGAGTTATGACAACCCCGTCTTCATCATGGCGGGGGGGTTTGGTACCCGGCTGCGCCCGCTCACCGACAGCTGCCCCAAGCCCATGCTCAAGGTGGGGGACAAACCTATTCTGGAAACTCTGCTCAGTCAGTTTCTCAAGGCGGGTTTCAAGAACATCTACATCTCCACCCACTACATGCCCGAGCAGATCACCGGCTATTTTGGTGATGGTTCTGCCTGGGGTGCCAATATTCGCTACGTGCATGAAGAGAGGCCGCTTGGTACAGGTGGTGCGCTGGGTTTGCTGCCTGCCGACATCCCCACCCTGCCACTTATCATGATCAATGGTGACGTGCTGACCACGGTGGATTTCAATCGTCTGCTCGATTTCCATAACAAATACCAGCCTGTGGCCACCATGTGCGTTCGCGAATATGACTATCAGATCCCCTATGGGGTGATCAGCGGAGACGGACACCGCATCCTCGAGATGCAGGAAAAACCCATTCAACGCTATTTTGTCAATGCGGGAATTTATGTGGTCAGTCCGGAATTATTCATGAATGTCCCAAGGCAAGAGCGAATCGATATGCCAACCCTGCTTGAGCAGCAAATCGCCAAGCAGGAAGAGGTATTGATGTTCCCCATTCACGAATACTGGCTCGACATTGGCCGTATGGATGACTTCCACAAAGCGCAGCTCGATATCAAGGGGTTGGTTTAATGTCCCTCAAAATTGCAATTATTCCTGCCCGAGGAGGCAGTAAACGCCTGCCAGGAAAGAATATTAAACCACTGGCGGGCAAACCACTCATCCGCTGGACAACGCAGGCCGCACTCGCCAGCGGTGAGTTTGACATGGTGATCGTCAGCACAGATAGCCAAGCGATAGCCGATGTTGCCATGCAAGATTCTGATGTCGTATTTCCTGGGTTGCGCCCTGTTGAGCTTGCCAGTGATACGGCCACGACCAACGATGTGATCTCTCATGTTGTGCAATGGGTAGAAGAACATTATGCGATGGTGGGCATGGTCGCAATATTGCAGCCGACATCACCATTGCGTACGGCACAGCACATAAAAGAGGCTGTGGCGTTGTATAAGAACAAAAAAGCGACTGCTGTGGTATCAGTTTGTGAACTGGAACATCCGATTCAGTATTGCAATAGATTACCGAAAGATAATAGTTTGAACGGTTTTATCACCCCTTCGGTTAATAAAAGAAGCCAGGATCTTGAGCCTTTCTATCGGCTAAATGGCGCTATGTATATAATTGAACGCCGCTTCGTAGGGTCTCTGTCCAATATATATTCAGACGGTGCCTTTGCATACGTAATGGATAAATATAGTTCTGTTGACATAGATGATAAGTTCGATTTCAAGATGGCTGAGTTTATTAAGTCTCATTTTTAATGTTAATTGGATACTACATTTTGAATGTATTATTATTCTTTCTTAAAGTGAAGATACGTTTTTCTATATCGAGTTTAATATGGGATTATTAAAACGCTCCAGCATTTATTTATTGTCAAATATACTGAATGCACTAATTCCATTTTTCTTATTGCCAGTATTAACGCGTTATCTAACACCAGATGAATATGGACAGATTTCCATGTTTCAAATTTTGGTGACAGGGTTGGCTGCATTGACCGGATTGAATTCTATTGGCGCTGCAAACCGTAAATATTATGATAATAATGAGGCATCATCACTAGAATTATTCAATGGTACTTGTGTTCATATACTATTACTTAGTACATTTTTCTTGGCTGTCGTCAGTTTTCTGCTTTCAGAGCAGTTGAGTCAATGGTTGAATATCCCTGAATCATGGATTTATTTTGCAGTGATGATTTCAGCTGCAAATTTTCTTATTCAATTAAGATTAGGTCAATGGCAAATACGAGAAAAGGCTATTGCATTTGGAGTCATGCAAGTCAGTCAGAGTATCATCATCATGATATTGTCGTTATTCCTGATCATCTGGTTGCAACAAGGAGCATCTGGGCGGGTTTACGCACTATTGTTAACTACAGTGGTCTATGGGCTTCTCGGTCTACTTCTACTTTACCGTGAACGATTGATCCTATTATTTCCTCTTCGGAAAAGTTTTTTTAAAGAAGCTTTATATTTTGGTATTCCACTAATACCACATGTAGTAGGTGTTTTTGTTCTGAGTTCGGTGGACCGATTTCTTATTAATCGGGAGTTGGGGATCGCTGAGACAGGTATTTATATGTTAGCGGTCCAATTGAGCTTGGGCATGGCAGTTGTTTTTGATGCTATCAATAAAGCAATGGTGCCATGGCTATTCAGAGCTTTGAAGGATAATAATCCTCTGCAACTCCAGAAAATAGTTAAGTTTACTTATATATTCTTTATCACAGTTTTCATTTTAGGTTGTTTATCATTTCTTGTTGGCCCTTGGGTGGTAACATGGATTGCAGGTGAGGCTTATCAGAAAGCTGGAACTGTAATCGGTTGGTTGTGCCTAGGACAGGCATTCGGTGGCATGTATTTAATGGTGACTAACTATCTGTTTTATGAAAAAAGAACAGGATTTTTATCTATCCTTACCATATTTTCTGGATTAGTTAATATAGTAGCATTGCTCTATCTTATCCCAATCAAAGGAATTGAAGGGGCTGCGATAGCATATTCAATTTCAATGCTTGTTCGATTTTTAGGAACATGGTTTTTGGTGTCGATATATTCTTCTATTTCTTGGCGAATTATGTTATGAGTGACATGAGTGTTATTTCTCTGGTAAAAATTAATGAGAACTGCGAGATAAAAAAAATACTACATGTTGAATCTGTATATGCGATCCTATTGTATTTAATTGTAAATAAAAGATTGGATGATACGTTGATTTTGACTAGTGATAACTTCCCGCATGAACTATCAGATCGAATTCCAAATATTATCACCTATAATAAAATAGCGCGTCCTAATAGATTCGATATATTTTTATCATCACTCTTCGGGTTAAAACCAAAATGTTTTAAAGAGATAAGTGTAAACTTGAATCTTTTTTCACAATGCACCTTGTATGGTCATGATCATCTTCCTTTATCGTTGATTTTTAGAAAAAGAGATATGTTTTTAATTGAAGATGGACTTTCTAATTATGTAGTGCGGCCGGGAATCTATAATAAAATTAAGGCTCACCTCAATATACTTCCGTATGGGTACAGAAAAAAAGTCAAAAAAATTTATTTAACAGAAATTATGGATTTACCTTTCCCATTGAAAGAAAAAATAGAAGTGCTTGACATAAGAAAAGGTGTAAAGGATAACATGGAATATATAAAAAAATTATTTCCACCATCTTGGGAAATAATTAAGGGGGCTGACATTTTCATCACACAGCCTCTTGAAGATATGGGGATTTCTGAACATGATAAAATATCTATATATAAGGAGTTGATAACAAAAAAAACGAATGAATGTAGACCTATATATATAAAGCCACATCCTAGAGAAACAACAGACTATGAGGATGTTTTTTCTTCTTATGATAATATCTATGTATTAGATGGAAAAATTCCTGTTGAAGTATATGTCTTAATATCTGAAGAGATTGAATCTGTTACAACATTGTTTTCTACATCCGCATATACAATAAAAAGAATTTGTCCAAATACTATCGTAAAATTCATTGGTACAGAATGGAATAAAACATTGAAAGATAAATTTGGGATATATAAAGCAGAGACGTTTTGAATGAATATTCTAAGTCGAAGCACTACTGTTGGTTATATTTCCAGTGTAGGGTTGTCATTAATATTACTGATGATGTTATATGCATCACCGATGATGGTGTTGTTATTAGTTCTCATCTATGTCTATGTTGTAAGAGGTAAGCGATTAGATAATTGGTTTGCATTCCTCTCGGCTTTATTTATTGCAACTGTGGCCTCTCTGGTTAATCCCAATGGGGAAGTTATAGGTGACGTAGTCAGATATTATAATCGTTATGACTATAATAGCGACTACTATATGTCATTGTTAGAAATGAAAGCGTATCAATATGCTCTGTTTAATATA
The DNA here is from genome assembly GCF_019218845.1 of Aeromonas sp. sif0611. NCBI lineage: Bacteria > Pseudomonadati > Pseudomonadota > Gammaproteobacteria > Aeromonadales > Aeromonadaceae > Aeromonas > Aeromonas sp. sif0611. The sequence continues at coordinate 237,418 of NZ_JAHUWU010000002.1, read as the reverse complement.
ATGGAGTATTTCGGATTACCTAATAGAACGTATACGTTTATTTCTATATTATTATTCAGCTTCAATATAATATCATCTATACTTAATATAACAACTGGTCTTAATGTTGAAATTAATGGTGTTAAGAAGAATGTTCTGTTTATTGTATTGTTGTTCTCATTTATACCGTCATCAATATATTTTTCCTTCGAGTATCTCCTCGCATTATCTTTTATTATACGCGGCTTGTCTTCAATTTTACTAAAAAGATATTTTCCTTTTTTATTTTGGAGTATTTGTGGAATACTTATCCATAATGGAACGTTCTACTTTATTGGAATTATCATTCTCGCTCATATAATTAGAAGGCGTAATTATACTTTTGCATTGTTACTTTCTAGTGTTATGCCATTGGCTCTATTTTTTTTGACTAGCCAAGCTCACGTTACTGGATTTGATTATCTTGATTTTTTATTTAAAAAGCTATATTTTTACATAAATGGGCCATGGTCAAGATATGAAACATTGGCAGATTATGATTACTTTACATATACTTTTTTAAGGCTCCTTTCATTTTTTTTGGTTCTATTTATTTTTATAAGATATAAGGTTCCTCATAAAGGATATACAATTTTAGTTTTAGTTATTTCTGTCTCCTCTATTTTTTTTCCTCCATCAAGAACATTGTTTTTCAGATATGTTTATTTTGGTGCCTTATTTTTAATCCCGGCCTATGCATATATCATTCTAAAACTAAAAATCAGTCAAAATGTGAAATATTTTTTCATGTTATTTATTCTGGTTAGTGGTTTTCAGTATATGAATTTATCTGTTTATAGGTTGGTTTCTGAACATGTAGAACCATTGGTTTTATTTGGCAGTATCGACAAAATAGCTAGTTATAGACTTAATGTACCTTTAGATAATTTGGGAAGTGAGAGAGAGTAATTATGGATGAGCTGATTTCAGTCATTATTCCTGTCTATAATGTATCTGAATATGTTGACGAAGCTTTAGAGAGCATTATTAATCAGGATGATGTAAAGCTTGAGATCATCGTTGTCGATGATTGCTCATCAGATGATACCTTTGATAAAGTTCAACGTTGGGCAAATAGATTTGATAACATTAAAGCATACAAAAACAAATCTAATATTAAAATATGTAGGACTCTAAATTTTGCTTATTTGATGTCTAAAGGAGATTATATAGCCAGGTTTGATGGTGATGATATATCTCTTAAAACAAGATTAAGAAACCAGCTAGATTTTATTAAAAATAATAACGTGGATTTAGTCGGTTGTCAGATGATAGCAGTTAACGCTGATGGCGATATTCTATCGAAAGGCAAAATGCCGGTTGGGAAAAAATTCGTAATTGATGCGAGTAAATATGCATCACCTATTGCACATATATGGCTTGCTAAAAGAGAAATATATGAGAAGCTTAATGGGTATCGTAATATTCCATATGCAGAGGATTATGATTTCATTTTGAGAGCGATGGATATGGGGTATTGCTGTGATAATCTTCCCGAGTATTTAATGCTGATTAGGCAAAGAGAAGGTAATACAGCGAGTACTGCCAGTTTAAAGCAGCGCAAGACACACCGGTATGTACTTGAATTACACAAACGACGCTTGGTAAATAAAAGTAATGACGATGGATTCAGTGAAGACGAACTGGCGAAAAAGATAAAATCATGGCCTTTGACCGAAATCTTACACACATATTCAACTAAAATGCTGTCATCGGCATATAGTGATAAGAATGTATTTAGGAAAGTCTTTAAAGTCATACTCTGTTGTTTATTATCATACTATAACTTTGAATATTTGATATCACGTATGATGTTTAAACGGACTTTCATGTGAGTGTATAAGGAAGACAGTGTGAGCCAGAACATCGCAATAGTGATAAACGATATTTCAGCCTCTGGTGGGACTGAGCGAATTGCTACTTTTTTATCAAACCAACTTTCCTTGCTGGGCAATCAAGTTGTTCTTGTGTCAATTGTGAAGAATGGAGAGCCCTTCTATAACTTGGACCATGGAATAACAATCTCCTATGTTAACTCTCCATCTATATTGAAACTGGGTGCTCACTTAAAAAAGCTGAAATGTGATAGCATAATATCAATATCAATGGGGAGGCTTTCTTTTAAACTAGCTCTGCTAAAAAGACTCTTTTTTATAAAGAGTAAGTTAATACTTAGTGAACATGTAGGTTTTGAAACATCATCTAATCCTGTAAGGCTCATGAAGCTATTTAGTTATGATCTTGCCGATCAGTTGGTGCTATTAACCAAGCATGATTATGATATTCTGGAATCTCGTACTACCACTCCAGTAACTGTAATCCCGAATCCCACTCTTTATCCGACCATGTCCATATCGGCTTTATCTAAAAAGAAAAAAGTCGTCTTAGCCGTAGGACGTTTAAATCAGCAGAAGAATTTCTCTAGATTGATATATATTTGGTCTTATTTACCTGAAGTATTGCGTCAACATTGGATTTTGAAAATAGTTGGTGATGGTGAAGAAAAGGAGATGTTGACTCAATTAGCATGTCAACTTTCTGTTTCTGATTCTATCTCTTTTGAACCAGCCTCTCCACAAATTGATGCTGAATATAAGGCAGCAAGCATATTAGCTATGACCTCTCGTTATGAAGGGTTACCTTTGGTTCTTATAGAAGCAAAATCTTTTGGGCTACCGGCTGTAGCATTTGATTGCAAGACCGGGCCAAGAGAAATTATCAGCGAAGGTGTTGATGGATTCCTAGTATTGGATGGTGACATGGAGGCATACAAGGACAAGTTGGTCTATTTAATGAACTCGGATGATGCACGAAGAAACATGCAGTTCGCAGCCTTGTCAGCAGCAGAACGCTATTCACCCGAGATCATTGTCAAACAGTGGATGAGGTTGATATAAATGCCATTTGAAACAGTGTCTATTATCATGCCCGCGTATAATGCGGCAAGATATATACGGCATAGTGTTGAATCTGTATTGTCCCAATCATTTGGCGATTGGCGCCTTTATATTGTTGATGATGCATCAACAGATGACACCGCGAATGTTGTGGCAGATATCCATGATGATAGAATCGAATATATCCTGCTCAAGGATAATGGTGGTGTAGCCAATGCCCGCAATGTCGGCATTCAATCTGCCAAGGGCAAGTATATTGCTTTTCTGGATAGTGATGATCTCTGGGAAGCAAACAAACTGGAAAGACAGATATCTTTTCTGGAGCAAGGGTATGCTGTGGTGTGTGGCAACTACTCTACTTTTCTGTCTGATGACATTGATCGCCCCGTGTCAGTGCGGACCAGCCCGATGGAATTCAGCTACGAAGATATGCTGAACAGCAACCGGATAGGAAATCTGACAGGAATATATAACCGCGAGCTGCTTGGCACATTTTACCAGGAGCGCTGTGGGCATGAAGATTACTTGATGTGGCTTGCAATAATGAAGGTTGCAAAAAAGGCTGCCTGCGTACAAGACATCGTTGCTCGTTATAGATTGGGTTCAAACTCATTATCTGCAAATAAATTGACCGCAGCAAAATGGCAGTGGCATATCTATCGACACAAGTTGTTGTTAAGTTTGCCAGATAGTTTGTATCATTGGCTCAGCTATGTCGTCATCGCGTTGAAAAAACGAATTCGCGAGTAGAATTAGAACGTTATGTATTTATTTGACCTTTATTTCGATCTCTGGGGGTAACTTTGTCCTTTCAACGCCGTCACTCACGCTGGTATGAACGTGTGTTATTCAGCCCTCCTGCCTTGTTCATTTTCGGGGCCTTGCTTGCGGTTTGCCTGCCTGCCATTGAGCGATGGGGCCTAGAGTTTTGGCATCACTTGGATGCCGTCCGGATCAATACCCTGAGCGGTGCCTTTGTGGCATTTCTGCTGACCGGGATTGTGCTGCATCGCTTCCTGCGCTATCCGGGCGCGAGTCCCGTGGCTTATATGATCCCCACGGTGACCACCCTCTATGGTGCCCTGGTCGGCATTCTCTTCTTCCTGCGACTGCCTTACAGCCGCCAGGTGTTGTTCGAGTCGTATCTGGTGGCGCTGCTTTGCTGCTGGCTGGCCTACTTCATCGGCCGCCGTTATCGGACTCCCAAATACGCCTTGCTGCCCTTTGGCGATTATCAGGCCCTGACTCGGCACGAATGTGTGCAGTGGCGTCTGCTGGACAAACCCGATCTTGGTGCCGTGCGCTATGACGCTGTGGTAGCAGACCTTCGAGATGAGAAGCTGGCGGGAGAGTGGGAGCGTTTCTTGGCGCGCTGCGCGCTGGCCCATATCCCCGTCTATCACATCAAGCAGATCAGCGAGACCCTGACCGGTCGGGTGAAAATTGATCATCTCCACGAAAACCAGCTCGGCTCCCTCTTGCCGTCCCCTGTCTATGCCTTCATCAAGCGTGGCATGGACATTCTGGCCGCGTTGATCGCGATCCCGCTGTTCTCCCCCTTGATGCTGGTGACGGCTATCCTCATCAAGCTGGAGAGCCCGGGCCCCGTGATGTTCCTGCAAAACCGGGTAGGGAAGGGGAACAAGGATTTTCGTATCTACAAGTTCCGCAGCATGTGCAAGGATTCGGAAAAAGCTGGCGCCCAGTTTGCCCAGGACGGTGACATGCGTGTCACCCGAGTGGGCAAGGTGATCCGCAAGCTGCGCATCGACGAGCTGCCGCAGTTCTTCAACGTCCTTAAAGGGGACATGAGCTTGATCGGTCCGAGACCGGAGCAGCGTACCTTCGTCGATCAGTTCGAGCGAGAGATTCCTTTCTACATGTATCGCCACATAGTACGACCGGGGATCAGCGGCTGGGCTCAGGTGGTGCACGGCTATGCCGCCGATGCCGATGATACCCGCATCAAGATCGAGCACGATTTTTACTACATCAAGCACTTCTCCCTCTGGCTGGATGTGCTCATCGTGTTCAAGACCATCCGCACCATCTTGACCGGTTTTGGCGCGCGGTAATCCCGATGCGGATCTTGTTGCTGGGGGCTCGTGGCCAGTTGGGACGAGCCCTTTTTTCTGCCCTTTGCCAAGGTTATCCCCATTGGCAGGTGGAGGCCCTTGGCACGACGGAGTGCGACATCACTGAACCCCGTTCGTTGACCGAGGCCCTGAATCGCCATCAGCCGGATGTGATCCTCAACGGGGCCGCCTATACGGCAGTCGATCTTGCAGAGGCGCAGCCTAAGCTGGCAGAACGCATCAATCATCATGCGGTGGCACTCCTTGCCCGGGAAGCCAGTGCCAGGGGGGCGCTGCTGGTGCATTTTTCCACCGACTATGTGTTCGATGGTGCAGGAATAAGACCCTGGACTGAGGCGGACAAGCCCAATCCCCTCAATGTCTATGGCGCCAGTAAGTATGCCGGTGAGCAGGCAATACAGAGGCTATGCCCTGATCATCTGATCTTTCGTACAAGCTGGCTCTATGGTGGTGAAGGCCCGCATTTCGCTCGTACCATGCTTCGCTGTGCCAGAGAGGGCCACCCCCTGCAGGTCGTAGACGATCAATGGGGAGCTCCGACCCAGGTTCACTGGCTGGCGCATACCGTGCTGCTTGCATTGGGACAAGTACTGACGGATCCAGACAAGCGAGGACTCTATCATCTGAGCTGTCAGGGGGAGACAAGCTGGCATGGCTTTGCCTCTGCACTGGTGCAGGAAGCCTGTCGGTTAGAGCTACTGACGCAGCCCGTCACGGTGAGTCCCATCTGTTCGACGCAGTGGCCGCAGTCTGCGCCCCGCCCCCTGAACTCCAGACTCGATTGCCGATTGTTCTCCACCGTCTTTGACATCAGGCTGCCTTCCTGGCAGGAACAGATGGCGATCTGGTTGGCCAGCCAAGGTGCAGATCTTGGGGCGGAGAATGTGTGCCCCTTCTAATGAGTAACTTCCCTTAATCCCATGGAGTCCCATGACCCAGCGTAAAGGCATCATCCTGGCTGGTGGTTCTGCCACCCGGCTCTACCCGGCAACCCTGGCCATCAGCAAGCAACTGCTGCCGGTCTATGACAAGCCTATGATCTATTACCCCCTCTCGACCCTGATGCAGGCGAGTATCCGCGACATTCTGATCATCAGCACGCCGCTGGATCTGCCCCGTTTCGAGTCGCTGCTAGGGGATGGCAGCCAGTGGGGCATGCGCTTTCGCTATGCAGTACAGGATGAACCAAATGGTTTGGCACAGGCCCTGCTGATCGCCGAGTCTTTTCTGGCGGGCAGCCCCTGTTGCCTCATCCTGGGCGACAATATCTTTTATGGCACCGAGCTGCCTGGTCAGCTTCAGCAAGCCTGCGCCAGGACGCAGGGGGCTACCCTGTTTGCCTACCATGTGCAGGATCCCGAACGGTACGGTGTCCTGGGGTTCGATGAAGAGGGAAAGGTACAGACGATCGTCGAGAAGCCAGTCTCCCCGGAGAGCCAGTATGCGGTGACGGGCATCTATTTTTATGATGACCAAGCGAGCAAGATAGCCCGCACCCTGCTCCCCTCGGGGCGGGGAGAGCTCGAAATCACCGACGTCAATCTACGTTATCTGGCGCAAGCCAGTCTGGATGTCTGTTTCATGGGGCGTGGCTCTGCCTGGCTAGATACCGGTACCCACGACAGCCTGCAGGAGGCCAGCAGTTTCATCCAGACCCTTGAAAAGCGGCAGGGGCTCAAGGTGGCAGCTCCCGAGGAGATCGCCTGGCGTCGTGGCTGGATATCAGATGCGCAGCTTCAGGCCTTGGCTCGCCCTCTTGCAAAGAGTGGGTATGGCACCTATCTGCTGCGTCTGTTGCAAGAGCCGTTTGGTAAAATGCATCCCGATTGGGATTGATAAGGTATTCCATTGGGTGATATATCCTTGCCCATTATCTCAAAGAAAACACCTATGCACTTTATTTCATTGAAGATTCCGGATGTTATCCAGATCCGCCACCAGCGTCATCAAGATGAGCGGGGCGATTTTATGGAGCTGTTTCGCCACGATCTCTTTACCCGCAGATGCGGTGATTTTCGCTTCGTTCAAGACAATTTGAGTCGCTCTCGGCAGGGGACATTGCGTGGTCTGCATTATCAGCGAGAGAGGCCGCAGGGCAAGTTGATACAGGTGATGGCGGGTACCATCTTCGATGTTGCGGTCGATGTGCGAGAGGGGAGTCCGACCTATGGTCAATGGGTTGGTGTGACACTCTCGGCGGAGGAGGGTGAGGGACTGTGGATCCCCCCAGGATTTGCCCATGGTTTCTATGTGCAGAGCGAGTGGGCTCATGTGTTGTACAAGTGTACCGACTATTATGTACCCGAGCTGGAAGCGTCTCTTAACTGGTCTGATCCGACGCTGGCTATTGCATGGCCCCTCATGGACAATGTGCCATTAGTCCTGTCAGACAAAGACCGTCACGCCCCTTTCTGGAAGTAACCTCATCTTTAGAGCTCAGTATGAACAAACAGGTATTCGATAATTCAGGCACTCAGTTGCCTCAAGGTTGGCAAGCCTCCGCTGTTGATGAGATCGATCTGCGTGAGCTGATCCTGGTGTTATGGCGCCAGAAGATCCTGATCCTGCTGGTCACAGGCGTGTTTGCCGCAGCAGGTATTGCCTACGCCCTGTTGGCACCCCAGGTCTGGATCAGCCAGGCCGAGATCAAGCAGCCCACCCTCAAGGAGGTGGAATCACTCGAGCTAAATATCAACCAACTGATCAACGCTAAGATTCCGGCCTCAGCCTTTGTCTCCTTCAGCAAGAAGGCGCTTTACGGTGATTTTATAAACAACTTCAATAGCTTCAATAACAAGCGTCAGTTCCTGATGGAGCATGGCTATCTGGATGCCGAGGCCGCGCAGTCTGGGATCACTGACCCGAAAGGCAAGCTGCTGCTGCTCAAAAAGATGGCCGAGGGAATCAGCGCCAAGGCCCCGGACAAATTGCGTGAAGATGTCATCCTCTCCTTTGCCGCAGACACGGCGACCGAGGCGAAGCAGCGTCTGGAGCAATATATCGATTTCATCCAGCAGCAGGAGTCGATGGCCAAGGGCAAGGAGCTCAACACCATCTGGCAGAACCGGATCAAGACGCTGCAGACCCAGTTCGAAAGTGCCAAAATCGATACCCTCAAGCAGTTGCAAGACGACATATTGCGTACCGAATACAGCCTGCGTATCACTAAGGCGGCCGGGATCGAGGCGCCGGTGCAGAACCTGCAAGATCAGGGCAGCTTGGCCATTGACCTGGGAGCCCGCGCCTTGGCCGAAAAGCTCAAGATCCTCAAGGAGATCAAGAACCCCGAGTTCATGAATCCGGGGATTGGAGCGCTGCGTCTGCAACTGAACAGCCTCCAGGCCATCAAGATCGAGGCACTGCCATTCCAGTCTTTCGCCTACCTGGCCTCGCCGAGTGAACCCTTGAGCCGCGACAAGCCCAAGCGCCCCTTGATAGTGGTATTGGCTACCCTGCTTGGCGGCATGCTGGGCGTGGGCATAGTGCTGGTCCGTCATGCGTTTCGCAGGCCAGAACCTGTATGATGGCAATGAAGTGAATAAGGGGGCGGTTGCCCCCTTTTACGTATGGGATACTTGGTGACGACACCATGGAAATGACGCTGCAGGGATCAGGGACGATGAGGACAACAACAGGGATCTTTGGCTTGCTCAGCATTCTTTATTGGCTGCTGGGCATGCACTTTTTCATGCACAACCCGGGCGGGGCCGGTCTCTATCTGCCCTTCAACGCCTGGGGCTGGATCTTCGCCAGTCTGGTCATGGCCCTGGGGCTGTGGCAGGTCACTCTCAGCCAGCGGCTGAGGGTCTCGCCACTGCTGACGGTCCTGTGGCTAGGCGGCTTGCTGATGTTACTGCCCATGGCCTATCCGGGCTTCGAGCTCAGGGACTATGCCATCCCCCGCCTGTTGGGGCTGTTTGCCGGTCTGCTGTTTCTTGCCTGTCTTTACCAGTGGCAACTGGAGCGTCAGATACGGGATCGGTTGCTTTATCTGCTGCTGGGGGCGGTGGCCATCGAGGCGCTGCTCGGCCTGGTGCAGTACTACCTGTTGGTGCCGGGCAACTGGATAGGCTATGACACCCGGGCCAATCGTCCCTATGGCATTTTTCAGCAAGCCAACGTGATGGCGAGCTTTATGGCGACCGGTTTTTCATTGGCGATATGGCTTCAGATGCGAGGGCACGCCAATCCCTGGCTCAAGGGACTGCGTCATGGCGTGATCCTGGCAACATCCTTGTTGCTGGTGGTACTGCAGTCCCGGGTGGGTCAGCTGGGCGGCGCCTTGGCCCTGATCCTGTTGCTGCCGCAGTTGCATCGCGAGCGGCAGCTGGGCCGGGTGCTGGGGCTGGTTGCGCTGGGCATAACGCTCGGGCTGGCATCCCAGTTCTGGATGGCGGGGGCCAGGCGGGGGCTGGAGATGTATCAGTCCGGCGGTATGAGATCCATCTACTGGCCCTATGCCGCCAAGCTGATCGCCGAAGCGCCCTGGACCGGCTGGGGCTATGGCAGTTTCGAGTCGGTATTCCTCCAGCACTACATGGCCGACAAGGCTCTCAATCCTGCCATGGTGCAGATCGAATACAACCTGGATCACCCTCACAACGAATTCCTCTACTGGGCGGTGGAGGGAGGCCTGGCCCCCATGCTCGGCATGGCGCTGATGGGGGGGGGCTTGCTGTGGCGACTGGGTCGGGCCGGTTGGGTCAAGGGGTCGGCGCTATTGGCGTTGGTGATCCCCATACTGCTGCACACCCAGACCGAATATCCCTTCTACCACGCCATTGCCCTGTGGTGGGCGCTGCTGCTGCTCATTCATGTGCTGGATGCGGAGGTGGAGGAGCAGGCCCATGCCAACTGGCGGGAGTATGTCTGTCGTCCCTGGCTGCTGCTGCGCTTCGCGGCCATAGCCATCCCCCTCATCGTCGTGCCCTTTATGCTGACGGCCCTGCATACCGCCTGGGTGGTGACCAAGTATGAACGGGGAGGGTACAAGCAGCCGGCGCTGCTGCTCGACATCGTCAATCCCCTGGCCTGGTTGACCCGGGTGGAGTTTGACGTCAACGCGGTGCGCCTGATGGTGGGTTTGCAGGCCAACAACAAGGCGGAGCTGGAAGCCTATCTCGACTGGGGGCAGGCGTTCGTGCGCCATACCCCCAGGGCCAACATCTACGCCAACATGGTGATCGCCCTCAATGCGCTGGGGCGGGCCGAAGAGGCCGACCGTCTGCGGGCAGATGCGTTGGTGCTCTATCCTGGTGAGCCCTTGCTCACCGGCTCGGCGGCCAAGTCGGTCGCCGCGACCCTGGAGCCCAAACCCTCCTCATGAGCGGGCCGGGCACCACTGTTCCTGACTCCATCACGGCCGCCTCGCGGCCGTGATCATTTCCATCCCAGGCAAGCTCACAGTCAGGATTGGCGGTGTAGTCTCCCGAATGGAGATGGCAGGCCGCGCAAGCGCGGTGCCGACGCCATCGGGTCTCAGTCGTCATCGGAGTCGACATCGTGAAGAAGATTGCATCCATGGTTACCAGCCTGCTCATCCTGATGGGCACACCGGCCCTCGCGGGCACCAGCGCCCAGGTGGAATATGGCACAGTGCAAGAGAGTCGCATCCTGACCCAGGAGGCGGCGCCTCAGCAGGGTGGAGCACGGCCACTGCGCACCATAGGAGCCGCCGCTCTGGGGGCTGCCGTCGGCAGCCAGTTTGGCGGTGGCTCGGGCCAGACAGTCGCGACTACTGTGGGGGCCGTGGCGGGGGCCGAGGCCTCCCGTCGCCGCCAGGGCAACCAGCAGAGTGTGCAGGGCAAGCAGACGGTCGAGCTGTTGATCAAGACCGAGGCGGGAACACTGCTCAACGTGAAGCAGGATCAGGATCCCGCGCTCACGTTCAACAAGGGGGACAAGGTTCGCATCCTGACGACGGGAACGGATACCCGGGTCGACAAGTCCGTCTAGGGGCTCAGCCTGGTGGCGGTATGATGCCAGGGCGAGCCCCCTTGCTGCGGCCGGATTGTACGATGTTTCATCAAGGGTTCCATCGGCTCGCAAAAATGCGGTTCAGTACTGGACGGCGAGATCGCCTTGGCTAAGATAACCGTCTTAACGTCTTGTTTGGCAAGGGAGTATGAAATGGAGATAGTACTAGGCCCATTAGAGGCTCGCGTGATCGGCTGTCTGATAGAGAAAGAGATCTGCACGCCGGATCAGTACCCTCTCTCTCTCAATGCGCTGGTCAACGCTTGCAATCAGAAGAGCAATCGCGAACCCGTGCTCGAGCTCGCCGAGCTGGACATTCGCGCCGTCATCGACGAGTTGATCCGCCGCCGCCTGGTGGTCAACACCGCCGGTTTCAATGCCCGGGTGCCTCGCTATCAGCACCGTTTCTGCAACACCGAGTTCGGTGAACTGAAGTTCAGTGCCCAGGAACTTGGCATCATCTGCGAGCTCTTGCTGCGTGGCCCCCAGACTCCGGGTGAGCTGCGCTCGCGCACCAACCGGCTGTGCAGCTTCGACGATGTGACTGAGGTGGATGCGGTGCTGGCCGGGCTGGTCGAACGGGGGCCCTATGTGGTCAAGTTGCCCCGGGAGCCGGGCAAACGGGAATCCCGCTATGCCCACCTGTTTGGCGGTGAAATCGATCTGGAGGCTCTGGCCGAGGCGGCGCCGGCAAGCAATTACGCCTCTCCCGCCGCCGATCGCCTGAGCCAGCTGGAAGAGGAAGTTGAGCGCCTCAAGTCGCAGTTGCAGATCCTGGAAGCCCGTCTGGCGCACCTGGAAGGCTGAATCCGGTGAGTTTGCTTACCTCATCAAGAGGCGCTGCGGCGCCTTTTTTCATGCCCTGCTGGCCGCCCGCAGAAGAGGGTCTGCCCGGCCCCTGTCCCCGCTTTTATGAGCCTGACCGCTTTTTTTGTACTAATTCGCGGTTAAGGGTCGAGCCGCCGCCGCTTTCCCGTTAAAATTCCGCCTTTGCACCTGCCCGCGAGTTCTGATGTCAGCCTTCACCCTCTCTTCGGATTGCTATGCCCTGCTCAGCGAGCTGCAACTGCAGCGCGCCGCCAGTACCCGTTATTTGCAAGACACGCTGTACGCACAGCGCTCGCCCGGGCAGGCGTTGACGGACCGGCTTAACCAGTTGCAGCAGCAAGGGCTGATACGGCTGCGCACCGAGCAGCAGTGGAGCCTGACGGCGGAGGGCACCCTGACCCTGATCCTGGCGGTGCGATCAGGGGCATGCCCCATGCCGGACTGGACGCGGGTTCCCACGGTCACCGGTCAGGAGATGGCACAAGGGGTGGTGCGCGAACTCTGCCTGGGGGAGGCGGGGCAGATCCCCGCCTACTACCAGAGCGCGGATCTCTTGAGCCTGCTCGACCAGCCCGATGCCCACAGCCTGCTGCCTGGCTCAAGCCCTGCCTGGCAACAGCTGCTGCTGGAACATTTCGCCCTGCAGACCCTGCTCGATGCCGAGCCTGAGGCGCGCTGGCCGCTGGCGTCCGTGACTGCGGCCCGCTCCCCCTCACTGGCAAGCCGCCTCGAAGCGCTGGCCAGCGAGTGGGACTGGCTCTGCGGCCCGCTGGCCGGCGAGGTGACCACTCACTGGCCGGCCCTGCAACAGTTGGCCGAGCAGAGTGATGAACAACCTCTGGCGGAGCGGTTGCTCGGCGCGTTGGGGCAGGCGCCGGCGGCGCACGAGCCCTGGCCCAGGATGTTCAGCGCCCTGCTCTGGCTTGGCTGGCTGCAGCAGGCCGATCCCGTGCTCGCCAGCGAGCAACGCAAGAAGTGGCAGCGCAGCCTTGGCAACCATTTCCCCCTGCTTTCGGATCTGCTGGGACAGTGGGCCGGTGATCGCCACGGTCAGGCGATAGGCCTGTTCGATACCCTGCAACTGCCGCTGGAGGAGCTCCACTGGGGCTACCTCTGGCTGGATCTCTGCGCCCTCGCGCGCCACGGCGAGCAGAGCCCCCAGGTGGCCATACTGCACAAGTGGGATCTCTCCCATGTGCTGGAGGCCGAGCCCCGTCATCGCCTGATGGTCTTCTGCCAGGATCTGTTGCGCCTCTTGCTGGGAGAGGGGGCCGAGCGTCCCCCGTTGCAGCAACTGCGTGCCGCTCCGGCTCTCGATGCGACCAGCGACGCCGAGGATGAGGACAAGACCCCCGCCTCGGCCAGCTGGCTCAACTGGTTGCAGGGGCTGGGGCGCTCCAGCGGCGTGCGCAAGGCGCAGGAGCGGCTGGTATGGCTGCTCCATGCCGAAGGGCCCGAGCTCGAGTGCAAGATCCAGAAGCAGAGCACCAAGGGGGAGTGGACCGCCGGGCGCCGGGTCGATCCTGCCCTGCTCTCCACCCAGTATGCTGCCCTGCTCGACGAGGCGGACTGGGCGCTGGTGCGCACCCTGCCACGGGGCATGAGCAAGCTGCCGCGGGAGGCCTGGGCCCCCCTGGCCAGCCATCCGCGCCTGTTCAACGCCAAGGGACAGAAACTGCAACTGGCCATCAGTGCCCCCTTGTTGCAAATCGTCGCCACCGAGCAGGGCATGAGCGCCGTCTTGAGCCCGGCCGCCGCGGTGCGCGGGGCGCACATCGTACCCCTGGCCCAGGATCTGTGGCAGCTCATCCTGACCCCTCAGGCGCTGCTGGACAGACTGCCAGCGCTGGAATCCATACCGCTGCTGCCAGCGGACGGGCTCGCCGAGCTGCAACGTACCCTTGACGCCATTCCCGAGCAGCCCTGGCACAGCCAGGTCGAGGGGCTCAGTGGCAATGCCGAGCTGACCCCCTGGCCCGGAGTGCCTTCGGTCCAGCTGGACTGGCAGGATGGTCAGCTGGTGGTCCAGCTGGTGACCCGGGAGGGGGAGCTGCCGCCGTTGCCCCTTGGCAAGGGGGAGGCCATAGTGCGCCAGGGGGTCAGAGACTATCACTACTGGCAACGGGATCTGGCCGCCGAGAAGGCCGAGGCCCAGTTGCTGCGCAACCAGTTGCCCATCGGCCTGCCGGGCAACGAATGGAAGCTGGATGGTGAGCAGGCACTGACCCTGGTCAATGCGTTGCCCGAGCTGGTGGACGCCGGCGTGGTCGTTCACTGGCATCAGGACAGCGCCCGTCTCAAGAGCCTCGACGAGGCGGCCCTGAGCCTGCGCATCGAGCGTCGTCAGGACTGGTTCCAGGTGGAGGGTGCGCTGGCGCTGGACGAGCACCAGATCCTCGATTTACGCCTCATCCTGCGCCAGCTGACCCCGGGTCAGCGCACCGTTCAGCTCGACGAGAAGACCAGTCTGATGCTGAGCGACAAGCTGGTGGAGCGCCTCACCATGCTGGGGGCCATGCTGGACACCGAGCAGCGCATCAACAACAAGCTGGCCTACCCTCTGGCCCGCCTGCTGTCGGCGGTGACCACGGCTGGGGATGATGCCTGGCACTCACTGCAGCAGGAGTGGCAGCAGGAGGTGGAGTGTGCCCCCGAGCTCTTGACGGCGCTGCGGGACTATCAGAAGGAGGGGGTACGCTGGATGGCGACCCTGGCCCACCATGGCTTCGGTGCCTGTCTCGCCGATGACATGGGCCTTGGCAAGACGCTGCAGGCGCTCATGGTGCTGCGCATGCGCCAGCATCTCGGCCCCGCCCTGGTGGTGGTGCCCAAGTCCGTGGTCACCAACTGGCAGGAGGAGGTGATGCGGTTCGCCCCCGAGCTGGAGGTGGTGGTGTTCGAGAACCCCGCCGAGCGGGAGACCCTGATCCAGGAGGCCAGGGCGGGCCAGATCATCCTGGTCAATTACGGCATGCTCGGCAGCCTGGCCCAGTCCCTCAAGTCCCGCCGCTGGGCGAGCATGGTGCTGGACGAGGCGCAGCAGATCAAGAATGCCGGCACCCAGCGTGCCAAGCTGCTGTTCCAGCTCGAAGGGGATTTTCGCCTGGCCCTCTCCGGCACCCCCATCGAGAACCATCTGGGTGAGCTGTGGAGCCTGTTCACCTTCATCAATCCGGGCCTGCTCGGCAGCCTCGGCGAGTTCAAGCGCCGCTTCGGCAAGGCGGTGAAGGATCCCCAGCACATGGCGCTGTTGCGGGCGGTGATCAGCCCCTTCATCCTGCGGCGCCTCAAGCAGCAGGTATTGACAGAGCTGCCGGACAAGACCGAGATCATCCACCACATCAGCCTCTCCCCCGAGGAGCGTCAGCTCTATGAGGCGACCCGGCGCGAGGTGGTGCAGCAGGTGCAGAGCGCCGATGGTCGTGCCCTGATGCATGTGCTGAGCGGCCTGACCCGCCTGCGGCGGCTCTGCTGCTCCCCCAAGCTGGTGATGCCGGAGTGGTCCCAGACCAGCAGCAAGCTTGACGAGGCCATGGCGTTGCTGGACGAAGCCATCGATGGCGGGCACCGGGTGCTGGTGTTCAGCCAGTTCGTCGATCTGCTGAGCCTGCTGCGGGCCCGCATCGAGCAGCGGCAATGGGACTACTGCTACCTGGATGGAGGTTGCTCCGCCAAGTCCCGTCAGGAGTCCATCCTGCGGTTCCGTCACGACCCTGTTCCCCTGTTCCTCATCAGCCTCAAGGCGGGGGGCACGGGTCTCAACCTGACCCAGGCCGATACCGTGTTGCACCTGGATCCCTGGTGGAATCCGGCGGTGGAGGATCAGGCGAGCGATCGGGCCCATCGCATGGGGCAGACCCAACCGGTGACCGTCTATCGACTGGTGTGCGAGCAGACGGTGGAAGAGAAGATAGTGGCGCTGCACGACGAGAAGCGGGCCCTGGCCGATGGCCTGCTGAGCGGCCAGTCCGAGGTGCGCGGTCTGGATGTGGAGAGCCTGCGCGCCCTGCTGATGAGCTAGGTGCGGCACTGCCTGTGTGCGAGAGGGGGATGGTCCTGGTGGCCATCCCCCTTCTTTGTTTCAGGGACTCATGGCCCGGATCTGGTCAGGAGTCGCTAGCCCTGATAACGATAGAGGTGCAGCCGCTCTATGATGGCTTCGCCGCCAATCTTGCGATCCCGCCGCGCCTGGCGCAGCTTGGGCGGATAGTGGCCCAGATGGGTGACGGCGGGTTGGGTATCCGAGCAGAGCAGCAGGGGCAGGCTCGCCTTGAGCTGTTGCTTGCGCGGCGCCCTGTCCTGCCAGAGCAGGTTGATCATGGGATGGGTCTTGACCGGCCGGCGGATCCGCAGCTGCACATCCGCAGGTAGGCGACGAATGTCATACACCTCCTGATCCACCATCTTGCTCCACTCCTCGTTGCTGGAGAGTGCCGGCACATAGCGGCGGCTGCGCTCCAGCATTTCCAGCACCTGCTCGCGGCTGAGGCGACTGATGCTCTGCTTGTCGGCCCAGGTGAAGCCGAGCGAATGCAGCTCTCCGGTGAGCAGAGTGAGCTTGCGATAGACCTGCAGGGTGATGACCCCGGGTAGAGCGCCGTGCACCAGTTCGAACTTCTCGTCCCGCCCGCCGGCGTCCTGCACCAGGGCTTTGAAGGCGAGCTTGTGGCCGTTGATCTCGTCGAGCAGCGGCTGTAACAGAGGGGCGCTGGCGGCGGGCAAGCGCAACCAGCCAGGCAGCCGGTGAGTCGCCTTGGTGGAGCAGCCGGGGCGTGCGCTGTGATCCTGATAGGCGGTCAGGGTGGCGGCCAGCGCCTCCTCCCCCGAGAGATAGCCCACTTCGATGGCCTCGATGGGATCGTGCTCTTCCCCTTGTGGCACGGCGGGCAGGGGGTAGACATGGGCCTCCAGCAATGGGAGCTGGCCGAGCTGTCTGGCGAGACGGGCAAGGGACTCTTCCAGCGCGTCCATCTGTTGACGCAGGGCGGCGGTGGGGGTAAAGGTGTCCATCGGCATATCCTGTCTGTTCCCCCAATCCGTCACCCGAAAGGTGGAAAGCTGGGAGCATGATTGAACTACTGTATAAATAACCATACCAGTATGACGGGAAGGCGCCAAGTGCCGCCTTTCAAGCGCCGTCCGGAGGCGGCAGCCCTGGTCGCCTTCCGAGGGTTGCCTGTCTGTATCATCCTGTTAAATAACGATCTTTAAGTGATCCAATGATTAACAATTGGCGCCTGGGCCGAGGTAGCCACGCCCTGCCTGGCACTCGGGCTCTGCATAGCTAACGTGGGAAACTGCATACTTAGAAGCAGATGATGCAGGAGAAAATGCTGTTGGGCAGAGGGAGGGAATGTCTGGTTAATATTTCATATATAAATCAATCTGTTGTGTTTTTCCTCATGGCGAGATCAGCCATTACTTTTACTAATCCCATGTATCAAAATTCGTCAATTGAGGCACCTCCTCGCCCTGACTAAGCTTTGCGCATCAAATCCGAGCCTTGCGCAGAACTAGAGAGAGGAGCCATATCATGGCCAACATGACTTATACCGAAGCCGGTTACCAGGATTCCAGCGAATCGAATCTGGTTGCTCGCGTCAAGATGACCGTCCTGACCTGGCTGGAACGCAGCCGCAGTCGTCGCCAGCTCTCCGAGCTGCCCGCCTACCTGCTCAAGGACATCGGTCTGAACGAAGCCGACCGCTATCAAGAGACCACCAAGCCGTTCTGGCGTGGTTGATCAGCCGGGCATGGATGCCTCGTTTTCTTGCTGATCTGAACTACTCTGCCTGATGCTCTTCGCCCCCGGACGGGCCTGATTTTTCCCCTGTTGCCGCTTCCTGTTTTCCCCCTTGTCTGTTTTTCCTTCTGTTTGCCCCCTGCGGCATGATTTGTCATCATCCATCGCCAACTTTGTATCCTTACTGTTTGAATTTGTTTAAAAACTGATTTTAAGCTCGGCTGCCTTACGTATAATCCGGCCATAGCATTCCAGACAAGAGGGTGAGATGGATGATTCCCCAGCATGACTTTTTGGCTCTGACCCGCCGCCACGAGTGGCAACTCGATCCTTTTGCCTTCGACCTGGCCAATGGCACCCGGGTGAGTGTGTGGGACACCGGCGTACTCTGCCTGGAGCCCACAGGGACGTCGCCTGGCGGGCGCAAGGACATAGTGCTCTCCTGCGGCATTCATGGTAACGAAACCGCCCCCATCGAGATCTGCAACCAGTTGCTGACCCGGCTGCTCAGCGGGGAGATCCAGGCCTGCCACCGGGTGCTGTTCCTCTTTGGCAACCCCGCCGCCATGAACCAGGGGGTGCGAGAGGTGGAAGAGAACATGAACCGGCTCTTCTCGGGCGCTCACAGCAAGGGGGAGGGGCTGTGCAACAGGGAGCGCATTCGCGCCATGCGTCTGGAGCAGTATGTGAGCCGCTTCTTTGCCGACCCCGCCAGGCCCCGTTATCACTACGATCTGCACACCGCCATTCGCGGCTCCCGCCACGAGAAGTTTGCGGTCTACCCCTTCCCCCACGAGCGGCCGCACTGCAAGGAGCAGGTGCAGTTCCTCGGGGCTTGCGGGGTGCGCACCATACTGCTCTCGAGCGGCCCGACCACCACCTTCAGCTATTACAGCTCGCACCAGCATGGCGCCCATGCCTTCACGGTGGAGCTCGGCAAGGTGCGCCCCTTTGGCGAGAACGACATGACCCGCTTCATCGAAGTGCGTCAGGCGTTGCAGGAGCTGGTGACCCGGGATGAGGTGATGCTAGAGCCCTGGCGGGCGGATGACTTCACGATTTTTGCCATCGATAGGGTGATCAACAAGCAAACGGCCGAGTTTCGTTTCCTGTTTGCCAGCGACGTGGACAATTTCACCGAATTTCCCCAGGGGTTTGTGCTGGCGGAAGACGGAGATCGGCAATACAGGGTAGAGAAACCGCGGGAAGCGGTGGTCTTCCCCAACGCCAACGTGGCCATCGGCCAACGTACCATGCTGCTGGTGGTGCCGACCCGTTTGTGGGAGTGATCTGAGCCCATTTTTTCACGCCAATCCAGCGCCCTTGGCGGCGTGCCAAATACGGGCGTGATCCCGAACCCGCTCCGACAGGGAGCCCGGAAGGGCTCCCTTCTTCGTTTCTGCTCGCCGAAAATCTCATCTTCTTTCTGAAATTAAAGAAGTTTCTACTGGTCTTACCTGACTGAATCCCGTTGCCCTTTGCTTAACATATTATTTACATTCTAAGGGTCACCTCATGGTGGTGACGCTGACAACGGCAAGGAGCCAGTTATGACCCATGTCGACATCCCCTTCCTTCGTTACCTCGATGAGGAGGGGCGCCCGGTCGCGACACTACCGACCTGGCTGGACAAGGCGATGCTGCACACCTTCTACCGCAACATGGTGATGGTGCGCAGTTACGACAAGAAAGCGATAGCACTGCAGCGAACCGGCAAACTCGGCACCTTTCCCTCCCATCTGGGGGCAGAGGCGGTGGGGATTGGAGTCGGTCTCGCCATGCGACCGGAGGATGTCTATGTGCCCTATTACAGGGACATGCCCACCCTCTATGTGCGGGGCGTGCCCATGGAGCAGAACCTGCAATATTGGGGCGGAGATGAAAGGGGCAGTGTCTTCTACAAGGCCGATGGCGAGTTGTCGGAAGACTTGCCCATCTGCGTTCCCATCGCCACCCAGATCACTCATGCCGCTGGCATAGCGGCCGCCTTCAAGCTGCGCAACCAGCCCAGGGTCGCCGTGGTGACCATAGGCGATGGCGGCACCTCCAAGGGGGATTTTCTCGAAGGGCTCAACTGCGCCGGTGTCTGGCACCTGCCCATGGTGATGATCATCAACAACAACCAGTGGGCCATCTCGGTGCCACGCAAGCTGCAGTCGAGCGCGCCTACCCTGGCCCAGAAGGGCTTAGGGGCCGGAGTGCGCAGCCTGCAGGTCGATGGCAACGACGTGGTGGCCGTCTATGAGGCGACCCGCGCCGCCATCGAGCGGGCCCGCAGCGGCAAGGGGCCTACCTTGATCGAGGCGGTGAGCTATCGGCTGGGGGATCACACCACGGCCGATGATGCGACCCGCTATCGGGATGCGGCCGAAGTGGAAGCTGCCTGGGCCAAGGAACCGGTCAAGCGGCTGCGCCAGTTCATGTTTGAGCAGGGCTGGTGGGACGAGCAGCAGGAGCAGGCATTGCTGGCCGAGGCGGCCCGCGAGGTCGAACGTGCAGTGGCCGTTTATGAAGGCACAACGGCGCAGGCGCCGGAAACTCTGCTCGATTATCAGTTTGCCGAGCTGCCGAGGGAGTATCGTGCCCAGCGTCAGCGCATCATCGCCAAGGGCATGCAGCAGCGCGGCGGGGAGACACACCATGAGTGACATGACACTGCTCGAAGCGGTCAATCTGGCATTGCACCATGAGATGGAGCACGACCCCGATGTGGTGGTGTTGGGTGAAGATGTGGGAGTCAACGGTGGGGTGTTTCGCGCCACCGTGGGCCTGCGGGACAAGTTCGGCTTCAAGCGGGTGATCGACACGCCGCTGGCGGAGGGACTGATAGCCGGGGTGGCGGTCGGCATGGCGACCCAGGGGCTCAAACCCGTTGCCGAATTCCAGTTCCAGGGCTTCATCTTCCCCGGCATGGAGCAGATCATCTGCCAGGCGGCACGAATGCGAAACCGCACCCGCGGCCGGCTCTCCTGCCCCATCGTCTACCGCTCCCCCTACGGTGCCGGTATTCATTCGCCCGAGCACCACAGCGAGAGTGTGGAGGCGCTGTTTGCCCATATTCCGGGCCTGCGGGTGGTCATCCCCTCCAGCCCGAGGCGGGCATATGGCCTGCTGCTCTCGGCCATCCGCGATCCGGATCCCGTGATGTTCTTCGAACCGGATCGCATCTATCGCTCCATGAAGTCGGATGTGGTGGATGACGGCGTTGGCCTGCCGCTGGATGTGTGTTTCACCCTGCGACCCGGACGGGATCTCACCGTGGTCGCGTGGGGGGCCTGCATCCAGGAGGTGATGCGAGCCGCCGCCCTGCTGGCGGAACAGGATATCCAATGCGAGGTGCTGGATCTTGCCACCATCAAGCCGCTGGACATGGAGAGCATCCTGGCCTCGGTGCGCAAGACTGGGCGTCTGCTGGTGGTGCACGAGGCGTGCGGTAGCTTCGGGGTCGGTGCCGAAATTGTGGCACGGGTCACCGAGGAGGCGTTGACCTCCCTCAAGGCGCCGCCAAAGCGCCTCACCGGGGTGGATGCCGCCGTCCCCTACTACCGCAACGAGGAGTATTACCTCATCACCGAGCAGGATATCGCGGATGCGGCTCACCAACTGATGGAGAACAAGTGGCTATGACGTCTCTCAACTGTTGGCGCCAAGGCGCCCGAGCAAGGAAGAGCCATGAAGTCGGTCAATCTTTGGTGATGTTCCCGCGGATGGAGAACTGGTCATGAAATTTTTCAAATTACCGGATCTGGGTGAAGGATTGGCCGAGGCCGAGATCGTCGAATGGAAGGTCAGCGCCGGCGACACCGTGAGTGTCGATCAGGTGCTGCTGTCGGTGGAAACTGCCAAGGCGCTGGTGGATGTGCCCTCGCCGGTGGCGGGGGTGATCGCCAGGTTGTGTGGTGCCGAGGGGGATATTCTTCACATCGGTGCCCCCCTGGTTGAGTTCGAAGGCGGCGAGGATGACGGCACCGTGGTGGGCAAGGTCAGCGCCCATCAGCACCACATCGAGGATCACTTCGTGGTGGGGGCCATGGCGCCCGGTGGCACCCTGGTGCAGGCCATGCCAGCGGTGCGTCTGCTGGCGCAAAAGCTGGGGCTGGACATCGACAGGCTCAAGGGTACCGGCAGTGCTGGCATGGTGACCGAGCAAGACGTGCAGAGCGCCTTCGAAGCGCTGCAAAGCAGCGGCAACGAATTTCTCAAGGGGTCGCGCCGAGCCATGGCAAAGGCGATGGAGCACTCTCATCAGACGGTGGTGCCAGTCAGCATTACCGACGAGGTGGACTTGCGCCACTGGCGGGTAGACGAGGACGTAACTGTGCGCCTCATCAAGGCCATCGGGGTTGCCTGCCGTGCCGAACCCTCCATGAATGCCTGGTTTGACGGGGATACTCTGTCGAGGCGATTGTTCAGGGAAGTCAATGTGGCCATCGCCGTCGACTCCAAACACGGGCTCTATGTGCCGGTCATGGAGAACGTGGCCGAGCGGGAGAGGGCGGACATTCGGCACGGACTGGATAGGATGATCGCCGATGTGAAGGCGCGCGCCGTGCCGCGGGAGATGCTGCAGGGGGCGACCATCACCCTCACCAACTTCGGTGCCATCGCAGGGCGTTATGCCAGCCCTATCGTCACGCCACCCCAGGTGGCCATCATAGGGGCGGGCAAATTGTTCGAAAAAGTGGTCTTCATCCATGGGGAGGCACGGCCGGTCCGGGCACTGCCCTTGTCGATGACTTTTGACCACAGAGCCTGTACCGGCGGGGAGGCTGCGCGCTTCCTCAAAGCCCTGGTTCAGGCACTGGAAGCGGCGGATGCGTAAGTGATTGCACCCTGCCCCTGGCGGGGTGCAAATTTGGTTGCGTAATCGACAAAGGCACGTATAATCTAAACCAGCTTGAAAGGGCGTTAGTTATGTCAATGAATATGATGTTTTGCATCTTTTCCTGTTGTTCATAAGTTAATCCCGTTTTTGAGCTTTACCCGCTGAAAAGCATAAGTAATTATTTTGAATACAGGTTAAAGATATGTCTAACATGATCACCGGTACCGTTAAGTTTTTCAACGAAACCAAAGGTTTTGGCTTCATCCAGCAAGAAAACGGCCCGGACGTTTTCGTTCACTTCAGCGCTATCAGCGGTAACGGCTTCCGTACCCTGGCTGAAGGTCAGCGCGTACAGTTCTCTGTGACCCAAGGTCAGAAAGGCCCGCAGGCTGAGAACGTAACTGCTCTGTAATTCTTACAGAATTTAAGAAAGCCGTGGTACCTCTGGTGCCACGGCTTTTTGTTTTATGGCATATTCATAAACCACCTTTGCCAATGACCATCATCATGCTCCCATCACTTTTGTTGACCGTGGTGCTTGCCAATACTCCCGTGCCGGATCCCGTGGCAAGCGAGGCTGTAACCGTGTGCCAGCAATTCGTGCAGGTCCGTTTGGGCAAGGCAGAGCAGCCCGAGGAGATCAAGGCACAGCCTGTCCCAAAGCGGGCGGGGGAGTGGCTGATCGATGGCAAGGTAAAAGGACCCGAAGGTCCTTTGTTGTTTGCTTGTCTGCTGCGGCAGGGAAAGCGCTGGGAATTGCTCAACTTCTCGCTCTGGGCGCCGCAGGAACTCAATTCGGCTTGAGTGCCACCAGCAGGTGTTGAAGATGCTCCAGCATGGTCATGCCGAAGGGAGTCAGATAGCCGCCATCGACGGCACTGATCATGCCTTGGCTGTGCAGGCGCTGCGCCGCCAGGCACAGCTCTTCAGACATGTCGCTGCGTAACTTGATCCCCAGACTCATGTTCGCCGGATCAAAGCATGCCAGTATTTTCAGCTCATTCACAAAATCGTCAGAAACCTGGTCGATCCCACTCATGGATGCACTCCTTACGCTAAAGATGTATGCAAACTAGCATTCCCGGTTTGACTTTAGTGGGCGCTGGCTCAAAGTATTGGGCTTTGTCTGGGCCGGCTGTGCCCGAACGCTGCTTTTTTGGCCGGAAGCGTCATGCCCCGGCTGGCTGGACGAGCAGAGTCCGCGTGCCGTTAAACATGGTAGAATGGTCCCTCTTTTGTCCCCCTGGCCAGGTATGAACCCAGGTCTTCCAGCTCAAGGCGCGTCTCATGATCACTGTCACTCTGGTATCTCTGCTGCACACCCTAGGTCCCCGCTTTCCTGTTTATGCTCCCTCCTTGTTGCTTCCCTTGCTCGATGAGCATCAAGGGGATCTCTGGCTGCCTTCCATCAAGGGGGCGGATGTCGCCGCCCTGCGCCAGCATGCCAAGGTGGGCGGGGCACAGACTCTGGCGCCTCTGGCAGCGGGGTGGTGCGATTTCGGGACCGGCGGCGAGGGTGAGACTCCCGAGCTGGATGCACTGGCCAGTTACGACGAAGAGATGCTGGACAACCTGCTGATGTACTGGCACAGCCCCGGCAAGATCAACAGCCCGATCACCGATAACCTGTTCGAGCTGCGCCGCGAGGTGGTGGATGAAGCCCATGGCACCAGGCTGGCGGCCGCCTGGGAGCAGCAGCAACAGGCACGCTTCGAGCAGATCATGCAAGGCGTGCAGGCCGGGCGGGATCAGCTCTGTTTCGTCGAGGTGGAGTCCGCCTACTGGTTGCGCCAGCGTTTCTGCGAGACGGCGGAGATCACCCTGGTGACCCCGGCGCTGGGCTGAGATAGCCGAAACAAGAGCAACTGAGCACTCTTGCTGGACAAGGCGCCAGCAAGATGTGAACATGTCGCCCTTTATTGAATGAGAGACTTGACCAATGAGCTATGAACTTAGCGACACCGAGCGCAATGCTGCGCTGCAACTGAACGCCGACTACCGCTTTGATCACTTCATCAGCAAGCTGGTCGAGCACGAAGAGCTGTTTGTTCTGACCGACGAGCACGGCGTCATGATGCTGACCACCGAAGACGAAGACTGTATCCCGGTCTGGCCGCATCCGGAATACGCCAAGGCCTGGGCCGAAGGCGAGTGGGCAGATTGCAAGCCGCAGTCCATCACCCTCAAGGTGTGGCTGGATCGCTGGGTCGATGGCATGGAGCAGGACGAACTCTGCGTGGCCGTGTTCCCGACTCCGGAGCAGGAAGGCATAGTGCTGGATCCGGCCGACGTGGCCGACGCCATCGCGCAAAAGCAGGCCAAGCGCGGCTAAGTCCCGTCCCGGCGCTGCCGCCACAAAAAAGACCCCGCCACAGTGCGGGGTCTTTTGTTTGCGCCGAACCAGAGCGCGGAGCCGGCTCAGGGTTGTTGGTAGCGGGTGTCGATCACAGTGACGGGAGGGAAGGTCTTGCCCTGCTTGATGGCGGCTTTCGTCTCCGCTTTCAGCTGCTCGTCAATCCAGAGCAGGCCGCCGAAGCTGTAGCCCGAGTTGGCGCCATCCAGGGGCCAGTAGAGCAGATCGCTCTGGGGCGTTGCCGGCGTCTTGGGCAGTTTTATCCAGCGCCAGGCACCTGCCCGGGTATAGGGGACCTGATAGGCGGGGACGAAGCTGGCCAGCTCATAGAGCCGCTGCTGGATCTGCCGTGAGAGCTCGGCCTTCTTGCCGAAGTCGAAGGCCTTGTCGTATTGCTCCACCAGGGCCGAGATGGCGTCGTCATCGAGGTTCATGATGTTGTTGGTCTGGGGCTTGTTGGCGTTGACCTTGTGGAAGTGCTCCCAGTAGGCGGGATAGCGGCCACTGCTCCAGGCCATCCAGGCGCTCTGGTGCTTCTTCTCCAGCATGGATTTGAAGCCGGCGGAGGCATCCATCAGGTTCAGCTCCAGATTGAGACCCGCCTTCTTCGCCTCTTCCCGCAGCAGGGTCAGGCGCTGGGCATGCTCCGCCGTGGTGTAGGTGATGCTGAGGGAGAGGGGCTGGCCCTTGTCGTTTTGCAAGACGCCATCCGGTCCCGTCTTGGTGAAGCCCGCCTTGGCGAAGTAGTCCCGCGCGAGCTTGGGATCGAAGGGGCGTGCCTTAATGTCGGTGTTGGTGAAGGCTCCCTGGCCCGAGCCGTAGCTGTTGAGGCGTTGGTAGTCACCCCGCAGCAGGGTGGCGATCATCTTGTCGAGGGCGAGGGCATACTGGATGCCGAGCCGCACATTGATATCCTTGAGCAGCGGGTCGGCGGTGTTGAGGTAAAGCCCCATGGGAGACTGCGGCGTCTGGTTGTAGAACCAGAGTCGTTCGATATAGCCCTTCTCGAATTCCGCTGTCTTGCTCTTGTCGTGCCACCAGTTGGGCATGACCAGTGGGAAGGTGTCGAGATCGCCGCGCAGGAAGTGTTGCCAGGCGATGTTCTGATCCCTGAGCACCTTGATCTCTATCCGGTCCGGGTTGAAGCGGTGTTGGAAGTAGCGCTCCCCGTCACCCCACCAATCCTTGACCCGGTTGAAGGTGACCGACTTGCCCTTCTTCAGCTCGCCAATCTGGTAGGCGCCGGTGACCGGCAGCACCTTCCAGTTGTACTCCTTGACCCAGTTGGCCGTGAGCCTGATGGCATGGCTCGGCTCCGGGCTGAACGGCAGGGATTCCAGCAAATCCTCCCGGCTCTTCTCGGTGCCGCTGGTGATGGCGAGGGTGTGATCGTCGAACTTGGTCACCTCGCTTATCTGGGTGCTGTAGTAGTTGTTGTACCAGGGGTCGTTTATCTCCTTGCTGCGCATCATCTTGAGGGTAAAGAGCCAGTCATCGGCGGTGACTGGCTGGCCATCCGACCAGCGCGCCTTGGGGTTGAGGCGAAAATAGAGGGTCTTGTGATCGGCGCCGAAGGCCCATGCGCTGGCCAGCATGGGAATGGGATTGCCGGTTACCGGATGGGTGGCGAGCAGGGGCAGGTTGGTTTCGCGGACGTAACCGGCGAAGCCGCCGTTGGAGTCGGGCCCGTACTTGCGCAAGGTGAGCGGGAAGCTCGACATGAAGTCACGGAAGGTGCCGCCCCGTTTGGCTTGCGGGTCGGCATAGACGGGGTCGGTGTCATTGCTCTCCCACTTGAGATCTGCCGGCAGGGTGGCGCTCCAGCCGAAGGCGCTCCAGCAGAGGGGGAGCATCATGGCCGCGACCCGTATGACACGGGGCAAAGGGGGGATGACCGAGGGTGAACTGTGCAGCATGTCCTTGCTCTCCTGATGGTTGGCGTCCTGCCGGGGTCAAGCCGTGAGGCCCGGGAGGGCCTGCTTCATCATGGGAAGTTTCCCCATCGAGGTCAATGCTCGGCTTGTGCCTTGAACAGCCTCATTTTTCCACCCAGCAGATGGACCACGAAGCCGAGCAGCACCAGGCCGGATCCCAGCCACTGCAGGGCCGTGGGGTGCTCATCGAGCAGCAGAGCGGCCGCCACCATGCCAACACAGGGCACCAGCAGGGAGAGTGGCGCCACCTGGGCCACCGGATAGCGCATCAGCAGCCGCCCCCAGAGACCGTAGCCAAGCCAGGTGGCGACCAGCGACAGATAGAGCACGCACAAGAACCCCTGCCAGCTGAAGTTGAGCAGACTGGTGGCAATGACATCGGGCCCCTCGAACAGCCAGGAGAGCGCGAAGAAGGGCAGTATGGGCACCAGGCCGCCCCAGGCGATAAGGCTCGGCAGAGCGGTCTGGTAACGCAGCCCAATCTGGCGATTGATGACGTTGCCCAGACCCCAGCAGGCGGCGGCGCACAGGGTCAGCACGAAGCCGAGCAGGGTCAGGTTGCCTTCGCCATGGGTGGCGATGAGATAGAGACCGGCCCCCGCCAGCGGCAGCGCCACCCAGTGGTGGGGCTGCCAGCGCTCCCCCAGCCAGATCATGGCGAACAGCAGGGTGAACACCACCTGGGATTGCAGCACCAGCGAGGCCATGCCCGCCGGCATGCCGAACTTCATGGCGCAAAACAGGAAGGCAAACTGCCCCAGGCTGATGGCGCCGCCATAGGCCAGCAGCCAGCGCCAGGGCATGGCGGGTCTGGGCACCAGCAAGATGGCGGGGAAGACCACCCCGACGAAGCGCAGCGCCCCCAGCAGCAGCGGCGGTATGCCCTCCAGCCCCCATTTGATCGCCACGAAGTTGAGTCCCCAGCAGAGAATGACCAGGGCGGCCAGACACTTGTCCTTGGCTTGCATACAGCGTCCTTGTGTGAGAAGCAGGGCCATGAGATGGCGTCGGAAGGGAACGAGCATACCCTCGACAGGGTGGTCGGCGTCAAGCCGCAAGCGAGGTGGCGTGCGATCGCTCCGGGTAGTTCGAGCAAAGAGGGCGGCACGCCGGGGGAAGACTAAGCTAGTAGGAGAGCGCCCGATACGATGGGCGGCTACCTATGGCTGACTGGAGGTGTCCCATGAGCGACCATACCCTGCTGCCCCATGGTGAGGATCTGCGCCGCGCCGTACGCTGGCTCAGCGAACACCATGAACACGACATCCGGGCCATCGAAGAGGCCTGCGTCCGCTTCGATCTCTCCCCGCTGGATGAGGAGTTCCTCCTCCGCTATTGCCGCGAGCAGGCACCGGAGACCCAGGCTCGCTAGACGAAGTTGGCCAGGTTGATGCCAAACTCCTTGGGATCGACCGTGCTCTCTATGTTCTCCTGCCCCCCGTTTCTGGCAAGATCCAGCCACTGCACCTCGAGGTAGTGGCGCTGGGTGGTGTGATAGATCACCTTGACCACCGGCTTGAGTGGCTGCTGTTCGTTGCGCTGCATCACGACCGCCAGCCGCTGGTTGGAGAGCTGCACCAGGGTGCCCACCGGATAGACCCCCATGCACTTGATGAACTTGGTGACCAGCTCGGCATCAAAGTGCTGATTGATGCCTTTGAGCAGAATGCGAAACGCCTGGGTCGGCTGCATCCCCTGCTTGTAGACCCTGTCGGCCGTTACCGCATCGTAGACATCGACGATGCCGCTCATGCGGGTGTAGAGGGAGAGCTGATCCCCCTTGAGTCGCTGCGGATAGCCGGTACCATCGAGGCGCTCGTGGTGGTTGGCGGCCACCTCCAGCATGGTGGGGGTAATGCCGGCGGTATTGCTGAGGATGTCGTAACTGTGCACCACGTGCTGGCGCATCACGCCAAACTCCTCGTCGGTCAGCTTGCCCGGTTTGTTGAGCACCTCGTCCGGGGTCATGATCTTGCCCACGTCGTGGAGCAGGCCGCCCAGGGTCAGCTCCTTGAGCACGCTGCGCTCAAGCCCGAGGTAACGACCGAAGTTGGCGAGCAGTATGGCCACGTTCATGGAGTGCTCCATCAGGTAGGCATCCTTGGCCCGGATCCGTGCCAGACAGAGCATGGCGTCGCCATGGGTGAACATGGTGTCCACCATCTCCTCGGCGACCGCCGCCAGCGGCGTGATGTCGATGGGCTCCCCGGCCTTGAGATGGCGAATGAACTTGCCCTGCAGCTCGCGGGCCTCCTGATAGAGACGGCGGATCTTGAGCTCGCGCCCTTCGCCACTGCCTGCGGGACGCACCGAGCCGGCGCTGTGGGCCGGGCTCGGGGAGATGACCTGCGCTATCCCGGGCAGCTTGCTGCGGGCGAGATCCACCTTCACCGTCAGCACGCCGCGCCGGATCAGCACATCCACCTGCTGACGGGTGGTCACCAGCCCCGTCTGGGCGATTTCCATGGCGCCGGTCTGGCTGGCGATGGCAATGACGTACATGCCAGGTCGCAGCTGGTTGACGGGGATGACGGGATGAGGCTGAGTCGGCTTCATGGGGCTTCCTGGGATTATTATTATGCGTGGTGTCGGCGCGCTGCCGGCAGTCTATCACCGGCACATCATGGCGTCAGGCGCCATCTGCCTAACTTCTCCCTTAGTGCTGGCGTTGTGGGGACCGGCCTATATAATGACGCCCCTTGATAACGTTGGATTCCGAGGTTTTGTGCATGCGGCTCGATAAATTTCTTTGCGATTGCTCCGATTTGACCCGTTCCCAGGCGGGCAAGCTGATCCGTCAGGGGGAGGTGATGGTGGACGGGATCCTGGTCAAGCAGCCCGCGTTCCACATCAATGAGCAGAGCCTGATCGAGTTTGATGGCGTGACCTTGACCCTGAATCAGCAGAATCGCTACTTCATGCTGCACAAGCCGGAAGGCTACGTTTGCTCCAACGAAGACCCCGATCATGCCACCGTCTTCCATCTGCTTGATGAGCCCGCCATGGGCAAGTTGCACGTGGTGGGCCGGCTCGATCTCGACACCACAGGCCTGGTGCTGATCACCGACGACGGCAAGTGGTCCCACCGCATCACCTCGCCGCGCCACGAGTGTGCCAAGACCTATCATGTCTGGCTGGCCGACCCCGTGAGCGAAGAGGCCATCTCGCTGTTTGAAGATGGCGTCTACCTGCGTAACGAGACCGACAAGACTCGCCCTGCCCAGCTGGAGATCCTGGGGGAGTGCGAGGCCAGGCTGACCATTCACGAGGGCAAGTACCACCAGGTGAAGCGGATGTTTGCCGCTATCGGCAACAAGGTGATAGGGCTACATCGGGAGCGGATCGGGGCGCTCGGCCTGGACGAAGAGCTGGCACCGGGGGAATACCGGGAGCTGACTGCCGAGGAAGTTGCCCAGTTTTAATCACGCCATCCGATGGCGAACGTTCGCAATGATGTTACCGCGTCCGATTACGCCGCGACTAATCGAACCTACATAACCAATTGAATTTTGTAGGTTCGAATAGCGAAGCCTATTCGGACGATCCTGAGAATTGGGCGTAGGTTGGCGC
Source organism: Aeromonas sp. sif0611 (assembly GCF_019218845.1). Lineage (NCBI taxonomy): Bacteria > Pseudomonadati > Pseudomonadota > Gammaproteobacteria > Aeromonadales > Aeromonadaceae > Aeromonas > Aeromonas sp. sif0611. The sequence goes on along the minus strand of NZ_JAHUWU010000002.1, from coordinate 207,178 downwards.
TGAGCGAAGCACAACAGCAACCTCCGACTTACCCCGCTCCCAGTACCAGTGCCGTGCCCAGGGTGGCCAGCAGGGCGCCGGCCCAGGCGGGCAGGGCAGGGCGCATCCCTGAGTGCCACCACAACAGGGGCAGCAGGATGACCGGCGTGGTGGAGGAGAGGATCGCCACCATGCCCACGTCTCCCTGACGCAGGGCCACCAGGATGAGCGTCATCCCCAGCGCCATCGCCAGGAAGCCGTTGATGCCTATCATGCCAAGCACCTGACGGTTGATGGGGTTGTGGGGCATGGCTAGCGGCACCCTCAGCACCCGCAAGGCACAGTGTGCCAGCAGGGCGCTCCCCATGCGGATACCGGAGGCGCTCACCGCGTCCACGTCGCCAGCCATCATCACCGGCTTGGCGATGATGGCCCCCAGGCTCTGACACAGGGCTGCGGTCAGGCCGAGCGCGATGCCGACGGCGAGGTGGCCGCGCACCTGCTCCCACTCGTTGTGCTGCTGCGCGTTGCCACGGCGGCCGAACAGGATGGCAAGCATGACCCCGGCCAGCACCAGCAAGGCCCCCACCAGACGCCAGCCACCGAGTTGTTCGCCGAACAACCAGAGCCCGAGCAGGGCGGAGAAGAGTGCATGGCAGGAGAACAGCAAGCCGCTGCGCCTGGGCCCCAGTCGGTTCATGCAGGCGAACAGGGCGGTGTCACCGACGAAGATGCCGATGAGCCCCGACAACGCCAGCAGTGGCAGGGCGCTCTCGGTGAGAGTCTGCCAGCCCCCCGTGATAAGGCTGGCGTTGGCCAGCATCAGACTGACCAGAAACATCCGCCAGCGGCTGTAGGCAAAGGCCCCCAGATGGCGCGCCGGTTTGACGGAAATCAGGGCGGCGACGGCCCATAAACTGGCGGCAGCCAGCGCCAGCCACTCATACCCCATAAAGACCCCTGAAACGGTAGAAATCAGCCGGGCGGATGCCTGAATCGAGCGCCATGGCGGCCTGACAGGCCTTCATGCGAGGCGAGTCGAGGAGCCCTCAGGCTGTCTTGCGCACCCGTGGCTGATAGTTGGGAAAAAAAACCTGAAAAAATAGCCCGAAAGACTCCATCTGCCGGGCAGGCCCGATACAATACGGGGCGTCTTCGGGGATAACAAGCGCGGCATCATGCATTCGTTTCCAGGCGCGCCGCCGGCCTTCCCCCTTCTTGAAATAAAGTGAATTGAATGAGGTTGATGTCATGCTTTACCGTTTCGCCGCCCGGCCAGCCCGTCGCTGGCTCTCTCCCTTGTTGCTCGGACTGATGCTGGCGCCGCCGTTGCAGGCGACCACAGTGGTGCAGCAGCCTGCACTGTCAGACAGGCAGACCCTGGTCAAGGGTAACGGCGCCGAACCCGAGTCCCTCGACCCTGCCCAGATCCGCTCCGGTTTCCCGGGGGAGGTGGTGCTGGTGGACTTGTTCGAGGGGTTGGTGAGCGAAGATGGGCAGGGCAGGATAGTGCCGGCTCAGGCTCTGCGCTGGGAGACCAGCGAGGATGGTCTGGTGTGGCGCTTCTTCCTGCGCCCGCAGCTCAAGTGGTCCAATGGCGAGCCGCTCACCGCCCGGGATTTTGTCTACGCCTGGCGGCGTCTGCTGAGCCCGGAGCAAGCCTCGCCCTCCGCCGGCCTCCTACTCGCGACCGGCATCAACAACGCCCAGTCCATCTATGCCGGAGCACTCGATCTCGATGCCCTGGGGGTGGAGGCCGAGAGCGACCAGATCCTCAAGGTGATCCTGGAGCGGCCCGTGCCCTACTTCCTGCAACTCATCAGCCAGCGCCCCTTCGTGCCGGTCAACGAGCGGGCCATCGCCCAGTTTGGCAAGCAGTGGACCCAGCCTGGCAAGATGGTGAGCAACGGTCCCTACAGGTTGGTGAACTGGGTGCCGAACGAGCGGATCGAAGCCGAGCGCAACGTCCAGTACTGGGATGATGCCCATACCCGGATCCAGCGGGTGACCTATCTGCCCCTCGCTTCCCAGCATGCGGAGCGGCTGCGCTACGAGGCGGGGGAGATCCAGCTCACCAACAGGGTGGCGCTGGAATACTACCAGAAGACCATGGCGGAGACCCCGGAGCGGATCTGGGGCCTGCCGCTGCTGGGCACCTACCTCTATACCTTCAACCTGCGCCGCCCCGAATTGCAGGATGTGCGGGTGCGACAGGCGCTCTCCATGGCCGTCGATCGCCGCCTGTTGACCGAGAAGGTGAGTGGTCAGGGGGAGCGGCCAGCCTGGTCGCTGCTGCCCGGCATGCCGGACTATCAAGAACTGGGGTCGGCGCTGGCCCTGGAGGATATGCCGACCCGTCTGGCCAGGGCCGCCACCTTGCTGACGGAGGCGGGCTACAACAGTGCCCACCCGCTCAAGTTAACGCTGACCTACAACACCTCGGAGAACCACAAGAAGCTGGCCCTGGCGGTCGCGGCCATGTGGAAGCCGCTGGGAGTGGAGATCACCCTCAACAACATGGAGTGGAATGCCTATCAGGTGGCCAAGGACAGCGGTGATTTCATGCTGGCCCGCTCATTCTTGTTTGGTGATTACGTGGAGCCCTCGTCCATGCTGGGCAGTTTCCGCTGTCAGGATCCCCAGAACGAGAGTGGCTATTGCAATCCGGCCTTCGACGGCCTGTTGCAACAGGCCGCGGACACGCTGGATGGCAGCGCACGAACCGGACTCTACCGCAAGGCCGAGCAACTGCTGATGGAAGAGATGCCCGTCATCCCCGTCTATCACTACAACCAGATGAGGTTGGTGGATCCCGCCCTGCGCGGCCTGCCGAGCAGCAACCTGAAGGGAGCCATCGCCACCAAGGATCTCTACTTCAGCCAGCCATGAGGAGTGCGCGATGAAGATAGCCATCATTTCCGATCTGCACGGCAGCCTGCCTGCCCTGGAGCAGGTGCTGGCGCAGCTCGCTCCCTGGCAGCCGGATCACTATCTGTTGCTGGGGGATCTGCTCAACCACGGCCCGCGCAATCCGGTGCCGGCGGGGTATGAGCCTGCCGCCGTGGCGGCGCGGCTCAACCAGCTGGCCCCCCGGATCATGGCGGTGCGGGGCAACTGCGATTCGGAGGTGGATCAGATGCTGCTGCACTTCCCCATCACGGCCCCCTATAACCAGTTGCTGGTGGACGGGCGGCGCTGGTTCGTCAGCCACGGTCATCTCTATGATCCCGAGGCGGTGCCCTTGCCGGCGGGCAGCCTCTTCATCAGCGGCCATACCCACCTGCCCATATTGCGACGAGAAGCGCGGCAAGAAGGGGAACTGGTGCTGGTGAACCCGGGATCCATCTGTTTTCCGAGGGGAGAATGGGCAGCCAGCTATGGCCGGTATGAGGATGGCGTCATGAGTATTCACGCCTGCCGCGACGGGACGACACTGATGGAACTGGTGCTCTGACGGCAGGGCATCAAGAGAAGGAAGGAGAGAGAATTAGGCCTTGATCCCCAGGGAGCGGGTGCCCGAGCGGGTATTGCCCTTGGCGTCATAGGTCAGGGAGTTGCTGTCACGCAGCTTGCTGAGGAAGCTCGCCAGCCGGCGATTGGAGATGATGCTGAGTTCGAGCAGCCGACCGTTGAGGTTGTTCTGCTCCTGACAAGCTTCCAGCTTGGCTTGCAGGGCCTGCAACTGGGTCGGGAAGGCACCGAGTTGTTGCTGCAGATCGGGCAGCTCGGCCAATGTCTTGTCCAGGGTCTCGATGGCCTCAAGCAGTTGCTGCTTGCGCTCGGCCAGCGCCGGCAAGGCCAGAGCCCGGTGTGCCTTGAGCAGGTCAAACTCCTCTGCCAGCAAACCTTGCATCTGGGAGAGGTTGTCGTCTTGGGCGTGCAGCAGCGAAGGCAGTTCCATCATCCCAGCCGTTTGTCCAGGTCTGCTTCGAAGCTGAACATCTTCCTGGCCACGGCTTCGCTGTTGACCTTGTATTCCCCACTGGCCACGGCCTTCTTCAGGCTTTCGACGCGGCTCTCATTACCGGTGGAGGCGGTGTTGAGGGTCTTCTGCATCTGTTGCAATTGCTGCGCCTCACTGGTCAAGGAGACAGAGTCGGTCTTGACGGTCGCCGCGCGATTGCTCTCGGCAGAGGTCGCGGACTTGGCGGCTACACCTTGACTGGTCCCGTTGTTTTGCAACCGGCTGTTTGCCAAGTTGTTGATATTGTTGATAGCCATACGGTTTACCTTCGTCTACTTTGCTGTTCGCTTACCCGGTTATCGGTGACGGCGGTCAGAACTTTAGAAAAAAATTGCTGCATTAATAAAGCAGTCAGAATGTGACTACCACGGAGCCAACGGCACTGACCTGGCCTTGCACCGCTCTGCCCGAACGAATGTTGACGAGCCTGATCATGTCTCCGAAGCTGCCATCTTGCAAGGCGCGGGCCATGGTTTTGATCTGCATGCTGCTGTTTTCCGCACTCAGGGTGACCTGGTCCCCCTTGCAGACCACGCAAACCTGGGTGAGCCGAATTGGCTGGCCCGGCTTGAGTTCACGCTTGCTGCGCACCCCGATGAGGGCGCTCGGGTCGGTGAGATAGTCACCGCGGATCAGGGTCTGATCCTGATAGGCCAGGGTCAGCATGGACTCGCTCAGTATGTCCCCCTTGGCCACGGGAGCCGCGACGGTGACATAGGGCTTCTGAATGCTGACCCGCACCGGAAGATAGAGATCCCAAGGTTTGTTTCCCTCGCACTTGAGGTAGACGGTGGTGTTGCGGCGGATCTCCATCTTGGCCGGGAGGGAGATAGTCAGCCCCTCTTCGCAGTGGTGCAGGGGGAGGCGTTCATCTATGGTGCCGGCTTTCACCTCGGCCTGGGCATCGAGAGGGACATCCAGCTGGTCGAGAACGAACGCCTGTGCCTGCTCCTGCAGATAGTCGGTGACCTCGGATGCCATGGCGTGAGAGAGGCTGCAAAACGGCAGTAAGATGAGGAAAAGTCTATTAATCATTTTTGCTTACCGGTCGATAAGTTGTTCACGTACACCATCGCAGTTAACTATGCTTGCTGCAGATTTCGGTTGTCGAGACATCGATAGTCTGATGCAAGCCAATGTGCATGCACACACAACATGCACGATCAGTGCCAAGCGTTTTTTAGGGAGTGTTTATGGCGAGTATTCTGGACTCGGTCAACCAACGGACCCAGCTGGTGGGACAAAACCGGTTGGAGCTGCTGCTGTTTCGTCTCAACGGACGTCAAAGATTTGGCATCAACGTATTCAAGGTACGTGAGGTGCTGCAGTGCCCTCCCTTGACCGTCATGCCCAAGCTCAACTCCTGCATTCGCGGCGTGGCGCACATTCGCGGCCAGACCATCTCGGTGATCGATCTCAGCATGGCGATGGGCAAGCGCCCCATCCAGGACATCTCCAAATGCTTCATCATCATCTCCGAGTACAACAGATCCGTTCAGGGATTTCTGGTCCATTCGGTCGAGCGCATCATCAACATGAACTGGGAGTCCATCCTGCCCCCTCCCAAGGGTGCTGGTCGCATCAACTACATGACGGCAGTGACCGAGGTGGATGGCGAGCTGGTGGAGATCCTGGATGTGGAGCGTATTCTCAACGAGATCTCGCCGGTCTCCACCGAGGTGAGTGCCGAGCTGGTGGAAGCCAGCGTGGAGCGCAATCCCCACGGCCGTCCTGTGCTGGTAGCCGACGACTCCTCGGTGGCACGCAAGCAGGTACAGCGAGCGCTGGAAGCCATCGGGGTGCAATGCGTGCTGGCCAAGGATGGACGGGAGGCCCTCAACATGCTGCTGGAGATGGCCAAGCAGGGCCCCATCCTCGATCAGATTGCCCTGGTCATCTCCGACATCGAGATGCCGGAGATGGATGGCTACACCTTCACCGCCGAGATCCGCAACAATCCCAACCTCAAGGATTTGCATGTTATCCTGCACACATCCCTCAGTGGGGTGTTCAATCAGGCCATGGTGCAGAAAGTTGGTGCGAACAACTTCATTGCCAAATTCCAGCCTGATGAATTGGCCAAGGCCGTACAAGGCGCTCTCTAATAAAGAAGAACAACTGCATGAAGACACTTTCGGACGACTTATACAGGCAATTCAGCAATTTTCTGGCGCAGCAGAGCGGCATAGTGCTGGGTGACAACAAACAGTATCTGGTCAAGAGCCGTCTGTCGCCCTTGATGACTCAGTTTGGTATCGAGAGTCTGTCTGAACTGGTGACCCGGGCGATGAACGTGCGTGAACGGGAGCTCAAGATGGCTGTGGTCGATGCCATGACCACCAATGAAACCCTGTGGTTTCGCGATACCTACCCGTTCCAGCTGCTGAGCGACAAGATTTTCCCCGAGCTCGGCAAGAGTGGTCGTCCCATCAAGATCTGGTCTGCGGCTTCCTCCTCCGGGCAGGAGCCTTACTCCATCGCCATGACGGCGCTGGAGCAGCAGGTCAAACGCCCTGGCACCTTGCCGGGTGGGGTACAGATAGTGGGGACCGACATCTCCAGCACCATGCTCAACCAGTGCAAGGAAGGGGTGTATGACAGCCTGGCACTGGCCCGTGGCCTCTCCCCCGAACGCAAGCGGCTGTTTTTTGAGCCCTGCGGCGACAACAAGATGCGGGTATCGGAGCGTGTCAGAAAATTGACCAGCTTCCGGCCCCTGAACCTGCTGGAGAGCTACAGCCTGCTCGGCAAGTTTGACATCATCTTCTGCCGCAACGTGCTTATCTACTTTGCGCCCGAGGTGAAGTCCAAGATCCTCAACCAGTTTGCCAGCAGCCTCAATCCTGGCGGCTATCTGATGCTGGGGGCCTCGGAGTCCCTGGCGGGCCTCACCGACAAGTTCGAGATGATCCGCTGCAACCCCGGCATCGTCTACAAGGTCAAATAACTCCCCTCGTCCCTCTTTGGCACACCTCTTGCTAAACATTCGTGAAGCAGGAGGTGCGCTATGGCAATTTCATTCGACAAGGCATTCGGTGTTCACCAGTACACGCTGAGCGTTCGCGCCAAGCGTGCGGAGGTGTTATCGAGCAACATCGCCAACGCGGACACGCCGGGCTTCAAGGCCCGTGACATCAACTTCTCCCAAGCGTTGCAGGATGCCCAGAGCCAGCAAGGGTTCGGGCTGTCCACCACCAGCGAGAAGCATTTCGCCTTGCAGATGGATGCCCCCGGGTCGACCCAGTATCGCAACCCCCTGCAACCGGATACCGGCGACGGCAATACCGTGGATGTGCAGCAGGAGCGCAGCGAGTTCCTGCGCAACAGCCTCGAGTACCAGGCCTCCCTCGAATTCATGAATGGCAAGATAAGCGGCCTGCTCAAGGCGTTGAAAGGAGATCAGTAATGAGTTTGTTCAAGGTCTTTGACATTGCAGGCTCTGCCATGAGCGCGCAGTCCGTCCGCCTCAATACGGTGGCCAGCAACATGGCCAACGCCGACAGCGTCAGCTCCAGCGTGGAAAAAACTTACCATGCCAGGCGGCCAGTCTTTGCCGCCCAGCTGGATCAGGCCATGTCCGACAAGCAGGCCTCGGTGGGGGTGGATGTGAAGGGCATCGTCGAGAGCGATGCGCCGCTGCTCAAGGAGTACAACCCGAACCACCCCATGGCGGACAAGGATGGCTTCATCTTCAAGCCCAACGTCAACATGGTGGAGGAGATGGCGGACATGATCGCCGCTTCCCGCAGTTACCAGACCAACGTCCAGGTTGCTGATGCGGCAAAGAAAATGCTGCAGCAGACCCTTGGCCTCGGCAAGTCCTGATAGAGGTGAACCCAGATGACTGAGACTTGTGACGGCCTGCATGACTGCGGCCATGAGGTCGACCCGTACGGCGTGCGGCAAACCCGGACAGAGGGGGAATCATAAGTGGCAGATACCTATGACAGCCTGCTTGGCGTCAACCGGACGACGGCCGCCCAGACCAATACGACCAACACCACGACCCAGAAGAAGGAGCTGGATCAGGAGTCCTTCCTGAAGCTGCTGACCATGCAGCTCTCCTATCAGGATCCGTTCAAGCCGGTGGACAACGCCCAGATGTTGTCCCAGATGACCTCGATGTCGACCTCCCAGGGGATCAGCAGCCTTTCCACCCAGATGGAGAGCCTCAACAGCCTGATGACCTCCAGCCAGGCGTTGCAGGCCTCTGCCCTGGTGGGCCAGAACGTGCTCATCCCCTCCAACACGGGGTATGTGGAGAAGGGCGGCACCCTCTCCGGCGTCATCGCCACCGGGGACGGTGGCAGCAACGTCAAGGTGACGGTGAAGGACGAGAGCGGCCAGGTGATCAAGGAGTTCTCCCTCGAAGGGGACCATAAGGGAAACGTGGCCTTCGAGTGGGATGGCCTGGACAAATCGGGCAATGCCGCCAAGAGCGGCAAGTATTCGATAGAAGCGCACGCCACCGTGGATGGCAAGTCCGAGAGCGTGCCGGCGCTGACCTATGCCAAGGTGGAGAGTGTCACCCTGGGCACCAGCACCAACCCCAGCACCCTCAAGCTCAAGGGACTGGGTGGCATCTATCTGACCGATGTATTGGAAATTGGCGGGACGTCCGGCAAGTCGGCCACGACCCCGACCCCGACGCCGACCCCGACCTCTAACGCAGTGATCTAAGGAGAAAGACATGTCATTCAACAATGCCCTCAGCGGCATCAATGCGGCTCAGAAAGACCTGAACGTCACCGCGAACAACATTGCCAACGTCAATACCACCGGCTTCAAGGAGTCCCGCGCCGAGTTCGCCGACGTCTACGCCAACTCCATCTTCGTCAATGCCAAGACCCAGGTCGGCAACGGGGTGGCGACGGGGGCGGTAGCGCAGCAGTTCCACCAGGGGGCGCTGCAATTCACCAACAATGCGCTGGATCTCGCCATTCAGGGCAACGGCTTCTTCGTGACCTCCGATGGCCTGACCAACCTGGATCGCAGCTACACCCGCTCCGGCGCCTTCAAACTCAACGAAAGCAGCTACATGGTCAGCAACTCCGGCGGCTACCTGCAGGGGTACGAGATCAATACCGATGGCACCCCCAAGGCGGTGAGCATCAACGCCACCAAGCCCATCCAGATCCCGGACAAGGCCGGCGAGCCGGTGCAGACAACGACGGTCGAGGCTGGCTTCAACCTGCCTTCCAGCACGAAAACGCTGATGGATGTCAATGCCTCCCAATTCGATCCCAAGGATTCGAGTACCTACGCCTCCTCCACCTCGGTGGTGGCTTACGACTCCCTGGGGGAGCCGCACACCATCACCCAGTACTTCACCAAGGAAGCGGATCCGGCAGACCCGACCAAGGCGGCGGTGCCGACCGCCTGGCGCATGTACCTCTATGAAGGGGACAAGCCCATCGACGTCGTGGGCGGTACGGCCACCACCATGGCCACCGGCTTGAGTCAGGCGCCCCTGAGCGCCCGGGTGACCTTCGATGCCTCCGGCAAGATGGTGACGCCGACCACGCCGGCCGTCATCAAGACCGAACAACTGGGGGCGACGGGGGCCGGCATCATCACCAACGGTGCCGACGGCACCCAGGAGATCGAGTTCAAGCTCGGCACCGTGACCCAGTACGCCTCCCCATTTGAAGTGAGCAAACTGACCCAGGATGGCTCCACCGTCGGTCGGCTGACCAAGGTGGAGATCGGGGCGGACGGCATAGTCTCCGCCACTTACAGCAACGCCACCACCGTCAAGGTGGCCATGGTGGCCATGGCCAAGTTCGCCAACTCCCAGGGGCTGACCCAGGTGGGGGACACCTCCTGGCGCCAGTCCCTGCTCTCCGGTGATGCCCTGCCAGGCACCCCGAACTCCGGCACCTTCGGTTCCATCAAGTCGTCGGCGCTGGAGCAGTCCAACGTGGACTTGACCACCGAGCTGGTGGACCTCATCACCGCCCAGCGCAACTTCCAGGCCAACTCCCGTTCGCTGGAAGTGAACAGCTCCCTGCAGCAGAACATACTGCAGATCCGCTAAGGTTTTTCGCGGTGACAAGGGGCGCTCATGCGCCCCTTGTCGTTTCTGATGCGGCGTTTTTTTCCCCTCTGCTTCGCCCTTCCCATATCTCTTGGCACTCAATTTGCAGTTGTCCTGCGAGAGTCATCTGTTTGACGGAGGATCCCATGGATCACCTGCTTTATATCGCCATGTCCGGGGCCAAGGAGAACATGAACAGCCTGGCTGTGCGTGGCAACAACCTGGCCAATGCCAACACCATCGGCTTCAAGTCTGATTTCGAGCAGGCGCGCAGCATGCAGGCGTTTGGCGAAGGACTGCCCACGCGGGTGTTTGCCATGACGGAGCGACCGGGTCAGAACCTGCAGCACGGCCTGCTGCAGACCACGGGCCGGGATCTTGACGTCGCCGTTGACGGTTCGGGCTGGATTGCGGTGCAGGATCCCAACGGTGCCGAGGCCTATACCCGCATGGGCAACCTGCAGCTCAATGCCACCGGCAATCTGCAGACCTCGACCGGGCTCAATGTGGTGGATGACGCCGGTCAGCCCATCGTGCTGCCATTGCCCATGGAGAAGATCGAGATCAACCGGGATGGCACCATCAGCGGCCGTCCCGAGGGCGCCGCCGCCAACCTGCCGGAGGATTTCCAGCGCATCAAGCTGGTCAATCCGCCGAGCGATGCGGTGGAGAAGGGCCAGGATGGCCTGTTTCGTCGCAAGGATGGCCAGGCGGAGGCCGCGTCTGCCGACGTGGGCCTGATCGCCGGTTCCCTCGAGGGGAGCAACGTCAACGTGGTCGACGAGATGACCAACCTTATTCGCTTGCAACGTCAGTTTGAAACTCAGGTCAAGATCATGAAGACCGCCGAGGAGAACGACGAGGCACAAACCCAGCTGCTGCGTATCAGCTAATCAAGGAGTACCCCATGAATCCTGCACTCTGGATCAGCAAGACCGGCCTCGATGCCCAGCAGACCAACATCTCGGTCACCTCGAACAACCTGGCGAACGCCAGCACCGTGGGCTACAAGAAGGCTCGCGCCATCTTCGAGGATCTGCTCTATCAAAACGTCAACCAGCCCGGTGGCCGCTCCTCGGCAGACACCGAACTGCCCTCCGGCCTGATGCTGGGGGCGGGGGCCAAGGTGGTCGCCACCCAGAAAAACCACAGTCAGGGCAACGTCCAGACCACGGACAACTCCCTGGATCTGATGATAAGCGGCCGTGGTTACTTCGAAATCCAGCTGCCGGACGGCAGCGCGGCCTACACCCGCAACGGCCAGTTCACCCTCAATGATGAGGGCACCATCGTCACCCCGGGCAACGGCTACCCGCTGCAGCCGGAGATCCAGATCCCCGAGAATGCCCAGAGCGTGACGGTGGGGGAGGATGGTCAGGTGTCGGTACAGCTCAAGGGGGATGGTCAATCCCAGGTGGTGGGCCAGATCAACACCACCGACTTCGTCAACCCCACCGGCCTGCAACCCATGGGGGAGAACCTCTTCGTCGAGACCCAGTCCAGCGGCGCCCCCATCCAGGGGACGGCCGGTGCGGACGGGCTCGGAGTCATCAAACAGGGGATGCTGGAGACCTCCAACGTCAACGTGACCGAGGAGCTGGTAAACCTGATCCAGGCCCAGCGGGTCTATGAGATGAACTCCAAGGTCATCTCGGCAGTTGACTCGATGATGTCCTTCCTGACCCAGCGCACCTAATCCAGCCACCTAAGCGGAGACGCATGATGAAAGCCATCTGGATGCTGGGCCTGCTGATGTTGGCAGGCTGCAGCAGCACCCCCAATACCGCCAGGCCCGACGACCCCGAATTCGCCCCCGTGTATGGCGAGTCGGAGCCGGTGTCGGTGCGCCCGACCGGGGCCATCTTCCAGCCCGAGCAGGTCAACGGCATCTACTCGGACATCAAGGCCCATCGGGTGGGCGACATCATCACCATCGAGCTGGCGGAGTCGACCTCGGCGTCGAAGAAGGCCAACACCCAGAGCGGCAAGGACAACAAGATGGAGCTGGAGCCCGTCACCCTGGGCGGGGTGCCGGTGACGGCGAGCCCCTATGACCTGTCCGCCTCCATCGGCCAGAGCAGTGCGTTCAAGGGTCAGGCCAAGGCGGACCAGAGCAACAGTCTGCAGGGCAACATCTCGGTCAGCGTGGTCAAGGTATTGCCGAACGGCAACCTGTTGGTCCGTGGCGAGAAGTGGATCATGCTCAACAACGGCAACGAATATATCCGCATCACCGGACTGGTGCGCCCGGAGGACGTGAGCTCGGAGAACAGCGTCTCGTCCCAGCGGGTCGCCAACGCGCGCATCCATTACGGTGGCACCGGCGATCTGGCCAACACCCAGGAACAGGGGTGGCTGACCAGCTTCTTCAACGGCCCCTGGTGGCCCATTTAATACTCGGACCCCGGGTCGCCAACGAAGACCCGGGGCCAGGATGGTTTAGTCAGGAGATGTCATGAACCGACTCCGTTTGCTCGGCCTGCTGTGCTGTATCTTGCCGTTCGGGCTGGCGCACGCCTCCCGCATCAAGGATCTCAGCTCGGTGGAAGGGGTGCGCAGCAACCAGTTGATCGGCTACGGTCTGGTGGTGGGCCTGCCCGGCACGGGCGAGAAGAACAACGCCTTCACCGAGCAGACCTTCAGGACCATGCTCAACAACTTCGGCATCAAGGTGCCGGACAACATCAAGCCCAAGATCAAGGACGTGGCGCCGGTCGCCATCCACGCCGATCTGCCCCCCTTCTCCAAGCCGGGTCAGACCATAGACGTCACCGTCTCCGCCATCGGCGAGGCGAAGAGCCTGCGCGGCGGCACCCTGCTCCAGACCTTTCTCAAGGGGCTGGATGGCCGCGTCTATGCGGTGGCCCAGGGCAGCCTGGTGGTCGGTGGTCTCGGGGCCGAGGGGGCGGATGGCTCCAAGGTGGTGGTCAATACCCCGACCGTGGGGCGCATCGCCAACGGGGCGACCGTGGAGCGTGAGGTGCCGAACTCCTTCGCCCAGGGGGACACCATCACCTTCAACCTGAACCGGCCAGATTTTACCACTGCCCGGCGGGTAGCCGACGTGGTCAACGATCTGGTGGGCCCGAACACGGCCCAGGCGCTGGACGCGACCTCGATCAAGGTGTTCGCGCCGCGGGATCCAAGCCAGCGAGTCTCTTACCTCGCCACCATCGAAAATCTGGAAGTGGATCCGGCCACCGAGTCCGCCAAGATCATCGTCAACTCGCGCACCGGCACCATCGTCATTGGCAGCGAGGTCAAGTTGCGGCCAGCCGCCATCAGCCATGGGGGACTGACGGTCACCATCGCCGAGAACCAGCAGGTCTCCCAGCCCAATCCGCTGGCCGGCGGGCAGACGGCCGTCACCAACAACTCCACCATCAACGTGCAGCAGGAGCCGGGACGTATGTTCAAGCTCGACACCGGCGCGACCTTGGACGATCTGGTGCGGGCGGTGAATCAGGTGGGGGTCGCCCCCGGCGATCTGATGGCGATCCTGGAGGCCCTGCAGCAGGCGGGTGCGATCCAGGGTCAACTGGTCATTTTGTAATTTCTTGAGCGGCAAGCGGTTGCCACGGGCGGCAAAGAGGTAGGTTATGGCAGAGTTCGACACCCAGAGCGGTATCAATCTTGGCATGGTGCAGGACGTTCAGAACCTGGACAAGCTGCGCCAGATGAGCCTGAGCAAGGAAGGGAAGCAAGAGGCACTGATGGCGGCTGCCCGTCAGTTCGAGTCCATCTTCACCCAGACCCTGTTCAAGGGGATGCGCCAGGCCAACTCGGTGCTGACCGAAGACAACCCGATGAACAGCAGCTACACCCAGTTCTACGAGGGGATGCTGGACGAGCAGCGGGTCGCGGATATGTCGAGCAAGGGGGGCCTTGGCATCGCCGAGATGGTGGCCAAGCAGTTCTCCCCCGAGAAGACCTTTACCCACAATGACGGCCGGGTGCTCAAGTTGCCCCAGCGCACCGAGCGGGTCTACAAACCCTATCAACCCCCCAGCGCCTCCAACGATCTGATCGCAGCCTCCAAAGTTGGCAAAGATTTTGCTGATAACGAAATGAAGAACGAGATGAAGGGAGGGGTAAATGGGGCCGAGCCTCCGTTGACCCTGCCCAGACGACCCCATCGCACCGTGCCACCCATGGGCAGCAGCCCGCGTGCCTCGGCCCTGGACGGGAGCGCCAAGGTGTTTGACAGTCCGGAAGAGTTCGTCGAGCGCCTGATGCCGCTGGCCAAGAAGGCGGCGGACAAGCTGGGGCTGAGCCCGGCGGTACTGGTGGCCCAGGCCGCCCTTGAGAGTGGCTGGGGCAAGCGGGTGATCAAGGACGGGGAGGGGCAGATGAGCCACAACTTGTTCGGCATCAAGGCGGATCCGCGCTGGGAAGGACCCAGGGCCGTGGTGAGCACCCTGGAGTACGAGCAAGGAGTGGCGTCGCGGCAGAAGGCGGCGTTTCGCTCCTACGAATCGTTTGAAGAGAGCTTCAACGACTATGTGGACTTCCTGACCTCGGGGACCCGCTACAAGGGCGCGCTGGCCAAAGTGGACAGTCCGGATCGCTACTTCGAGGCGCTGCAGCAGGCCGGTTATGCCACCGATCCCCAGTACGCCAGCAAACTGAAACAGGTATTGCGCAGTGATGCCATCGCCGGCTACTCGTCACCCGGCAACACTGCGACCAGGAACACAGAGATGGAGCTGTAAGCTATGGCAAGCGATCTGCTTGGAATCGGGACTTCGGGTGTGTTGGCCCAGCAGCGACTGCTGCAGACCACCAGCAACAACATAGTGAACGTCAACAGCCAGGGCTATGTACGTGAACGCACCCTGATCTACACCAATTCCGTCGGATTGGGCACGGGCGACATGGTGAGCGAGCGGGTCATCAACGCCTACGCCCAGGCTGAGGTGCGCCGGGATACCTCCGCCTACCATGCCGCAGGCTCTCGCTACGATCAGCTGTTCCAGATCGACAGCCTGCTGGGGGATGCCAGCAACAGCGTGGGCACCACCATCACCTCCTACTTCAAGGCCTTCCACACCGCCAACGAATCGCCGGCGGAAGTGGGTGGGCGCAAGACCACCCTGAGCGAGCTCAACGGCATGGTGGACCGCTTCCACACCCTCTCCGCCCAGCTCGACAAGCAGAGCGACACCATCAACGCCACCATAGGGGACGAGACGGACAGGGTGAACAGCCTGCTGAGCAGCATCAACGATCTGAACCAGGCCATCATCCGCACCCAGGGTTCGCCGGAAGAGAACCTGATGCTGTTCGATCAGCGTGATGAGGCGATCCGCCAGCTCTCCGAGAAGATGGAAGTCCGCACCGTGACCCAACCCAACGGCAGCATGCTGGTCAACATGAGCACGGGGCACTCCCTGGTGCTGGACGGCGGCGTGGCCCAGTTCAAGGTGGTGCCGGGCAGCCCGGACTCCCGGGATGCGAGGCTTCAGCTGACCCTGGGGGCCAACCAGGCCAACATCAATGACAAGGATCTGGGAGGCGCCATCGGCGGCCTCTTCACGGCGCGCAACGATCTGGAGCCCGCCAAGCGGGAGCTGGGCCAGCTGGCGATCGCCATGGCCGATGCCATGAACCAGCAGAATCGTCTCGGCATGGATCTGGACAACGAGCTGGGGGGGGATCTCTTCTCCCTCAAGGGGAGCCAGGGGCTCCCCTATGCCGGCAACCAGGGCAACGGCGCCGCCAGCGTCAACTTCGTGCCTGGCAAGGGCTCGGAAGTGACCACCTTCGACTACGAAGTGCAGTTCAACAGTGCCACCGGTTACGAGGTCTTCTCCATCGACGGCTCAGGCCAGCGCACCTCGGTGGCGACCGGCACCACGCCCCCCGCCACCTTCGAGGTGGCGGGGCACGGCATCGAGATCGACCTGTCCGGCACCCCGGTCGGGGGCGACAAGATAGTGCTGCAACCCACCAGGCATGCCGCAGCCAACCTCGAGGCCGCGATCACCCGGCCGGAAGACATTGCGTTGGCATCCCCCATCAAGGCGGACAAGAATTCCCAGAACCTGGGCTCGGGCGAGATCAAGGTCAACAGCGTCTACAACACAGGGGCCGGGTCGGGTTTTGGCACCAACACCCTTGACCCGAGCGCCCCCCAGGTTATCAAGATCGACGACAGCGGCAACTACGAGGTCTATGACAAGAACAACAACCTGCTCGGCGTCGCACCCGCCTCCAGCAAGGGGCAGAACCTGATGGCCGCCCTCGAGATGCCGTTGGGGACCCCCATAGTGCCGCCCCCGACCCCGGGCTACGACTTCAGCATCACCGGCAAGGTGGAGGCCAACGACAGCTTCACCCTGAGTTACAACAAGGACGGGTTTGCCGACAACGCCAACGGGCTGGCACTGGCGGAGCTGCAGAACAAGGAGCTGGTGCGAAAGAACAACAACGCCGCCACCAGCAACGACAAGATGACCTTCAACGACGCCTACAGTGGCCTGGTGACCGGGGTGGGCAACAAGGCCAGCCAGGCCAAGACGTTGCTGCAGGCCAACGAGGCCAAGCTGACCCAGAGCACCGCCATCTTCGAGAGCGTCTCCGGTGTCAACCTGGAGGAGGAGGCGGCCAATCTCATCCGCTTCCAGCAGTCCTACGCCGCCTCGGCCCAGATAGTCAATACCGCCAAGACCATCTTCGATACCCTGCTGTCGTCCGTGAGGTAACCCATGCGCATCACCACCAACATGATCTACGACCGCAACCTTGCCTCCATGAGCAAGGTGAGCGAGCGTCAGAATACCGCCTATGAACAGCTGATGACGGGGGAGAAGTTCTCCCGGGCGGGTGAAGACCCCTCTGGCATGGGCCAGAAGATGGCGCTGACCAAGGAGATCGATCTCTTCAAGCAGTACGGCGTCAACGGCAGCCTGCTGGAGAACAGCCTGGGCCACGAGGAGACAGTGCTCACCTCCCTCAACAACGCCATGCTGAGCGCCCAGACCCTGATCCAGAAGGCGAACAGCTCGGCCATGGGCTCGGAGGAGCGCAACGCCATCGCAAGCGAACTGGAGGGGCTGCAAAAGCAGATGTTCGATCTGATGAACAGCAAGAACTCTCAGGGGGAGTTCATCTTCGGCGGCAACCAGAGCAAGACCCAGCCCTTCGTGAAAGATGGGAGCGGCAACTATGTGTTCCAGGGGGACACGGGGCAGCGCAGCATCCAGGTCTCCCCCACGGTGCAGATCCCGGCCAATGACTCCGGCTTCGATCTGTTCGAGATGGTGGCGACCCGGCGCACCGCCAGTGGCACCAGCGCCAACATCCAGGTAGGGGTGGGGGACCAGGGCAATTTCGAGAGCTTCTATCGCAACAATTATGACTCCTCTCTTGCCAGCAATTCGTTCACCGTGAGCACGGTCGCGGGCCCGCCGGATACTTACGAGATCACGGACAGCGGCGGCACAGTCGTGCAAAACGGGGGCTACAGCGCGGGCAACAAGATCGCCTTCAACGGGCTGGAGCTGAGCCTGGATCTGCCGGCAGGGGGGGCGGATCAGACCTTCGTGCTGGACAAGCCGAAGAACGACAGCGTGCTCAACGGCATGTCCGACTTCCTCACTGCCCTGCGCGACCCCAGCCTCTCGGCGGACGGTTTCCAGCTGGCGGTGGCGGATGCCACCACCCATATGAACAACGCCAGGACCAAGATAGACAGGGGGCTCGGTGAGTTGGGTGGCCGGATGAACAGCCTGGAGCAGGTGATGGGCTCGAACGATGGCCTCAGCACCCTGAACCAGCAGGCGCGGGCCAAGGTCTCCGAGGCGGACATGTACGAGGTGATTGCGGCGCTCTCCAAGGAGGACGCGGCCATGAGCGCCTCCCAGCTCGCCTTCAGCAAGATAAGCAAGCTGACCCTGTTCGACTATATCCGCTGATATCTACCCGTTGATCGCACGCTCCCCCATGGCCCAGGCCCGGGGGAGCGCTCTTTTCATGGGCGGCCCTTTTCCCCTCCAATTTGTAACAACCCGTTGCCAGGGGCCCCACGAGCCTTGACTCGACCCGCCCCGGCGCCGATGATGCCGCCCGCACCACCCAGGTGGCGCGCATTTTTCGCAGCATCTCGTTAGGCGAGGCTCCTGCATAAACACAGGCCACTGATCTCACGACGTCCAGAGACGCCCAAGATCAGGACAGTTTTCATCGGATTAAGGTGTCAACCCAAGTGGCTTCCGGCATGCCGGATACGTTATGCAGTGCTAAAGCTGGTACGTGGGGATGAAAACACGCCGGACGGCGTCATTTCCTGCCTGTTACTCGTCAATCAAATTGCTGTTTTCTTGTCGACAGCGACCGGTGTGAGCCGGTTGCCTTCAGGCCCTGCCTGAAATCACATGAGGATATCTGTGATGAAGAAAACACACACCCTGCTCAACCGTCATCAACTGCTCGATCTCGCCGCCCTGCAGGGCTGGCTCGACCACAACCTGGACCCGATGCAGCGGGCCGATCAACTGCTGACCCTGCGCCCGGAAGAGCTCAACTGCGTCTTCGATACCCTGCCTGTGCCGCGAGGGGCCGCCCTGCTCGGCGCCCTGTCGGCGGAGAGCGCAGGCCAGCTGCTGCTGCGCCTGCATGGCAGCATAGTGGGCGTGCTGCAGGAGGCCATTCCCCGGCGCGAGATGGTGGCCATCCTGCGCAGGCTGGGCCCTCAGGATCGCACCAGGCTGCTGAGCCGCTTCCCGACCCAGGCGCAGGCCATCTATGCCTCCCTGCTCGATTGGCCTAGCGAGTCGGTCGGTGCCAACATGCGCCACGAATACCTGGCCGTCGATCAGGGCACCACGGTGGAGAGCGCCAAGCGGCGGATCCACGACGCCTGGGACAAGGCCCAGCTATTTCAGCAGCTCTATGTGGTCGACGGCGAGCAGCGCCTGCTTGGCAGCGTCTCCCTCAAGTCCCTGCTGATCGCCGATCCCCTGCGGCCGGTGAGCGAGCTGATGGAGCGGGAGGCGGTGCGGATCAACGCCCGGGCGGATCAGGAGCTGGCCGCCCGCCTGCTGATCGATCGTGACATCTCGACCCTGCCGGTGGAGGATCAGGGGCGCCTGGTGGGGGTCTTCCACGTGGATGACGCCGCCGACATCCTGGAGCTCGAATCCACCGAGGATGCGGAGTTGCAGGGGGGCTCATCCCCCCTGGACACCCCCTATCTGCAGGCAACTCCCTGGCAGCTGTGGCGCAAGCGGGTGGGCTGGCTGCTCATCCTGTTCGTGGCGGAAGCTTACACAGGCACAGTGCTGCGGGCCTTCGAGGAGCAGCTGGAGGCGGCCATCGCCCTGGCCTTCTTCATCCCGCTGCTCATCGGCACCGGCGGCAACAGCGGCACCCAGATCACCACCACCATAGTGCGGGCCATGGCGGTGGGGGAGGTGAGCCTGAAGAACCTCGGCACCGTGTTGAAGAAGGAGCTCTCCACCGGCCTGCTCATCTCGGTCGCCATTGCGATGGCCGCCTGGGTACGGGCCTGGAGCCTGGGAGTCGGCCCCGAGATCGGCATGGTGGTCACCCTCACCATCATCGCCATCGTGCTCTGGAGCGCCACGGTCGCCTCGGTGATCCCCATGGTGCTGCGTCGCCTGCGCATCGATCCGGCGGTGGTCTCTGCCCCCTTCATCTCCACCCTGGTGGATGGCACCGGCCTCATCATCTATTTCGAAATCGCCAAGTGGCTGCTGCCCGAGCTGCAGTGACTACGACAGAAAGCAGAAAGGCAGCCATCGGCTGCCTTCTTTCGTTTGAGGTGAACGATCACCCGAGCTGGAACAGCAGGGGCCAGCCCTGCTCCTGGCAATAGCGGTGCTCCTTCTCCAGGTTCTGGATCAGCAGGCGGTTCTCCTCGCACCAGTCGGTGGGCAGGGTGACCACCAGCTGATCCCCGGCGGCCTGTACCCGCCACTCCGGCAGCAGGTTGTCCTGGCGTCTGTGGTGGGCCGCCACCGCGAGGCGCAGGATGCGGATGCAGCGCAGCACCGTCTGCTCGTCGTGGTTGGGCAGGGCGGGCAGCTCGGAGAGCTTGAGCCCCTTGCGCTGGAAGCGCACCAGGGCCGCCAGCAGGGCCTGATCGTCCTGATTGAAACCGGGCAGATCCGTGTTTTGCAGAATGTAGGCGGAGTGACGATGGATGCCGCTGTAGTTGATGGCAAGGCCAATCTCGTGCAGCCGCGCCGCCCAGCCGAGGATGGCGCGATAGGGCTCGATGGGCATTTCCCAGGGATCGCTCAGGGCATCGAACAGATCGAGGACGCTCCGCTCCACCCGAGTGGCCTGGCGCTTGTCGATGTGGTAGTGGGAGCTGAGGGCCAGCGCGGTGCGCTCGCGAATGTCGTGGTGCTGCAGTCGCTCCTCGAACTCATAGAGCAGCCCCTCGCGCAGGGCGCCGTCAGAGTACTCCATCCGATCGATGGGCAATGAGGTGAAGAGCCCGAGCAGTATGGCCACGGCGGCGGCAAAGACTCCCTGGCGCTCCTCGGTGAGGCCGGCGAGTTTGAGCTGGTCGACCTTCTTGTGCTTGAGCATCTCTTCTTTCAGCCGCTCCAGTCCCGCTAGCGTGATGGCGCCATCGGTCCACTCTTCCCCCTGCAGGACGTCGCGCACTGTGCGAATGGATCCCGAGCTGCCGAGACAGCTCTGCCAGCCCAGCTTGCGGTACTGGTTGATGATGGGAGCGAGCTGGTGCTGCGCTTCCAGCACTGCGTTGTTGAAGGCCTTCTCGCTCAGCTTGCCGTTTCCAAAGAAGCTCTGGGTAAAGCTGACGCAGCCCATCTTGCGGCTGGTGAGGGCCTTGTGTTCGAATCCCTCGCCGATGATGAGTTCGGTGCTGCCGCCACCTATGTCCACCACCAGCACCTGGCCCTCGATGTGCTGGGTATGGGCGACCCCCTGATAGATGAGGCGGGCCTCTTCCTGGCCGCTGATGATTTCGATGGGGTGGTTCAGCACCTCGGCCGCCTCGCGCACGAAGTCGCGGGCATTGCTGGCACGGCGCAATGTGTAGGTGCCGGCGATGCGGATCTGATCCGGCTTGATGTTGGTGAGGCGCTCGGCGAACAGGGCGAGGCAGTCGAGCCCCCGTGCCATGGCCTCCGGGGACATGCGGCGCTGCTCATCCATCCCCTCGGCGAGGCGAACCCGCTCCTTGATGCGATCGACGATCTGCATCCGCCCCTCGTTGAGGCGGGCGATGACCATGTGGAAGCTGTTCGACCCCAGATCGACAGCAGCGTACAGACTATTGTCCATTGTTTGACTCGATACGTTTGAGATAGTCGTAAATCGCAACCTGGGAGCGAACCTTGCGGCGGTTGCCCCGCTTCACGTACTCGTTCTTCTGGTCGGCATCGATGACCCGCGCCTTGCAGGTGTCGCTCAGCTGCAGATCGAGGATGTCCAGGATGCGCTGTTTCAGCCGCTCGTCGTAGATGGGGGTACCCACCTCGATCCGGCCGTCGATGTTGCGGCTCATCCAGTCGGCACTGGAGATAAACAGCTGGGGATTGCCCTTGTTGTGGAACACCATGACCCGCGGATGCTCCAGGAAGCGGTCTATGATGCTGATGACCTGGATGTTGTCACTGAGGCTAGGCACCCCGGGACGCAGCGCGCACATGCCACGGATGATCATCTGGATCGGCACCCCGGCCTGACCGGCGGCATAGAGTCGGTTGATGAGGTCTCTGTCCACCAGGTTGTTGATCTTGAGGGTGATACCGCAGGGCTGGCCCGCCTTGGCGTTGGCCAGCTCGTTGTCGATGAGACGATAGAGCTGGCGACGGCAGTTGATGGGGGAGACCAGCAGGTGGTTGAATTTGTAACGTTTATAGGGGTACTCGATGTATTCGAACACCCCCTCCACCTCGGCGGTGATGTCCGGGTGGCGGGTCAGCAGGGAGAAGTCGGTGTAGATCTTGGCGGTCTTCTCGTTGAAGTTGCCGGTGCCGATATGGGCGTAGCGCACCGCCTCGCCATTTTCATGGCGGGTGATGAGGCAGAGCTTGGAGTGGATCTTGAGGCTCGGCACCCCGAACACCACCTTGACCCCCGCATCGGTCAGGATATTGGCCCAGTCGATGTTGGCTGCCTCGTCGAAGCGGGCGCGCAGCTCCACCACCACTGTCACCTTCTTGCCGTTGTTGGCGGCGTCGATGAGGGAGTGGATGATCCGTGACTTCTTGGCAACCCGGTAGATATTGATGCGAATGGCGCTGACCGCCGGATCGAACGCCGCCTGGCGCACCAGCTCGGTGAAGTGGTGGAACTTGTGATAGGGGTAGTAGAGCAGTATGTCCTGCTTGGTGATGGCGTCGAAGGCGTTGACGAAGCCATCGAAATCACGGCAATCCAGGGCCGGCAGCTTGGGGTTTTCCAGATAGTCCCGGCCCACGTTGGGGAAACCGATGAAATCCTTGAAGTTGTGATAGCGCCCGCCCGGCATGATGGCGTCGTAGGAGCTGATCTGCAGCTTGAGCTTCAAGAAACTTATCATGGCGGCGGGCATCTCCCGCTCGTAGACGAAGCGCACCGGCATGGCGGTGAGGCGCTGCTTCAGGCCATCACTCATCTTGTCCACCAGGCTCAGATCCAGCTGGTCGGAGAGATCGTACTCGGCATCCCGGGTCAGCTTGACCGCATAGGCCGCTATCTCGTCGTAGTCGAAGAAGCCCTTGAAGATCTCGTCCAAGCAGAAGCGGATGACGTTGTCCAGGATGATGATCTGCTTCTTGCGGCGGGTTCCCTCCGGCGGTAGCTGGAAGAAGCGGGGCAGGTCGTCGGTCGGTACCTCCACCAGGGCGTACTGGATCACCTGGCCGTTCTTCTTCATCTCGACGGCGAGATAGGTGTGCTCGTCTTTGAGGAACTTGACCGGGTTGACCTCCTTGTTGAGGAGGATGGGGATGATATGACGCAGCACCTTCTCCTTGAAGAAGACCCGCAGCCACTGCTGGATCGCCTCGGAGAGCTGGTTTTCATTCACCAGGAAGATGTTGTGGCGGGCTAGGGCGATCAGCAACTCCTTGTAGGTGTTGTCAAACGCCTCGCCGAGCGCCATTACCTTCTGCTGGATGGCGCGCAGCAACACCTTGGCCTCGTCGTCGCCGCCGTGCACCTCGTTGATGAGGATGCGGCGCTTGACGTCCGAGACCCGAACCTTGAAGAACTCGTCCTGGTTGGAGGAGAAGATCCCCAGAAAACGGACCCGCTCGATGAGGGGGACCGTCTTGTCCATTGCCTCTTGCAACACCCGTTCATTGAATGAGAGCCAGCTAAGCTCTTTCTCTTCATACTGCCTGTCGGTGCTCATCTGGTGCCTCTGTGCTCAGGTTGCGTCTGCGCGGAAGTTATGGCGTCAAACCATGACAAATTTATGACAACCCGCGCTATTCGGTCAGATCGTGATCGATGTCGACCACCAGATCGTCGGAGAGGGACTCCAGCGCGGTGATCAGATCGTCGAGTTCGAGCTGGGGCGGCAGGGCCACCAAAGCATGGGCATAGAACAGGGGGGCGCCAGAGTGGGGGGCGGGCTCGCATCCCGTGGTGAGGTCGGCGACGTTGATGTTGAGCTGGCGCAGAATGCTGGCTACCTCGTGCACTATGCCCGGTCTGTCGTTGCCGGTGACGCTCAGCATCAGCTGGTGGGCGGGCTCGGGGCTGAGCTGGCCTTCGGCGAAGCTCACGGTGAGACCCGGCAGCATCACCAGCGCCTCGCACAGGCTGCGATAGTGTTCATCCGGCACGGCGACGTGCAAAATGCCGGCAAATTGCCCCGCCAGTTCGCTCATGGAGCTGGCCAGCCAGTTGCCCTGCTGACGGGTGATGGTGTCGGCCAGGCTCTCGACGATGCCGGGCTTGTCTGCGCCGATCACGGTGACGACCAATTGCTTTTGCATCCTGCTCTCCTTGAATGGGACTGCTTGGGGTCAGTTGACGTTTCGCCGCGACCGTTGCGGTATCTTCTGTGCGCCGAAACGTCCATAGGCTCTAGCATTGTGCCTGCTGCGACAGGCCATATGAAGCCCGCCTCACGCAAATTTAGTGAAAAAACGCGAATGCCGGAACGGCGTTGATTTCAGCTCTGCCTGCCTGGGTTCCCCCGTGGTAGAGTGTTGCCCCTTCGTGTTTGATGAACTGGATATGTCTTGTGAACGGGGTATGTGTTTATGAATAGCCTTGTCGTATCGGGATCCGTGTTGTTGGTGCTGCTCCTGCTGGTGATCCTCTGGCGCAGGAGCAAGAGGGGCAAGGCCGAGCCCTATGAGCTGCAGGAGACCCTGTTCAGCCCGGCGGAGCGCGCCTTCCTCGGGGTGCTGGATCTGGCGGTCGGCGACCAGGCCCGGGTCTTTGCCAAGGTCAGGGTGGCGGATGTACTGACCCCGCAGGCGCGGCTGGGCAAAGGCAAATGGCAGCAGGCGTTCGACATGATCAGCGCCAAGCGCTTTGACTATCTGCTCTGCCACCCGACGGATCTCTCCTTCCTGTGCGCCGTCGAACTCGATGACAGCGCCCATCGCCACCAAAAGCGCAAGGTGCGGGATCTCTTCCTGAAGTCCGCCTGTGACAGTGCGGGCTTGCCTCTGCTGCAGATCCCGGCCAGCAGCCATTACCAGGTCGACGAGCTGCGCGAGCAGTTATTGCCCCTGCTGGTCAAGACGAGTCTCCCGGTGGAGGATCTGTTGCCGGGGGAGCGTCGCGAGCCGACCTTCAATCCCTTGCTGCTCGACGGGGTGGACTTGAGTGCATCCCACCACGGGGGGCGCATGTCCAGGTCGCCACAGGCCGAGCCGCCCCAGCCTGACGAGCAGGAACCGGTACCGATGGACAATCCCTTCATCGGTCCGGATGAAGAGGAGGAGGCCTCCGCCTCTGTGCCCCATTGCCCCCGCTGCGCGGCGCCTCTGGTGGCCCGGGAAGCGAAGAAGGGTCCCCATGCCGGCCGTCTGTTTCTGGCCTGCAGCCGTTTCCCCGAGTGCCGTTACGCCGCCCCCCAGGAGCAGGCCAGGCACTGATCCCCGCTCTGGCGCCGGCTGCGGTCGGCGTCTTGCCTCTCCTGCACCGCGTTCCACCCCGGGCGCCTGGCCGACAGCGGCTGTCCGAGTGTGATCCCCATCCCGCCCGGGCCGCGCCAAGCACGACAAGTTTTGACAAACCGCCAGAATTTTGGCACTTTGTGCACCCTATAACACAGTGCATAGCTCATTATCATAAGCACTTAAAAAACAATAACTTGGCGTCAGGTGTGTAAGGAAGATAAATATGATGGCTATGGGGGTGTTGATCGTTGATGCCGATGAACAGCGGCGTCAGCAACTGGGAACTGTGCTCTCCTTCATGGGGATCCCCTGGCAGGAGGTGGTGGAAGCCGATCTGGATGTGGCCATCGAGACTTCCGGCCCGCTGCAAGGGGTCCTGACGGGCAAGCTGCTTGAGCGCTCCCTCGGCGAGCTGCTGGCCGCCTTCCCCCGCATCCCGTTCCTCTCCCTGATGCAGGCGGATCACCCCAACAGCAACTTCATCGGTGGCAGCGACGAGCCCTATACCTATGAGTCCCTGACGCGCCACCTGCACTTCTGTCAGGCCTTCATCTCCCTCCATCCCCGCCAGCAAGTGCACGACAAGGGCCAGACCCTGTTGCGACTGCTGGTGGGCAAGGGGCGGGGGATCCAGGAGGTGCGCCGCCTCATCGGCCAGGTGGCACAGACAGACGCCAACGTGCTGATCCTGGGGGAATCCGGGACCGGCAAGGAGGTGGTGGCCCGCGCCATCCACGAGCTCTCTGCCCGCAGCGCCGGCCCCTTCGTGCCCATCAACTGCGGCGCCATTCCGGCGGAGCTCCTGGAGAGCGAGTTGTTCGGCCACGAGAAAGGGGCCTTCACCGGCGCCATCGCCGCCCGTCGCGGCCGCTTCGAGCTGGCCCAGGGGGGTACCCTGTTCCTCGACGAGATCGGTGACATGCCGCTGCCGATGCAGGTCAAGCTGCTGCGGGTGCTGCAGGAGCGACTGTTCGACAGGGTCGGTGGCGGCAAGCCCATCCAGGCCGATGTGCGTATCATAGCGGCGACCCACCGGGATCTGGAGGCGATGATCCGCACCCAGGGTTTTCGCGAAGATCTCTACTATCGCCTCAACGTATTCCCCATCGAGACGCCGCCCCTGCGCGAGCGCTGCGACGATATTCCCCTGCTTTTGCAGGAGCTGCTCAACCGCCACGGGGAGCAGCACAGGGGGATCATCCGCCTTACCCAGCGTGCCATGGAGTCCCTGATGCAGTACCCCTGGCCTGGCAACGTCCGCGAATTGTCGAACCTCATCGAGCGGCTGCTGATCCTCTACCCGAACCAGATCATCGACGTGGCCGACTTGCCGGGCCGCTACCGTCTGCTGCCAAGCGAGCCCAGGGACGAGCGGCTCACCGAGATGGACGAGCGGGATGCCTTGGCCGCCGTGTTCCAGACGCCCCCAGTGCTGGATCCCGGCCTTGCCGCGCCGCTGCCCATGCAACTGCCCCAGGAGGGGCTCAATCTCAAGGAGATGCTGGCGGATCTCGAGGTGGAGTTGATCCGCCAGGCCCTGGAGTCCCAGGATGGAGTGGTGGCCCGCGCCGCCGACCTGCTGAGCATGCGCCGCACCACCCTGGTGGAGAAGATGAAAAAATACGGCATGAGCAAGGACAACTGAGGTCAATGCTTTGACGGCCACAGTCAATGCATTGATATATAACAAATAATTTACTGGCATGGAAATTGAATAAGCTGACCCAATCGCCAGTTTGAGGTCAGCATTATGACAATCTCGCAGCAGGACAATCCGCTCCAGTCACACGAAGTGAGTCAGCTTTATGCCATCTTCACGGCACTGCCGACCGGCGTGCTGCTGCTCGACGGGGAGGGGCGGATCACTCGCGCCAACCCGGCTGCCCTGACCCTGCTGGGGGAGCCGCTGGAGGGGCAGGCCTGGCGCCAGATCATCGCCCGCTGTTTCCAGCCCAGGGAAGACGATGGACATGAGATCTCCCTGCGGGACGGTCGCCGGGTGCAACTCTCCACCCAGCCGCTGCCGGATCAGCCCGGCCAGCTGGTGTTCATCACGGATCTCACCGAGACGCGCCAGTTGCAGGACAGGGTCAACCATATGAAACGGTTGTCGGCCCTGGGCAACATGGCGGCCTCTCTGGCGCACCAGATCCGCACCCCTCTCTCCGCCGCCATGCTCTATGCGGCCAACCTCGCCAACCGCACCCTGAAACCGGAATCCCGCACCCAGTTCCAGCAAAAGTTGATGGCTCGCTTGCAGGATCTCGAGAAGCAGATAAACGACATCCTGCTGTTTGCCCGCAACGGCGACAACCAGGTGGTGGCCCCTGTCTCGGTACAGGGGCTGCTGGCGGAAGTGCAGGCCGGTGCCGAGGCCTTCTGCCAGCAGCAGGGCTGCGCGCTGCACATGGAGGCGCCTGAGCCGGATCTCTGTCTGCTCGCCAACAGCAGTGCGCTGGCCGGTGCCATCAACAACCTGATCGCCAACGCCAGACAGGCCGGGGCCGATTCGCTCTTGGTGAGCGCGGTGCGCAGCGGCAACCGGGTGGAGATGCGCGTCCTCGACAATGGCAAGGGGATGCCTGCCCAGTTGCTCAACCAGATCTTCGAACCCTTCTTCACCACCCGCTCCCAGGGCACAGGCCTCGGGCTTGCCGTGGTGCAATCCGTGGTGCGTGCCCATCAGGGGGAGGTCAGCGTGGCCTCGGTGCCCGGAGAAGGAACCTGTTTTACCCTGTCGTTCCCCCTGCATCAGCAAGCGGTGCAGCTTGGAGGTGTAGCATGAATCCCATCTTGTCCCTGTGGTGCAAGGCCTGCGGGCCCGTGGTTGGAGGTGTGGCATGACCCAGGCCCGTATTCTGGTGGTGGAAGACGACAACGGTCTGCGCGAGGCGCTGGTGGATACCCTGCTGCTCGGCGGTTACGAGTGCCGCGAGGTGGACAGCGGCGAGCGGGCCCTGCTGGCGCTCTCTCGCCAACGCTTCGACATGGTGATCTCTGACATCCAGATGGGAGGCATGGACGGCCTCACCCTGCTGGCCAACATCCGCCAGCAATATCCCCAGGTGCCTGTGCTCCTGATGACCGCCTACGCCAACATCGACGGGGCCGTGCGCGCCATGCGGGAAGGGGCCATCGACTATCTGGCCAAGCCGTTTTCCCCCGAGGTGCTGCTCAACCAGGTCAGCCGTTACGTGCCGGCCCAGAAGGTAGAGAAACGCGCCGTGGTCTATGGCGATCCCAAGACCGCCGAGCTGTTCCAGCTAGCGACCCGGGTCGCCAGAAGCGAGGCCACCGTGATGGTGACGGGCCCGAGCGGGACGGGCAAAGAGGTGCTGGCCCGCTACATCCACGACAACTCCAGCCGCGCCGAGCAGGCCTTCGTCGCCATCAACTGCGCCGCCATTCCGGAGAACATGCTGGAGGCGACCCTGTTCGGTTACGAGAAGGGGGCCTTCACCGGCGCCGTGCAGGGGTGCCCAGGCAAGTTCGAGCAGGCCCAGGGCGGCACCCTGCTGCTCGACGAGATCACCGAGATGGATCTCGGTCTGCAGGCCAAGCTGCTGCGGGTGCTGCAGGAAAAAGAGGTGGAGCGGCTCGGCAGCCGCAAGATGATCCCGCTGGACGTGAGGGTCATCGCCACCAGCAACCGGGATCTGAAGAAAGCGGTGCAGGACGGCCTGTTTCGCGAAGATCTCTACTACCGTCTCAACGTCTTCCCCCTGCGCTGGACCTCCCTCTGGGAGCGGCCCGGCGACATACTGCCCCTGGCGGAGCACCTGCTGGCGCTCCATGCCAGTCAGCAGGGGCTGCCGACACCGCAGCTGGCCGATGCGGCGCGCGAGCGCCTGCTGACCCACCCCTGGCCCGGCAACGTGCGCGAGCTGGACAACGTGGTACAACGGGCCCTGATCCTCTGCCCCGAAGGTCTCATCGATTGCGAGCATCTGATCCTGGAGGAGACGGACGAGGAGCTGGTGCGCCCCCTCGAGCGTCTGTCGGGGGAGGGGCTCGGCGGCGAGCTCAAGCAGCAGGAGCACCAGATCATCCTGGACACCCTGCAGGAGTGCAACGGCAGCCGCAAGGAGGTGGCCGACAAGCTCGGCATCAGCCCGCGCACCCTGCGCTACAAGCTGGCCCAGATGCGTGACGCCGGCATAGAGCTGCCCGCCTAGCACCTGTTGCCGGTGTCATGGCCTTGCCGGCCCGGCTCGATTATCATGGGGCCCTCGGCATCATGAGCCTGGGCCCCGTTGTGACTGCAGACAAGAGCCTGATCGCAGACAAGGGGGAGCAGCGCCTTTACAAGGGACTCCTATGATCTCTCATCGCAAACTGGAAACCGTGCTCAATCACCTGCTCGAGCCTCATGCCATCAAGGACTACTGTCCCAACGGGTTGCAGGTGGAGGGGCGCGAGCGCATTCGCCGGGTGGTCACCGGCGTCACCGCCAGCCAGGCCCTGATCGATGCGGCCGTGGCCCTGGATGCCGATGCCATCCTGGTCCATCACGGCTACTTCTGGAGCGGGGAACCGCCCCAGATCACCGGCATGAAGCAGCGCCGTCTCAAGACCCTGCTGACCCACGACATCAACCTCTTCTCCTACCACCTGCCGCTGGACGTGCACCCCGAGGTGGGCAACAACGCCCAGCTCGCCAAGCTGCTCGGCATCAAGGTGCGCCGCGGCCTGGAGCCCTGGAACAGCAAGAGCGTCGCCATGGTGGGCAAGCTGGAAGAGCCCATGAGCGGAGCCGACTTTGCCAAGCTGATTGCCGAGCGACTCGGCCGTGAGCCGCTCCATTGCGGCGACAGCGGCCCCGAGCTTATTCGCTCCGTGGCCTGGTGCACCGGCGGCGGCCAGAGCTACATCAGCCAGGCTGCCGAGCAGGGGATCGATGCCTTCATTTCGGGTGAGGCTTCCGAGCAGACCATTCACACCGCTCGCGAGATGGGCATGCACTTCTACGCAGCCGGTCATCACGCCACCGAGCGTTACGGCGTCAAGGCGCTGGGGGAGTGGCTCGCCACCGTGCACGGGCTGGAAGTAACCTTTATCGATATCGACAACCCGGTCTAGGTTTGATTAGCCGCATAGCGGGGTAATCGGACGTGACAGCAGCAGTTGCGCTGGTAGATAGAAATGACAAGGGAGGCCAAAGCCTCCCTTGTTACATTTTGCATGCAGCGAGCAGCGGTTACTCGCTGGCATAACCCGCCGGGCCGAGTTCGGCGCCATCCAAGAGGGCGGCACCCTCCTGCATCTTGAGCCGTCCCTCGCAGAACCACTGCACCACCAGGGGGTAGATGCTGTGTTCCTGGACCTGCACCCGGGCAGCCACCTCGTCGGCACTGTCCCCTTCGAAGATGGGGACGCGAGCCTGCAGGATCACAGGGCCGCCATCCAGCTCCTCGGTGACGAAGTGGACGCTGGCGCCGTGCTCGCGCTCCCCATCGTCGATGGCGCGCTGGTGGGTGTGCAGCCCCTGGTATTTCGGCAGCAACGAGGGGTGGATGTTGATCATCCGCCCGGCGAAGTGACGCACCAGATCGGCGCTCAGGATCCGCATAAAGCCGGCCAGCACCACCAGATCCGGCTGATAGTCCGCCATCAGCGCCAGCAGGGCGACGTCATACTCCGCCCGGCTGGCAAACTGCTGCTGGGCCAGGATGGCTGTCGCTACTCCGGCTTCTTTGGCGCGAACCAGACCATAGGCATCGGCCCTGTTGCTGATGACGCCGACCACCTCACCGGCAACCTTGCCGCTGGCGCAGTGGTCGAGAATGGTCTGCAGGTTGCTGCCGTTGCCGGAGATCAGCACCAGGATCCGTTTCATGGGGGAGGTCATTTTATGATGACTTGTTCTTCGCCATCGGCCGCCTTGGCGATGTGGCCTATGTGCCAGGCGTTCTCGCCTTCGGCCTTGAGCAGGGCCAGCGCCTTGTCCAGCTGATCCGCCGGCAGGGCAATGATCATGCCGACACCGCAGTTGAAGGTGCGGTACATCTCGTGACGGGTGACGTTGCCAGCCTGCTGCAGCCAGCTGAACACCGCCGGCCACTGCCAGCTCTGCTCGTCGATCACCGCCTGGGTATTGGCGGGCAGCACGCGGGGGATGTTCTCCCAGAAGCCGCCACCCGTGATGTGGGACAGGGCGTGGATCTCGCACTCCTTGATGAGCTTGAGCACCGGCTTCACATAGATGCGGGTCGGCTCCAGCAGGGCGTTGGCCAGGGTGGTCTCACCCAGCGGCTGATGCACATCGGCCTTGGAGACTTCCAGGATCTTGCGCACCAGGGAGAAGCCGTTGGAGT
This sequence comes from Aeromonas sp. sif0611, assembly GCF_019218845.1. Classification (NCBI taxonomy): domain Bacteria; kingdom Pseudomonadati; phylum Pseudomonadota; class Gammaproteobacteria; order Aeromonadales; family Aeromonadaceae; genus Aeromonas; species Aeromonas sp. sif0611. The sequence continues at coordinate 175,813 of NZ_JAHUWU010000002.1, read as the reverse complement.
GGGGACCGCTTGCGGCCAGGGCGATCAGGGCATCCCCTTCGCCGACCTTGCTGCCGTCGATGATCTCGCTCTTCTCCACCACACCGACGCAGAAACCGGCGATGTCGTAGTCTTCCCCTTCATACATGCCAGGCATTTCGGCGGTCTCGCCGCCCACCAGGGCGCAGCCGGACTGCTCGCAGCCTGCACCTATGCCGGTGACCACGGCGGCGGCGGTGTCCACATCCAGCTTGCCGGTGGCATAGTAGTCGAGGAAGAACAGGGGCTCGGCGCCTTGCACGATGAGGTCATTGACGCACATGGCCACCAGATCGATGCCCACGGTATCGTGCTTCTTCAGATCGATGGCCAGACGCAGCTTGGTGCCCACACCGTCGGTACCGGAGACCAGTACCGGCTCCTTGTAGCCAGCAGGGATTTGACACAGGGCCCCAAAGCCGCCAAGACCACCAAGGACTTCAGGACGACGAGTGCGCTTTGACACGCCCTTGATACGTTCAACCAGTGCATTGCCGGCATCGATATCTACGCCAGCATCCTTGTAGCTCAGTGAGGTTTTGTCAGTCACGCGTATTCCCCGTCATATAGAGAAGTGGAGGGTAAAATTCGGGGCGTATTCTACCAGTGGGCGGGTAAAAGCAGAAAGAAAATCGTTTGCGCGTTTTTGCGTGGAAAAGCTCTACAAGCCGCGGCTTTTGTTGTATGATTCCGCGATTTTTTGGCGCCGGTTCGAGGAGATAATAATGAAAGTCGTTGAAGTCAAACACCCCCTGGTCAAGCACAAGATCGGTCTGATGCGCGAAGGCGACATCAGCACCAAGCGTTTCCGTGAACTGGCCAAGGAAGTGGGCAGTTTGTTGACCTACGAAGCGACCTCTGACTTCGAAACCGAGAAAGTTACCATCGATGGCTGGAACGGGCCAGTGGAAGTTGACCAGATCAAGGGCAAGAAGGTCACCGTCGTGCCTATCCTGCGCGCCGGTCTTGGCATGATGGATGGTGTGCTCGAGCACATGCCGAGTGCCCGCGTCAGCGTGGTCGGCATCTACCGTGATGAAGAGACCCTGCAGCCGGTTCCCTATTTTGAGAAGATCGTCAGCAACATCGAAGAGCGTCTGGCCCTGGTCATCGACCCCATGCTGGCCACCGGTGGCTCCATGATTGCCACCATCGATCTGCTGAAGAAGAAAGGCTGCCAGTCCATCAAGGTGCTGGTGCTGGTTGCCGCTCCAGAAGGGATCAAGGCGCTGGAAGCCGCTCACCCCGACGTGGAGCTGTTCTGCGCCTCCATCGATCAGGGGCTGAACGAGAAGGGCTACATAGTCCCGGGTCTGGGCGATGCCGGCGACAAGATCTTCGGCACCAAGTAACCCCTGACGCCATAGCTGCTCTCTCTGAAAGAGCGCAAACGGAGCCGGCACCTTGCCGGCTCCGTCGTTTATCCCGCCCTCCGGCTTGCTGCCATGCGTGCCTTGCCGCTACCATAAGCAGCATCCCCCATTTCGAGAATCTTCTTTATGCTGAAACGCTTAGCGACTCTCCTCTGCTGTCTGCCACTCGTGGTGTCGGCTGCCCAGGTGACCGACCTCTATCAGGGCAAGGCGCCGACCAGCGGCGACATGACGGCCGCCCAGTCCCAGGCACTGGGGGAGGTACTCGTCAAGGTGACCGGCAGGCGCGACATCCTCACCCAGCCCGAGGTGGCCAAGGCGCTGGCGGCGCCCGGTGACTATGTGCAGCACTACGGCTATCAGGATGTGGGACCGGTCAAGTTTCTCAAGGCCGATTTCAATGTGGCCAAGGTCAATGCCCTGGTAGGCCAGAGCAAGTTCCCCCTGCTCGGGCCCGTCCGCCCGCAAATGGCACTCTGGCTGGTAATAGATGAAGGGGAGCGCCGCATATTGCCGGATCAGTCCAGCGACGGCTGGTCCGCCGCCCTGCGCGGCCAGGCCCAGGCCATGGGATTGCCGGTCAGCATCCCGCTGATGGATCTCGATGACAACATGGCGGTCAGCGCCACCGATGTCTGGGGCCGTTTCGCCGACCCCATCCTCAAGGCGAGCGAGCGCTATGGCGCCGAGATGGTGGTGCTGGGCAAGCTGACGCCGGAAGGGGAGAAGTGGAGCATCGACTGGGGGCTCTATGGCACCAAGCCGGGAGCCCAGGGCGGCGCAGAATTGACCGAGCTGACCAAGGGGGCCGGCTCAGGCACCCAGGCCGAGGTGGCGCAGGGCATGGCCGATACCCTGGCGGGCTGGCTGGTACAACAGTACGGCACTCGCCTGTCCGGGGTCGCCTCCAGCCAGACTCTGGTGGTGGAGGGGCTTGCCGGCATCGATGGCATGATCCAGATACAGAAGATGCTGCAGGGCATGGCCAGCGTCACCAAGGTGGCGATCGGCAAGCTGGAGGGGGACAAGGTCACCTTCAACCTGTCGCTTCAGGGAGACAAGGCTGAGCTGGTAAGGGGCCTGCAACTGGAGAGTCGCCTGCACCAGATCGAAGACAACGAGAGCGGTCTGCGTTACCAGTGGTCGCAGCCCTGACGCTTTCTGCTTATCCCAACCGCCCGGCATGAAGAGTCTGTGCGGTTCTCCAGCTCGAGAGCCAGCAGTGCTAGATCGAAGACAACGAGAGCGGTCTGCGTTATCAATGGTCGCAGCCCTGACGCTTTCTGCTTATCCCAACCGCCCGGCATGACCCGGGCGGTTCTCTATCTGCCATTGCAATGATACACTTGGGCGCAAATATCACAGTCAAAGCCCAACGAGTGAAGCAACCGGCCCAACTGTCTTTAGCCGTACAATTACCGGATGATGAAACCTTCGTCAGTTTCTATCCCGGCAACAACGCCCATCTGATCACCGCCCTCAAGAATGCGGCCATCGGTCAGGGCGCTCCTTTCCTCTATTTCTGGGGAGCCAAGGGCTCCGGACGCTCCCACCTGCTGCACGCTACCTGCGCCGAGGTCAATGCCCGCGACGCCGCTGCCGCCTATCTCTCCCTCGATCAGTTCGAGCAACTGGATCCCAGCATGCTCGACGCCCTTGAAAGCCTGCCGCTGGTCTGTCTCGACAGTCTCGAAGCCATTGCCGGCAATACCGTGTGGGAGCGGGCCCTGTTCGATTTTTACAATCGCTGGAAAGAGAAAGGCGAGGGCACCCTGGTGGTGACGGGGTGCAGCGCCCCACGCAAGCTGGGTCTGCAACTGCCGGATCTCGCCTCCCGCCTGGATTGGGGTGTGAGTTTCCATCTCGACGAGCTCGATGACGAAGGCAAGCTCAGTGCCCTGCAGCTGCGTGCCGAGCTGCGGGGCTTCAAACTGCCCATCGACGTGGGTCGCTTCCTGCTCAACCGCTTGTCCCGCGACATGCGCACCTTGCTCGCCACTCTCAATCAGCTTGACAACGCCTCCTTTCGCGCCAAACGCAAGCTCACCATCCCCTTTGTCAAAGAGATCCTCGAGTTGTAGTCCTGTGGAGTTTGTTCGCTTGCCGTGAAAAACAGACAAAAAGAAACCCCGGCTGATGGCCGGGGTTTTGTCATTTCAAGGGGCACTGCCTATCAGTGGAACTGATCTTCTTCGGTGGAACCGGTCAGGGCGGTCACCGAGGATTGGCCACCCTGAATGACGGTGGTCACCTTGTCGAAGTAGCCGGTGCCCACTTCCTGCTGGTGCGCCACGAAGGTGTAGCCACGCTCGGCAGCGGCGAACTCCGGCTGCTGCACCATTTCGACATAGTGCTTCATCCCTTCGCCGCGGGCGTACTGGTAGGCCAGCTCGTACATGTGGAACCACATGTTGTGGATGCCCGCGAGGGTGATGAACTGGTACTTGTAGCCCATGTCGGAGAGCTCCTGCTGGAAGCGGGCGATGGTGGCATCGTCCAGGTTCTTCTTCCAGTTGAAGCTCGGGGAGCAGTTGTAGGCCAGGATCTTGTCCGGGTACTGGGCCTTGATGGCCTCGGCAAATTGACGCGCCTCGTCCAGATCCGGCTTGGCGGTCTCGCACCACACCATGTCGGCATAAGGGGCGTAAGCCAGACCACGGGAGATGGCCTGCTCGATACCGGCCTGCACCTTGTAGAAGCCCTCGGCGGTGCGCTCACCGGTCAGGAAACCGGCATCGTAGGGATCGGCGTCCGTGGTCAGCAGGTCGGCGGCGTTGGCATCGGTACGGGCGATCACCAGGGTGGTGGTGCCGCAGACGTCGGCCGCCAGACGGGCTGCGATCAGCTTTTGCACCGCTTCCTGGCTCGGTACCAGCACCTTGCCGCCCATGTGGCCGCACTTCTTGACGGAAGCGAGCTGATCTTCGAAGTGCACGCCGGCGGCGCCCGCTTCAATCATCCCCTTCATCAGCTCGAAAGCGTTCAGCACGCCGCCGAAACCGGCTTCCGCATCCGCGACGATCGGCAGGAAGTAGTCGATGAAGCCGGCATCCTGCGGGCCCACCTTGTTGGCCCACTGGATCTGGTCGGCGCGGGCGAAGGAGTTGTTGATGCGCTCCACCACGGACGGTACCGAATTTGCCGGGTAGAGGGACTGATCCGGGTACATGGTGGAGGAGAGGTTGTTGTCCGCCGCCACCTGCCAGCCGGAGAGGTAGATCGCCTCGATGCCCGCCTTGGCCTGCTGCACCGCCTGACCGCCGGTCAGGGCGCCGAGGCAGTTTACATAACCTTTCTTGGCGCCGCCGTGGATCAGCTCCCACAGCTTGTCGGCGCCGCGCTGGGCAAGGGTATGCACCGGCTGCAGGCTGCCACGCAGGTTCACCACGTCTTCGGCGCTGTAGCCGCGTTTGATCCCTTTCCAGCGGGGGTTTTCCGCCCAGTCTTTCTCGATAGCCTGGATCTGTTGCTCACGGGTCAGTGCCATATCAGTTCCCTCTTTCATTGATTTCACGTTTCCATTGACTTGTTATTGGCGAGCCCCGCCCGGGGCCCGTGATTCAGAGCCGCTCGTAACCGGGCAGCGTCAGAAAATCGATCAGAGTATCGGCGCAGGTGATCTGCTCCATCAGCTCGCTCGCCTCGGCAAAGCGCCCCGCCTGCCAGCGGGCATCGCCCACCTCGGCTTTGACCACCTCCTGCTCCTCGGCCAGCATCTGGCGGAACAGCGCCTTGGTCACCACCTTGCCGTTCGACAGGCTCTTGCCGTGTCGTATCCACTGCCAGATGGAGGTGCGGGAGATCTCGGCGGTGGCGGCATCTTCCATCAGACCGTAGATGGGTACGCAGCCGTTGCCGTTGATCCAGGCTTCCAGGTACTGCAGGGCGACCCGGATATTGGTGCGCATGCCAGCCTCGGTGCGCTCGCCCTCACAGGGGGCCAGCAGATCCGCTGCCGTGATGGGAGCATCCTGCTCGCGCAGTTCGCTTATCTGGTTCTTGGCGCCAGCCGGGATGGCGGCGTTGAACACCGCCATGGCGGTATCGGCGAGGCCGGGGTGTGCGACCCAGGTGCCGTCGTGGCCGTTGTTGGCTTCACGCTCCTTGTCCGCTTTCACCTTGGCGAAGACCTCGGCGTTCACTGCCGGATCTTTGGCCGGAATGAAGGCCGCCATGCCACCCATGGCCAGGGCGCCGCGCTTGTGACAGGTCTTGATCAGCAGGCGCGAGTAGGCAGAGAGGAAGGGCTTGTCCATGGTCACCACCTGGCGGTCCGGCAGGACACGGTCAGGATGGTTCTTCAAAGTCTTGATGTAGCTGAAGATGTAGTCCCAGCGGCCGCAGTTCAGCGCAACTATGTGATCCTTCATCTGATAGAGCAGCTCGTCCATTTCGAACACCGCCGGCAGGGTTTCGATCAGCACGGTGGCCTTGATGGTGCCGCGGGGCAGACCGAACCTGTCCTCGGTCCAGGCGAACACCTCGCTCCACCAACGCCCTTCCAGATGGCTCTGCAACTTGGGCAGGTAGAAGTAGGGACCTGACCCCTTGGCCAGCAGCGCCTGATGGTTGTGCAGGAAGTAGAGTGCAAAGTCGAACAGGCCGCCCGGGATGGGCGCACCATCGAAGGTAACGTGTTTTTCCGGCAGGTGCAGACCACGGACCCGGCAGATGAGGACGGCGGGATCGGGATTGAGGGTGTAAGCCTTGCCTTCCGGACTGGTGTAGGAGACGGTGCCATTGACCGCATCGCGCAGGTTGATTTGACCCTCGATCACCTTGTTCCAGGCCGGTGCCAGTGAGTCCTCGAAGTCCGCCATGAACACTTTGACATTGGCGTTGAGGGCATTGATGACCATCTTGCGCTCGACCGGGCCGGTGATCTCCACACGCCTGTCTTGCAGGTCGGCGGGGATGCCGCGAATGGTCCAGTCACCGGCACGGATGTGGGCGGTTTCGGGCAGGAAGTCCGGCAACTCGCCGCCATCGATGCGGGCCTGGCGAGCCACCCGTTGTTTCAGCAGCTCATTGCGCTGAGGAGCGAAGCGTTCCACCAGTTCGGATACCAGGGCCACCGCATCCGGCGTCAGGATCTGCGCGTAATCGGGAAGCATCTCGCCTTGGATGTGCAGACGGGTGCTGCTGATGGTCTGGGCCGGTGCCGACATAGGTTTCACTCCTTTGAAAGTTACATTTTGAACTTACTAACTACGACTAACGTCTATATTCCTTTCTCTCAAACTCCCCGTAACAGCGGGGTAACACGACTCATAAGGTGCAAAATAATGCTTGGTTCGTCAACTTGATTTTTAAAACGGGTGTTTTTGGTTGGTATTTAAGTTTATGTTTTTAAAGTATTTATAAGATTAGCATAAAAGCTCTACGCAGATGGTTATGCTCTCGGTTGACGGAGCCGTCAGGGGGGATGAATGAACCGGGTATGGCACATCGAAAATGTAATTAATTACGTAATAAAATTACCAATGCAAAAACAAATCCCGACCTTACTCCAGGCTTTGTGAAAACAGCTGTATGAAATACCTACAGCCAACACAGTCGGCATCTGGTGTGCGAGGCCATTGATAGGTGAACTACCGTTTAAAACTGAAAGAGTGAATCTTGCGAAACGGAGGCGTTAGGAGGCGAGTGATGGAAATGACGAGCAATAACGTAGGTTTGTATCAAGGGGCGGGAGCAGGGGAGAGGAGGATGAAAGGGATCTCAGTAGTGAATAACACCAATTAATAGATGGTTATCAGCATTTTATGGTTATTTTTGTTGGCGGCTTTTTAGCCGGGACGAGATGGGGTGCCGGATAGCAAAACCGGCCTTTCAACCGTGGTGTTGGAGAGGGGCAGGGCCAGATCCGCCTCAGTAGTCATCATCAGGCGCGGCGAGATCGATCACGTCGAGATGCACTGTACCGCCGAGGCTGGCGTCGGTGGATTCGAGTTCGGAATGAGGTGAGGAGATAAGGGGCTGATCGGGCTGAGTGTCAACAGTCTGGGTCATGGGTGCTTGCCTCAATGGATTGCAAGCCGGTTGGTGATTCCCTCACCCTGATGCCACCTCCCTGTCTGATGGCCGGCGGAAAAGTTGCGTATCCTAGCGGGACTTTGTGAAAGCTTCAAGTGGTTCTGTATAAAATTTATTCCGTCACCGCCCCGATGCAAGGTGGTGAGATGGGACAAGAAGGAGGCATGCCAGAGGGAAGGGAGGCAACAGACAAAAAAATAGCCCAGTCGTTTGACTGGGCTATTTTCGGGGAAAATGGTCGGTGTGAGAGGATTCGAACCTCCGACCCTCTACACCCCATGCAGATGCGCTACCTGGCTGCGCTACACACCGACGGAGTCAGCTTGGCTGACGGGAAAGGAGTCTAATAGGATGAACAGTAGGGTGCAACTCCTTTTTTATCAGGGAGATGCCGATTGCTTCTTTATTGTTCAACCAAGATGCGACTTGGGCCCTGGCGGGAGTTTTGGCATAATCGCCGCCCCGTATTGCCAGGAGATTCCGGCATCAAGCTTCTTTGCTGGTCTATCCGATTGTTGCCAATGACCGGCAGACAATAAGCCGCAAGTAAACGCCAGCAACCCGTCAGAGAGAGGAACAGGGTGTGAAATCATCAGACGTCACAGAACCGGTAAGCCAGAGTGAGCAGGACGAGCACTGGATGCGTCATGCCATGGCCCTGGCGGCCAGGGCGGAAGGGGAAACGGGTGAGATCCTGGTCGGCACTGTGCTGTTGTCCGTGGTGCGCAGGCTGCATAGCGACAGAGAGGTAAGGGCGTGACGCCATCAGAAAGCAATGATCTCTTCGATCAGGCACGGCAGGACGAGCGCTGGATGCGTCATGCCATGGCCCTGGCGGCCAGGGCGGAGGGGATAGGCGAGATCCCGGTCGGTGCCGTGTTGGTGCTGGGGGACGAGGTGGTCGGTGAGGGTTGGAACCGCTCCATCAGCGCCCATGACGCCTGCGCCCATGCGGAGATCATGGCGATCCGCGCCGCAGGCATAAGGTTGGAGAACTACCGGCTGCTCGATACCACCCTCTATGTGACTCTGGAGCCCTGCTGCATGTGTGCCGGTGCGCTCATCCACAGCCGGGTCAAGCGGGTGGTTTACGGGGCCCGCGATCTCAAGACCGGGGCTGCGGGCTCGGTGTTCGAGATTTTGCAGGACCCGCGCCACAACCACAGCGTCGAGCTGACGGGCGGTGTGCTGGCAGAGGCGTGTTCGGCCCAGTTATCGGACTTCTTCAGGCGGCGCCGCGCCGAGAAGAAGGCGGCCAGAGAGGCGCTGAAACAAAGTGGTGGCCATGCTTTCTGAGGTGGGCAAGGGGCATCGTCTTGCCCCGTCCCGAAATTATTCACATATTCATATATAAAACAGAAAGTTGGCACTGCTGCTCGCCTTTGTTATCCCACCTGAATCCCCCTCGAAATAACCTCTTCACAGAGGCTCTTGATGTAACAAAACTGTCATGCAACCGCCATATAATGCCGCCAAGCCTAGCTCACATTGAGGTCTTGCATGTCATCGGAATCGTTAAACCTGGTCATGGCGGGCAGTAGAAAACGCCGGATCAAGGATAAATTGGCCAAATACGGCGTCACCACAGGGGGAGCCCTGGTACTGGTGGCGCTGCTGCTTATCTTCTTCTACCTGCTCTATGTGGTGAAACCCATCTTCAATGGCGCCAGCGTAGAGGCAACCTCCTCCTTTACCCTGCCGACGCAGGGCAAGACGGCATGGCTCGGTGTCGAGGAACAGAACGAGATAGGGTATCGCTTCAACGACCAGGGTCAGGTCAGCTTCTTCGCCATCAAGGCGGATGATAACGTCAAGGTGGGCCAGGTGCTGGGTCAGACCGGTGTCACCGGTGACGTCACCGCCGTCGCCGTGCCGGCACCGGGCCAGAAGCTCATCGCCTATGGCTTTGCCGATGGCAAGGCCATTGTGGTGCAGCCCTCTTTCAAGGTCTCCTATCCGAATGACGTGCGTGTCATCGAGCCCAGCCTGCAATATCCCTTCGGCGAAGAGCCTGTGGTGATAGATCCCCAGGGCAAGGCGCTGACCCGCATGGTGTTCGAGGCGACCAAGGACAAGATGGCCACCGCCGCGGTGACCGAAGATGGCCGTGGCGTGATGACGGTAATGAGCGGTGAGGAGAACTTCCTCTCCGGGGAAGTCGAGTGGAGCAGCCAAAACTACGCCATTCCTTCCCTGCCGCGTCACGTGGATCAGATGCTGCTGACTCCCAACCTGCGCATCTTGTTCGTGCGCGAAGGCAATCGCCTGTCTGTCTATGACATCCACAACCTGAGCGACATCTCCCTGCGCGACGTCATGGAGATCAATGCTCCCAACGCCGACGTGACCCAGGTGGCCCTGCTCTCCGGCGCCTCCTCCCTGCTGGTGGGTAATGACAATGGCGTCATCTCCCAGTGGTTCGAGGTGGCTAAGGATGGCAAGCGTGAGTTTACCCAGATCCGTGACTTCAAGGGCGACGGCCCGGTCGCACTGCTGACCCCGGAGCATTTCCGAAAGGGCTTCATCAGCGCCGCCAAAGACGGCACCATCAACTTCTTCCACGCCACCGGCGAGGCCAAGCTGCTCGGTGAGACCATAGAAGGCGGCGCCCTGGCGGCCCTGGCCATTTCTCCCCGTCACAACTTGTTGCTGACCCAGCAGGGCGACACCTTGAAGATATTTGACGTGGAAAACGATCACCCTGAGGTGACCTGGTCGGCCCTGTGGCAACAGGTGTGGTACGAAGGCTATCCCGAGCCCATGTATGTGTGGCAGTCCACCTCCGCCAGCAATGACTTCGAAGCCAAGCTGAGCCTGGTACCCCTGGTGTTCGGGACCCTCAAGGCCTCCTTCTACGCCATGCTGTTTGCGGTGCCGCTCGGTGTCGCCGGTGCCATCTACACCGCCTACTTCATGTCGGCGGGCCTGCGCAAATACGTCAAGCCGACGGTTGAGATCATGGCGGCGCTGCCGACCGTCATCCTCGGCTTCCTGGCGGGTCTGTGGCTGGCACCCATCATCGAGGGGGCGCTGCCAGGGGTGATCCTGCTGCTGCTGTTGCTGCCGATGGGCATGTTGCTCACCGCCCTGGTGTGGAACTACCTGCCGGAGCGCAGTCGCGCCTGGTTGCCGGAGGGCTGGCACGCCATCCTGCTCATTCCTGTGCTGCTGCTGATTGGCTGGGGCGCCTTCGCCTTGAGCCCGCTCATCGAGAATGCCTTCATGCACGGGGATTCGCGTATCTGGCTGACCCACGAGATGGGCATCAAGTTTGACCAGCGCAACTCCCTGGTGGTCGGTATCGCCATGGGCTTCGCCGTCATACCCACCATCTTCTCCATCGCCGAAGATGCGGTCTTCTCGGTGCCCAAGCACCTGACCCAGGGCTCGCTGGCGCTCGGAGCAACCCCCTGGCAAACCCTGAGCCGGGTGGTGATCCTGACCGCGAGTCCGGGCATCTTCTCGGCGGTGATGATGGGCCTGGGCCGCGCCGTGGGCGAGACCATGATCGTGCTGATGGCGACCGGCAACACCCCCATCATGGACTTCTCCATGTTCCAGGGGCTGCGTACCCTGGCGGCGAACATAGCGGTGGAAATGCCGGAGTCGGAAGTGGGCAGCTCCCACTACCGGGTGCTCTTCCTCGCGGCCTTCGTCCTCTTCGTATTCACCTTTATGTTCAACACCCTGGCCGAGTTCATCCGTCAGCGGTTGCGTGAAAAGTACAGCTCTCTGTAAGGACTAAGGAATCGACAATGGGTAAGTGGTTTAAATCGGGGGCCCCCTGGATCTGGATGACGGGGGGCGCCGTCAGCCTGAGTCTGGTGGCCGTACTGGGTCTGTTGTTGCTGATCGGCTGGCGTGGTCTGGTCTACTTCTGGCCGCACCCCATCTATGAGTGGCAGCTTGAGGACGCCAGCGGCAACAAGAGCGTGCTGATCGGCGAGATCAATGACCGCGAGATGGTGCCGGTGGAGCGGCTGCGCGCGGCGGGTCAGGCACTGGAGGGGGAGGAGCGCGAGCTGCTGACCCGCTATCTGGTCAAGACCGGCAACCGTGAGTTCGTCGACCTCGATTTTCGCTGGGTGCTGGAGACCGACATCAAGTCCCGTACCCAGCCCGCCGAGCTCGCCATGGTCGAGCGCACCACCAACGGCAATTTCTACGGTTACATCACCTCGGTGAAAGAGGATGGCCGCGAGCTGACCCAGGATATGCATCCCGCGTTGCAGCGGGTGCTGGCCCGAGCCAACGCCCTGTCGGAGCAGGCCAACGATCTGCAAAAGGGTGACATCGGCAGCATCAACTATCAGCTCGAGAAGCTGCGCCTCAAGGAGCGCAAGGCGGAGCTGGAAGGGGAGCTGACCGACGCGCTCAAGGCGGATCTCGCCGCGCAGCGCCAGGCCCTGAACGATCGCTATCAGGTGCTGGAGAAGGAACTCTTCTCCCTGCGTGCCCAGGCGGACAGAGACGCCATCACGGTCAAGGACATGCGTGGCGAGCAGGTGACCATGCCCATGTCCAAGGTGCTGGACGTGGTCTGGCCCAACGACATGAGCCTGCCCGCCAAGGTCGGTCACTGGTTCCACCAGATTGGCAAGTTCGTCTCCGACGATCCCCGTGAGGCCAACACCGAGGGCGGCGTCTTCCCGGCCATCTTCGGCACCGTCTTCATGGTGTTGCTGATGGCCATCATAGTGACCCCCCTTGGGGTGGTGGCCGCTGTCTACCTGCACGAGTACGCGGGCAAGAACAGCCTGACCAAGATCATCCGCATCGCGGTGATCAACCTGGCGGGTGTGCCCTCCATCGTCTACGGCGTCTTCGGTCTGGGCTTCTTCGTCTACACGCTCGGTGGTTCCTTGGACCAGCTGTTCTACCCGGAAGCGCTGCCGAGCCCGACCTTTGGCTCCCCCGGCGTCATCTGGTCGGCGCTGACTTTGGCCATCCTGACCCTGCCGGTGGTGATCGTCTCCACCGAAGAGGGGCTGGCCCGGATCCCGAGCACCATTCGTCAGGGCTCCCTGGCACTGGGTGCCACCCAGGCCGAGACCCTGTGGCGCATCGTGCTGCCCATGGCGAGCCCGGCCATCATGACCGGCCTCATCCTGGCCATCGCCCGTGCGGCCGGTGAAGTGGCGCCGCTGATGCTGGTGGGGGTGGTGAAGCTTGCCCCCACGTTGCCGATGGATGGCAACTTCCCGTACCTGCACGTGGAGCGCAAGTTCATGCACCTGGGCTTCCACATCTATGACGTCGGCTTCCAGAGCCCGAACGTCGAGGCGGCGCGGCCCCTGGTCTACGCCACCTCCTTCCTGCTGGTGACGGTGATCGTGGGACTCAACCTGACGGCTATCGGCATTCGTAACCACTTGCGCGAGAAATTCCGGTCGCTGGAACATTGATAGACCAGCACCACAGAGACGGGTAGGGAACGGGGTTCCCTGCCAGCCAAGCGTTCCGGCCGCGGGCAATGAGAGTGCCCGCCGCCACCGACAGATTTTGAGGTAACAGATGATCAACGTAACGACCGCATCCAGCCAGCACACTGCGACTGACCTGCTCAACCTGAGCCCGGAGCAAACCGCCCTTGAGGTCAAGGATCTCAACCTGTACTACGGCAACAAGCAGGCGCTGTTCAACGTCAACATGAAGATCCCCAAAGGCCAGGTGACCGCCTTTATCGGCCCGTCCGGCTGCGGCAAGTCCACCCTGCTGCGCTGCATCAACCGGATGAACGATCTGGTGGAGATCTGCCGCATCGAGGGGGAGATCCAGCTGCACGGTCACAACATCTACGACAAGAGCGTGGATGTCTCCGCCCTGCGCCGTCAGGTGGGCATGGTGTTCCAGCGCCCCAACCCCTTCCCGAAATCCATCTACGAGAACGTGGTCTATGGCCTGCGCCTGCAGGGCATCAACGACAGACGCACTCTGGACGAGGCGGCCGAGCGTTCACTGCGCGGCGCGGCGCTGTGGGAAGAGGTGAAGGATCGCCTGCACGACAACGCGTTCGGCCTCTCCGGTGGTCAGCAGCAGCGTCTGGTGATCGCCCGTGCCATCGCCATCGAGCCGGAAGTGCTGTTGCTCGATGAACCGACTTCGGCGCTCGACCCCATCTCTACTCTCACCATCGAGGAGCTGATCAACGAGCTCAAGAGCCAGTTCACCGTGGTGATAGTGACCCACAACATGCAGCAGGCGGCGCGGGTGTCGGATCAGACCGCCTTCATGTACATGGGCGAGCTCATCGAGTACTCGAACACCAACACCATCTTCACCACCCCGGCCAAGAAGAAGACCGAGGACTACATCACCGGTCGTTACGGCTAAGAGATGAGGATGACTGACATGAACCACAAGAAACAGATTGGCGGTCGGTTCAACGGCTAAGGCATAATCGGAGCAACAAGGATTATTTGTATGGACAATATGAACCTCAATAAACACATCTCCGGTCAGTTCAATGCCGAGCTCGAGAACGTGCGCAACCAGGTGCTGGTGATGGGCGGTCTGGTGGAGCAGCAGCTGACCGACGCCATCTCCGCCATTCACATCCAGGATCTGGATGCGGCGCGCAAGATCGTGGCCAACGACCACAAGGTCAACGCCATGGAAGTGGCCATAGACGAGGAGTGCACCCGCATCATCGCCAAGCGCCAGCCTACCGCGTCCGACCTGCGGCTGGTGATGGCCATCATCAAGACCATCACGGATCTGGAGCGCATCGGCGATGTGGCGGACAAGATAGCCCGCATGCTGACCGACAACGCCAACAAGCCGCAGCCGCCGTTGGTGTCGCTCGAGAACATGGGCCGTCGCACCATCAAGATGCTGCACGACGTGCTCGACGCCTTCGCCCGCATGGATCTGGAGGCGGCCATCACCGTCTACAAGGAAGATGACAAGGTGGACCGGGAGTACGAGTCCATCATCCGCGAGCTGATGACCTACATGATGGAAGATCCCCGCACCATCCCCCAGGTACTCAACGTCCTGTGGGCGGCGCGCGCCATCGAGCGGGTCGGCGATCGCTGCCAGCACATCTGCGAATACATCGTCTATTACGTCAAGGGCAAGGACGTACGCCACACCAAGGCGGATGAACTGAGCGACCTGCTCGGCAAGCATTGAATCCACGATGAATAAAAAGGCGCGTTGAGCGCCTTTTTTATTGCATTGGGGGGCGGCTTAAGATAACGCGCCCCACGGGGCGCTTTTCTGCTAGAATATTGCCCCTGTGTGAGTCCCGGATGGAGTCACGGTCCGGTTTCCCGGGCCCAGTTTGCCGTCTTGTGCTAAGGCGGCTGTCGCAATAGGTTAATCATGAGTTTTGCCGATAGTTTGTTCTTTCTGATGCTGCTGGTCGCCGGCAGTGTGTTCTTCTCGCTTTCCGAGATCTCTCTCGCCGCCTCCCGCAAGATCAAGTTGCAGGTGATGGCCGACGAGGGCAATCGCCATGCCGAAAAAGTGCTGGCCCTGCAGGCCCAGCCGGGTAACTTCTTTACCGTGGTGCAGATTGGCCTCAATACCGTCGCCATCCTGGGCGGCATCCTGGGCGAATCCGCCCTGAACCCCGCCATCAAGCAGTTCGTCGCCGGCTTCTATCAGGGCCCCTGGCTCGGCCAGATAAGCTCTGCGGCCTCCTTCGTGTTCGTCACCGGCATGTTTATCCTGATAGCGGACTTGATGCCCAAGCGTCTGGCCATGACCATGCCGGAGCGGATCGCCGTGGTGGTGGTGCGCCCCATGCTGCTGTGCGTGACCCTGCTGATGCCGCTGGTGTGGTTCTTCAACGGTCTGGCCAACGCCCTGTTCCGCCTGCTGCGGGTCTCCATGGTGCGCAACGACGAGATCACCTCGGACGACATCTATGCGGTGATGGATGCGGGCGCCGAGGCCGGCGTCATCCAGCGCGAGGAGCACCAGCTCATCGAGAACGTGTTCGAGCTGCAGTCCCTTGGCGTCACCTCCGCCATGACGGCCCGCGAGAGCCTCATCTACTTCACCCTGCAAGAGGGGGAGGAGAGCATCAAGGCCAAGATTGCCGAGCATCCCCACAACAAGTTCCTGGTGTGCGACCACAACCTCGACAGCATCAAGGGGTTCGTGGACGCCAAGGAGCTGCTGATCCGCGTCATCAGCGGCCAGAGCATCGATCTCAACAGCGGATCCCTGGTGCAGAGCGTCATCATCATCCCCGACACCCTGAACCTCTACGAGGCGATGGAGTACTTCAAGAACCACAGGGGCGACTTCGCCGTGGTGATGAACGAGTACGCCCTGGTGGTGGGCATCGTCACCATGAATGACCTGATGAGCACCGTCATGGGGGAGTGGGCCACTCACGTGGTGGAAGAGCAGATCGTCCAGCGGGATGAGAACTCCTGGCTGGTGGACGGGGTGACCCCCATCTCCGATGTCATGCGGGCCTTCGACATCGAGGAGTTCCCGGAGAGTCAGAACTACGAGACCATCGCCGGTTTCATCATGTTCATGCTGCGCAAGATCCCCAAGCGTACCGATTCGGTGAAATACGCGGGCTACAAGTTCGAAGTCGTCGACATCGACAGCTACAAGATCGATCAGCTGCTGGTCACTCGGGTCGAGCCTGTGGTGACCGAGAAGCCTGCGGACGCAGCTGTGTGATCGGACACCAGGCTCCCCAAGCGCGCCTGGTGTCGGTGAAATACGCGGGCTACAAGTTCGAAGTGGTGGACATCGACAGCTACAAGATCGACCAGCTGCTGGTCACCCGGGTGGAGCCTGTGCTGGCCGAGAAACCCGCCCTGGAATCATGAAAGGAGTTATCAAGGAGTCATGAAGATGCCGTCTTATTCCCGTGCGCTCGCCTGCGTGGCGCTTGCCCTTGCGCTGGGGGCCTGCAGCCAGAGCGCGCCCCGCAAACCCGCCGCCCCCAAGCCCGTCGCCCCCAAGGCCGCCGTGGTGGCGCCGCAGCCGGATCCCGATGCCGTGGTGCAGAGTGCCGTGGCAGAGCCGAGCCCGGTGTTCGATGAGGAGTACCATGGCCCGGATCAAGGATCGCTGGAATCGGTGACCGCCCTGTTCGCCCGTGGCTACATAGAATCTGCCATGCGTGAAACCATGCTGGCGGCGGTGCACAGCGATTATCCGCTGCTCGGCATGCGGGACGTGCGCCTGACCGATCCTGTGGCCAAGTTCCTCACCTCGGCCCAGGCCCGTACCACGGCCCACGACTACCTCTATGCCGGAGTGCAGCGCCGCCTAGGCCGCCCCCTGAGTCCGGCCCAGTGGGAGCAGATCTGGCAAGGGTATCCCCAGCAGGGGCGCGTCTCCGACTGGGTCAAGCAGACCAAGCGGGTACTGGCAGGGCGCTGAGTCGCCAGCCCATCATGCTTCACAAGAGGCCATCCCCGGGGTGGCCTCTTGTCATTCAGGCCCATGGACCGGGGCCCAGGGTGGCGAGGACGAGGGGCTTCCTTTTGCCACTGTCATCCTGAGCTTGCCCGGATTTGTTCCTAGTTCCCGATTGCCTCTCCCTCTGCTTTGCGCCATGATGTATAGGACATATAGCCGTCTAGATGTTTTGATGGCTTAATGTCTTTTCACACAATAAACACCCGTCATGACGGGGACACGCAGAGAGACAGAGATGGATACAAAGGATTTGTGGGTACTGGATGGCGGCATGGGGCGTGAGCTGGCACGGCGGGGCGCACCGTTTCGCCAGCCAGAGTGGTCGGCCCTGGCCCTGATGGAGGCGCCAGAGACGGTGCGTGAGGTGCATCAGGCCTATGCGGCGAGCGGTGCCCGGGTCATCACCACCAACAGCTATGCCCTGGTGCCGTTTCATATCGGTGCTGAGCGTTTCGCCGCCGAGGGGGAGAGACTGGCGGCGCTGGCCGGCCAGCTGGCGCGGGAGGTAGCCGACGACCAGGGGGGCGCGGTGCAGGTGGCCGGTTCACTGCCACCGCTGTTTGGCTCCTACCGCGCCGATCTGTATCAGGCAGAACGGGTGAGCGAGCTGGCGACCCCGCTTATTCGGGCGCTCTCACCCCATGTGGATCTCTGGCTAGCGGAGACCATGAGCCTCATCGCCGAGCCGCTGGCCCTCAAGGCTCTGCTGCCAGGCGATGGCAAGCCGTTCTGGGTCTCTTTCACCCTGGAGGACGAGGCGCCGGGCAGCGAACCCACCCTGCGCTCCGGGGAGCGAGTGGCGGATGCCGTGACCGCGTTGGCGTCGGCCGGGGTGGACGCCATTCTGTTCAACTGCTGCCAGCCCGAGGTGATCGAAGGGGCGCTCAAGGTGGCTAGCGCCGTGTTGCAGGCCCATGGGCATACCGACGTTCGCCTCGGCGCCTATGCCAACGCCTTCCCGCCCCAGCCCAAGGAGGCCACCGCCAACGACGGCCTGGACGAGATCCGCGGCGATCTGGGGCCGTTGGATTACCTTGGCTGGGCCGAGCGCTGGCGCGGTGCCGGTGCTTCCCTCATCGGTGGCTGCTGCGGCATAGGCCCGGAACACATTGAGGCGCTGGCCAGCCGGCTGCGTTAAGGAGAGCCCATGAAAGAGAGCAAGATAGGCCTCTGGTCTCTCACCGCCCTGGTGTTCAGCTCCATGGTGGGGGCGGGGATCTTCAGCCTGCCCCAGAACATGGCCGAGGTGGCCGGTGCCCGCGCCGTGCTCATCGGCTGGGGCGTGACCGGGGTGGGTATTCTGGCCCTGGCCGCGAGCTTCCTCTATCTGTCGCGGCTAAGACCGGATCTCGATGGCGGCATCTACAGCTATGCCCGCGCCGGCTTTGGCGATCTGGTGGGCTTTTTCTCCGCCTGGGGCTATTGGCTCTGCGCCACCATCGGCGTGGTGGGCTATCTGGTGATCGCCTTCGCGGCGCTGGGCAGTTTCGTCGATACCCCTGACAATGTCTGGTTTGGTGAGGGCAACACCCTGGCCGCCTTCATCGGCGAGTCCTGCATCCTCTGGGCGGTGCACCTGCTGGTGGCCCGCGGCGTGCAGCAGGCGGCCCTGTTCAACCTGGTGGCGACCCTGGCCAAGAGCCTGCCACTGCTGCTGTTCATCCTGTTCGCCTGCTACTGGTTCGATCCGGTCACCTTCGCGGCGGATCAGCAGGGCAGCACCCTGGCGGTGCCGGTCTCCGAGCAGGTGCGCAACACCATGCTGATCACCCTCTGGGTCTTCACCGGCATCGAGGGGGCGGCGGTGCTCTCGGCCCGGGCGAGAAACAAGCGGGACGTGGGCACGGCCACCGTGCTGGGGGTGGTGCTGGCGCTGCTGCTCTATGTGCTCATCTCGGTGCTGGCGCTGGGGATATTGAGTCGCCCCGAGCTCGCGGCCCTGCCCAACCCCTCCATGGCGGGGCTGATGGCCCAGATGACGGGCTCCTGGGGCAAGGTGCTGATCAGCATCGGTCTCATCGTCTCGGTGCTCGCCTCCTACGTGAGCTGGACCCTGTTCTCGGCCGAGGTGCCGTTCAGTGCGGCTCGACACGGCGCGTTTCCCGCCATCTTCCGGCGCCAGAACCGCAACGGCACCCCCATAGCGTCGCTCTGGCTCACCAGCCTGACGGTGCAGGGCTGCCTGTTGCTGGTGTGGCTGCTCGGCAAGGGGTACACCAACCTGCTGCTCATCTCCACCTCCATGATACTGGTGCCCTACCTGTTGATCGGCCTCTTCCTGCTCAAGCTTTCCTTGCGTAGGGAGGGCAATGGCCTGGTGCGGGCGGTGGCGCTGGTGTCGAGCGGTTACGGTCTCTGGCTGCTCTATGCCGCCGGGGTGGAGTATCTGCTGCTCTCCTTGCTGCTCTACGGGCCGGGTCTGCTGCTGTTTCTCTACAGTCGCCGTCAGCTCGGGGCGGAGCAGCGGCTCAGCCTGCGCGAGCGCCTGCTGGCCGGGATAACCCTGGTGAGCCTGGTGCCCGCCATCTGGTCCTTTGCCCACGTCTGAGCGACCTGACGCTCAAATGCAAGAGAGCGCCCAAGGGCGCTCTCTTTTTTGTGGCGTGTGGCTCAGGTGCTCCCCGGGCCCGCCGGTTTGCCAAACAGCACCTTGAGCTTCTCCGACCAGGGCAGGCCGCGGGCGTCGCGCAGCATGTCGCGCCACTCGTGGAAGGTGAGGGTGAGGGGGTTGAAGCTGTGGACGGGCTTGGTGATACCGAAGCGACAGGGCTCGGTAGGGTCCTCTTCCACGAAGGTACCAAACAGCCGATCCCAGATGATCAGCACCCCGGCGAAGTTGCGGTCTATGTACTTGGCGTTGCTGGCGTGGTGCACCCTGTGGTGGGAAGGGGTATTGAGGATCCACTCCAGCTTGCCGAGCTTGCCCACCACCTGGGTGTGGACGAAGAACTGAAAGCCCAGGCTCAAGAGCACTGTGGCGACCACGGCCTCGGGGGGGAAGCCGATGAGGATCATGGGGATCCAGAACAGCCACATGCCGGAGACGGGGTACATCAGGCTCTGGCGAAATGCGGTGGAGAGGTTGAGCCGCTCCGAGCTGTGGTGCACCACGTGGGAGGCCCAGAGCCAGCGCACGTGGTGGCTCGCAAAGTGGAACAGCCAGTAGCAGAGATCCTGCAACAGGAAGAGCAGCAGCACGCTCCAGAGGTTCAGCTCGATATCCAGCAGCCGCCAGCCCCACAGCGCGTCATAGAGGTAGGCGATGGCGATGGCTGTCAGGGCATCTCCCCCCTGATGCATCAGCGCTAGGGCGGCGTTGGCGAACAGGTCCCGCCAATGGTAGGTGGCGGTGGGAAAGGCCGCGCCGTGCTTGCGCAGATAGAGCATCTCCCAGCCGACGAAGGCCAGAAAGATGGGGGAGAGGTAGAGCAGCAGCAGTTGCACATCCATGTGAGGCATCCGGTTGGACCAGTTGGGTTCCAGCATACCGAATGAATTTAAAATTTCATTAACATCCTTGCTCCGTCCGTGCGGCGGACCGTCAGATGGCGAGAGCCTGTCGCAGGGGAAACGTCAGGGGCGCTGACCCGGGTGATCATGCCGGGAATGTAAGCAGAAGAGGGAGCCATGGGCTCCCTCTTCTGCTTTCTACGGCTGTCAGCGTCAGAGCACCTGGCTCAGGAACTGGCGCAGACGCGGCGAGGGGGGATTGTCGAAGAAGTCGGTGGGCTTCTCGTCCACCAGCAGCTCGCCGCTCTCCATGAACAGCACCCTGTCCGCCACTTCCCGGGCGAAGCCCATCTCGTGGGTCACCACCACCATGGTCATGCCCTCTTTGGCCAGGCCCTTCATGACGTCCAGTACCTCGCCCACCATCTCGGGATCTAGGGCGCTGGTGGGCTCGTCAAACAGCATGATGCGCGGCTGCATGGCGAGCGCCCGGGCGATGGCCACCCGCTGCTGCTGGCCGCCGGAGAGCTGGGACGGGTAGCTCTGGGCCTTGTTGGACAGCCCCACTTTCAGCAGCAGGGCCTTGGCTCTGTCCTCGGCCTCCTTGCGCGACAGCCCCCGCACCTTCTGGGGGGCGAGGCTGATGTTGTCCAGCACGTTCAAGTGGGGGAAGAGGTTGAAGGACTGGAACACCATGCCCACCTCTTCCCGCAGCTTGTTGACATCCCCGGGCTCGGTCAGGCTGATGCCATCGACCTCGATATGGCCGTCGTTGATGGTCTCGAGCTGGTTGAGGGTGCGCAGGAAGGTGGATTTTCCAGATCCGCTCGGGCCCACTATCACCACCACTTCTCCTTCCGCCACCTGGGTGCTGACGTTCTTGAGGGCGTGCACCTCGGTGCCGTAGAACTTCTCTACACCGCTCGCTTTGATAATCGGATCAGTTGCTTTTCGCATATTTCACCTCGAGACGGCGTACCAGGAAGGCGCGGGGCGTACCGGTGATGGCCGCACTTCTCGACACAGGTTGAGCCTTGATAATGGGATCAGTTGCTGCGCGCATATTTCACCTCCAGACGGCGTACCAGGAAGGAGAGAGTGCCAGTCAGCACCAGGTAGAGCAGGGCCACGGTGAACCACACCTCGAACGGGCTGAAGGTGGAGCTGACCACCTCCCGTCCCGCCTTGGTGAGATCCGTGATGGAGATGACCGAGACCAGGGAGGAGTCCTTGATGAGGTTGATGAACTGGCCCGCGAGCGGCGGCAGCACCCGCTTGAATGCCTGGGGCAGGATCACGTAGCGCATGGTCTGGGCTGCGGTCATGCCGAGGCTTCTGCCCGCCTCCATCTGCCCCTTGTGGATGGAGCTGATGCCAGCCCGCACGATTTCGGCCACATAAGCGCCGGTGAAGACAGCGAGCGCCGCCACCCCGGCGGTGAAACGATCCAGATTGAGTACAGTGCCGATAAAGAAATAGACGATGAAGATCTGCACCAGCAGCGGGGTGCCGCGAATGAGCTCCACATAGGTGACCGCCAGGTTGCGCAGGGCGGGATTGGGGGAGAGTCTTGCGAGGCCCGCCAGGGTGCCCAGCAGGATGGCGAAGACGCCCGCCACCAGGGAGAGCTTGACCGTGACCCAGACACCCCAGGCGATGGGACCGGCGGTCCAGCTCAGTTGCACATCCAGGGTGTCACCGAGGAAGACGGTATCCCCTTCGGCAACCTGGGCGCCCGTGCTGGCGATGGCCTGGCGACGGTTGGGGTCGAGATCGTCTTGCAGGAAGAGTTGCCCCTTCTCTGCGGCTGTGGTGCCGGTCACCACTGTGCCGTCAAATTCTGCGTACTGTTTCTGCTCGGCCTGGTAGGCGATGTACTGGGGAATGCGTTCCCAGCGCCAGGTATAATCCACTGCCTGCACGGCCTTGTAGATGCCAAAGATGGCGGCCAGCACCATCAGCAGGAAGACCCCGTGCCAGAGCAGCAGGTTGGGCTGTTTTTCCATCTGTCTTGTGATTTTGGGGTTGATCACTGTCACAACCTCTCTTGTCGTTATTGTGTGGGAGTCTGCGTGAAGGGGCGGCGAGCCGCCCCTTGAGAGGTTATTTGAGCTGGTTCAGCCAGGCGTTGGATTCGAACCACTTCTTGTAGAGACGGTCGTAGCTGCCGTCGCCCTTGATCTGGCGCAGGTAGTTGTTGAACCAGTTGAGGGTGTCCTGATCCCCCTTGCGGATCGCCCAGGCCAGCGGCTCGAAGGTGAACGGCTTGTCCAGGTGCACCACGGCGCCGGTATTCTGGGAGGCAAAGATGGCGTTGTAGGGCAGGTCGTAGACGAAGGCGTCGACCTTGCCATTGATCACTTCCAGCTTGGCGTCGTCCTGGGTTTCAAACTGCAGCAGGGTGGCCTTGGGGATCATGCGCTTGACCGCCTGCTCGCCGGTGGTGCCGAGCTTGACCGCGATCTTGTACTTGGGATCGTTGAGATCCTGGAAGGATTTGATCTCGCCCGCCTTGTCCTTGCGCAGCACTATGGTCTGGCCCACGACGATGTAGGGATCGGCGAAGTTGACGCGCAGGTTGCGCTGGGGGGTGACCGTCATGCCGCCCATGATGACATCGAACTTGTCGGTCAGCAGGGCCGGGATGATGCCGTCCCAGGCGGTGTTGACGAACTCCACCTTCACGCCCATCTCTTTGGCGACCATCTTGGCGAGATCCACGTCGAAGCCGATGTACTGGCCCTGCTTGTTGGTCATCTCGAAGGGTTGATAGCCGGCGTCGAAGCCGACCCGCAGCACACCGCGCTCCAGCACGGCATCCAGAGTGGAACTAGGGGCAGAGCTGGGGGCGGCATTGGCGAGCCCGCACAGCAGCAGGGTAGAGAGAATGAGTTTTTTGATCATAAGTGACGTCTCTGTCGTAAGTGTGTTCGGCCTTGAACCTGCTCCCGTGCGACTCCGTGGCACAAGAGACTGCTGCATCCGGCAACAGGCAAGACAGGATTATTGTCTTGATTGAGGCAAAAGCCCCATATGGGATTCTATTCTTCGTGGGTTGAGTGAAAAATGTACCAAAATCCGATTGTGTCAGACGACTCAATAGGTTAGTGACGTTTTTTCCTCGTGGCACGGCTCATAAAACCACATGAAAACAACATATCTATCTAATGGCGCGGGTTCAAGTGCAAAAATAGTTGGCAGGCATTTTGCTGTATGACAAGCGGGAAATCTGGGGCCGAACGAACCTTAAGTGCATGACATCAGGCTGGGTGACGGGGCGGCCAAGCGGAGACCCGGAAAATATTTTATTGCGCCAGAAGGCTCCCTCTGTGTCTTGTCATGGGCTTCCCATATACTCAGCCATCCCCATTGGAAGGTTCGGGAATGGACGCCTCAATTCTGCTCAATCTGGACATATTTACACTGATGTTCATGGCCCTCGGGGGCTACGGTCTGGGATTCATCACCCTCTCCATCATCTGGTCGACCCACAGGGAGATCCCGGGCCTCGGACTCTGGTGGTGGTCCAGCCTCTGTGCCCTGGCGGCCCAGTCGCTGTTCTTCCTGCAGGCGTTCGCGCCGCACATGGCGGGGATCTGGCTGGCCAACCTGCTCATCACCCTCTGCATCGCCCTGATGCCACTGGCGCTGCAACGCTTCTTCGGCGAGTCGCCGAACTGGCGGGCCTTCGCACTCTTCATGCTGATCTACCTGCTGTTCCTCTGCTGGAGCGTGCTGTTCAACGACCATATGGCCCCCAGGGTATTGCTGGCCTGCCTGAGCTACATGGTGCTGGGGGCCGTGGTGGTGGTGCTCATCTGGCGTCATGGCTATCCGGCCTACCTGCCGGCGGTACTGGTGTTTACCATGGTCAACATTCTGCTCTATGGCTTCAACCTGGTGCGCATGGGCTCCCTGCTCAGCGGCGAGGCGCGGGTGCTGATGGACAAGCACGTGGTCAATGTACTGCCCTTTCTCTCCATGCTGATGGGCAACTACCTCTCCACCTTCGGGGTGTTGCTGCTCTGTACCCAGTACCGGGCACTGGCCCTGCGTCGGCAGGCCAGCCAGGATCCCCTGACGGGCCTGCTCAACCGGCGTGGCTTTATGGAGCGCTGTGTGACTGCACCCAAACAGGGGGCGATGGTGGTGCTGGATCTCGATGACTTCAAGCAGATCAACGATCGTCACGGTCACGAGGTGGGGGACAGGGTACTGGCGGCAGTGGGTGCCTATCTGGCCGGTCAGGGGGATCTGGTGGCCAGTCGCTTCGGCGGCGAGGAGTTCGTGCTGCTGCTGCCCGAGGGGGATGCCCTGGCCCAGCAGGCCCGCTGCGAGCAGATCCGCCAGGGGATAGCGACGCTGCCCCTGGACGGCATCCAGGTCACCGCCAGCCTGGGGCTGGTGCCCTATGCCCGGGGCTGGCATCTCGATACCCTGTTCGGTCAGGCGGATCGCGCCCTCTATCAGGCCAAGCGCAGCGGCAAGAACCGGGTCTGCCTGCCGGCCTGATCCGGCGCGGTCAGCCCGGCTCGGCTGTGAGGGTACGTGGCGCCTGGGCCTTGAGGAAGGGGAGCAGCAGCAGGGCCGAGACGCCCGCCGCCACCGAGATCACCACGAAGAAGCCGTTCCAGTGCCAGATCTCCATCACCTTGGCCAGCGGATAACCCGACAGCGCCGCCCCCATGTAGGCAAACAGGCCGACAAAGCCGGTGGCGGCCCCCGCCGCGTTTTTGTGGGAGCACTCCGCCGCCGCCATGCCGATCAGCATCTGCGGGCCGAACACGAAGAAACCGATGGTAAAGAAGCAGGCCGCCTGCATCACGTAGCTGAAGAAGGGCATCAGCCAGAGCGACCCCACCGCCAGCAGGATCCCCACCGCAAAGATCAGGTTCATCGGGCCACGGTTGCCGTTGAACAGCTTGTCCGATCCCCAGCCCGCCACCAGCGCGCCGATAAACCCCCCTACCTCGAACATGGAGATGGCCGAGTTGGCGCTCATCAGATTGAAGCCGCGCTGCTCGGTCATGTAGAGATTGCCCCAGTCGTTGATGGCTGTGCGCACCACATAGACCAGCACGTAGCAGCAGGCGAGCAGCCAGATATAGGGGTTGCCCAGCACATATTTGCGCAGGATCTGGCGGTGGGAAAGCCCCGCATCCTGGGTCTGCTGGGCCAGCTCCATGGCATCCTTGCGCCACTCGCCTACTGTCGGCAGCCCCATGGCGCTCGGGGTATCCCGCAGCCGCCAGCAGAGGAACAACCCTGCAACGATGGCGATAAGGCCGGGCACTATCATGCCGTAGCGCCAGCCATGCTGCAGGGCGATGGTGCTGACGATGAGGGGGATGAGCGCCCCGCCCACGTTGTGAGCGGTGTTCCAGGCCGACCACCAGACCCCGCGCTCGGTGCGCGAATACCAGCTGGTGAGCAGCTTGGAGCAGGGGGGCCAACCCCAGCCCTGAAAGAAGGCGTTGGCTACCCAGAGGGCGGCAAACATCCAGAGTGCCGACGAGAGGCCGAACAGGATATTGATGACGCCGGTCGCCATCAGGCCAATCCCCATGAAGTAGCGCGGGTTGGCGCGATCACTGATGATGCCGGAGAAAAATTTGGAGCAGCCATAGGTGATGTAGAACAGGGTCCAGAGCATGCCGATGTCGGACTTGTCCAGCATGCCGCTCGCCAGCATGTCCGGCATGGCGAAGTTGAAGCTCTTGCGGGTGAAGTAGAAGACTGCGTAGCCCAGATACATGGTCAGCAGCAGGTGCAGCCGCCAGTGGCGATAGGTGGCGTCGATCTCGGCCTGATCACGAATGAGTGGCTGAGGTGGCGCGCTTCTCATAAAACTCAGCACAGGCTGGCCCTCTGGTGGTGATCAGTCATGACTCTCCTCCCGTCTGCGACTGGGCAGGTTGACCGTCAGCTGGGTGCCGTGGGTGCCGTGGATGCAGGAGAGTTGCAGACTGCCCCCGAGCGCCTGCACCCGCTCGCGAATACCGAGCAGGCCATAGCCCTGTTGCGGGCGACTCTGTGGCAGGCCGCGGCCATCATCTTCCAGCACCAGTTGCAGCTGCTCGCCGCTGGCCCGGGTGCGAATGGTCACCGAGTGGGCGTTGGCATGTTTGACCACGTTGTTGAGCCCCTCCTGACAGACCCGAAACAGGGTGACCCGCTGGGCATCGGAGAGATCCCCATCCGCCAGCTGCCACTCCAGTCGGGTGACGATGCCGCGGCGCTCCAGCTCCAGCTCTCTGAGCAGCGCCCGCACTGCCTGTTCCAGACTCATGTCGTCGAGCTGGCGCGGGCGCAGGCGACCGAGCAGGCCGCGCACCGCGTCGTAGATCCCGAGCGACAGGGTGTCGATCAGGGCGCTGCTCTGGCCCACCCCGGCATTATCGGGGGCGAGCCGGCGCACGATCCCTGCCTGGGTGCGAATGGCGGTGATGGTCTGGCCGATATCGTCGTGCAGCTCGCGCGCCACCTCCTTCCGGATGCTCTCCTCGGTCTCCAGCAGCCGCTCGGTGAGTTGGCGATTGTGGGCGAGCTGGCGGGTCAGCGCCTGATTGAGCTCGCGCTGGCGCTGGATGCCTGCGCCGAGCAGCAGGCCGGTGAGGCTCTGTGCCAGCAGGGAGAGCAGCAGGTCGAGGGGGTGATCATGCCAGGCCTGGCTCGCCAACAGGGCTATGGTGTTCATCAGGGTGGCGAGCAGCGCCCCCTGCCAGCCGTAGCGCCACGCCATGGCGATGATGGGGATGGCGAGACAAAACGGCGTGAAGCGCACCAGCGAGTTGGGCAACCCCAGTTGCAGCCAGAGGCTCAATACGAACAGCAGCAGGTACCAGACCAGATGGCGAAAACGCCAGTCCACCGGTTGATCCACCAGCGCAGGCCCCAGCGGCACCCAGGTGGCGCGGGTCAGGTAGTGCCAGATCAGCATGCAGGTGGAGGTGAGGGTGAGACCGCCGGTCAGGCTGAGCAGCAGGGCCGAGAGGCCATCCTCTCCCGCCAGATGCCAGAGCAGGGCTTGCAACAGCGCCGCCGCCGTGACGGTGGCGAGCAGCAGCAACAGTTGTTGCCAGTCGTTGCGTACCTGCTGGCGACGGGCAATGAACAGCGGCAACAGGGTGAGCAGGCTGCCGGCGACCAGCCATGGCCAGTGGGGCAGCCCCACCTCCTGATTGAGCCAGTAGAGCAACAGCCCTTCGCACAGCAACAGCGGCGGCCAGTAGTGGCCGGGACTTTGCAGCAGCAGCCCGAGGCGCAGGCCGAAGGGGAACAGCAGCACCGCCAGCGCCGGGCCACCCGCCAGATGCAGGCTGATGCTCCAGAGGCAAAACCAGCCGGCGGCAAAGATGAAGCTGGCCGCCAGCGCGATGGCGACATAGCTGGCCAGACGGGAGATCACCAGCTATCCAGCATGCGGTGGGCCAGCTCGACGTTGTTGCTGACCTTGAGCTTGTCCATCAGGTTGGCGCGGTGCACATGCACCGTCTTGGGGGAGAGACCGAGCTGCTCGGCGATGCTCTTCACCTCCAGCCCCTGGGCCAGCAACTGGGCAATCTCCCGCTCCCGATTGGTGAGGGGATCCCGGCTGCTGTTGGCCAGCTTCTGGGCGATATCCGGGGTCAGGTAGCAGCCCCCCTGGGCGGCGGTACGCACGGCGGTGATCAGCTCATCCGGACTGCAGCGCTTGGAGAGAAATCCCTTGGCACCGGTCTGCAGCGCCTGCTCGATGAGGGCCGGGCTGTCGTGGACCGAGAGCATCACTACCGCGAGGCCGGAGGGGAGCTGTTTGAGGAGCTCTAGCCCCGATTGGTCGGGCATCGAGATATCACAGACGCAGACCCGGGCCCCGCTGCCGGGCAACCCGGCGAGGGCCTCGGCGGCGGAGCCAAATTCGGCGACCACCCGCAGATCGGGTTCGAGATTGAGCAACTGGGCAAAGCCGGAGCGGACGATCTGGTGATCGTCGATGAGGGCAATCTTTATCATGATGTCAGCCTGAAATCTGCGGCCAGGGCGCTGGCGCGGCCAACAAGATACTCCCGCTCGCCACTTGGCTCAAGGGGGAGGAGAACGTCTGAACAGGATGAGGCGGCGATGCACGCCCCGTCTGGGCATGGGGCGCGGGTGGTAATACACGGGCGGCAATAAAAGGAAGGGTACGCTCTGCTCGTCTCGGTGGCGGGCAGAGCGTCCTCGGCCCGGTCAGCGGTGCAGCTCGCCCGCGCGCTCCGGCTGATAGACCACTTCCAGGATCTCCACCTGGATGGTGCGCCCGGCCGGGCCCGGCCAGGCGATGCTGTCACCCACCTTCAATCCCAGCAGGGCGCTGCCGACCGGTGCCAGCACGGAGATCTTCGACTCGTCCCCCTGCACGTCCTTCGGGTAGACCAGGGTCAGGCAGAAGTCGTTGCCGCTGTTCTGCATCTTGAAGCGCACCGTGCTGTTCATGGTCACCACGTCCGGCGGCATGTCGGCCGGGTCGCGGATCTCGGCGCGGTCCAGCTCCTCCTGCAGGGCCAGGTGTTGCGGGTGGTTACCGAGCAGTTGCTCGATGCGATCCAGATCCAGGCTGGAGATGACGAGATGAGGCTGTTGCATTGGGTATTCCTTATCAATGGCTGACAGGACCAGGATGACGGGCAAGCTGGTCGAAAAAGGGTTCGGATTGTGAGAATAGATCGCAAACGCGATGCCCCCGAGCGACTCGCGGTCAGGGGCGAGGGCGGGGGCTCAACGGGGTGTGAGCAGGCTGGAAAAAATCATGAGCGCTTTCATGGGGATACCATAACCATTCTGAATGGCTTTGGCAAATGCCCGGCCGGTGTCAGGGCGCCTGATAATCGTACTGCTTGAGGATGCGTGCCAGGCTGCCATCCTCGCGCATTCCCTCAATCGCCTTGCGCCAGCGCAGCGCCTCTGCCGCAGGAAACCGCGGGCTGGCGGCCAGATAGAGGGCGCTCTGTTGCAGGGTGTCACCGCGCACCAGATCCGCCAGGGGCAAGCCAGCCCGCTGCTGGTTGTAGCGGGCGGTATTCCAGGCCACCGCCCAGCCCTGGATGCGACCCCTCGCCAGCTTGCTGGCGTTGCTGACCTCCTCGGTGACCAGCTCCCGGGTCACTCCCTCCAGAGGCTGGATCAGGCTCTGACCATGAGAGCCGCGCAAGGCCCCCAGGGTCAGGCCGGCCACCTCCTTGACGGAGAGGGGGGCCGGGTGGTGCTGGCGGTGGCTGACCAGTACGAAGGCCTCCTCCAGCAGGGGGGCAATCCAGAGGAACAGGGGCTCGCGCTGGGCATTTCTGGCCGGCGGCAGCAGTAGCACATCCGGTCGGTGGCGGGTCTGACTGAGGGCGCGGGCCAGCGGCATCAGCTCGATCTCCAGTGGCTCCTGAAGGCGGCGGGCCGCCTCTTCCAGCACTTCGATGGCCATGCCGCTCGGGGCCCCCTGCTGGGAGCGGATGACATAAGGGGGGATCTCGGCTGCGATGACCACCGCGGCGTGGGCACGGGGGCCCGGGAAGAGGGTGGCACAGAACAGCAGAAACAGTACGGGAAGGCGCATAGGAGACCGGGTCAGGGATGAGTACACAGAGTGTAACATCCCGTTACCCCAAGTCAGCCAACCCATTGGGGGAAGAGGGTGGGTCAGTCGAAGAAGTCGCGCAGATCCAGGGTCTGGTAGCCGTCGAGCTGTTGCCAGGGCAACTGCCTTGGCAGGGGTTTGAGGGTCACCTCCATCCGGTAGCTGCGGTAGCCGTCGAGGCTCGCCGACTCCACCACCAGCGGCAACTGCCAGCGGCTCGACCAGAGGATGCGGGTGCGCTGCTTGCCCTCGCGCTTTTCGTACCAGCGGGCCTGCTCGGGGGCCGCCTCGTCTAGGGGGGTCATCTCTTGCAGCAGGGCCGGGTTGACGAGGTAGCGGATCCGCTCCCAATCCGGTTTGAAGGCCACCTGGCCATACTCCTCCGGCGGCACCTCCACCAGTTGGTTGTGCCAGGCGTCGGCGTAGCGCAGTTGCAGGTCGCCCCCGTCATCCAGGGTGACCCAGCGCGCCGCCATCTGGTGGGTAAAGTGCTTGTGGCCGGGCGTGGCGTCGTGAGTGGCGTGGTAGGCTCGGGCAAGGGGCAGAGGGATGAGCCGCTGGCTCCACACCTGGTTGCCCACTCGCAGCCACTTCTCCTGCCAGACGCTCTCCCGGGCTATGCCATCGCTGCCGGTGATCCTGTCCTGATAGCGGATGCGGGCGGCCAGATCGGGTGCCTCATCGGCCAGCAGGGGAAAAGAGAGGGTACAGCCAAGGAGCCATATCGAAAGTAACAATCGCATCATGCTTGATCGCTCGTCAGGAGAGGGCCCGGCGTGACACCGGGCCCTGTGCCTTACAGACCGAGCACCTCCTTGAGCTTGCCGAACACCAGGGTGTTGTCGAGGGTGCCCTTGAAGCGGCCGCTGCCAGCGCCATCCGCGAACAGCATCACATCGCCGCCGCCGTGGGTCTCGGAGCCGAGCTTGACCCCGGTCTCCTGCAGGTAGTCGTCCGCCATCACCTGGTCGCTGGTGAGGGTGGGGCGCACGTCCGCGCGGTTCGGACCGTTGCCGAACACCAGCGTGGTGAAGGGTTTGCCATCCACGTCGTGCTGGGTGGAGCCATCACCATTCTTCACCAGATCCAGCACAGGGTTGCCCTTGGCGGCGTAACCGTTGATGGTCATGGTGTGATCGTGGTCGGCGGTGACCACGATCAGGGTATCTGCCAGATCCACCTTGCCGAGCGCCGTCTTGACCGCCTCGTCCAGTGCCACCGCATCGGTGAGGGAACGCTTGGCGTTGGTGGCGTGCAGGGCGTGGTCGATGCGGCCTCCCTCCACCATCAGGAAGTAGCCCTGGCTGTTCTGGCTGAGCAGATCGATCGCCTTGGCGGTCATCTCGGAGAGGGACGGCTGGGTATTGGCCGCCCCCTTGGCGACGCGGTCCAGTTCGTAGTCGAGGTGGGACTTGGCGCTGAACAGACCCAGCACCTTGCCGCTCTCTACCTTGGCGAGATCGCTCTGGGTGGTGACGTACTGATAGCCCTGGGCACCGAGCTCGGCGGTGAGATCCCGGCCATCGGCCCTGCCCCCCTTGTTGCTGGCGCTGTAGGGGGTCCAGTGATTGGCACCACCCCCCATCAGCACGTCCACCCCGTCCCCGAGCGCCTGGTTGAAGCCGGCGCCGCCCGGCACCGCCTGCTCGGCGATGGCGTAGGCGGCATCCCGGTGACAGATGTGTGCGTAAGTAGCCGCCGGGGTGGCATGGGTCAGCTCGGTGGTGGTGACGGCCCCCACCGATTTGCCCGCCGCCTTGGCCAGCTCGAGTATGGTCGGCACCGGGGTGCCGTTGTCGCCGGTGCAGTTGTTGATGCCCTTGTTGCCGTTGGCATCCTTGGACGGCGCCACGGCCTTGGTGTCGCTGCTCATGGCGATCACCTCGTTGTTCATCTTGACGCCGGTGGTGTAGGCCGCCATGGAGGGGGCCGAGTCCGTGGTCTGGGCGTCGTGGGAGAAGGTCTTGATGCGGGCGCTGCGTGGCAGCGACATGATCTCGAGGTTGCCTTCTTCTCCCACCTTGAACAGGCGGGTGGCGGTGAGCACGCTGGGGCCCATGCCGTCGCCGATAAAGAGGATGACGTTCTTGGCGTCGCTGGCCTGGGCCTGGGACAGGCCGCCGAGGGCGGCGAACAGGGCGGTGCACACCAGGGTCTTGTTCATGATTTTTCTCACGGGAATGATCCTCACAGCTTGGCCGCAGCCTTGACTTTGCCGAACACGGCGGTGTTATCGAGTGAACCGTGGAAGCTGTCAGCTCCCTGGCCTATGGCGCCGAGGAAGACGTCGGTGCCGCCGTGGGTCTCGTTGCCGATCTCGCCCACCTTGACCACCACCTCCTGGTGATAGTCGTCGGCCGAGACGGTAGCATCGTCGAGCGGTGCCACGCTGCTGCGCGGGCCATCCACCCGGTTGTAGCCGTTGCCAAAGCCGATGATGGTGTAGGGCATGCCGTCGCTGTCCTTGCTCGGCTCGCCGGTCTCGTAGTTCTTCACCAGCCCGAGCACACCGGGGTTGCCGGCCGTGGTCTTGCCGGTGCGCTTGGCGTAGCCGTTGAGTACCAGCGTATGGTCATGGTCGGCGGTGACCACGATCAGGGTGTTTTTCAGCTCGGGGTCGGTTTTCTTCACCTCGTCCAGGGTGGCCTTGATGGCGTCGTCGAAGGCCAGGGTATCCTGCAGGGCGCGCTTGGCGTTGGTGTCGTGCAGGGCGTGATCGATGCGACCCCCCTCCACCATCAGGAAGTAGCCCTTCTCCTTGTCCTTGAGCTGCTTGATCGCGGCCAGGGTCATCTGGGCGAGCGACGGCTCGCTGGCGGGCCTGTCGAGGTCATATTTCATGTGGCTCGAACCAAACAGCCCCAGCAGCGGCTTGCCCGCCTCGGCCTGGTTCAGCTCGTCCAGGGTGCTGGCAAACTGGTAGCCCTTGGCCTGCATCTCGTCGATGAGGTTGCGGCCGTCCTCCCGCTTGCCCTTGTCGGCCTTGGGCAAGAAGAAGCTGCTGCCGCCGCCGAGCACCACGTCCAGCCCCTCTTTCAGGGCGCCGTTGTAACCAGCACCGCCCGGTACCAGCTGGGCGGCGATGTCCGCCTCCAGATCCCGGTTGCAGATGTGGGCATAGGTGGCGGCCGGGGTGGCGTGGGTCACCCGGGTACTGGTGACCACGCCGGTGCCGCGGCCGTCGGCCTTGGCCAGCTCCAGCAGGGTGGTGACCGGCTTGCCGGCGCTCTGGCTGCAGTCGCTCTCATAGGTGGCGTCGCTGTCCATGCTGATGACGCCGTTGTTGCTCTTGACCCCCGTCATGTAGGCCGCCATGGAGGGGGCCGAGTCGGTGACCTGGGCGTCGTGGGAGAAGGTCTTGATGAAGGCCGTCTCCGGCAGGGTGTCGATGGTGAGTCTGCCCTCTTCCCCGACGCCGTAGATGCGGGCCGCGGTCAGGGTGTTGAGGCCCATGCCGTCGCCGAGGAAGAAGATGACGTTTTTGGCGCTGGGCTCCGGGGTGCTGCTGTCATTGTTGGAGTTGCAGCCGGCGACCAGGGTGGCGCCTATCATCACTGCAAGTCCTGCCATGTTTCTCATTGGGGTTCGCTCCTTGTAAAACCTGAGCGCAGCCTAGAGGGGGCAGATGACACTTTTAGTGAGTCTGGATGACAATACGGTGAAGGTGACAGATAAATGTTATGTTGTATCAATGAGTTATTGATTGCTGTTCGGGCCTCTGCCGTCGCCGGCCGTGGTGGCACCAGTGTTGCTGCCATGCACGCTCGTGGCCACAATGGCCTGTCAAATCGGGGCCGCAGCAGGTAAAATGCGCCCCCTTGCGATGAGTGCCAGCGGTTTGGCGCATCACCAGGCGCCCGCAGCCCCCAGCGGGAGCCCGCATCCCCAATGAGAGAGTAACGGATATGTCCATCAACTGGTTCCCCGGCCACATGCACAAGGCCCGCAAAGAAATTGCCGAGGTCATGCCCCAGGTCGATGTCATCATCGAGATGCTCGATGCCCGCATCCCCTTCTCCAGCGAGAACCCCCTGGTGCCCGAGCTGCGTGGGGATACTCCCGTCATCAAGGTGCTGAACAAGGCGGATCTCGCCGATCCGGCGATCACCGAGCTGTGGGTGGCACACATGGAACAAGAGAAGGGGATCAAGGCGTTGCCCCTGACCCAGCAGGAGCCGGAGAAGATCAAGGCGCTGCTGACCCTGTGCCACGAGATGCTGCCGGAGCGCAACTTCGACCTGCGCGGGGTGCGGGCCATGATCATGGGCATCCCCAACGTGGGCAAGTCCACCCTGATCAACACCCTGGCGGGGCGCATCATCGCCCGGACCGGCAACGAGGCGGGGGTGACCAAGTCCCAACAGCGGATCAAGCTGGACAACAACGTCATCCTGACCGATACCCCGGGTTTCCTCTGGCCCAAGCTCAACCCGCCCTCCTGTGGCTACCGGCTGGCCATCACCGCGGCCATCAAGGACACCGTCTTCGACTACGCCGACATCGCCATGTTCGCCGCCGATTACTTCCTCAAGGCCTACCCGGAGCGGATCAAGGCGCGCTACCAGATAGCTGAGTTGCCCGAGACCGAGAGCGAGCTGCTGGAGCTCATCGCCCGCCAGCGCGCCTTCATGCGCAAGGGCGGCCTGGCGGATCTGCACAAGGCCTCCGAGATCCTGGTCAACGAGTTCCGCTCCGGCATGCTGGGGCGCATCTCCCTGGAGACCCCGGAGATGGTGAGCGCCGAGATCGTGCTGGCGGCCGAGGAGGCGGAGCAGAAGGCCAAGGAGAAGGCGGAGCGGGAAGAGGAGCGCCAGGCGCGGGCCCGTCGCAAGTACGCCAGAAAGCGTCAGAAATAGCGTCTATTGTGCTGGTAGAAAGAGGAGGCGACCCCGGGGCCGCCTCTTCGTTTTTCAATGGACAGGGTATCGCCCTAAATGGCGGAGCGCCTTGGCCGCCAGCGGGCACCTCGCGGCTCAGATCCAGGCTGTAGAGTCTGCGCGCAGAAAAACACCACCGCCACGGCTCAGCGCCGATTGACAATGGCTTTGGCAGTGGCATGATGCGCTCGCATTTTGACTCTCCCCACGGTTTTATCCATGACCACATACTCCCGGCCAGTGCTGTTATTGCTCTGTGGCCTGCTGCTGTTGACCCTGGCCATCGCGGTGTTGAATACCCTGGTGCCGCTCTGGCTCGCCCATGACCAGCTTCCGACCTGGCAGGTGGGCATGGTCGGCTCCGCCTATTTTTGCGGCAACCTGCTGGGGACCCTGCTGGCGGGGGCGCTGATCAAACGCGCCGGGTTCAACCGCAGCTACTACCTGGCATCCCTGATCTTTGCCGCAGGCTGTGTGGGCTTAGGAGTCACCCTGGGGTTCTGGAGCTGGCTCAGCTGGCGCTTCATCGCCGGCATCGGCTGCGCCATGATCTGGGTGGTGGTGGAGAGTGCGCTGATGTGCAGCGGCAACGCGCGCAACCGGGGGCGTCTGCTCGCCGCCTACATGATGGTCTATTACCTGGGGACTGTGCTCGGGCAACTGCTGGTCAGCACGCTGCCGACCGCGCTGATGGATGTGCTGCCCTGGGTGACTGGCCTGGTACTGGCCGCTATCCTGCCGCTCTTGTTCACCCGCATTGTCAGCGAGCAGGGGGAGCCGCAGGGGGCAACCCGGGTGTGGCCCATGCTGCGCCTGCGTCAGGCGCGCCTTGGGGTCAATGGCTGCATCATCTCCGGCATCGTGTTGGGGTCGCTCTATGGCCTGATGCCGCTCTACCTGAACCATCAGGGGGTGAGTGATGCCGGTATCGGTTACTGGATGGCGGTGATGGTGAGCGCCGGCATCCTGGGGCAGTGGCCCGCCGGCCGTCTGGCAGACAGGTTCGGTCGTTTGCTGGTACTGCGGATGCAGGTGCTGGTGGTCATCCTGGGTGCCTTGGCGATGCTCGGTAACCTGGCGATGGGGCCGGCGCTCTTCATCCTGGGCGCCGCCGGTTTTACCCTCTATCCGGTGGCCATGGCCTGGGCCTGCGAGAGGGTTGAGCAGCATCAGCTGGTGGCGATGAATCAGGCGCTGCTGCTGAGCTACACCATAGGCAGCCTGCTGGGCCCTGCCTATACCGCGCTCTTGATGCAGCACTACTCGGATAACCTGCTGTTTATCATGATCGCCAGCGTGTCCTTCATCTATCTGCTGATGTTGCTGCGCCCCATGAGTGAGCATCCGACGCCGGTGGCCCATGCCTGATGGCTGTGTCTGATGGGAAGGGGCGCCGAGCGCCAGGCATGATGCCCTGTGCTGTCTCTGATGACAGGCACTGCAAAACGCAGCTGTGCCCTATATAAGAAGAGGCGGCCCCGGGGCCGCCTTGTTGTTATCAGGGGCTGGCGAGGGGAAAAGGGGGCGCTAGCCATAGCGCTTTTTCGCCTCTTCGAACAGGGAGAGGTGCAGCGGGATCAACTGCCGCCAGTCGCGCCGATAACCGCCTCCCGGTACGGCGGCGATGGGCAGACCGTTGCTTATCGCACAGTCAAACACCATGGCGTCCCGCTGACGCACCCCGGCGTCGCTCAGGGAGAGGTAGCCGAGCTCGTCGGCCTGGTGCACGTCGACCCCGGCCTGGTAGAGGATGAGATCGGGGCGGTAGAGGCGCAGCGCCAGATTCAGCGCCTGGCTCAGGGTCTCGAGGTAGGTGTCATCCTCCATGCCGCTTGGCAGGGCGAAGTCCAGATGGGAGGCGGGTTTGTGGTGGGGGAAGTTGTGCTCGCCATGCAGGGAGAGGGTGATGATGTCCCGGCTCCCCGTGCACAGGGCGGCGCTGCCATCTCCTTGGTGGACATCGAGATCCACGATGAGCACCTGCTCGCAGCGCCCCTCGTCGAGGCAGGCCCGGGCCGCTATCACCAAATCGTTGAACAGGCAGAAGCCGCTGCCAAAGTCCCTGTGAGCGTGATGATAGCCGCCGGAGATCTGCAGGCCGCAGCCCTGCTCGAGGGCGTGACGGCTGGCGGCGACGGTGGCCCCGACCGAGCGCAGGGTGCGTTCAATCAGCATGGGTGACCAGGGAAAACCGAGTCTGCGGATGGCCTCTCTTTCAAGCTGCCCGGTGAGGGCTGCCTCAACATAGTCGGCGTCGTGCACTCTTTTTATCTGCTCAGGCGTGGCGGGCGCGGCCTCTGCCAGCGGATAACCTAGACTGCCCAGGTGCTCAAACAGCGCCTGGTACTTGGCCAGGGGAAAGCGGTGGCGCTCGGGCAGCGTCAGGGAGGAGTAATAGGGGTGGTAGAAGATGCGCAGGGACATGGCAATAGGCCCGAACTGATATGAAAAAGGGGAGCCAGGCTCCCCTCTATGCATAAAGCGACGCGCTGCGCCCTTATTGCTGCTGGATCACCCAGATCTGGAAGGCTTTGCGGGTCTCCGCATCGGCCTTGTTGTACCAGCTCTGCAGCTGGGTCAGGGCTTCCGGATTGCTCTGAGCCTTGCTCGGCGCTACTTCGACCGGCGCGCTGGCGGCGGCCATCACGGCAGCACTGGAGACGGCAACGGTGGCTGGCTGGTTGAAGGCCTTGCCCATCTTCAGCAGCTCCTGCTGATAGTCACGGGTCAGCTGGAAGCCACCCACTTTCGGCATGATGAACTGTTCGCTGGCCAGGGCCTGACCGCTGACCTTGTCCTTGAGAACGACTTTCTGCTGTTTCACGAATTGCTGGGCTTCAGATTCGTTACGGGGCTTCTTGAAATCCAGCACCAGCTTCTGGTTGTCACCGGCGGTGAAGTTGATCACCAGGGGCTCGGCGGTCACCAGCTTGATCTCGCTGCGGCTGGAGTAGTTGCCTTCGAAGGCTACCACCACCTGGTGCTTGCCAGCACTGATGGGGAAGGTGCTGCTCTTGTCCAGCAGCTTGGGATTGATGGACTCGCCATCGATCAGCTGGACCACGTAGGGATTGCTTATTTCCAGTTGGCTATCAGCCAGGGCGCTACCTGCCCACAACAGACCAGCCAGGGCCGGCACCAGAACAGTCAGTTTCATTTCATCTCCTTGAACAGTCAGGCGATTGCCCACTGAAAAATAGGGGCTCATTTTTACAGGTTTGCCCCACAGCAGCAATAGCCGTTTATGGCGCCGCCCGGCAGTCAGCTTGCTGACTCATCTGTCAAATAAACCCGACATGCCTCATTCGATACGCCGGGTGAAAGGGGGCAGCGCATCGAGCAAGCCCTTGCCGTAGCGCTTGGTGAGTAGGCGCCGATCGAGAATGGTTACCCGGCCCCGATCGGCTTCCTTGCGGATCAGACGACCACAGGCCTGGATCAGTTTGCGGGACGCCTCCGGTACCGTCAGCTGCAGGAAGGGGTTGCCGCCGCGTTTTTCGACCCACTCGGCGGTCGCCTCCTCCACCGGGGAGTTCGGCACCGCGAAGGGCAGCTTGGTGATCACCAGGTTGGTGAGGTAGTGACCGGGGAGATCCAGCCCTTCCGAGAAGCTGCCGGTGCCGAACAATATGCTGGCCTGGCCGCCGTCGCACTTCTGTTTGTGCAGGGTGAGCAGGGCGTTGCGCGACGCTTCCCCCTGCACCAGCAGGGAGAGCCCCTTGGCCCGCAGCCCCACTGCCACCTCGTTCATCTGGCGGTAGGAGGAGAAAAGCACCAGG
Source organism: Aeromonas sp. sif0611 (assembly GCF_019218845.1). Lineage (NCBI taxonomy): Bacteria > Pseudomonadati > Pseudomonadota > Gammaproteobacteria > Aeromonadales > Aeromonadaceae > Aeromonas > Aeromonas sp. sif0611. The sequence goes on along the minus strand of NZ_JAHUWU010000002.1, from coordinate 137,292 downwards.
CTCGCCTCCTTGCCCGCCAGCAGACGGGGCAGGGTATCGACCAGCTCCTGGGTAAAGCCGGGAGCGCTCGGTTCATGGGTCATTTTTGGCAGATAAAGCTCGGCCTTGTGGTACTCGAAAGGAGAGCGCAGGCGCAGATAACGGGTGCCGTCATGCTCTTTGAGCCCCACCTGGTGGCGGAAATAGCTGAAGGAGGAGAGGGCGGTGAGGGTGGCCGAGACCAGCACGGCGCCCAGACAGCGGGACCAGAGCCACTCTTCCAGCAGATAACCCACCTCGATGGGGGAGGCGTGCAGCCAGATGTCCCCATCCTCGCTCCTGGCCATCCAGCGGGCCAGCGGTGTCTTGCCCGACGGCACGTGGCGACTCAGCATCTCCCACAGGGCGCAGAAACTCTCCAGCCGCTGCAGGTGAAAACCGCTCTCCGCCAGCAGGGGTTCGGCCTCCTTGCGACGGATTTCGCCGTCTTTGAGTGCCTCGCCGATGGCGCCCTGCATCCTGTCCAGCGCCCGCAGCGCCTTCTTGCTCGCCTCCTTCAGGTTTTCGGCCAGCATGGGCAGGGGATCGGGCAGGACCCCCTCGGCAAATCTGTGGTGCTGCTCGCTGCCAAACAGGTGATCGTTGCCGGCGAGCCACTGCTCCAGCGCCTTGAGATCCGGTTGCAGGGAGGCCAGGGCATCCTGCAGTTTCAGCTGGGGGTCGATCAAGCTCTCCTTGTTCAGCGCCCTGGCCAGCTTGCCGGCGCTCTGCACCAGTTTTTCCAGCCAGCGGCGGGACCCCTTGATGCTGGCCGAGGCGGCACCGTGATCCCGGGCTATGGTCGGCAGGTGATGAGCCTCATCCAGCACATAGATACACTCATCCGGCGGCGGCAATATGATACCGCCGCCCATGGTGAGGTCGGAGAGCAGCAGGGCATGGTTGACCACCAGCACGTCGGCAGTGTCCATGTCGTTGCGGGCACGGTGGAAGGGGCAGTGCTGATGGTGGCTGAGCGCCTTGTTGCAGCTGTGGCGATCGGCGGCGATGCGATCCCAGCACAGATCCGGAATGGGCTTGGGCCAGTTGTCCCTGTCCCCGTCCCACTTCCCCTCGGTGTAGGCCTGCCACAGCGCCTGATAGCGTTCCTTGTCAGAATCTGACGGCTTGTGCTTGCTCAAACTACCGAAGTCGAGTTCGAAATTGGCCATCTCGGCGCCGCTTGCCGCTTGTTCAAGCAGGTGTTCGCAGCAGTAACGCTGACGCCCCTTGACCAGCATGAAGCGAAACGGCAGCTCGCTGTGGCGATGATAGAACGGCAGATCCTTGTGGATCAGCTGTTCCTGCAGGGCGACGGTGGCGGTGGAGATCACCAGTTTCTTCTGGGTGAGCCGTGCCACAGGGATGGCGCCCTGGGCGTAGGAGAGGGATTTGCCGATACCGGTGCCCGCCTCGGCCACCAGGATGCGGCGACTCTTCTCATACTCACCGGTGAGCGTCTTGGCGATTTCGGCCACCAGAAAATTCTGCTCCTTGCGCGGCACAAAACCGGGTAAACCATCGGCAATCTGTCGATAGGTATTGCGAATGGTGGCTTTGAGGCGAGTCGATAGCATGAATGAGGCGTGACCGTGTCTGGGATGAATGGCCACAGGATACCCGCAACAGGCGGCCGGGGTCGAGGCAAGGCGAGGCAGGGGTTAGGGGCCGGGATCCGCACTTATGTTATGGGGTGAGCGGCACGTGCAATAAACCACCAAAAAAGGGCGATTCAGGTAGCAAGTATCGCTGTAAACGTTTTCCCTGAGAGGGCAAACAATATGGGATTCAGCTCACAAATTTTTCCCTATGACTATGGTTTTCTCAAAAAGTTCCAAGTTTTTTCGTTGCGGATCCTAAAACCCGGTGATAGTCTCGGCGGCATAGTGATGCAAAGAACATCGCTAACACAGGGAATAACAAGGACTTAGTGTTTAATTACAGTAGGCATTGGAAACAACTATGAAAAAGACAATTCTGGCTATCGCTATCCCGGCTCTGTTTGCATCTGCCGCTAACGCCGCAGTCGTTTATGACAAAGACGGTACTTCCTTTGATATCTACGGCCGTGTACAAGCCAACATGTACGGCGAGCACGACGACACCGACGCAGAACTGGTTGGTTCCTCCCGTCTGGGCTGGTCCGGTAAAGTTGCACTGAACAACACCTGGTCCGGTATCGCCAAGACCGAATGGCAAGTTTCTGCTGAGAACTCCGCCAACAAGTTTGACTCCCGTCACATCTACGTCGGTTTCGACGGTACCCAGTACGGCAAGATCATCTTCGGCCAGACCGACACCGCGTTCTACGACGTGCTGGAGCCGACCGATATCTTCAACGAATGGGGTGACGTAGGTAACTTCTATGACGGTCGTCAAGAAGGTCAGATCATCTATTCCAACACCTTCGGTGGCTTCAAGGGCAAACTGTCCTATCAGACCAACGATGACAAGGCCGTCAAGGTTACTGATATCGGTCAAGGCATCAAAGAAGACGCCATCTATGGTCCGAACGCCAAGCGCAACTACGGCTACGCCGCTGCTGCCGGTTATGACTTCGACTTCGGTCTGGGCCTGAACGCCGGTTACGCCTACTCCGACCTGGAAAGCACCGCTTCCAGCGCTTCTGGCGACAAGAAAGAGTGGGCCCTGGGCGCACACTACGCCATCAACGGTTTCTACTTCGCTGGTATGTACACCCAGGGTGACCTGAGCTACGACAACACCACCCAAGGTAGCAACAAGGACAAGGGCCGTGGCTACGAGCTGGCTGCCTCCTACAACGTAGACGCCTGGACCTTCCTGGCTGGCTACAACTTTGCCGAAGGCAAGGTTCTGTCCAACTCTTCCGGTTCTTCCTACGAAGACATCGTTGATGAAACCCTGCTGGGTGTTCAGTACAACTTCACTTCCAAGTTCAAGGCATACACTGAGTACAAGATTCAGGGTATCAATGACAAGGACGACGAGTTCACTGTTGCCCTGCAATACAACTTCTAATCCAGTCTTAGTACGGATTTAGTTGATAAACGGCCAAGCTTGCTTGGCCGTTTTGTTTTATCTGCCTTTCACCTTCCTCATACCCCGCTGTTTGGCCCTGCGCCAGGTCACGTTGTCTCTTTTCCGTCCTTGGCTCCCCCCTCGTAAATCGCTAGATTATTCAATTCGTTGAAAGATGGTCTGCCGACAGGGAAGGATGCGTGTGATCGATTTCAGTCACCCCGAGTGGCGGGCGTTGGCGCAGCAGTTGCTGGGCCACTCGCCTGTGGTGATCCGTGGCCGCCAGTGGCAACCGCTGGTGGGTCTGCTCAAGGATAACCAGCTGCTGCTCGCCCATGGCAGCAACAGCTATGAGCTCACACCGGCCGGACGGCGCTATCTCACCCGTGAGTTGATGCTGGCCGAGATCGCCACCGCTCCCCCCGAGCCCGAGGAGTGGCTTCATGCTCAGGGTTGGCAGTTGGGGGAGCAGGTCAACGAGCGGGTGCTGGCGGCGCTCTATCGCAAGTCAGATGTGAACTTCACCCCCAACGAGCAGATCGACTTTGAGGACAAGGGCATTCGGCTCTGTGCCGATCAGCTGTTGCGCTTGCGCTCCGCCCAGCCGTTCAGCCTCTTTTTTAGCAGCGGTACCCTGATCGACGCGGCGCCCTGGCTGCAGGCCCTCGGCGAAGTGGCCCTGCCTGAGCGCACCCTTGCGGATCTTGGCAAAATCCTGTGGGGGGAGGGGAATATCGAGCGGGTGATCACCACCGACAGCGTCGGCGCCTTTGCCGAGCTTCTTCTTGAGTCAGGCTGCTTGCTGGTGTGGGCACCCCCATCTGCCTCCCTGGCCCTGCAGCAGGTGGTGGCCGCTTTGCCGCCCAATGTGCTGTGGAGCCATCTCACCGCTCTCGACCCTGCCGGGGTGGATCGGGTGCAGGCGCTGGCCCAGCGACTGGGGCGTCCGGCCAGCTGGTGGCTGCCCCGGGAGCTGGCCCCCATCAAGGAGGCCTATGCCGCCCCTCTGCAGGACGCTCGTCCCTGGGAGCCGAGCAGGATCCCCCGTCCATTGCGAGCTTTGTGCAGCGATCTGGTGGAGTCCAACCGCGGCTTGTCGGCCGAAGTATGTGCCCTGGCATCGGGCTGGCATGCCATCGGCTGACGGGGCCGTCATCCCCCTTGAGAAAGCGGTTTTCCCCTATGGAAGGCAGTGGTATAAAGAGTTGACGGAGCGCTCGCCAAAGGGGCGCTTTTGTTTGCCAACCTGCTTTGCCAGCCAACGAACTCAACGGAATACAGGGAATACCATGTTTGAAAAGGTTGTTGCCGCCCCAGCGGATCCGATCCTGGGCCTGACCGAAGCCTTCCGTGCCGACTCTCGCAGCCACAAGATCAATCTGGGGGTCGGGATCTACAAGGATGAGACCGGTGCCACTCCTATCCTTAATTGCGTCAAGAAAGCCGAACAGAAGCTGCTCACCGACGAGAAGACCAAGAACTACCTCGGTATTGAAGGCAATATCGAATATGGCCGCATAGTGCAGCAACTGCTGTTCGGGCAGGACTCCGCCCTGGTCGCCAGCGGCCGCGCCAAGACAGCCCAGGCGCCGGGTGGTACAGGGGCCCTGCGCATCGCCGCCGAGTTCGTGGTGCGCAACGGCCTGGCCAAGACCATCTGGATCTCCGATCCCACCTGGGCCAACCACGTCAGCGTGTTCCAGGCCGCCGGCCTCACCGTCAAGTGGTACAAGTACTACGATGCGGCGACCAAGGGTCTCGACTTTGCCGCCATGCAGGCCTCGCTCTGCGAAGCCCAGGCTGGCGATCTGGTGCTGCTGCACGGCTGCTGCCACAACCCGACCGGCATTGACCCCACCGCGGATCAGTGGCGCGCCCTGGCCAAACAGAGTGCCGCCGCCGGCTGGCTGCCGCTGTTTGACTTTGCCTATCAGGGTTTTGCCCGTGGTATCGAAGAGGATGCCGAGGGGCTGCGTATCTTCGCCGAGTGCCATGACGAGCTGCTGGTCGCGAGCTCCTTCTCCAAGAACTTCGGCCTCTACAACGAGCGGGTCGGCGCCTTCACCCTGGTCAGCGCGACCAAGGCGATTGCCGACGTGGCCTTCACCCAGGTCAAGACCGTCATTCGTGCCAACTACTCCAACCCGCCGTCACACGGCGCCGCCGTGGTGACCACCATCGTCAGCGATCCGGCCCTCTATGCCGAGTGGGTGGAAGAGGTGGCAGCGATGCGGGTGCGCATTCGCGAGATGCGCGAGCTGCTGGTGGAGAAGCTCAGCGCCCTCGGCGTGAGCCAGGACTTCAGCTTCATCCGCGAGCAGAACGGCATGTTCTCCTTCTCCGGTCTCTCCAAGGATCAGGTGGAGCGCCTCAAGAGCGAGTTTGCCATCTACATCGTCGGCTCCGGCCGGATCAGCGTGGCCGGGATCACCCGCGCCAACATAGATCCCCTGTGCGACGCCATCGCCAAGGTGCTGTAACTGAGGCGAAGAGGTTCTATGCGGGAATCACCCGCGTCAATATCAATAGATCCCCTGTGCGATGCCATCGCCAAGGTGCTGTAAGCACAACCATCGGCATCCGCTCAGTAAAAAGCCCGCCATGTCGGCGGGCTTTTTCATGCCTGTTTTCCGGCATCAGCGGCGCCGTTTGCTGCCCCCGAGCAGAGAGCCGAGCACCCCCCGTACCAACTGACGACCCACCTCGTTGCCCAGGGTGCGGGCCACGCTCTTGGCGGCGGTCTGCACCACGCCGTCATGCTGGCCACCGCGCGGGCCTGTGCGCCCGAACAGGATGCCGTTGAGGGCATCGAGCAACCCACCACCCTGCTCCGACGGGGATGGGGGGGCATCATCTGAGGCGGCTGGTGCCCCGCCATTGAGCCGCTCGAAGGCGGATTCGCGATCCTCGCGGGTCTCATATCTGCCGTGGAGCACTGACCCCTGGATCAGGATCTGCCGCTCGGCGTCGTTCAGGGGACCTATGCGACTGGCGGGCGGGGCGATGAAGGCGCGCTCCACCACGCAGGGGCGCCCCTTCTCATCGAGCAGGGAAACCAGGGCCTCGCCCACCCCGAGCTCGGTGATGACGCCGGCCGCGTCGAAGGCCGGGTTGGCACGCAGGGTGTTGGCGGCGATGCGCACCGCCTTCTGATCGCTTGGGGTAAAGGCGCGCAGGGCATGCTGCACCCGGTTACCGAGCTGCCCCAGCACGCTGTCGGGAATGTCGGCCGGGCTCTGGGTCACGAAGTAGACGCCGACCCCTTTCGAGCGGATGAGGCGCACCACCAGTTCAATTTTTTCCAGCAGCGCCTTGGGGGCGTCGTTGAACAAGAGATGTGCCTCATCGAAGAAGAACACCAACACGGGTTTATCGGGATCCCCCACCTCGGGCAACTGCTCGAACAGCTCGGAGAGCAGCCAGAGCAGGAAGCAGGCATAGAGCCGGCTGGACTGGGTGAGCTTGCCGGCCGCCAGCACATTGATGTGGCCATGACCGGCCCCGTCGGTCTGCAGCAGATCCTGGATGTCCAGCATGGGCTCGCCGAAGAAGTGGTCCCCTCCCGCGCTCTCCAGAGTGAGCAGGTTGCGCAGGATGGCGCCGATGGAGGCGGTCGACACATTGCCATAGCGGGTGGTGAGGGATTTGGCGTTGTCTCCGGCAAACTGCACCATGGCGCGCAAATCTTTCAGATCGAGCAGCAACAGCCCCTCGTCGTCCGCCACCTTGAACACCAGCTCCAGCACCCCGCTCTGGGTGTCGTTGAGGCCGAGCAGACGGGCCAGCAGCAGGGGGCCCATGTCGGAGATGGTGGCGCGCACCGGGTGCCCCTGCTCGGCGAAGAGATCCCAGAACAGGGTGGGGCAGGCGGCAAAAGCGGGGGCCGGGATGCCGAGCTGGGCCAGACGGGCATCCAGCTTGGCCGATGGAGTGCCACCGGCGCCGAGGCCGCTGAGATCCCCCTTCACATCCGCCAGAAAGACCGGCACCCCGAGGCGGGAGAACCCCTCTGCCAGCACCTGCAGGGTGACGGTCTTGCCGGTACCGGTGGCGCCGGTGATGAGGCCGTGGCGGTTGGCCATGGCGGGCAGCAGGGAGATGGGTTGGCCATTGGCATAGGCCAGCGTCAGCGGTTGGGCCATGGTGAACTCCTTGTCTTGGCAGGTAGCGGCAAGCTGAGGGCTACAAGGAGTGTGGTGGCAGAGCCAAACGATGGCAAGGCGGGGCGAGTTGAGGCCTACAGGGAACCCGAAGGTCGGGGAGGGGGCTCAGCGGGAGTGGCTCAGCCTGCCCAGTTGCAGCATCAAGAGAGTGAGCAGGGCCCCGGTGGTGGCGGTCAGCACCGCCAGCAACAGGCTGCCGAGCAGGAAGGGGGGCACCAGGGTCGCCGCCTCATGTTCCAGCCAGTGCAATGACCAGGTGAGGTGAAACGGCTCAGGCGTCTGGTGCAGCACCAGGCAGCCGGTGCGATAGGCATAGAGGTACATGAAGGGCAGCGTCAGCGGGTTGTTGAACCAGACCGTCAGCAGTGCCAGCGGCAGGTTGAGGCTGAACGCCAGCGCCAGTCCGACCGCCACCAGGGAGTGCATGGGAACGGGGATCCAGCTGGCGAAGAGGCCGGCCGCCACGGCGCCGCTGAGCGCCCGGGTGCCACCCTGCCAGAGGGCGGGGGTCAGCAGGCGCTCACCAAACAGGGCGAACCACTTCTGCTGGCGCAGGGTGTCGGGGTTTATCTTGATACGGACCAGCCAGCGGCTCAGCATGCCCGCGCCCCCTTGCGCTTCTGCCACTGGCGCACCGTATTGATGCGCCAGAAGGTGCGGATGAGGGTGTAACCCAGCAGCGAACTCAAGAGCGCGAGCACCAGAGATCCCAGCAGCAGCGGCGGGGCCAGGGTTTCAAATACCGAGACCAGCCATGCCCAGGTGAACTGGATATCGATGTGCTGGGCGGGGTGGCCGAGCAACTGGCAGCCCACCAGATAGGCGCCATAGAACAGCGGCGGCATGGTGACTGGGTTGGAGAGCCAGACCAGGGCGACCGAGAGGGGCAGATTGACCCTAAAGAGGATGGCGCCACCAGCCGCCAGCAGCATCTGGCAGGGGAGGGGGATCCAGGCCATGAAGAGGCCGACCGCGAAGGCACCGGCGGCGGAGCGGCGGTTGAGGTGCCAGAGGTTGGCATCGAGCAGCAGCTTGCCGAACAGCCGCAAGTGCTTGTGCTCCTTGAGCTTGTCCTGATCGGGCAGCCAGCGTTTGATGAGTCGTTTGGGCATGTTTGAAACCTTGCTAAATACTTGCTCCATGGATCTGCGTCTGTTGTCGTTTGCCCTGGGGGCAAGCTCCTCACTGCTCTGGCCCTGGTTACCCTCTACTGCATGGGGCGGCGCACTGCTGGCTTTTGCGATCCTGCTCGCCCATGGCCGCCATTGGCGGCTCTTGTTTCTGGTGCTCGGGGTGCTCTGGATGCAGTTGAACCTGCAGTATCGGCTGACCTGGCTGGACAAGCTGGAGACACAGACCAGCCACATCATAACCGCACGGGTGCAAAGTACGGAGCCCTCAGGCGATAAACCACGAGATAAATTTGCCCGCCTGCTGCTGCGGGTCGAGACGCTGGACGAGCAGCCCCTCGGGGTGGCCCCCCTCGTCAGGATCAATGCCTACCAGGCACTGCCGCCCCTGCCCGCAGGCAGCCGCATTACCCTGGTGAGTTCTCTCAAGCCCGCCCACGGGTTGGCCAACGAGGCAGGCATGGATGGGCGGCGCCTGTTGCTTGGCAAGGGGATCACGGCGACCGGCAACCTGCGCCGTCTCATCGAGGTCCAGGCGTCGACCCCGGGGATGCGGGAGCGCTGGCTGGCTGCAGCCAGCACCGCCTGGCAGGGGCTGGGCCAGGCCCCCTTGCTGGCGGCGCTCACCTTCGGGGAGCAGGGGGGCATCACGGATGCCCAGTGGGATCTGTTTCGCGGCAGCGGCCTGACCCACATCATCGCCATCTCCGGCCAGCATATCGCCCTGGTGGCGGTACTCGGCTGGTGGCTGGGGCGGCTGCTGGGATTGCGGGGGGCCATTCTGATCTCCCTGCTGTTTGCCGCCGTCTACAGCTGGCTGGCGGGTTTTGCGGTGGCGACCGAGCGGGCCCTCATCATGGTGCTGGTGTGGAGCCTGCTGCGCTGGCTGAAGCGGGACTGGCCCAGCCACCGCATCTGGCTGTGGGCCTTCGTGGTGCTCGTGCTCTGGGATCCCTTCGCCCTCTACTCGGCCGGTTTCTGGCTCTCCTTCCTGGCGGTGGCCCTGTTGTTGCTGGCGAGCCTGCTGCACGCGCGCCCCGGGCTGGTGCGTCTGCAGTGCCTGCTGCTGCTCGGGTTGCTGCCCCTGCAACTGCTGCTGTTCGAAGGCATGGCCCCGCTGGCGCTCCTGATCAATCTGCTGGCGTTGCCGCTGTTCTGTCTCGGGATCATTCCGCTGGCGCTGATCGGCGTGCTGCTGGCGCCGCTCTCCACTGCCCTGGCTCATGCCCTGTTCTGGCTGTCCGATCTGGGGCTGACGTGGGTGTTGTGGGGACTCGGCCTGCTGGCGGACCATCTGCAGCTCTGGTGGTCGGTTCCCGGCTGGCTGATGCCCGTCAGCACCTTGCTGGTGCTGCTGTGGGGGGCCTGGCACCTGCCGGGAGGGCGCGGCTTGCTGCTCCCGGTGGGGGCAGCCCTGTTGCTGGGGGCCTGGCCTGCTCCCACGCCCTGGCAGGTGCGGGTGCTGGACGTGGGGCAGGGCTTGTCGGTACTCGTCACCCGCGGCGAGCGCGGCATCCTCTATGACACCGGGGATCGCTACCCCGGCGGTTACAACATGGCGGAGGCCGCCATCCTGCCCGTGTTGAACCGGCTCGATGTGCGGGTACTCGATGCCCTCATCATCAGTCACAAGGACAGGGACCATGCGGGCAACCGGCAAGCAATGCTGCAGGCGATGCCGGTGCGCCGCGAGCTCTCTTCGTTCGGCTTCGCCCGCAGCACGACCCTGTGTCGCCGTGGTCAGCGCTGGCACTGGCAGGGGCTGGATTTTCGCGTGCTCTGGCCCGAGCGGCCGGGGGCGGGTCGCAACAACGACAGTTGCGTGGTGCAGATAAGCGATGGCCGGCATCGTCTCCTGCTCAGTGGCGACATAGAGCAGGAGGCGGAGCGTCGCCTGCTGGCCCTGGAGAGCAAGGGAGAGGGAGACGTGTTCGCCAGCACATCTGCCAGTACTCGCTTCAGCACCCTCGCCAGCGCCGTGCTGGTGAGTCCTCACCATGGCAGCCGCACCTCCTCGACCCCGGGCTTCGTGGCGGCGGTGAACCCGGATGTCGTCATCCACAGCGCCGGTAACAGGAACCAGTGGCAGTTTCCCCGCCCCGAGGTGGTGGCGAGATACCAGGGCGCCCACCAGTGGGTGACGGGGCAGGATGGCGCCATCCTGATCGAGGCGGGGGAGGCCGGGCTCGAGATCCGGCCCGAGCGCGAGCAGGGTCCCTGGTACAGGCGCAATGGCCACTGGTGGCAATCCGGGCTCTGGCCTGTGGAGTAGCCGTTATTTCCCTTTGGGATGGGCCTGGGTTATGGCAACGCTTGGTGTAATCCTGCGCTTTGGCTAGGGCAATAATCCGTCATTTCCCTTTGAGGGAGGGGGAGGGAGATGGCCAGGCGATGGCAACGCTTGGTGTAATCCTGCGCTTTGGCTAGAATACCCCGTCATTTCCCTCATTAACGGCTATTCATGCAACAAGAAACCTCACAAGAGAGCTGGCCCGTCTTCAAACGCCTGCTCGGTTATGTCCGGGATCGCAAACTGGGGCTGGTGGGCGGCATCATCGGCATGCTGGGTTATGCGGCCGTGGATACCACCTTCGTCTATTCCATCAAGCCGCTCATCGATCAGGGCCTCAACGGCAATGACAGCAGCGTGCTCAAGTGGATGCCCTTCTTTGTGCTCGGCATCGTGGCCCTGCGCGGTTGCGCCGCCTTCCTCTCCAATTACTGCATGGCCTGGGTCGGCAACCATGTGGTGATGCGGCTGCAGCAGCAGGTGTTCAGCCACCTGATGGCCATGCCCATGAGCTTCTTCGACCGCCAGAACACCGGCAACCTGCTCTCCAAGGTGACCTATGACGCCGGTCAGGTGTCGTCAGCCGCGAGCTCCACCCTGGTGTCTCTGGTGCGCGAAGGGGCCACCGTCATCGGCCTGCTCGGCCTGATGTTCTGGCACTCCTGGCAGCTGTCGGTGATCTTCCTGGTGGTCGGCCCCGTGGTGGGGGTGCTGATTGGTCTCATCAGCCGTCGTTTCCGCAAGATCAGCCGCCACATCCAGCAGGCGGTGGGTGACATCACCACCTCCACCGAGCAGATGCTCAAGGGCCATAAAGAGGTGCTGATGTTCGGCGGCCAGCAGGTAGAGGACAAGCGCTTCTATCAGGTCAGCAACCGGATGCGCCAGCAGACCATGAAGATGGTGGCGGCCGACGCCATCGGCAGCCCCATCGTCCAGATGGTGGCCTCGGTCGCCCTGGCGGTCTTCCTCTATGTGGCGACCATCGACTCGGTCAAGGCGACCCTGACCGCGGGCACCTTCACCGTCATGGTCACCTCCATGATGATGCTGCTCAAGCCGCTGAAAAGTCTGACCGACGTGAACAACCAGTTCCAGCGCGGCATCACCGCCTGCCAGAGCCTGTTCGGTCTGCTGGACTCCACCCCGGAGCAGGACACCGGCACCCGCACCCTGGAGCGTGCCCGTGGGGAGATCGAGTTTCGCAACGTCACCTTCACCTACCCGACCAAGGATACCCCGGCGCTGCACAACATCAGCTTCAAGGTGGAGGCGGGCAAGTCCGTGGCTCTGGTGGGTCGCTCCGGCTCCGGCAAGAGCACCATCGCGAGCCTCTTGACCCGCTTCTATGACATAGAGCAGGGGGAGATCCTGCTGGACGGCGTCAACATCCGCGAATACAAGTTGAGCGAGCTGCGCAAGCAGTACGCCCTGGTCTCCCAGCATGTGCACCTGTTCAACGACTCCGTGGCCAACAACATTGCCTACGCGGCAGAAGACAAGTACAGCCGGGAAGAGATCCAGCATGCCGCCCGCATCGCCCATGCCGACGAGTTCGTGCGCAAGATGCCGGAAGGCTATGACACCGTCATCGGCGAGAATGGCGCTTCGTTGTCCGGTGGTCAGCGCCAGCGCATCGCCATCGCCCGTGCCCTGCTGCGTGACTCCCCGGTACTGCTGCTGGACGAGGCCACCTCGGCACTGGATACCGAGTCCGAGCGCCACATCCAGGCGGCCATCGACGAGCTGTGCAAGGCGCGCACCTCCCTGGTGATCGCCCATCGTCTCTCCACCATCGAGAAGGCGGACGAGATCCTGGTGATCGACGAGGGTCATATCGTCGAGCGCGGCAACCATGACGCCCTGATGGCCCAACAGGGCACGTATGCCCAGTTGCGGGCCATTCAGTTTGGCAACGTCGCTGTGAGCAACAAGGGCTGATGCTGGAGCGTCTCTGGTACGGCAAGAGTGGCTGGCGCTGGGCGCTGGCCCCCTTGGCCCTGCTGTTTGCCCTCGTCAGCGGCGGGCGCCGCTTCGCCTACCGGCGTGGCTGGTTCAGCACCTATCGCGCCAGCCTGCCGGTGATCGTGGTGGGCAATATCTCGGTCGGTGGCAACGGCAAGACCCCTGTGGTGGTCTGGCTGGTGGAACAGCTGCAAGCCCGTGGCTGGCGCCCCGGCGTGGTCAGCCGGGGTTACGGTGGCAAGGCGCCCCATTACCCTTACCGGCTGGGTACCACCAGCACCACCGCCCAGGCGGGGGATGAGCCGGTGCTCATCGCAAGGCGCTGCGGCTGCCCCGTGGTGGTGGCGCCCAAGCGCGCCGATGCGGTGCGTCTGCTGGAGCAAAGCGGCGAGGTGGACATCATCATCACCGACGACGGTCTGCAGCACTATGCCCTGGCCCGGGACATCGAACTGGTGGTGGTGGATGGGGCCCGGCGCTTCGGCAATGGCTGCCTGCTGCCCATGGGGCCGCTGCGCGAACCCATGACCCGCCTCAAGCGGGTCGATGCCATCATCTGCAACGGCGGCACCCCGGCTCAGGGGGAATACCCCATGGCGCTGGTGGCGGCCGCGCCGCGCCGCGTGTGCGACGATGCGCCCCTTGAGGCCCCCCTTGCTGGCCCTGTGGATGCACTGGCGGGCATAGGCCATCCTCCCCGCTTCTTTGCCACCCTGACCGGACTCGGTTATGAGCTGGCAGAGCGTGTCGGTTATGCGGATCATCAGGCCTTTGATCGGGATGAGCTGCTCGCCCGCTTCGGCCAGCGCCCCCTGCTGATGACGGAGAAGGATGCGGTCAAGTGCCGGGCCTTCGCGCCGCCGCACTGGTGGTATCTACCGGTCAGCGCCGAGTTGCCCGCCGCCCTGCTCGATACCCTGCTGCAACGGTTGGCCCCGCTGCAGGCACCCGGCCCTGACCATGCACATTGAATGGCGCAAGATCATCGCCTGCACGACGTCATCGCTCGTGCGGCACAATTGCAAGGAGCCGGGTTTCGGCTCCGGCGATGGAACATTAAACTGCTCGGCAGCCTAGCCCGTCCGAGATCGTCGCTTGCTCGACATCGTTGAAGGAGTTTCGTTTTGGCACTGGATATCAAATTGCTCGACATCATCGCCTGCCCGGTTTGCAAGGGGAAGCTGCACTATCAACCGCAATCGGACAAGGCTGCCCATGAGCTCATCTGCCGTTTCGACAGACTGGCCTATCCGCTGGAGGAGGGGATTCCGGTCCTCCTGGAGAACCGGGCGCGTCATCTGCCCCTGGAAGAGCTGAAGCCATGAGTTTCGTCGTCGTCATTCCGGCCCGTTACGCCTCGACCCGCTTGCCGGGCAAGCCGCTGGCGGACATCCATGGCAAGCCCATGGTGCAGCACGTGGTGGAGAAGGCCCTGCAATCGGGCGCCGATCGGGTGATCGTCGCCACCGACGATGAGCGGGTGCGGCAGGCGCTGCAGGCAACCGGCGTCGAGGTGTGCATGACCTCACCGGATCACCAGTCCGGCACCGAGCGCCTGGCCGAGGTGTGCCGTCACTACGGCTTCGCTGCCGATACCATCATCGTCAACGTGCAGGGGGATGAGCCGCTCATTCCGCCCGTCATCATCCGTCAGGTGGCGGACAATCTGGCCGCTGCCACTGCCCCCATGGCGACCCTATCTGTGCCGATCAAGGATGCCGAAGAGGCGTTCAATCCTAATGCGGTCAAGGTGGTGACGGACAAGGATGGTTACGCCCTCTACTTCAGCCGCGCCAGCATTCCCTGGGACAGGGATCGCTTTGCCAAGAGCCATGAGCAGATTGGCAATCACTATCAGCGCCACATCGGCATTTATGCCTATCGCGCCGGTTTCATCCAGCGTTACGTGGACTGGGCGCCGAGCGCGCTCGAGCAGGTCGAGGCGCTGGAGCAGCTGCGGGTGCTCTGGTACGGGGAGAAGATCCACGTGGCCCAGGCGCTTGAAGCGCCGCCGGTCGGGGTGGATACCCAGACCGATCTCGACAAGGTGCGTGCCCTGCTGGCCCCCTGAGATCAGTTTGCTCATCAAAAAACGGCGCCAATAGGCGCCGTTTTTTTTGATTGTCGCCGGGGTCGTCCGCACCATGGCCGTTCGAGCCGGCTAGCGGATCTGAGCCTCGGCCAACTGCTGCACCAGCTGGAGCGGGGTCGTACAGCCCATCTTCTTCATCATGTTGTGGCGGTGAATTTCGACGGTACGCAGGGCGATGCAGAGCCGATCTGCTATCTGCTTGTTCTGCATCCCCTCCTGCACCAGCGCCATGATCTCCCGCTCCCGTGCCGACAACCGTTCGAGCCGCGTCTGCAGTGCACGGCGGGCATGCAGCCGTTCATGCAACTGGCGGCTGTGGGCGCAGGCGCGGCCTATCGCCTCCAGCAGTACGTCGGAGTCCACCGGTTTCTCCAGCAGGTCGAAGGCGCCCTGCTTGAAGAGACTCACCGTGGTGGCGACATCCGCCTCGCCGGTGAGGAAGACGATGGCAAGGGTATTGGGTATCCGGTTGAGCGCCTCTTGCAGCTCGCCACCGCTCATCCCCGGCATGCAGAGATCGAGGATCAGGCAACCCGGCTGGTCGAGATCCGCCTCGGCCAAGAAGCGGCGAGCCCCGTCGTAGCTCTGCAGCGTGATCTGTATCGCTTCCAGCAGCCAGCTCAACGACGCCCGTACTGTGGGATCGTCGTCCACCAGATAGACGTTTTCTCTCATGGTTGCGCTCCCTGATCGGCCTGCGGGTGAAGTGGCAAAGAGAAGGCGAGCACCGCTCCCTGTGCCACCTGCTCCGCCCAGATAGTTCCCTGATAAGACTCGATGATCCGCTTGCAGATGATGAGGCCAAGCCCCAGCCCCTCCTTCTTGCTGGTATGAAACGGCACGAAGAGATGGGCCCGCTGTGCCTCGGTCATGCCGGTGCCATTGTCATGAATGCTGATGACCACCCGATCGGCCTCGATCCGCTGGCGGATGGCGATGCATGGCGGCCGCGTGTCGGGGTTGAGTGCCACCGCCTCACCGGCGTTGCACAGCAGGTTGACCAGCACCTGCTGCATCAGGGTGGGATCGACCCGCAGTGGGACCGGGTCTCCTTCGGGTAGGCTCAGGGCGATGCGCTGGCGCCTGAACTGATCCCGAAAGAGCGGCAGGGTGCACTGCAGCAGCTCATCAAAGGAGACGGCGCTATCCTGCGCCTCGCCCTTGCGCATGAAGTTGCGCAGCCGGGCGATGATCCCCTTGGCCTGGGTCACCTGGGCGAGGGCCAGCGTGAGCCCCTGCTCGACATCGGCCAGCGCCGGTGGCTGGGCCGCCAGGCGCAGCCGGCAACCCGCCAGGTAGTTGTTGAGCGCCATCAACGGCTGGTTCAGCTCGTGCGCTATCCCGGCCGCCAGCTCGCCGGACAGCAGCACCCGCTGCGCCGAGAAGAGCTGCTGCTGTTGCTGGCTCAGGCGCTCGGCCGCGAGCCGATTGTCGGTCAGCGCCTGGGTGAGCTGCAGGTTGCTCTCCTTGAGCTGGCGGGTGCGCAACTGCACCAGGTGTTTCACCCTCAGGTGATAGCCCCCCAGCAGCAGCAACAGCCCCAGGGCGATCAGCAACCAGCCGCGATAGTGATGCCAGATCTGCAACGCCAGCGGCTGCGCGTTGGCGGCGTCGAGCTGCTGTTGCAGGGCGATGACGGCGGCGTCCTTGACCGGCGCCGTCCAGTGCAGATAGTGACCCGCCCTGGCGGCATCCGAGTCGGCAGGTATTTCCAGCAACACTCTGGCGAGATCCCGGGCGAAGGCCTCGTTGACATGCGCCAGCCTGGCCAGGCTGAGGGAGGGGTAGAGCGGGGTCGAACTCTGGCAGGGGAGCGCGGATTGGGGCTGCGGCAGTATGACCCTGAATTGATCGGCCTTGTAGCGTCCCTGAGCGATGGCCTGCTCCAGGATGCAGGTCGGCAGGATCGCCACCTCGGCGCTGCCGTCTTGCAGCAGGTGCAGCAGATCCTCTTGCGGCAAACCGGCAAACAGCAATCCGGGGAATGCCTCTCTGGGATCGAGTCCGGCCTTGAGCCAGAGCCCCTGGATGATCTGAAAACCACCGAAGGCTTCCGGACTGGTGGCAACGATGCGCTGGTGCCCCAGCATTTGCCAGTCGGTGATAGGGGGGCCATCGGCACGGGAGATGAGGGTCGAGCCGACCGCCTGCTCGGCGGAGCCCTGCAGGGGGCTGAGGCTCAGCAGGCGCACCGCATCATGCTGGCGCTGGTAATCGAGAAACTTCAGGCCATTGCTGATGACGAAGTCCAGGGTGCCGGAGGCCACGAGCTGATTGAGGCTGCTCACGTCCCCGCTCACGAGCCGGAACTGGTATTGCGGCAAGCGCCGGTTGAGATAATCCACCGTCGGTTGCCAGCGAGCCTTCTCGGCGTCGGGCTGATCGAAGGTGATGACACCGATGCGGATCACCGGCCTGAGGCTGGTCTGCCACTCCTTGGCGACGAGCGGCCCGAGCCAGCCGAGCCAGAGCAGGGAAATGCAGAGGAGGACGCGGCCCATGAGATTCGTTGCTCCTGATAGAGGGAAAGGGCGATTAGGGCACTATCCGGTACTGTCTGGTCCTTGATCCAGATCAAGGTCGGCACCGATCTGCGGTCAGCCACTATAGAGCGGTGGACGCGCATTATGGAGCATGAGGCTCTTCTTCAATAGCAGAGAGTTCATCATGCCAGAGCAGTCCAACCGTTCCCGGCGCGATTTTTTGACCAAGGGCCTGCAAACGGCAGCCTTTGCGTCCATCGCTACCGCCATCCCCAGTGTTGCCAGCGCCGGCCAGAGTCCAGGCTGCATCGATCCGACCCAACTGCCCTGGGACGAGGAGATGGACATCCTGGTCATTGGCAGCGGTATCGCGGGCTCGGTCGCGGCCATCAAGGCGGCGGAGACCCGTGCCGGTATGAAGATCGTCATCGCCGACAAGATGTCTCGCCTCGGTGGCTCCTCGCTGATCTCCGGCCTCAACATGGCGGTGGTCGGCTCCGAGTGGCAGAAGGCGATGGGGGTAACGGATGACAGCTGGGAACTGCTCTATGCAGACATGGAAAGAGAGTCCAGGGGCTTCAATCACCCGGACATCAGCAAGGTGGTGGCGCAAAACAGCCTGACGCTGTTCAACTTCATGGCCGATCACGGGGTCGAATACGACAAGAGCATGGGCAACGGCACCGGCGTGAAGGATCTCGGCGGCCACTCCCGCGCCCGGGTCGTGTGGCCGAAGGAGGGTGGCACCGGTGTCATCAAGAACCTGCACGCCTACATGGCCAGGCACCTGCCCAACATCGAGATCCGCAAGCGGGTCAAGCTGGAAGAGATCTATCGGGATGGCGGCGGGCGCGTGGTGGGGGTGCGGGTCAGGGAGGAGTATTTCTTCGATCTCGATACCCCGGACTTTGGCCGCAATGACGATCCCGCCTTCAACGGCACCGGCGTCACCAGGTTCTACAAGGTGAAGCGGGCCTTGGTGATGGCCTCCGGCGGTTTCAACCAGGATCGCAAGTTCCGCGGCGATGAGATAGGGGTGTTGCACGACTGCGTCTCTACCGCCAGCCCCGGCGCCACAGGCGGTGCCCTCAAGTGCATGATGCAGGCGGGCTTCAAGCCGGTGCACATGACGCTGTTCCGCTTCGCCTTCGCCATCCCTACCGAAGACATCAACTGGGGCATTCTGGTAAACCCGCAGACCTGTCGGCGCTTCATCAACGAGCACAACAACAATGACCGCCAGGGGCTGGGGCTCGCTATCCTGGCCGAGCGGCGCAAGCTCAAGCCCGGTCAGCAGGCGATCCTCATCTATGACCAGACCGGGGTAGACAGCTACCACGACAAGCAGCGGCTGCATCTCTCGCTGGAGGCGAAGAACGGCACCGAGGGCACCATCTGGAAGTTCGATACCCTGGCGGCGCTGGCGGCCCGTTTCGAGATGGATCTGACCAGGCTGGAGGCGACCATCGCCGAATACAACGGGAACATGGCCAGGGATCAGGATGCCTTCGGCAAGCCGAAATCCGTGGTGGGCAAGGCCACCGCCATCGGCAAGGCACCCTATTACGCCATGTACCTCAACCCCCGTTACAACTACAGCCAGGGCGGTGCTCTCATCAGCCCCAGGGCTGAAGCGCTGGATGTGATCAGCCAGCAGCCCATTCCCGGCGCCTTCGTGTGCGGTGAAGCGGCCGCCGGGACCTTCGGCTACATCCGGCTGACCGCCTGCAGCAGTCTGGACAGCGGTGTCTATGGCATGATCGCCGGTGAAAACGCGGCTAAAACAGAGCCTTGGGCCTAAGGAGCGAGGGATGAAATCATTACTCCTGGTCCTGATAGCGCTGGCCAGCCTCTGCGTTGGCACCGTCGCCCTGGCCGAGGCCCCGGTCGGTGCGATGACGCCAGCCCCGGTGACCCATGGGCTCAAGCCCCATCACGGCAAGCTCGGCTTCACCTGTGAGAATTGTCATCAGGGTGGGGATCCCAAGCAGTACCAGCGGCTCAAGACCGAGGATTGCCTGGCCTGCCACGGCAGTGCGCAGAAAGTGGCGAATCGCACCCGGTTCATGGATGCGAACCATACCAACCCGCACAACTCGCTGCACGACAAGCTGGATCTCGATTGCTACGAGTGCCACGCCGAGCACAAGCCGTCCCACAACCTCTGCCAGACCTGCCACGACAACACCCGTGACTGGTTCGGTCCCACTCCCTAGGAGCCCTCGCAATGAATCGAATGAAATTCGGCCTGCTCCTGGCCTGTGTGGTGGGTCTGGTCTCCATGGGGATCAGCCTGATCGGGGCCGAGGTGGTCAAGGCGACGGGGGGTGAGCAGTTCTGTGGTGCCTGCCACGAGATGCAGCCCATGGTGGAGGCCTATCGGCATGATATACACGGAGGCAACAACAGGGTGGGCTTCAAGGCGGAGTGTGCCGACTGTCACCTGCCCCATGACAATACCTTCAACTACCTGCTGAAGAAGGCAACCAGCGGTCTCAACGATGTCTACAAGGTAACGCTGACGGACACCAGCCAAATCGACTGGCTCGGCAAGCGGGAGCGGCGCGAGGAGTTTGTGTACGACTCGGGTTGCCTCTCCTGCCATCAGGGGCTGCTGGAAAAGACCGTGGCCAGCAATCCCAAGTCGCTGGAGATGCATGGGCACTACCAGAAGATGCAGCAAAATGGGGAGGCGCTGCAGTGCGTCTCCTGCCACCTGACCATAGGGCACAACGGCGAACTGCGCAGCAGGCTCAATGAGACCCAACCGGAGTACAAATTCCAGCATGATCGGCTGATGCAGGAGGCGGCCAGAGCCAAGTAAGGAGAGCCGATGCCGTCTGAAAAAGCCCGGGATGAAAATCCTGGGCTTTTTTTCATCAGGGTGGTCCTAACGGCCATTTCTTGGTTGAATTTTTATATAATTATTTGATTAGAAACAGTATTTACGAGCGCTTTCAAACTTTTCCCGGCCATGGTTTGCCAAATCAACGAGTTTGGTTATGATGCAAGACGCCGTGTTAACCCTAACTGGCATATAACGAGATAAAAAACGGGGTGTTTGGGTGATTAATGTATTCCTGGTCGATGATCATGAGTTGGTGCGTACAGGGATAAGACGCATTTTGGAAGATGTCCGCGGGATCAAGGTGGTGGGCGAGGCACAGAGCGGGGAAACCGCCGTGGCCTTCTGTCGGCAGCATCACCCTGACGTGATCCTGATGGACATGAACATGCCGGGCATCGGCGGCCTGGAGGCGACCCGCAAGATCCTGCGGATCCGGCCCGATGTGCGCATCATTGTGCTGACCATTCATTCCGAGAATCCGTTCCCCACCAAGGTGATGCAGGCGGGGGCCGCCGGTTATCTCACCAAGGGGGCCGCGCCGGACGAGATGATCCACGCCATTCGCCTGGTGCACTCCGGCCAGCGTTACATTTCCCCCGAAATCGCCCAGCAGATGGCCCTCAGCCAGTTTGCCTCGGCGGACGAGAATCCCTTCAAGTCCCTCTCCGAGCGTGAGCTGCAGATCATGATGATGATCACCAAGGGACAGAAGGTGACCGACATCTCCGAGCAACTGAACCTGAGCCCAAAGACGGTCAACAGCTACCGCTATCGCCTGTTCAGCAAGCTCAACATCAATGGCGACGTGGAGCTGACCCATCTGGCCATTCGCTATGGCATGCTGGATGCCGACACCCTGTAACGGGCGGCGTGTAGCCATCAAAGGCGGCCTGTGCCGCCTTTTTGCTTTTTGCCGCCCCGGCGCAGTATGCTCTCCCCGTCTTTTTGCATTCATCCGTTGAGTCGAGTTGCCGATGACCTTTTCTTCCGAGCCCCATTTTGACAGCAAGGCATTCTTGAGCGCCGTGACTCACCAGAGCGGCGTCTACCGCATGTACGACGGCGGCGGTACCGTCATCTACGTGGGCAAGGCCAAGGATCTGAAAAAGCGGCTCGCCTCCTACTTTCGCACCAATGTCGACAGCATCAAGACCCGCACCCTGGTGCGCCAGATAGCCGACATCCAGGTCACGGTCACCCACACAGAGACAGAGGCGCTGATCCTCGAGCACAACCTCATCAAGCAGTACCAGCCGCGCTACAACGTGCTGCTGCGGGATGACAAGTCCTACCCCTGGATCATCATCACCGCGCACCAGCACCCGCGCATCGGTGTGCATCGCGGTGCCCGCAAGATCAAGGGGGAGTACTTCGGCCCTTACCCCTCCGGCGGTGCGGTGCGCGAGAGCCTGCACCTGATGCAGAAGATTTTCCCGGTACGCCAGTGCGAAGACGCAGTCTATGCCAACCGCAGCCGCCCCTGTCTGCTCTACCAGCTCAAGCGCTGCGCCGGCCCCTGCGTGGCGGGGCTGGTGAGCGAGGCCGAGTATGCCCAGCAGGTGGAGCTGGCCAAGCTGTTCCTCGCGGGCAAGAACCAGCAGGTGATAGGAGAGCTGGTCGGCAAGATGGAGTCCGCCAGCGGCGATCTGCGCTTCGAGGAGGCGGCCCGCTACCGGGATCAGATCCAGGCCCTGCGCCGGGTCACCGAGCAGCAGTCGGTGAGCGGCAACGTGCTGGACGAGCTCGACGTGGTGGGGGTGGCCTTCGAACAGGGAACCGCCTGCATCCACGTGCTCTTCATCCGCCAGGGCAAGGTGCTGGGCTCGCGCAGCTACTTCCCGAAAGTGCCGGCCGATACCCCCCTCGACGAGGTGGTGCAATCCTTCCTGCTGCAGTTCTATCTGTCGGGGCAGGGGGGGCGGCAGATCCCGAGTGAGGTGCTGCTGGACGTGGCGCTTGAGGATGAGAGCGTGATCGCGCAGACCCTGAGCCAGACCGCCGGCTACAAGGTGCGGGTGCAGAGCCGTACCCGCGCCGAGCGGGCGCGCTTTATCAAGCTCGCCTCCATCAATGCGCAGACCGCGCTGCGCTCGCGCCTCGCCCACAAGAGCACCATCACCGCCCGCTACGACCAGCTGGAGGAGCTGCTGGAGCTGGAGCGTCCCATCGCCCGCATGGAGTGCTTCGATATCTCCCACACCATGGGGGAGCGCACCGTGGCCTCCTGTGTGGTGTTCAACCGGGAGGGTCCGCTCAGCTCCGAGTATCGGCGCTTCAATATCGACGGCATCACCGGCGGGGATGACTACGCCGCCATGGAGCAGGCGCTGGATCGGCGCTTTGGCAAGCAACAGGAGCCGGACAAGGTGCCTGACGTGCTGTTTATCGATGGTGGCCTCGGCCAGTTGCGCCGCGCCGAGGAGATCTTGGCGCGCCAGCTGGAGTTTCTGGGTGGCAAATACCCGCTGCTGGTGGGCATCGCCAAGGGGGTGACCCGCAAGGCGGGGCTGGAGACCCTGATCCTGGGGGAGAGCCATGAAGAGCTGCACCTGCCGGCAGATATGCCCGCTTTGCACCTCATTCAGCACATTCGCGATGAATCCCACCGTTTTGCCATCACAGGCCACCGCGCGAGACGGGCGAAAGCCCGCACCACCAGTACCCTGGAGGACATCCCGGGGGTGGGGCCCAAGCGGCGGCAGGCGCTGCTCAAATATCTGGGCGGCTTGCAGGAAGTAAAGAAGGCGGGGGTGGACGAGCTCGCCAAGGTGCCCGGTATCAGCCAGGAGCTTGCCCAGTCCATCCATGACGCCCTGCACTCGCTCTAACCCTGAATAAACAGGCTTATTCCGGGCTGGCGGCGTTCGGAGCAATCGGATATCCGGCATCAGTCAGGAGCGGGTCTGACCAGGGCTACCCAGAGTGGCTTGCAGTTGATGTGGATCCCGCAAACCGGCTCCGGCCGCACAAGAGCCGTGACGCAGGGGGCCCGCAAATGCCATAATGGCATGCATCCTGAGGTTATTGACGGATTAATAGACCAAGGCGGGCGCCTGTCCGGTTGCAACGGTGATCGGCTTGGGGCTACCATGTAGCGGCATACAAGAAGTGGCTGAAAATAATGACAAATATTCCTAACCTGCTGACGTTTTTTCGGATTTTGCTCATCCCCGTCTTCGTCATCCTGTTCTACCTTCCCTATCAGTGGTCCTACCTGGCGGCCGCGCTTGTCTTCATCCTGGCGGCCGCGACCGACTGGTTTGATGGTTATCTCGCCCGCAAGCTGAACCAGTCCACCGCCTTCGGCGCCTTCCTCGATCCTGTTGCCGACAAGATCATGGTGGCCGCCGCCCTGGTGGTCATCGTCGAACACTACAACACCATCTGGGTTACCATCCCGGCCATGACCATGATTGGCCGCGAGATCATCATCTCCGCCCTGCGCGAATGGATGGCGGAGCTCGGCAAGCGCTCCTCGGTGGCGGTCAGCTGGATTGGCAAGTGGAAGACCATGATCCAGATGGTGTCGCTGACCGGGCTCATCTGGCAGTACGACATCTGGATGGTGTGGCTCTCCTACGTGCTGCTCTATGTCGCCACCGTGCTGACCTTCTGGTCCATGTTCCAGTACATGAAGGCCGCCTGGGGCGATCTGACCTATCACTCCCGCTTCTAGTCCACCTATGGGCAAATGGCTGTTTCCTTGCCGTTGGGGCCGGGAAACGGTCATGAGTGGCAAAAGTGTGGGAGAAGGGCAAAAAATGCCCGAACGATCAGCGTATTAAATGTTTTTGGTTGACTGGACGAGGAACATCGCTAGAATGCGTTCTCGTAGTCAGGCAGTCAGCCAGACCAATGCGGGAATAGCTCAGTTGGTAGAGCACGACCTTGCCAAGGTCGGGGTCGCGAGTTCGAGTCTCGTTTCCCGCTCCAAATTCAGACAATCGAGAGCCAACTCTCTTTTGCATGGCGCGTTAGCAAAGCGGTTATGCAGCGGATTGCAAATCCGTTTAGTCCGGTTCGACTCCGGAACGTGCCTCCATATTGACAAGCCCGTACGCGGACTTGATACCGATTGCGGTGCCCGAGTGGTGAAATCGGTAGACACAAGGGATTTAAAATCCCTCGACGTTCGCGTCGTGCCGGTTCGATTCCGGCCTCGGGCACCATTAAAATCAAAGAGTTACGAAGGCCACTAGTGATAGTGGCCTTTATTGTTTTGACTAAATGGCGACAGAGTGGCGACAGAGTTTTATTGATGGGCTTACACAAGCACAGGCTGGGTAGTCACTCGGCCTTCTTGTATGATGCCGCTTCTGCTTGATGGCGTGCTTCATGCGGCACTTTTCCCTTGCCATGTTTCGGTGCGTAATCAGGCGGATTGAAAAGGGCTCCACATTGTGGAGCCCTTTTCGCTTTCCGAAATTAGTCTGGCAGCTCCTCCAACTTCACCTCGAGCTGCAGGCGGTTGGTGAATCCCTGGTTGGTAAGGTCGTGCACCACCTGGGTGAGAAGCCATTCGGCTTCGTCAATCTGGGGCTTGAACCCTCTGACCAAGGTGGGTTGCTCTGGATAGAGTTCGGGGCGCCCCATCGCCAGGGTTATCTGGAAGTCGGCCACGCCGCGTTGCAGCTTCTCCCATTCAGCCCGGGCGGCCCGCATGGCATTTGCCTGGCTGGCATAGACATGCCGCAACTCTTTGACGTTCTCGCTGCTACCGACCAGCAGCTCGTTCTCTTGCTTGTTGACCATGACCCCAGGCGGCAATGGCCGTTCCTGCTTCGGCTTGGTCTTCAGCTTGCGCTTCACCTCGACTCTCTTTTTCTCCGCTTCCTTGTTGTCTTGCCAATAGGCGGTCACGCCGGTGTAGGCATCGCGGTCAGCCACTGAGAAGCGGTGTTGATCGCCATCCCGACGGGTGATGGTGATGGCGGGCAGAGGCTGACCGTTGGCGGTGGTGCCCTGGCCTGCCTTGATAAACAGCAGGCGGCCATTCTTGACGGTGGCGATGCCATCGCACTGACCAGCCAGGCGAGTGAGGAAGGCGAGATCGCTCTCGTTGGCCTGGTCGATGTGGTCTATCACTTGGCCCTTGAGCGAGTCACCCACGCAGGGCGTGAGCTGGTAGCGGACGGCGACCTGGCTGACGATGCCGCTGACAGTGGTCTGGTGCCAGCTTTGCTCACGCAGCTTGTTCATGCCGCCGCGCAGGTCGGCTGACTTGCCCCGTATGGTGAGCACATCCGGTGCCCCGCCGTGCTCCACCTCGTCGATCTTGTAGGTGCCCTTGTCGATCAGGGCCTGGCCTTGCCAGCCAATGAGGGCGCGCAAAGTGGCGCCCCGGCGTGGCATATCGAGCTGGCCGTCGCTGTCATCGAGTGTCAGCTCGATGGTGTCGGCGGTGAAACCCCGGTTGTCGGTGATGGTCATCGACATCAGGCGCGGCCTGATGGTGGCCGAGATGTCTTTGCCGTCGACCAGTACCTGGTAAGCCGGGACCGGGTGGCCTTGGCGCAAGGCGTCGAGGGGATTGGTCAGCCCCAAATTTTCGGCCAATCGCGTGCCGAACTGGTCGAATACCCCCATCAGAGAAGTCCCCCGAGCTTGTTGCCGATACTGCCGACCAGCTTGCCCAGGCCCAGGCGGCCAAAGAGGTTACCCGCGGTGCGGCCCAGCAGGGTTTGGACAAGGGATCTGTCGTTGTCATCGACCCGCTTGAGCTTGATGGTGAACTCGATTTTACGGGCGGTGCCATCGCTGAAAAACTCGCTGCGGGTGGTGCTGATGCCCTCGATCACGAATGACCCACGCATGACGCCATCGCCTTGGATCAGGGGGAAGGCCTGGCCGCTGTCAGCCATGCTGTTCAGCAAATCGAGGGAGACCGGGCCGCCGGTCACCTCGGGCAGCAGCACCCCGCTGAAGGTGGTGGTTTCATCATCCGGGCCGAGGTACTGGTAAGCCGGGCGGGCGCCGACCCGGTTATTGCCCGGATGGCGCCATGCTCGCTCGTCTTGTTGTGAGAGGGGGGCGAGGGTCGAGCGCATAAACACGAACCAGCCCAGGGTCATCATCATGGCTGTTGCTCCTTAGTTGCGGTCGCTCAGGGAGGCGCGGCCATTGGCAGCGGCCTGCCGTTCGCGCCGGTCCAGTTCGCGGCGCACCTCTTGCGCCACATCCGCGCCGGATTGCCCTGGTTGCTGGACGATATGGATAGGGGCGTTGATCTCGGTGGTAGTGCTGCCTCTGGCGACTGGGCGCGGCGGCGTCACGATGCGCGGACCGTAGCCGGATCCCCCGGCCATGGCGGGAGTGTTGTAGTTACCGGTGAGGTAGCCTGACGGGTTGACGTTGGCCGTGACCGAGCCACCCCCTTTCATCCAGTCCGGCAGCAGGTCGGTGAGGGCTTTTATCTTGGCTTTCAGGCTCTCCCACTTTGCTGTGATGCCACCAATCAGACCGTCGACGATGGCCTTGCCCTTGTTGGCTGCCCCCGCTGGCAAGGTGTCGAAGAAGGCCCAGATCTCGTCCCAGTGCATGATGAGCATGCCGATGGGGGTCCATGAGAAGAGTTCTTTCAGGAGCTCCCAGAAGGCGAGCGCAGGGGCCTGGCACTGCGCCCACAATCCACTGAACCATGCGGCGACGCCATCCCAGTTTTTGTAGAGCAGGTAAGCCCCGGCGGCGATGGCCACAATGCCCATGATGAACCAGCCAATGGGGTTGGTAAGCATGGCGATGCCGAGCCTGACCATGCCCATGGTCAGTGCCTTGATGAAGGTCAGCAGGGGGCTTCCATAGACCAGCAGCATCGACATCCCCATCTTGATGGCTGCCAGCGGGCCCAGCAGGCCAGCCACGACCAGCAGCAGTGAACCGCCAGCGGCGGCGGCCACGGCTGTCACGGCCGCGATGCGGGTCAGGGTGGAGGTGAGTTCAGGGTTGGCCCGCATCCAGTTGCCGGTGACCTGGATAATCTCGGTGATGCGCTGGATGATCCCGCGCATCGGGCCGTTCTCGGTCTCCATCATCTGGATGCCCACGTCATCCCACGCGGAGGTGAGGTTATCCAGATCGCCGATGGCGTTATCAGCCATGACTTTGGCTACCTTGCCCGCCTCGCCCTGGGATTGCTTCAAGGTGGCGATGAGCTCCTGCAGCTTGCCGGATCCCGCCTGTTCCGTCAGTACGGCCAGGGCGGCGAAGGCTTCCTCACCGGCGATGGCCTTGAAGTAGCCCGAGCGGGTGGTGTCCCCCATCTTGCTGGTCTTCTTGTAGAGCTCGTCGAGAATATCGGGCAGGGCGCGCAGGTTACCGGCTGCATCGGCGGTCTTGACGTTGAGGGCGGCGAGCGCGTCGTGCGCGGCCTTGGGGGGCGCCGCGAGGCGGCCGAGAATGGCTCGCATGGCGGTACCGCCCATGCTGCCCTGGATACCAGCATCCCCCAGCTTGCCCGCCATGGCGGAGGCTGTTTCAAGGTCCACGCCAAGGCCCGCCGCTACCGGGCCCACGTACTTCATGGTTTCCCCCAGCATCTGCAAGTCGACGTTGGCGCGGGTGAAGGTGCCGACCATCACATCCCCGAGTCGGGTCATCTGGTTTGCCGGCAGCTTGAAGCCGGTCAGGATGTTGGAGCCGATATCCGCTGCGGCGGCAATTTCGACACCCCCGGCCTTGGCGATGTCGAGCACCCCAGGCATGGCGTCACGGATCGCCTTGGGTGTAAAGCCTGCCATGGCTAGGAAGCCCTGGCCCTGCGCCGCTTCGCCCGCCGTGAAGGCGGTATTGGCGCCGAGCTCCCGGGCCTGAGCCCGCAAGGCGGCCAACTCGCCGCTGCCTTTGTCCAGCCTGGTGATCGCCTGCACCTTGGACATGTCGACATCAAAGCCCATGGCCTTGCTGGCGATGTTGGTGCCCTTGTAGATGGCCGCGGCACCGGTTGCCATGACTGCGGCGCCATAGCCCGCCATGGTGCCGCGCATCGACATGGTCTTGTCATAGCTGGCCTTGACCTGGTTGAGGCGCTTTTGCTGGTCGGCCAGTTGGCCCAGCTTGGCGCGCTGTTGGTCGAGCTGGGTATTGGCGGAAGCCAGATCGGTCTTGAGGCGGCGCTGGTGTTCGCCGAGCTGCTTGGTGTTGATGCCTGCCTCGCCCAGGGCCCGTTTCAGGCTGCCGTGACGGGCGACCATTTCCCGCTCTTGTTGGGATAGGTCGCGCACCTTCTGCTTGGCCTGCTCCATGGCGCGAGTCATGGCCTTGGTCGGTTGCTCGACCCGGGCAAGTTGCTGGGCCATCTGCTGGGCATCGCGCTGGGCTGCTGTGAGCTGGGCGCGGGTAGCGCCAATCTGGCTTCCCAGGGTGCGATAGCCGTCAATCTGGCCACTCTGGGTCTCGAGCTCCTTGATGCGCTTTTTCGTCTCGGCGAGGTCTTTGGCGGTGATGCGGCTCTGGCCGCTGGCGGCCTTGAGGGGGGCGGTGAGCTTGTCGACCGCCCCGAGGAGGATTTGCAGTTTGAGAGGGTTCATTGTTCTTCTGCCCCGTTGATGCGGTTGTGGGTTTCAACGAGGCGTTGGTGCCAGCCCATCAGCTCGCTGATCTCCATGGCCGCCATCTCGGACGGCGGCCAGTGGGCGATGATGGCGATGTCGGCCATCAGATCGTCTATGCAGTGAGGTAGGCCTCCTGCTGCGAGCCCATCAAAAAACCGACCACCACTACCCCGGCTTTGAGCAGGTCAGCCGGGTCCATGTCGTTCACTTCTTTTTCGGTCAGGTCGGTGATGCGGGGCAGCAGTTTGATGAGGGTGTCGACGTTCATCTGGACGATGTCCATGGTGTTGAGCCCGCGCAGGTGGCCCGCCTTCTTGGGGCTGCGGATGATCAGGCTGTTGAGGGTGCTCTCGCCGCGCTGGATCGGGGTATCGAGGGTGATTTCTTTCTGGTCCATGGTGCTTGTTCCTGTTGTTGATGTGGTGAGGGCGGCACTTTCTGTTGGTGTAAGGGCCGCCCGTTGGGTTGTTGGGTGGGTTAGAGGCCGATGGCTTTGCGGTGCTCGGCCATGCGGTCGACGCCGTCGGGGCCAATCTCGACCATGTTGATCAGGTCAATTTCGTGCATCACCCGGCCGTTGATGGTCTCTTTGTAATAGGTGTTGACCATGCTGACTTTGGCCTGGGTGTTGTCGCCTGCCTTGAGGGTGCCGCGGTCGAGCTCTTTGAAGCGGCCACGACAGACGATCTCGACGGCGACCACTTCGCCGGTGTCATCACGCTGGACTGATCCGGCAAATCGCAGGCTGGTGCCGTCGGCTTTGGGCTCACCCATGCAATTCAGCAGGGGTTCGCCGTAGCCGCCGAAGGTGAACGAGACATCGAGGGCGCTGTCATCCAGCCCCATGTCGATGTTGACGGCACCCCCCATACCGCCGCCGCGATAGGCTTCAAACTTGCGGGACAGCTTGGCCGGGGTGAAATCTTCCGCTTCACCGACCCAGTTATCGCCATTGAGGAAGACGTTCAGGCGTTTGAGTTTGCGTGGCAGTGCCATGGTGGCTCCTTATGCGGCGGCCGCGACGCGGGCGCCGAAGTCGATGAGGTAGGTGTCGGTGATGCGCTGGATGAAGCCGAGGTCTTCGAGCGGCGGCACCGGGGTGTAGTTGTAATCGATGCGCAGCTTGCCGGCCTTGAGGGTGTCTTTGTCGTTGAGCTCCTCGTTGTACCAGCAGTCAAAGCCGAGCAGGTAACCGCCCGCCACCAGTTCGCGGCCCTTGGCCTTGATGCCCTCGATGATGTCTTTCACCAGGGTGGGGGTGAGCGGCTTGTCGTTGGCCCACATGTGCGCCTCGGCCATGGTGTCGGCCAGTATCTGGGCGGTGCGGGTGTAGTTCTCGAAGGCGAACAGCGGGTCATCGGAACAGGTGCGGTTACCCCAGTACCGGAAACCATCGGACCGGATGAGAGCGGTGATTTCGTTGGCGTTGAGCAGGCCGACCTCGGTATCGGGGTCTTGCAGATCCCAGAACAGGGCCTTGGTCATGCCGTCGACCCCGGTCACGCCGACGTTCGACAGGGTCTTGTGCCAGCCGATCTCCTTGTCGATAAATGCCCGCATGGCGGCCGCCTTGAGGCAGGCATCGAGCTTGATGCTGGCATTGGCGGCGGGGTCCCAGGCGGTCCAGTCGCCGTGGATCGGCATCAGTTCGCGGCTGGAGAAGTTATCGCGGTAGGCCAGCGCCGCCTCTACGGTGTCGGCGATGGTCGGCACATAGGCGAAGGCGCGCAGCTTTTTGGTTGCGCCCGCCAAGGCGGTGGCGATGGGCAGGGTGCAGTTGTCCGGCACGCAGAGGATACGCGGCTTGACGCCCGTGACCGGGGCGGCCCGCTCCAGCGACTTGAGGCCGGTATAGCTGCCATCCGGCAGGATGGTGCCGATGATGTTGCTGGTCAGCTCGGCGGCGTCGGCGCCATCGGCTACGCGCACGGCGATGACGATGGTGTTGACGGTGTCATAGATGGTTTGCAGCGAGCGTTTGAGGTTGCCGGTGCTGCCCGCCTTGGCGATGGCCGCCGGCAGGTTGGCAATCAGCACGGGTTTGTTGAGGGGGAAGTAAGCGGCATCCGCATCGCTGCCGGTGCAGATGATGCCGATCACCGCCGTGGCGACGGTGCGGATGGTGCGCGTGCCCTCGTTGACTTCCACGACGCGCACGCCGTGGTGAAATTGGTCCAGTGCCATAGGTTCTCCTGTTGTCCGGACGGAGCTTGTTGCATGTGATGCGAGCAGGGTCAGGATGCAGGGGCTGGGGATGACAGGCGAGCGGCGGCCAGTGTGTGAGGGCCTTACACACTGGCGAAGCGGTGACAAGGTGGCGGATGACGGCAGTCACGA
Organism: Aeromonas sp. sif0611; assembly: GCF_019218845.1. NCBI lineage: Bacteria > Pseudomonadati > Pseudomonadota > Gammaproteobacteria > Aeromonadales > Aeromonadaceae > Aeromonas > Aeromonas sp. sif0611. Next base: position 106,417 of record NZ_JAHUWU010000002.1, on the reverse strand, counting down.
AACACCCCGCACAGGGCGGGGTGGTGGTCGGACTCAAGGGTTATTCGGTGGCGGGATCCCCCGGGCGCGGGGGCCAGGCGGGGTGCTCAGGCCAGCCAGGCTGGCCGCGCACATCCGGCAGCTCGTAGCGATAGCGCTGCCATTGTGCCAGCAGCTCGACATCAGCCGCCTTGGCATAGCCGCCATCCACGGCAGGGCGGAGGCGTTCAATCTCTCCGGCAGCGGCGATATCGAGCTGGGTCAGCATCAGCTCTGCCATCTGTTGCGCTGACGGTGCCGGACGTTCCTGCAAAACAGGGTAGCCATCGACCATGGCGATCTCTTGCTGGTCACTCTGGCCGTTGACCAGCCTCTCATAGTCCCCAGGCCTGAGAGTGATCGCGGTGTGGGGAATGTTGTCGCCATGAATCGCCGTCAGGTAGAACCCTTTGGACTCAGGATCATATTTGTACATGGTGGTCTCCTAATACCCGATGGCGATGTATCGCATGATGAAGTTGGTACCGGCTGCGCTCTTTACGCCGATTTGATAGGTCGATAACGACGGGAAATTCATGGCGGAAGTGGGGTAGATGGAGCCAACAGGGCTGTCATAGGTGCATACCCCTTGAAACACTGCTGTTGGGAATGCGATGGGCAATGAACCGGTGGCCGTTGAGTTTGCAGTCACAAAAATACTGCCCCACTGAATGATCAGCCCACCCATCCATGTCGGAAATGCAAGATACCCGGCGGTTGCAAAGGATGCTGCAAACCCGGCGCGCAGCTTCTTGGGGGTGACAGCCACATCGTCGGCCGCGCCCGCGTTCGTTTGCGCCTGCGTTGCCACCTTCAACATGCCGAGCACGGACTCCCCGGCTTGCTTGACCCAGTTCATCAGCTTCAAGGCCGTCACAAACTTGCTGTCATCGGTCCCCGCGTCAACTTCGGCCTGGGTGGCGATCTGCGCCTTGCCTTTCACCCCTTCGCTGGCGGTGGCGATGACCACAACCCCGGTCATACCATCGACCGACTGCACTGCGTCGGTGGGGGTGAGCAGCTCTTGCCAGTTGGCCAAGGTCGAGGCGCCCGCCACCCGCAGGATGAAGCTCTTCTTCAGGTCGGTGCGCACCGCGACATCACCGATTTCAGCGGTCAGGGCCAGCATGGCGGCCTGGGTACCGACGACAAAGGTGTCGGTGATGGCAGTGGCCGGGATCTGGGCGACCGGCACCTTGCCGCCGCTGTCCAGGGTGGCGACCCCGTTGGCGGCCCCCTTCTGGCTGCTGGGTACGGCATCGGTGATGCCATAGCCCGACAAGGTGGTGGGATTGCTGCCAGCGGTGACGTTGCCCTTGGCATCGACGGTGACGGAGCGATAGGTCCCCGCCACCACCCCCGAGTTTTTATAGGTGGCGGTGATGGAGATGTTACCGCTGCCATCGAACGAGGCCTGACCGGTCACATCCCCAGCCACGGCGATGGTGCGCGCCGTGGTGAGCTTGTTGGCCTTGCCGGCGGCAGTGGTGCCGCCTTCCAGGTCATCCATGTGCTTTTTCAGGTAGGCGGTGCGGTTCGCCAGCGCCTGGGCCTGCTTGTTGGAAGTACCCCCCGGGCCGCCGAGCACCGGGTCGCTGGTTTCGAGCTGATAGACGCCTGCGTCCCAGCTCACCACCTCTTGTAAATTCGCCATATCAGGAGGCTCCGTGGTTGTAGTTGCCGTTGTAAGTTGCGGCGCCGTTGTAGGTCAGGGGCGCCTGGGTGTAATCGAGGGCCGCCAGATGGCAGCGGGCCGGGGCCATCTCTGCCAGCAGGCGCCGGATGCGGTTGGCCTGCACGGTGGTGACCGGGCGGGCGAGGATGACGCGATAGACGGCCCACTGGGACGGATCCCCGTGGGGTTCGTTGCCGTTGTAAGCGAGCGTGCCGTCATAGCGGCGGCCCGTGGCGCGCTCGATGATGGTGCTGTCGCCAAAGCCCAGCACGGCCAGCGCCTCCTTGATGGCCCAGGGGGTACCCTTGCGCTGATGCAGGCGGAACGAGGCGCGGATGAGGGCTCGCTGCTGGTCTTCTGACTCGGCCAGCTCCCACCAATCCACCGACCTTGCCCAAGCGAGCCAGGGCAGCAGCGGGGCCGGGCAGGTGTCAGCAAAGCGGGTGGTGGTGATCACCTCCGGTGTCACTGTGCTGGCCAGGGTGGCCGCTGCAAGGTGCTCGAGCCGGGTGGCAGAGGGCGGCAGCAGATCCCGGGTGGTCGGCAATGGCAGGGGCAGGCGATGCACCTTGGCCGCGCCGAACGTGCAGCCATCAAAGCCCCGCGTGGTCAGACGCGCGGCGCTGGCAATCGGCGAGAGTGCCGAAGGCAGCAGCGGGGCCGGGACCAGCGCGGCGGTGATGGCGGGCTGACCGGGGAGCGGTACTGCCGGTGCCAGTGGATAGAGGATCCGCGCGTACTTGGCGATGGGGCTCCCCACTGCGCCCGTGAACGGGGTCGCGGCCTGAGCCAGTCGGGTGTTGAGCCTTGGGGCACCACTCTGACCATCAGACAGGGCGCCGACGAGCTGGCGCACTCGGGCGCGGTGGCTGCCAAGGGCGCCAAGATCGAAGCCGGCAGGAGCGATGCGTTGCCCAATGGTCGGCGCCTCAATGGCGTCTGGCTGCATGCTGCCAGCCGCAAGCCTGGCCCTGAGCGTGGCGATGCCCAGCGCACCGGCATTGAGCCCTGGCACGCGGACGAGGGGGTGGAGCTTGGCCGCGCCCATGGCGAGCAGGTCGCCCAGCGTCGCCACGCTGGCGCGGGCGGTGGTATCCGGGGTGCCATAGGCACCCGCCTCGATGGCGTCGGGGGCGGTGCGATGGGTCAGCTTGGCCGTGCCTGCTGCAAACTGACTGACTCCGGCGGGTCTGGCGCGCTGCAATGCTGCCATGCCGCCGATTGGCCCTGCCGCTATCCCGCCCGCTGACAGGCCGATCCTGACCCCGGCAATGGCGACCGGCGCGGGGTCATCGTCACCCTGCAGAGTGCCCCGGTAGATCGCCGCCCCGTCGAATGACAGGGTGCCGTCGTGATAGGTCAGTGACCCGCGCCAGACGGGATAGAGGGTTGCCATCAGAGTTTGAAGATCTTATTGGCGCCGTTGTCCCAGGCGATGATGATGTCGCCGCCGTTGGTGCTGACCGGTAGGCCCGCCGCCGTGTCGAACAGGGCGATCAGCGGGCTGGTCGCAGCGCTGCCGGTGTCTTTGTAGATGGCGCAATACTTCACCGCCGCCGTGGGCACGGCGCTGAAGGTGACGTCGGCGGCGTCCAGCACGCCGCCGGTGACCGTCTTGCTGGTCAGGGTCTGCGGGGTGCCAACCACGTGGGACGAGAGCGTGCTGAAAAACTCGTCGCTGCCCAGGGTGGGGGCATAGGTGTCTTTGATCAGCGCGCACTTGAGGGTGTCGGCACTGGCGTTGATGGCGCCGGTGAGAAACTTCTCGCGGCCTTTGTCATAGAGGGCGTTTGCCATGGTCTGGTCCTTAATCGAGGTGGAGGGTGGTGAGTTTGGCGGCCTGCTGCGCCGTGCAGGTGACATCTGTCAGCGGTGCGCGCAGGGTGACGCTGTCGATCCCAGGCTGGTGCAGGGCGGCATAGATGGCCGAGAGCGGGACGGTGGCCCCGACCCGGTAATAAGCGGCTGCCGTCTTGGTCATGGCAGCGGTGGCCGCCGCAATGGCTTGCTCCTTGCCAAGGCCGGTGGCGTTGAGGGTGGCATCGACGGCATAGGGTTTGATCTGGGCTGGCTCGACGGCCACCAGATCGCACAGGGGGCGCACATCATCTGCCGAAAGCGCCTGGTTGACCCGATTGAGGGTGTCGGCACTGGGTTGGCCGGCAGGGGAGAGCAGGGTCACCCGCACGGTACCCGGCGAGGGGCTGTCGACGTCCACATCCGCCACCTCGGCGCTGGCTGACAGGGCGTGAAACTTGTAGGCATTGACTGGCCCGGCAGTGGTCAGCCCCTCAAAAGCCATCTGGCCGCGCAGGCGCAGACGGTCATCCGATTCATAGACCGGATCGACAGGCGGATTGGCCGCCGGATCCCCCGGGGTGACCAGCAGGCGGGCGATGTTGTACTCGGCGACCAGGTGGTCGAGGGTGGTGCCGCTGGCAAAGGCGAGCAGGGTCTGCTTGGCGGCATCGTTGATGCGGGCCCGCAGCACCACCTCACGATAGGCGTTCTCTTGCAGCAGCTTGTTGAGCGGCTCGGATTCGAGCTCCAGGGTGGCGGCGATGGCGGCTTGCTGGTCTGCCGGGTAGTAGCTCACCAAGGTGGCCTTGCGCTCGGCCAGGATGGTCTCAAAGTCGAGGGGCTCCACCACCGAGGGCGGTGGGAGTTGGGTCAAATCCACGTTGCTCAATTGGCGGCTCCTGTGGGGATGGTGATAGAGGCACTTTCTGTTTTTGAATCTGGCGCGCCGCCGTCTTTGCGCTGCCAGGTGAGCTCGACGGTGAGGGCACCATCCATGCCGCCGCCCAGCACATCGACCCGGGTGATGGTGATGCGGGGTTCCCAGTTGATGAGGGCCTGCACGGTGGCAGCCATCAGGCGCAGGCGAGTGGCCTGATGCTGGGGCTGGTCGATGAGGTAAAACAGCTCGCTGCCGTAGTCGCGGCGCATGACGCGGGATCCCACCGGGGTGATGAGGATGTCGCGCACCGACTGGATGATGTGGTCGGTGGCGCTGATGGCGCGGCCAGAGGCTGCATTCATGCCGAGCCAGTTCATTGCGGGCCCCCGGAAGTCCCGCTGCCGGCACTGACGCCACTGTGCTTGTGGGTGGTCACCTCGATGCCGCCAATCTTGGCGCTGGAGGCGGTGATCTTGCCGCCCGCCTCGATGGTCGAACCGACCTTGAGCGCCTGGGTGCATTCCACCAGGGGGGTGATGAGCTTGACGGTCACCGAGGCGGAGAGGGTGGCGGTCTTGATGCCGCTGGCGTTGAGCGCCCCGGTGGCCGGGTTGTACTCGATGACGGCGCCGTCGCTGTATTCGGTGCGGTCGAGGTCCGGGTTGTCATCGTCCTCCAAGGGCTCTGGGAAGGCGTCGCAGTGGATGGGGCCGACGATGTAGGCATTGCGCAAATCGCCGCTGACAGAGAGCATCAGCACCTGCTCGCCGATGGAGAGGCGATTACGGGTGCGGTTCTTCCCGGCCCGCGCTGCTGCGTAGGGCCGCCAGTTGGTGATGAGGTCGCCGGTTTTGACGCGACATTCCCCTGATCGCACGGCGGTGACGGTGCCGATGCGGATCAGGTTGTCGATCAGGCGTTGGAGTTCAGTCGGGGTCGGTTGCATGGGGCCATTGTTTTGGGCAATGGCGAGTAAGGCGAGGGGCGGCCAGTGTGTAACGGCGTTACACAATGGCCATGCTCGTTTAGGTTTTATAGCAAAATTATAGAGGTTAGCTTTTCTAATTTAAGGAAGTAAATCTTCCCTATGAATGCGAAAACTAACTGTAGAGGTGTTTTTTTATAACTTTTACAATTTTCCATACTGCATCATTAAAGCCAGATTGAATTACTTGAACATCTTTTTTACCAACGCGATTGGCCCAATCAATAGTGTCTTGTGGGTATGGGTCGACAATAAGCAAGGGGGAGCTGTTTTTTTCTAACACTCCCCAAATATGATGGTCATGTTCAATGTATTTTATTCCAGCTAATATTATCAAGTCTGACTCCAACACAAGTTCATTATATTTATGTTGACTCTCAGCTATTATGCTGGGGTTTATAAATGCTCTTTTTCCTTTTTCATACATACATAAAACCGGGCTTAAATCTTCATTATCTAGACTGCCGCACCACTTTATAACATCATGGGAGTTTATTGCGATATCAATCTCGAGGCCTTCCATAAAGACATCGCAGTCAATTGCCACAATGTTTTTAAAGATATTGTTATGTGGGTATGAAGGAAGGAAGTTTGAAGAGCCATGTGGCTTTAACAGCGTTACGCCATAATCTCCAGAGCCTTTGTAATCAGATTGGAACCCATTCAAGCTTAATGACTGCTCAATAAGAATGTCATAGTTGAGAGTGACAATGCTTATGTTTTCCATAGCTAGACGCAATTTTTTAAATAGTCTAGTGTATGCGTTATTTGGTGTTGGTTGGAATTTTGATAGGTATATTGCTATTTCTCTTTGTAATGGATTTATTTGCCTGCTGTCGTTTGGTATTTTTGCCATTCCAGCTTCAAAACCATCATCTATAAAAACCTTCTTGGTTTCATCAGAGAGGTTATAAAAAGCACCTTTTAATGAAACTAGTCGTTCAAATAAATCTTTTCCAAGTGGAGGGTTGTATGGAATCGTTCGTCCAGAATCATAGCTAGCACCTGCGCCAAACATTATTGTTATCATGCACTCCCCCACATAGTTTGTTGCTTTTATATCCATAACATCAAACAATATTCTATATCACAGTGTTCATGGATATTTAAATGTCTCAGGTTGTTTTGACACAGAAATTTATCTAAGACAAATACTTTTCATCGTTGATTTTCGTTCCTCCCCCCTCATTTAGCCAAATGGGCCAACAACAACTCCTCCAACTTTTCCACCTCCTGGTTGGTGATGCCCAGCAGCTCTCGCGCCGGATAGTGGATCTCGCGGCCCTTGATGCGGTCTTTGAGGCCGTATTGGTGAATGGTGGCGAGCCGGTTGGCGGTGCCGACAAACTCCACCACGGCCTGTTGTTCACTGGCGCGGGCCTTGAGCCAGGTGGGGTTGCTGATCTTGAAGAACATCTTGCGGCGAAGGCGCCCCCGGCCTTGCTTCAGCTTGGGCTGGGGCTTGCGCGGGGCCATGGGGCTGCCATCGGGCTGGACGTTGGCCCGGATCCGCAGGGCCTGGCTGGCGCGCAATGTGCGGGCCATCTCGCCCGCCAACTGACGGCGGGCGGCGGGTTCCATACTGGCCAGCAGGCCATCGGCCCAGTGGGTCAGGCGGCTCAGGTCGTCGGCGGCCATGGCTGATGCTCCCCGTTGATAAAGAGTTCCCAGGTGATGCCGTCATAGGGGTCTTCTGGTGGCTCTGGCAGGTGCTCCCAGCCTATCCCCTGTTCGTTTTGCCACACCCTGACCCGCTCGGTCAGCTTGACGGTGATGATGAGGTCCATCAGGTCGTTGGCAAGGTATTCCGCCTCGAAGGTGATGCCTTCCTTGCGCTGCTCGTCGTTGGTCATCAGCTCGGGCTGGTGTTGGCGCAGCCAGGCCAGCAGCGGCACCATGATCTGGTCCGGGTGGCCGGCAAAGTCCTCGATGCCGATGGTGAGGGGGTATTGCCACTCGAACGAGAGCGAGCGGGCGCCGGTGCTTTCCACATTGCCCGGGGCGATGAAGATGTGCAGCTTGTCCGGGTTGGTCTTGAGGTGGGGCACACAGCGGGTCAGTACCTCACGGATCTGTTTTGGCTTTTCCATGTTCCCTCCCGTTCTGGTGGCGTTGCTGGCAGGCGATGAGGCTATCGACCTGGGCGGCGCAGGTGGCCCAGGCGGCCTCGGTCTGGGTCAGTTGATCCATGAGGTCGCCGTTATTGACCGGGCTGGCTGCCGGCAGTTGGCAGGGCGCCGGGGCCGGACAGGTGAGCCTGATAATCTGCGGCGCCGGTGAGGGCGGGGCGCTGGAGCAACCTGACAACAGGATCAGGCAGAGGGCGATCAGCCCACTCCTTGAGTTCGGCATTTTCACGTTTGAGCCTCTTGATGGTGTCGGCCCTGGTGGCGGCCGTGATGGTCAGATCGCCAAGCTGGCGTTGCAGCGTGGCGGCGGCGCTTGCCTGGGCGTCCAGCTCTCTGCTGAGGGTATCGATGGCCCCGTCTTTGGTCTTTTCCCGCCGCTCGGCCTCGACGGCCTTGTCGTTGGCGGCCTTGAGGTCGCTTTGTAGGGTGGTGACGTGGCCCTTGGAGGTCGCCGCTGAGCGAGCAGACCAGCCCCAGCCAGCCAAGGCGATGGTCAGCGCCAGCAGCAACCAGGTGAGGGGGGAGCGCAGAAATGCCATTACGGTTTCCTCGGTGGTGGGGTGGGCTGCGGCTTATTCTGGGTACATCCTCTGAACGGGCAGACCATGCAGCCACCAAGCCAGCGCAATTCCAGACACTTCGCATCCAGCTTGGTGCAGGTTTTCCCTACCAAGTGACCGCACTTAGGCCGAGGCATCCGCCACCTCCTTCACCGGGTAGACCTTGGCAAAGTGGCTGTATGCCTTGGCGAGCTTGGTGTCGTAGTCGTTGTCCTTGTAGGCCGGGCCGTTGTAGCGGCGGGCAAAGTCAGCCCACTTGCGACCCTGCAGGGCCTTGTGCATGGCGGGATCTTGCTGGATGAAGCGGCACAGGGCGGTGAGGTGGTCCACTTCGCTGCGCTGCATGGCGGTCTGCCAGTCGCTGGCCGAGGCAAAGCCCAGCGCCTGCCAGTGGAAGCCCATGATCTGGAACATTCCCCAACTGGCCGACTCGATGGCGGCATCCCGGTGCAGGCTGATGGCGAGTTGTAGCCGCTCCCACTCGGCCGCTCCACCGGCATAGCCGCCGCGCTTGGGGTTGACCAGGTTGGGGTAACGGGCCGCCATCTGGTCGGCGGCGGCCTTGCCCAGGTGCTGGGTGAGCTGCTTGTAGAACACATGCCGCTCGAACAGCACCACCGGGCGCTGGTCTTGGGTGAAGCCTTCACCAATGCTCTCGACCTGGGCGACGGTGGCCATGGTGGCCAGCGGCAGGCCCAGCAGGTCGGCGCCAGCCTGCATGTCACTGATGCGCAACTGGTTGCCCCGCTCGCTGCCGAGCAGGGCGGCCAGGGTGCGGGGGCCTGCCTGGCCGATGGCGGTGATCATGTAGTCCCGCTGAAAGGCGAGCAGGGCGCGCTCTGTGGCATCGCCAAACCAGCCATCCGGATCGAGCGGATAACCGGCTTTGGTCAGGCGACGCTGCAAATCGGCGACGGCGGCGCCCGTATCCCCTTTTTTCAGGCTCATGGTTGAAACCTCCCGTTCAGATGGCTGGCGGTAGTCGGTTGCTGGCGCCGTCGTGGCAGCAGGCGCATGACGGATCCGCGAGAGCCGATCAGTGCTGTGAGTACGACAGAGGCCAGCATGACGGCGGCGGGGTCAGGAGCGGGCAGTGCCCCGATCAGGGCGCGCAGCGGCACGGACCCGGCGGCCACGGTGATGGCCCAGGCCAGCACGGCAGGGAGGGGGCGATAGTCGCCCCCGTTGCGGTTGAAGGTGGCGATACGCAGCGCGATGGCGGCACAGATCATGGCGTAGAGGATGGTCAGCATGTCAGCCCCCGTTGAGGGCTTGGCGCTTGCGCCATGCCCATTTAATGGTGGTGATGATTGCCAGCAGCAGCCCCAGCAGGGCGGTGGCAGCAGCCACATTTACTGACGTCGCAACAAGGTCCAGTGGTTTTTGGCTGACAAACTCCACGGTCATGAACCCCAGGCAGGCAAAAACAATCATCAGACCTGTTTTGATGGATTCTTTGATGAGTTCTTCGACCAACCCGACCAGATAAATTGCGAGTCTTTTCAGTTGGTTCATGTCAGCCCCCTTTGCGGAGTTTGAGCAGGTCTTCCGGCGTTTTGCGCAGGATCCACTGCAACAGGTGGACGGCCAACGCCGAGGCCAGCATTGCGCCGACGGCCCTGGGGACCTCGACGCTGAGTGGCAGCACGCTGGCCAGCATGGCGGCAACCAGCGGCGCCGCCAGTGCCCCCGCCACGAAGGCGGCAACGAACAGCCCCGCTTTGCGCAGGTTGCCCAGCTCGGCCGTGGTGGCGATGAACACCAGCGCCCCGGCGAATGCACCGAGCAGGACGCCGGGGTCTACGCCCGGGAAGAGGGACAGCAACGCCAAGGCGCTCAGGGTGCTGGTTGCTGCACTGGATGAAATGGGTTCTGGCATCGTGCTCTCCTATCGTTTGCCGCCGTAGTGGCGAGCGGTTTGAAATTCGTGGATGGTCTGGCACTCGGCGCAGCGTTCGCAGCCCCGGATCGCTTCACGGCGCGCCTGCGGGATGGTGTTGTCGCAGTCGATGCAGTAGTGCGGGCCGGTGCCACTGATACGGGCGGCGTGGATGCGGGTAGCGAGTTGCTGCTCGCTGATGTCGGCTAGTCGTTCGAGTTCGTCGTCGAGGCGGCTCATGGTCATTCCCATAGCTGGATCAGCGGCTGCTCGGCCTGGGTGGGGGCCGCTGGCATTGTGATGAGGGTTCCGGTCGGGAGGATGGGGCCGAGCGCGGCCAAACCGGGGTTGAGGTTGAGCACTTGCTCGGTGATGCCTGCGGTGTAGCCGTAGTGCCGGAACAGGATGAGGTCGAGGGTGTCACCCTGTTGGCTGCGCAGCTCCATCAGATGAGCGCCACGGTGATGTGGGTGGTACCGAGGATATCGCGAATGGCAAAGCGGGCGTCGCGGTAGAGGTCGTCAGAGCTGATGATTTTGGCATCGGCCCCTTTGACGCCATCACCGGTGGCGCTGTAGTCGGTGTAACGCTCCAGCAGGTTGGCGCGGGTCATGGCATAGACGGCGCGCCGGTAGCTGTGCAGGTACGCCGATTCGCCATTGATGACCTCGCCCGGTACGGCGGCCAGGGTGGCGACCCCTTCTGCCTCACGGGCGCGGCGCCAGTCAGCCAGATCCCGGTTGACGCTGGTGATGGCGTCGATCACGGCATGCTTGAGGCGGGCCGTGGTGACGGTGCCATCGAGCCGGACGGTGTCGCGCAGGTCAGGCAGTGAGATCACCGGCCAGAAGGGGCTGGAGTCTATCTCCCCTTCGGCTGGCGACGTGGGGGCATTGGCAATGAATCCGGTGCTCATGGTGCTCCTTTTCCGCTTGTTGGGCGGTGGTCGGGCCGTCTGGTATGCGCAACGCATTCGTCAGGCCCGAGCCGCCCAGGGTGCGGGGTTCGCTCGGTTAGCTGCCGCCGCCGGTGGCGTCGGGCTGCTGTTCTTTTTTCAGTTCGCGCTCGAGCACTTCGAGCTCTTTCTTGATGCCCACCTTGTCGTGCAGTTCGATGGCGCGGCGGTAGTGCTGGGCGGCCTGCTCCTTGAACCCTTCGGCCAGTGCTGCGCGGCCCACGGCCTTGTGCAGCTTGGCGCGCACCTGGTCGAAGATGTCGGAGTGGGTCAGCAGCTCGAGGTAAGCGCACAGCAGGCCATAACTGGGGCCCGCGCCTGCCTCTTGCAGCTTGATGCCGGTGTCGGCCACCTCTTCGGCGAGCAGGGTGGCGGCGGTGCGCTCGTAGCGGTCCGGGGTGCTGAGGCCGTGGCGGATCACGTAATCAGCCATGTTGAAGGCCCCTTCGAGATCGCCGGTGTCGAGGGTCCAGAGCATGACGGTGACGAGGACGTCATCTTGTCCGCCCCGGTCGGCGGCCAGCAGGCCATCAATCCACGGCTTGTAGACGCCCAGCATGGTGCGCTTGGCATCGATCTTGCGCTCGATGCTCTGGATGCCCTTGAGGGTGCGGCGGTGTTCGGCCAACTGCATCAGCTGCAGCTCGTAGGCGTTGGCGCGGGCCTGGTCGAATTGGGGATTGGCCGCCCCTTGCAGGGCGGCCAGTGCTCTTTCGCGGTGGCGGCGGGCGGGAGTCATGCCACCCCCTTACTCGCCAGGGGCCGGGTTCGGCCCGATGACGATGTTTTCGACCAGGGCGGCGCAGTCGTAGTCCTCGACCACGTAAGCGTCGTTGGTGCTTTCGTAGTTGACGATACGGTTGCGCTTGGGCTCGTCTTCGATGTAACGACGGCGGGCGCCGGTCTGCCAGTAGATGGAGAGGTTGCTGAGCTTGGTGATGAGCAGCTTGTCTTCGGGGAAGAAGGGGACGCGCACGGCCTTGAGGCCGCCGATCTGCTTCTGGCTCACCAGCACCTGACCAGCCAGTTTGTTTTGGTTGTCGCCCGCGTCGTTGATGATGGGGAAGTATTTGTCGGAGAGCATCTTGCGGCCACAGATGACCACCAGGTCGGTATCGTCCTGATACCAGGGTTTGATCAGCTCGTTCACAACGTCGTATACCAGGGCGTCGATGTTTTTATAATCGCCGTCGTTGGCATCGACGTAGATCTTGCCGCTGCCCTCGGTGCCTTCGCTCATGACCTGGGCCGGGGCGTCAGTGCGGATGTGTTGCAGCCAGCCGATGTTGACGTCTTGCAGCAGGGGATGGGCGTTGCGATCGGTGTCGGGTTCGGCGGTGGTGCCATGCCAGCCGATCATGATGCGGTCCAGCCCCTGACGGGTGAGGATGGCGTCACGGACACGGGTCTGGAAGTCGGGGAACTTGGCCCAGGCGTCGATTTGGCCGTAGCCGATCTGGGTATCGAAGTTGGTCTGGGCGCATTCGTAGCTCTGGTCGTAGAGACCGTGCGGGCTGTTGGGCTGGCGGTCTTTGGTGTCGGTGTTGGTGCGACCGGCGATGGTGCTGGTGATGCCGATACCGACCTTTTGGCCTTTCATTTCATCGACAGGGATGACGTTGATCATGCCGAGGAAGGCGACCGACTCCTGCATTTTGGTTTCCAGGGTCTGCTGGACGGTCGGCTGCACGTTGAACTGCACCATGGCGCTGGTGATGGCGTTGAGTTTGGCCACCTGGCCGGTGAACTCGTTGAACTTCTGGCGGGTTTCGTTACGCATTGGGCATGGTCCTTAGCAGTCGGTTTGAATGGAGGCGCTATCGCCACCGGTGGCGGGCGGGCGTTGCTGGTTGAAATCTTCCTGGCCTTCCAGGTTGGCAGTGAGGTCGGCCAGCGCCTTGGCGGTGATATCCAGCTTGCTGGTCAGCTCGGTGATGGTCTGGGCCTGCTCGGTGAACTTCTTCTGCATGCCGGCATCGAGGCTGGTGACCTCTTTCGCCACCGTCTCTACGGCCTGGTGCACGTCGCTGAGATCGGCGGTGGATTGCTTCTTGTGGCTGGAGAACAGCGCGGTGATGCGCTCGGCCAGGGAGGGGCCTTTCTCCTGTTCACTTTCGAATTCGATGACGGTTTCCAGCGCTTCGGTGAACAAGCACTCCTTGTGCTGCTTGCGAGAGGCCAACGGCGACTTGTCACCTGCACCTGCGCAGAACTGGAGCATGTCGGTCCCCAGGCTGGCGGGGGAGTCGGTGATCGCCAGCCCCATCAGGTAGGCGCCCTTTTCGTTCAGGTTGGGGTGGATCTCGACCGAGGTGAACACCTTCTGGCGCTTCTTGTTCAACTCGACCAGCTCCGGGGTCGGGTCAATCTGCACGAACAGGGCCAGGCGCTGCTCGCCTTCGATGGTGACCTCTTCGGTCTTGGCGGCGGTGATGTCGCCGTACATCTTGAACAGGCCGTTGGGGTCAATGCCCCGGATGTGCTCCATATTGACCCGGGCGCCGTAGGTGGACTGGTTGTAGCGCTGAGCCATCTGCTCAAGCCATTCGCGGGTGATGGCGCGGCCATCGGTTGTGCCCCCTTCTACGGCAACACGGAAAAATTTGGACTTTGCCATGGGCTGGGATCCCTTTGGTGATTGGGTGGTGATGTCGCGGTTATGGTCTGGGTGAGCGGCGGGATCGTGCAATCGGCGGCCAGTGTGTGCGGCGCTGGCACATTGGCGCGGGGGCGTTTGGAGCAGTAGCGGCTGGGTAGACTGGCGCCATGACAGCACCCTTACTCTTCCCCCATATCGAACCCCGCAGGCAGGCCATGCACCTGTACTTTCAGGGGTACAAGATCCGAGCCATTGCGGAGCTGCTGGCGACCCCCGAGGGGACGGTCGGCACCTGGAAATCCCGCGACGGTTGGGATGACATCAAACCCATTGACCGGGTCGACTTCGCCATCGAGGCGCGGATGTGCCAGCTGATCGCCAAGGAGGTGAAAACCGGCGGCGATTTCAAGGAGATTGACCTGCTGGGCAGGCAGTTGGAGCGCATCGCCCGGGTCAACAAATACAGCAAGGGCGGCAACGAGGCCGACCTCAACCCCAAGGTGGCGAACCGCAACAGGGGGCCGAAGAAAGCCCCCGAGCGCAACGTGGTGGAGCCCGAACAGCAGGAGCGGCTGATCGAGCGCTTCGAGTCCACCATGTTCGATTACCAGCGGGTCTGGTATGAGGCGGGCAAGCAGTATCGGCGGCGCAACCTGCTCAAATCGCGTCAAATCGGGGCGACCTACTTCTTTGCCTTCGAGGCCTTCATCGACGCCCTGGTCACCGGGCGCAACCAGATTTTCCTGTCGGCCAGCAAATCACAGGCCCACATCTTCAAGCAGTACATCATCCAGTTTGCCAACGCAGAAGGGGTGGAGCTCAAGGGCGACCCCATGGTGCTGCCGAACGGGGCGCACCTCTACTTCCTCGGCACCAACGCCCGCACCGCGCAGGGCTACCATGGCAACATCTACATGGACGAATACTTCTGGATCCATGGCTTTGCGGATTTTCGCAACGTGGCCAGCGGGATGGCGATGCACAAAAAGTGGCGTCAGACCTACTTCTCCACCCCCTCCAGCCTCTCCCATCCGGCATACAAATTCTGGTCGGGTGAGGAGTTCAACAAGGGCAGGCCCAAGGCCGACCAGATCAAATTTGACTTGAGCCACGCCCACCTGATGGGCGGCAAGCTTGGTGGCGATGGTCAATGGCGCCAGATCGTCACGGTGGAAGATGCGGTGCGTGGCGGCTGCGACCTGTTCGACATGGCCCAACTGCACAGTGAGTATTCCGAGGAGCGTTTCCGCAACCTGCTGATGTGCGAATTCATGGACGACACCTCCAGCGTCTTCCCGCTCGCCACCCTGCAGCGCTGCATGGTCGACAGTTGGGAGCTGTGGGACGACTACAAGCCCTTTGCCCTGCGCCCCCTGGGCAACCGCTCGGTGTGGATCGGCTATGACCCGGCCAAGGGCGGGCAGGGCGATAGCGCAGGCTGCGCCGTGCTGGCCCCGCCGGCGGTACCGGGCGGCAAGTTCCGGGTGCTGGAGCGCCACCGCTGGAGCGGGATGGATTTCGACGCCCAGGCGCGGGCCATCAAGGCCATGTGCGAGCGCTACAACGTCGGCTATATCGGCATCGACACCACCGGGATCGGGGAGGGGGTTTACCAGTTGGTGAAGCAGTTCTACCCGGCAGTGACCCCCATCCAGTACAACCCGAGCGTGAAAATCCAGATGGTGATGAAGGCCCAGGATGTGATGAACAAGGGGCGGCTGGAATTCGACAGCGGGATGACCGATCTGGCCCAGGCCTTCATGAGCATCCGCCGCGCCGTGACCGCGGGCGGCAAGCTGCCGACCTTCGAGGCGAGCCGCTCCGACGAAACCAGCCACGCCGACATTGCCTGGGCAACCATGCAAGCCCTGTTACATGAGCCGCTGGCAGGTGCCACCGGTGCCAATACCAGCATGATGGAGATTTTCTCATGAGAAAGCGCCGCCCACAGCGCCATACCCCGCCGGTGACGGCGACCCAGAAACCCGGCGCGGCCATCGAGGCGTTCAGTTTTGGCGAGCCGGTGCCCGTCTTATCGCAACGGGAAGTGTTCGACTACCTGGAGGCCATGCACAACGGCCGCTGGTACGAGCCGCCCCTCTCCCTCAATGGGCTGTCCCGGGTCTATCGGGCTGGGGTGCATCACGCCTCTGCCATCCAGGTAAAGCGCAACATCCTGCGCTCCTGCTTCATCCCGCATCCTAAATTGAGCTTGGCCGCCTTCACCGGCCTGGTGCTGGACTACCTCATCTTCGGCAACGGCTACCTGCAGGCGGTGCAGAACCGACTCGGCGGGGTGCTGCGCTATGACCACCTGCGCGCCAAGTACACCCGGCGCGCGCTGGATCTCAACCAGTATTGGTGGATTGCCCAGCCCGGCCAGGAGCAGGCCCTGCCCACTGGCCGGGTGGGCCACGTGATGGAGGCCGACATCAACCAGGAGATCTACGGCATCCCCGACTATGTCGGCGGGCTCAACTCCACCCTGCTCAACGAGTCGGCCACCCTGTTCCGCCGCCGCTACTACGAGAACGGCAGCCACGCGGGCTTCATCATGCACATCACAGACCCAACGCAGAATGAGCAGGACATCAAGGACCTTAAAGAAGCCCTGCGCCAGAGCAAGGGCCCCGGCAACTTCCGCAACCTCTTGCTCTACACCCCGGGCGGCAGCAAGGACGGGGTCAAGCTGATCCCGGTGGCCGAGGTGGCCGCCAAGGATGATTTCCTCAGCATCAAGAACGTGAGCCGGGATGACCAGCTGGCCAGCCACCGGGTACCGCCCCAGTTGATGGGAGTCATGCCCAACAGCACCGGCGGCTTTGGCGATGTGACCAAGGCCGCCCAGGTGTTCGACATCAACGAGATAGACAGCATCAAGGCCAGCTTGCTGGCGCTCAATGACTGGGCGGGGGAGGAGATAATCCGGTTCAATCCCTACCGACTGTCAGATCTGACAGGGCAGGCGGCATAGGCGAGGCTACAGTTACAAGGACCTTATGAGTCGCTAAAACGGCGTAAGAGAGGCCCCCTCACCGAGGGGGCTTTGTTTTGCCTGGCGTTCAGCGCCCTGACACCCCGGGGCGGCGGCCCCTCAGCACCCGGCGCGCGCAGTCAAGACCCCGCCTCGCCTGCCCGCTTTATGTGTCGATTTCCATGCAGGTGAACGATTGGGAAAGGGGAGCGGCGCCCCGCGCCAGCACTGGCCGCGCGGGGCAAGTCGGATCCATTTTGCGATCCTTCACTTTCCGTCAGATCCATTCACTTCCGTTCTGGTGTGGTCACTCCACCCCCTTGCTCTTCCCACTCACTGATAAGCGCACCTGGAGGCTTTGATATAAAAATCCGGCTTGGCTTTGAGCTGATCAGCAAACTTGCTGGCAAGCTGATGATGCCAGTAGGGAGCCATCATCTCCTGATGAGGTGACTTAGGGCCCAGTGTCACATGTTTGACTGGGACAAGGTGGTTGGGCCGGTGCAGTTCCAGATATAGCCTAGGTGGAGTACCATTTTCAAAGTCAGGCTTCAGAGACTGAATTTCTTTGGCACCGTACTCTAGATGGGTGACAATAATTCGATGTTCTTTTTCTGCCTCATAATCGGTATGTTTAATCAGATAAGGCAATGGTCCCAATAGCCACGATAGCTTTTGGTGCTTATTATCGTTTGATGAGGTCTTCATATATTTGCTTACTGCGGACTTTAGTTCTGACAATAGTCTGTCAAGTGCTTTTTTATTATCGCCAGAATTGACCTTCATGCTATCATTTATATAGATAATTTGATAGAAGGCCGTACTCTCTTGCGGTGATCTTCCTGTATTGGGAAATGCAGATTTGTCTTCAGAATTTGGTGCGTCTGATGGTTGCAATGGCAATAGGCTATAGTTAAAAAAGGTATCCGTTTCAAATGTTATAGCGCAGCCGCAGGCGTCATCATTTCGATGATTTTTGCTGTAAAATCGCCACATGTTAAGGCTGTCATCTTCTGGTAGAAAACAACCTACAAAAACGGGTTTTCCTTCAGTTGGCGTGTGGCCAAGATAACGCCATAGTAATTTTCCTTCGTTGGGATCATTGAGAGCATTGATATGTCCCAATCGTAGAGGGCTTTCTTCTAGTAGTAAGGCATTGCCAACGATAAGAGAGGTGTAATGTGTCATGGTTAGTGTTGGTTTGACTTTTAATTCAGTCAGTATTTTATTTCTTATTTCGGTTATTTTAGGTGATGAAGCATATCGTTTTGCCTGATCCTGGAGTTCAATAGCTTTAAATCGGAGTCGAGATGGGGAGTTTTCTGTGGCTTTACGAAACATGGCTTGTGCTTTTAAATAACTCCTTGTTACGCCAGTTCCATTCATATACATAAGCCCTAAATTGAATCTGGCTTGTGCGTCTCCTTCTTTACTAGCCTGCCGATACCAATTAATAGCTATGTCATAGTTTGGTTCTACACCCTGACCATTTTGGTACATGCACCCCAAAGAACACTTTGCTTTAGGGACCCCATTTGACGCGGCACGACTATACCAATCGAAAGCCATGCTATCACTTTGTGTTACACCTAAACCATAGTCGTACATGTACCCCAAGTTAAATTGAGCAGGAGCATATCCTTGCTCTGCGGATTTGATATACCAATAGACAGCATCCTCGTCGCTTTGCTTTATTCCTCTGCCATTACGGTATGACACGCCTACATTATATTGGGCGTTTGCATTTCCTTTCTCGGCAGCTTGGCGATACCAATGGAAGGCTTTGTTGTAGTCTTTCTCTACACCTCTGCCATGTTCGTACATCCACCCAAAATTGTTTTGAGCACTTACATCGCCTTGCTCGGCAGATTTTTGAATCCAAGTGGCAGCGTTATTATCGTCTTGGTCAATTCCTTGGCCATTTAAATATTTCATGCCAAGAAAGAGCTGGGCTTTGGCATCACCTGTTTCGGCTTTCTTTATCAGTGTAGTGATTTCTTCTGGTAGTCCAGATTGTTCCATTTGTGTTTACCCATGCTCTTGTCGTTATGCCAACCCACACCGATTTTCACATGTTGATGTTTCCGCAACGTACTGAAAATGATGCACTTATTTGAAGTATGGATATCTTGCCTTAAGCCCTAAAAATTGTCGATTGAAGGGGGGCCAAGGCCCCCCAAGAATTTCACCGACCGGGTTCACATTTACCAATTTTTTGCCAGCGGATGGCGGTGCAGGTGGGGGATCAACCTGTTCCAGTCGCGGTCGCTGTGGGTAGCGGGCTGCACATGGCGGGTCTTGTCGGCCAGGATGCGCTGGGCGGCGGCCAGGGTCATCGGGTATTCGTGGATGATGGAGTAGTAGGTGCCGGCCTCGCGGTGTTCGGCGACATCGAGCAGGGGATAGATGCGACGGGCGGCCCCCATCATGTAATCGGCGGCGCGCCAGAGCCAGGCGAGCGAGTGCAGTTCGTCGTCGGTCAGCACGGTGAGGGGCTGCGGATGGGCGGCGGTCTCCCGGTCCAGCACATCGAGCACCCAGCGGCGAAACTCTTTGGCGAGTGCAGTGCGGGAGAACATGGCGATCAGATGGGCGCCGCGCAGGGAGAAAATCCGCACCGGGATCGGCATGGGATTTCCCGGGACGGTCAAATTGACCGTCCCGGTCATGCAAGGGGTAAATTCGTCTGCATTACGGCGGTAGATGCGACTGACGGCATCATCGCTGGCATAGCCAAGGGCTTGGGCGATCTGGGTTGCGGTCAGCCAGGGTTGGCCGTGATGGGGGATAACGGTGAACTGGGTGTCATGGAAGCGGATGCTGTTCATGATGCGTTCCTTTGGGTCAACAAAGTCAACGTCACCAAAGAGGTTCCAATCTCTGACTGGTGACGAGCTGAACAGGGTTGGAACTACCGGGACCCAAAGAGACCGGCCAGCCGTGAGGCTGCCCTGCCCAGCCCGCCATAACTGAAATTGCGGGTACAACTGGGCCGCACAAAAAAACACGCATGGCGCGTGTTGTGCGCTTTGAGTTTGACGGGGTTCCAATCCCGGCAACGGATTTTGCCGTTGCCCGCGCAGTATCGCGCAACAGCGCGACACCAATCAACCCCCAATCAGCCCCAATTAGGCGGGATAAGCCACAATCACCCCGCCCAGCAGCACAACACCGCTGGCAGGGTACCGGTTCTACACAAGGAAGGGGACGTTAATTTCGGCAGGAAACATACACAGGGCTCACTGAGCGCCCTTATCGATCAGGTTGCTTGGCTGCGTCACGTTTGGCGATTCCATCTTTCGAATTTTTGGGGAGTTGATCATACAGCGCCTGAACCTCCTTCGGCCTTGTGATGCGGTCCTCAACGATAAAGTTGATCATCTTGAACAGTTGTTGAGCTATCTCAGGGGTGTCCTCTATGGTCAGTTCTCCTGGATGCACAGCGTTATTACCAACTACACGGCAAAAATCTAATGCCTTCTGGACCACCGGTGAGAGACCCTTAGCCACGAGCGACTTGATATCCTCATTGATGTTTTTGCCTTGTTCCCCGAGATGGGGCATCAACTTTTGCAGGCACAAACGAAGCAAGGCTGCCGCACCCCGGGGGGAACGTCCAACGATATCCCTCGCTTCTTCATACTCAGCTCGGCACTCTTCAGGTAGGTCTTGATGCATTGGCTCTGCTTGACTCGCATATGGAAAAACTAGCCTCTTATTACTCCAGACTGAATGTTGCTCGCAATGCTCGCAGCATGCTCCCATAAATTCTGGTTCGCGTTCTTCTGTCTGCCGTACCGCACTCATATGGTTGAATGTCATCGCCATCCACTTTTGATGGGAATAGACACCACAATATGGGCAATGGAACTTTTCTGCTCTATAGGTCGGAGGATAGTGTTGATTTTTCATGTTGCTCTCTTGTGGTATTGCTTAGGCTGTAGTTCCTCAGACTTATCGTCTCGGCGCGCTATTTGCAGCTGATAATCTGGGAGCGTAACAATATTGTCCACACGGCTCCCCATACAATTTGATCCACAGCACGTTGGCTCTCTTGCATCACAAAGGGCGGAGCCAAACGCCGAACGATGATCCGTTTTTACCGCCTTGCTATACTGGTTATCCATACAGTGTTTTCGAGATTGCCAGCATGTTTGCTCAACCCACTCCCGATGCTCCCTTGTTGGAGCTGCCCCTGTTCCTCTCCCCGGTGGCCTGCGGCTTTCCGTCGCCGGCGCAGGACTACACCGAGCAGACCATCGATCTTAACCAGCTGTGCGTGGCGCACCCGGCGGCCACCTACTTTGTGCGGGCGGCCGGTGACAGCATGGTCGACCACGGGATCCGCGATGGCGACCTGCTGGTCGTCGACCGTAGTCGCAAGGCGCGTCACGGCAGCGTGGTGGTCGCCGCGGTGGATGGCGAGTTCACGGTGAAGAAACTGCAGCTTGAGCCCACAGTCGCCTTGCTCCCTGGCAACCGGGCCTATCGCCCCATCCATTTCAACGATGGGCAGGAGCTGGAAATCTTCGGGGTGGTGGCCTTTGTCGTGCACCAGGTGGATAGCCCATGAACAAGCGCTGCGCCGTTGCCCTGGTCGACGTGAACAACTTCTACGCCAGTTGCGAGCGGTTGTTTCGCCCCGACTTGAAGGGGCGGCCCATCGTGGTGCTCTCCAACAACGATGGCTGCGTGGTGGCCCGTTCGGCGGAGGCCAAGGCCCTCGGCATCAAGATGGGGATTCCCTATTTCCAGATCCGCCAATTCTTCGAGGCCATGGGCGGGGTCTGGTTTTCCAGCAACTACGCCCTCTATGGCGACATGTCGAACCGGGTGATGACCATTCTGGAGGGGATGGCCCCGGCGGTGGAGGTCTACAGCATCGACGAGGCCTTTATCGAGCTGAGCGAGTCTTGGGCGGGCGACCTGGTGGCCTATGGCCGCCAGATCCGCGAGCGGGTGCAGCAGTGGACGGGGCTGACCGTGGGGGTCGGCATCGGCCCCACCAAGACGCTCGCCAAGCTCGCCAACTATGCCGCCAAGAAGTGGCCAGCCACCGGTGGGGTGGTGGATCTGCGGGATGAAGCGCGGCGCGCCCGGCTGATGGCGATCACCCCGGTGGACGAGATATGGGGCATTGGCAGGCGGCTCACCGCCAAGCTGGAGGCCCAGGGCATCAAGACGGTGGCCGACCTGGTCGCAGCCGATCCCAAGGCACTGCGGCGCCGCTATGGCGTAGTTGTGGAGCGTACCGTGCAGGAGCTACGGGGGATCCCCTGCGCCGAGCTGGAGCAAGAGGCCCAGGCCAAGCAGCAGATCATCTGCTCGCGCTCCTTCGGCGAGCGCATCACCCAGATCGGCCCAATGCATCAGGCGCTGGCGGGCTACATGGAGCGGGCCGCCGAGAAGCTGCGGGGGGAGGGGATGTGCTGCCGGCACGTGACCCTGTTCATTCGCACCAGCCCGTTCAGCGACCGGGAGCCTTATTACGGCAACCAGGTGAGCACCAAGCTGGCCATGCCCACCCATGACACCCGGGCGCTGCTGGCCCTGATCCCGGAACTCCTCCCCCGGATCTGGCGCGACGAGCAGCGATACCAAAAAGGGGGCGTCATGCTGGCCGACTTCACCCCCGCCAACATGCAGCAGGGCGACCTGTTCGCCGCACAGCAGCCATCCCCGCGCAGCGATGCGCTGATGCAGGTCATCGACAAGATCAACCAGGGGCGGTTGGGGAAGGTCTACTTTGCGGCCCGCGGCCGCGACACCCGGGAGTGGATGATGAAGCGGGAGCAGTTAAGCCCCCGCTATACCACCGCGCTCGGCGAGCTGCCGGTGGTGAAGTGATGACGGCGGAGGGAGTCAGTACATCCGTTCGATCTGCTTGCCAAAATCCACCATCATCCATCCGGCGGCAAAAAAGCTGGCCCAAGTGAGGAACCCAATGAAGGTCTCCGGGATCATGGCCTGGATGATGGGCCACTGGTCAAACAGCCCAGGTGGAGTGGGGATTACCGCTTTGCCATCCGTGATGGTCAGGAGTCTGTTAAAAAGGTTTTCGATAAGTTGCTGAAGCTTGAGCTCTCTGGCTCCCAGCAATAGAGCAAAGAGAGAGAGCATCATCAGCAGACCCCCCAAGCACTTCAACACCCCAGGCTCCATGACTAGTGAAGCAAGAAGGTTTTGTAGGCGTCCCAGCATGAGATCTCCCTACTGAAAGATGTAGCGGAGCAGTGTTGATGAGGTCTTCTTATACGGTCCCACTGGGATAGAGGCCCACCACGTTTCAAATGACGGAGCGCCTTTCAAGGCATGAGGGGCTTGTAGGCTGACCACATCGTAAATGTTTTTTAACGTAGTCTGATCGATCGTTGTTTGAACTGGAACAAGCCAGACGTCGTAGCTGTCAGGGCGTTCTTTTGCCACCAAACCAGGTGTGGTGAAAATGGCGCCACACTGCTCTGCGGTTTCGACACGATAGAATGGTGAGTTATCAAGTGTAGTCAGACATGGGCCAAAATCTTGCTGGTCAAGGTACTCTGGCAGAAGCTGAACGACGATAAAGAGTGAGATCGGCAAAAGAATTACTAAATAGTAAACATAAGAAATTGAGCGAAACATTGAAATATCCAATGGTGGTTAATGCAGGTAAAGTCACTATATTCAGCCATGCCCGTAATATTTTAGCCACTCCCTGAATGGTTAGGTTTGGCATGGAATGTCCGAAATTTCACCACCATTTGTCTTCGTCCACTTTTTGCCAGATGGCGCGTTTGAACTCCGCATCGCTCAGATTACCTTGGCTCATCGGGGGCTCATCAATCCAGAGAGTCAACGCACTGAACTCATCATAGGGAACCACAGGGGAGTGATGGGCACCCGGTGAGGTTTGGTGATGCTGTCTTTGGAGCAGAACCGCCGCATAGGCACGCTCACCAGGGGTGAGCATGTTAAGCCAGGTATCAATCTCATGTTGAGGCCAATGCCGCTCCAGGATGAGCCTGCAGCGCTTCTCGATGGCTTCGCTGCCATGTAGCTGGGGTGTGTAGGCTGTTTGCTTATCGATCATCTGCTCTTCCCTCCATAGTTAGCGCCTTGATATGTGGCTTCATACTGGGCAGGAACTCCCGGACTTCTTCTGGCGATGGGGGATATATGGCGGCATCCATTACCCAGTCGATTGATTTACGTAGTTCATCAAAGGCGATCTCGAAGTCAGCATCCGACAAATCGTTCCCGAATGCCAGACTCCCTCGGGTCAGTACCGCACTACGCACTCGCATTCTGAGCTGTTCTTGGCGCAGCGCTTCTGTATCAGCCAGCTTTTTCTCTATCTCGGCCTCCACCGGGGTGAGCATTCCCTTGCGACCATAACCCAACACACTGGCTGAACCCGGCGAGTTGCGGCTCACAATCAGCCGATCGCCGACCAGTCGCACATATTGGCCGTCGGCGTGGATGATGCTGCCGTGCAACAGCAGGGCGGCGTTACTCTCATCAAGCCCCATTCGGGCCAGCTCTTTAGCCAGAGCGGATCCTTTCACCCCCGATTTGGATCCTTTCGTACAGTTATTGACAGAACTCCGAGGGGGGCGGCTGCCGCCGCCTGAGGTCAACTCGCTGCGCTCGCCCACTGCATGCTCGCGCTGCTCGCCCAAACCCGACCCGGTGACACCCTTGCGCACTATCTGCCAGCCCTCGGTGCGGGTGACGGCGGTGGTCATGCCGATGTCGGTGATCACCCCCATCAGGCGCAGCACATCCTCGCCATACTTGTTGGCGGCTTCATCAAGGCGCTTGGAGAGGCGGATCAGGTGTTGCTTGCGGGGCAGGTCAATGCCGCCCATGGCGTCGATAAAGTCGCCCCAGCGGTTGTTGTCGGCGGCGGTGCGGGCGGCTTCGAGGATGCAATCCCACTCGATCACCTCGTCACCCAGGCGGCGCAGTTCGCGCCATACGCTCACGGCTGGGCCGCCGATCTGCTGAAACTGTCGGATGCGCCAGCAGCTCGCCCAGGCCGCGACTGCGATGGTGGTATGGTCGACCGGTGCCTCGGCCTCGTAGTCCATCCCGACCTTGTGGCCGTCGATGTTCTTGGCGATGTACTTGGCGATGTAGCCGGTGGCGCTGCCCTTGGTCGGGTCGATCTCCTTCCAGTTAACCCGTGGGTTGATGGCCTTGACCACCGCCGGGCTGTTCACATCGAGCAGCCACTTGATGCGCGGGATCTTGTTGCGGATTTTCAGCTCGGCCAGCGCGTCGAGCTGGTCGCCGTTGGGCATCTTGAGCTCGGCCCGTTCAGTGTCGGTGAAGTGATAGGCGAGCAGAGTCAGAAAGTCGCGCTGATGCTCGGGGTTGATAAACAGCAGGCAGTGCCAGTGCGGGGTGCCGTCGTGGTGCGGTTCCACCACCCGAAAACCGAAGGCCATGATCCCCTCACGGGCCAAGGCGGCGCGAAAACGGGCCCACTGTTTGCACAACAGGCGGTTGGTGTCGGTCGGGCAGGCGCCGTTGAACTTCTCGTTTTGGTAGGTCTTCGTCTTGTCTTTGCTGCCCTGGCGCCAGGCGTGATAGCTGGAGGGGGCGGTCAGGGTCAGGAACAGGCCAAGCTTGCCCTGCTCCTGCGCCATGTCTTCAAAGCCCCGCATGCGCACCATCAGCTCATGCCGACGGATCGCCGGATTGGCGACCGACGCCATGATGGCGTCAGCCAAGTCGATCTCTTGTCCCAGCTCCTCGTTGACGGCGCTCATGCCTGCCATCCATGCCTGTTGTGCTGCCTTGCGCTGGGTGAACTCACGTACCGCGTGGGCGCTGGCGTAGGGGCTGACCCCTTTGCGCACCTGGCCGGTGAGGATGGCGATCAGCTCGCAATAGATGGCCCAGGCGCGGTTTATCTTTCGCAGCCACCACGACTCGTCGAGCAGGCGCACCAGCAAGCTGGCGGCGGCGCCTTCGAACTTGTCCACCTCGCCAGCCAGATCGTCCCGCTCTTCTTGGCTGAGGGGGCGGCCCAGCAGGCGCTCCACCTTGGTGCGCGGGTGAATTGGTAGGGGAGGGCAGAAGCGCCACGCCTTGGCCTGGGCCCCAATATCGGCCAGCAGCTCGGCGGCGGTGCGCTCATGGCCCACCGCCGCCAGCAATTGTTGGCAGCGACGGGCCCACTCGGCGGCAACCAGCTCGCGGCGCACATCGTTGCGCAGGTCGATCACCGGTACCGGGAACCGGCTCTGGGCGGCGGCGCAGGCGTCGACCATGCGGCGCAGCCAGATGTTGGCGGTCTTGGGATTGGCCGGGTAGCGGCGCAGGAAGGTCGCGGCCAGCGGTTTTGCGACATGCCACTCGATGCGGGCCAGTTGCTCGGCAGCCCCAGCCATATTGATGGCATGGTGCCCGACCAAATAGTGCTGTGGCAGCTGGATGCCGTGCAGGTTGGTGATGGCGTCGATCACTTGCACACCCCGCACTTGCCGTTCACATACTCGTTGGGTTGTAGGTAGCGGCCGCACTGGGTGCAGGTCGGTACCATGTCCAGGGTGGCGAGCCGATCAGACCAGCAGGCGGCCTCGCAGAAAAACAGGCTGGTGAGCTGGTTGCCGGCCAGGATGACGGGGCGCACATGGCTGAACTCGCCGCAGCAACTGCAACGCATCGAAGGGCGATCCGCGGGGGCAGCCTTTACCACGGTTTCACTGGCGGCGCGGGCCAGCGGCCAGCAGGTTTCGACGCAGTAGGGGTAAGAGCGGCGACCGTGTCGGCCTGCTACCGGCAGGCAAACCGCCATCTGGCGGCACTTGGTGCAGGGCTCAAGCGTCACGATATTGCTGTTTGCAGGGCGCACGACGCCCAAAGCCGGGGCAAGCCCGGCTGGTTTTTGGTGTGTCATTAGATGGCGCCTCCGTTGTATGACTGGCGCAGACGGGCGGCAGATTGGTGCTCGCAGCGGCGGGCCGCACGCACCATGACCAGCAGGGTTTTGATATATCGGTGGGGGCGGCAGGGACGGCGACGGGCATCCAGCAACTCGAGTTGGTATTCCCGGCGGCGCGCGGCGTCGCTCAACATGGCATCGAGCCAGAAGTCGTGGATCATTTGATGGTCTCCCCCAGTCCGTGGAGTGGCTCCCACTCGGCCCACCACTCGGCGATCTCTGTGGCCAGCGCGACTTCACCGCCACCCAGAGCCAGCCAATACACGGCGCGGATGGCGCCCAGGGCCAGCAGCTCCTGGGCGATGTTGCGGTTTCGGCGGGCATCACTGCCCGAGGTGTTGAACTCCTCCTGCACTGCTTCCCAGTGCTTGGTCAGTGAGCTGACCGGTGCTGGCGGCTGCATATGGGCGGGGCCAGATTCGGCGCCACCCAGTTCGTCGACCGGCGGCTCCAGTTCGAACAGGTCATCACGCATGCCGGCCCCCTTTGGTGTTCAGGTTCAGCCAGAGCGAGCGCCAGGCATGTGCATTGGCGGCGTGGTGCTGTGCCGCAATGTCGTCGGAGCGAGTCATATTGCGGCGTCGTGCCAGTCTGGTCAGATACCAATGGCACTCCTTCACATTGCGTAGTGCGTTCGGAATCGCTACATTGCGCATATCAGTTACCTCAGTTGCTGATGGAAACCCCGCTGGTGCTGTAACACCGTTAAAGCGGGGTTTTTCTTTAGGTTTTCAATACATTCCAAGGAGAGAGTGATGTTCGACATCAAGTACCATCCCGAAGCTGCGAAACCTGCTTTTCACGAACAACTGGCTCAATTCGTAAAGAAAGATGTCGATGATGGCCCTGATTACCCGCTGGTCGTTGAAAATGAATCCGGCCAGATTTACTGCACCATCAAGGCCTACGGGTTGGGCAGTTTTGTCGCCATCGACCAGTTCCTGGGTGGGCTGGGATTGCGAGACAAGTACCAGGGCACAGGGCGAGATGGTCATTTTGTCGTGCTCAAATAGCCCTCCCTCAAGCGGCCTCAGAGGCCGCTTTGTTTTGCCCCTCTCATCCCTTCATGCCGTTCAATGGCCGCCAGTGCTTTGGGGATGTAGAGGCCGAAGTCCATCTCAACGCCTGCCGCTCTGGCCTGTTTGTTTGCCTCTGCCGCCAGCTCTTTTGCTTGCACTTCCCGTTCACTGCTCGGCGTACTAATCACGGCTTTCTCGAAACGGCTGGCGATGTCACTGATGGTTGATTGCTGGATGTTGTGCATGGTTTGTCTCCTTATTGGCCGTTTCCGGCCACCTTCTGCAAAACCGCTCTGCGGCTTTCCAATATCCCGGCCTGCTCGTTGAGCTCGGCCCGGCGTTTGTTCTCGTGTTCTGCCTGCTCCTGCTCGCTGTGGGTCGGCCCCTCGCTGCGGCGGGTGGTACGGTGCCACTCCCGGCGGTGCAGCACAGACCCGTCGAATTCCCGCAGGGTCGCCAGCAGCTCCCCCAGGGCGAGGCGGATCGCCTCTTGCTGGTCAAAATCGAACTGGCCCAGTTCGCGCCCGGCCGACGTGGTCGATAACCCGGCGGCGTAACAGATAACGGCGCGGGCCCGGGTCGGCAGGCGTGACCAGCGGCTGGCCGCCCCATTGCGGCCGAATTGAGCACGCATCTCTGCCAGCGCCCGGTCTGCGGCGCTGGGTTGTTGAGTGAACCCGATTACCTGTGCGGTGTTCATGGGGTGGCCCTCCGGTTATGCCTGCAGCAGCCTGGTCAGCCAGCGTGGGCGAGATTGGCGGCACGGCTGGAAGCGCAGCGCGCCACGGCGGCCCTGGCTGTCTTCCAGATAACTGCCATCAAAACGGGTGGTGTTGCGCATCACCGGCTCGTCGCCGCTGGCAACGACAGTGGCGCGGGTGAACAGCAAAAACGGCAGCGGGATCAGCCCCGCTTGTTCGGCGCGAAGTCTGCTCATTGGGCCACCGCCTTCACCCTGCGGGGGACCATGGGCAGCACAATGGCCGGGTTGGGCATGGCGCTGGGGCTGATGGTCGCGATGATCTCGAACCCCGCCTTGAAGGTGTGGCCGCACTCCACATTGCTGCACTGGTAAGTGGCAATCCCGCACAGCGGGCTCATCCGGGTGGAGGTGCGCGTACTGGCGCGGGATCCGCAGTGGGGGCATATCAGTCTCATGAAATCTCCTAAGCCCCGGCCGCCATGCGCGCGATATCCAGCGCACAAGACAGAGAGGGGATGGCTTGGTATTTGTGCTCGATCTCGGTGATCAGAATGGCGAGGTTGCCCATGGCCGCCGTCGCCGCACCGACCAACGCATTGCGTTGCCCCTTGGTCACGCGGCCGCTCTCCACCACCGTCAGCGCCTGTGCGCCGAGCCCGGCCACCTTGGCCGTGGTGTCGATCACCTGATGGGCCAGGCTGGGGGCTTTCTCTCGTTCGGGGATGGCAATCGCCGTCAGCCCGCACTCAAACAGCAACCCGTCGAGCAGGGTTTCGTCGCCGGTGGCGTGGAAGAGGGCCACCAGATCCCGGGCGGTCAACTGATGGGATTGCTCGGGGTTGAGCTTGTTGCGCAGCATCTGAACGTTGATGCCAGCCGCGCGGGCCACCTCGGCCAGGGAATGGCTGGCGGCAAAGCGCGAGCAGGCGGAGTCGAAGTGCGGGTGTTTGCTGCCTGCCTGTTCAAACATGGTGTTCATCCTTCTGCTTGCGCGACACTTTGGGACGACGCACAGGGGCAGGAACAGGCTCCAGACCCGGCTGATTCATCGCCTGCTGGGTGTAAAGCACCAGATTGATCAGCACTTTTTCAGCGCGGCCCTGCTTGGGCATGATGGGAATGCGCCCGGCCCGCACGTAGTTCTCCACCGTGCGCTGGGTCAGGCCCGTGCGCTCGGAGAAGCTCTCGACCGTGCAAACCGGGGTAT
Source organism: Aeromonas sp. sif0611 (assembly GCF_019218845.1). Lineage (NCBI taxonomy): Bacteria > Pseudomonadati > Pseudomonadota > Gammaproteobacteria > Aeromonadales > Aeromonadaceae > Aeromonas > Aeromonas sp. sif0611. The sequence goes on along the minus strand of NZ_JAHUWU010000002.1, from coordinate 77,103 downwards.
CGATATGGATGGGGGCGATGATCATGGATGGTTGCCTCCTGCGGTGTGAGTTACGCGCGGCCTTGCGCGGCGTGGGGCTGATCGGCTTTCAACTTGCCGCCGGTCAGCACTTCGATTTGGTAGGCACGGCCTTGGGGAACGTTTTGGCCCCACTGAGAAATTGCGGCCTCTGAGATCTTCAACGCCTTTGCCAATGCAGCAGCTGAGTTGAAGTAGCTAATCGCATCTGCTTTTTTCACTGTTACGCCTCGACCATAAGTTCGGATTTGTAAAAATCCTAACCTAGGTTTGAGTCATAAGCAAACTTAAATTTGCTTCATAAGTTAGCTTAAGTTCGGATTCCCAAGGTTAAGCTAGGCCAATGAACATTTCAGATCGAATACTCAGCAGAAGAACTGCCCTAGGTCTTTCTAAGACGGCACTCGCTAAAGCGATTGGTGTGAGTGATGTTTCTGTTGGAAAGTGGGAGTCAGGTCTAAATCAGCCTAAAGGTCGCTATCTCAATGATTTAGCGGATGTTTTGGGTGTGTCCGTAGATTGGCTGTTGACGGGAGCAATAAAGCCACCGACTTCCTTGTATGCGATGCAGGTTGGGGAGCGGATTAAAGCTAAACGGGCACAGCTTGGCCTCGAACCATCCCAACTTGCTGACACACTTGGTGTAAGCCATGGCTTGATAAGCAAGTGGGAGAGGGGGGAAGTTGTACCTAGTGATGAAAGGCTATCTCATTTGATGGCTGCTCTTGGTGTTGATGAACACTGGCTGCTTCATGGGGTTGGCTCTTTACCTAAACAGGAACGACAGGAAAATCTTGAGGGGCTGCATTTTGAATACCCCAGCATTGAGCCTGTTCCAATACCACATGGAAACAGAATTCCGATCATAAGTTATGTTCAGGCCGGAAACTGGCGGGAAGTGTGTGAGCAGGCCACCACCTTCGATGGCAATGTCGAATATGTGACATCCAGCGTCGATATCGGGCCCTGTGGCTTTGGTCTCTGGCTGCGCGGCAATTCCATGACCCCGATCTTCAACGAAGGGGACCTGGTCATCATCGACCCCGATGAACAACCACGCCCGGGCGACTATGTCGTCGCCAAGAACGGCAGCGAAGAGGCCACCTTCAAGAAGTACCGACCCCGCGGCATCGACGAGAGCGGGCAAGAGGTCTTCGAACTGGTGCCCCTCAATGACGATTTCCCCACCATGCACTCCGACCGGCAGCACATCGAAATCATCGGCGTCATGGTAGAACACCGGATTTTCAGAAAACGATAGGGCGCTGGTGCGCCCTGTTTCCTATTCGTAGCCTGATTCATTCAAAGACTAGGTTTTCGTTAATAATAATTGTTGAATGGAATTATAATTAAATGAAAAAAAGTACCATTTGGTTATTATTTGTTATTTTGATTTCAGTTATTGTTGTTATTTGGTTTAATTACACGAAAATATTTTTTGATATTAGTTTTTCAGATATTAAGGATAAGGCGGATTTACCTGAGAATGCTGGTAGGTTTGGTGATGTCTATGGTAGCCTTAATACTCTTTTTTCTGGTGTGGCGTTTGCTGCTCTTTTTATATCAATACTATTTCAGTCAGCAGAACTGAGTGCAACAAGAGAGGAAATGAAAAATCAGGGTGACCAATTTAAAAAACAAACTGAAATGCTTGATAAGCAGTCATTCGAAAACTCGCTTTTTCAGTTAATGTCCTTTAATAATGAGTTAATACAGTCTCTGACAATAGAAAATAGACGTAATCAGTATGACTTCAAAAACAATCAAACCAAAACTATTATTGAAGTCACTACAGGAAGGCAAGTGTTTTTATTATTTTATAACGAATTGAATTTGAAATTTGAACAGATGTCAAATAGACCTATGAATAGGGATAAGCTTATTACACCAAGCGATGTATATCTTGATTTCTTTGAAGGTAATGAAGATAAATTAGGGTCATATTTTCAAGGGTTATATCAAACGCTGAAGCTTATCGACGAGTCTAGTTATGACGCTGTCGTCAAGAAAAAATATGTTGATTTAATTATCGCCCAAACATCCAAGTATGAATTGTATCTCCTTTTTTATCATGGGCTTAGTCGGTGGGGAGATAGTGGCTTGAAATGTCTTCTTGAAAGATATGAATTCTTTGAGTTTTACCCTAAAGAATTTTATATCTATTGGAGAGATATGCTTGGATATGATGTATCTGTATTCGGATGGGCAGAAAAGTATAAATTCAAATCATACCTCAATTCGTACTGCAAAGTGGAAGAACACTGGTTGGGTGGGAGAAGGATTGTTGCTTATATTGACGGTGATGCAGTGCCATTCGATATCACCGATGAGGTTACCTGTTTTACGGCAAAAGGTGAGATTAACAACAATATTCTTTGTGGGCTCAAGAGAAATAAAATTATATGGATTGAGTTCGCGGGCCCAGAATTAGTTGAAAACACATCCCTAGCAGGTATACCTAATCAAACTTATCAAGAAGAGTTTATTTTTGAGTCACCTACTAAGAGATATTTGGTGGGATAGGTGTAACATTGTGACCAGTCTGAACTATATGACGGTAAGTTGCTATTATGGCTTGCCGATATTCACCTCAGTGGCCGTGGCCGTGGCCGTGGCCGTGGCAGTCCGCAGCACCGCAAGCGCTTCGCCACAAATGTGAGGTGTTGGCTGGTGAAATCTTCCTGATGGTGCAGATTAACTGCAGAGGTTCCGAGTGGGGGCGTGGTTTCAGCTTGTTTGGCAAGCCATTGGGAACCAGTGAGAGCATCAGCCAACAATGGAGGAGGCGAGCTTGCTACGCACCTCTTCCAGTGCCGATGCGAGCGCTTCTGCCAGTTGTTCGGTCCCTTCTGCTTCGGCGAGGTTTGGCAGATGGGTGCGCCAAAAGGCACGGGCGCGCACGGCGTCTACGGAGCCATTGAGTTGCGACACGATGTGCCATTTCATGATGTCGGTCAGTTCGTACCTGCGCTGATGATCGGCAAATGCCTCTTTTAATGAAGGATTCATATGGTCTCCAATATTGAACGATTCGATACCATCGTGGTGCTGGCTCTGGCTGACCTGTATAGCCGGTTTCCGGTGCGCCAATCTCTGGCCTCCAGCAAATTCATCGTCACCGAAGATGGCGAGCACATTGACGGCCTTTCACCCGAGGCAGAAGGGCTTCTGTTCGATGAAGACCCATACCTCAAAGATCCCTATTTTAAGCGCAAAGAATTTGCGTTCGACAGCCTGAGATGGCTGGTTGATGCTGGATATCTCCATGGCACACCAGTTGCGTATGACGGTATCAACAATGCTGTGTTGACTGCCAAAGGGCTGGAGGTGCTCAAGGCCACCCCCGATAGCCTCCAAGGGAGCTTGGGTGAGCGATTGGTCGAGGCCGTCAAGTCGGATTCACGGGAGGTCGGCCGTTCGGTGTTGGGTCAGATAATAGGATTGGGAGTGGGTTTGCTCTCATGACCGTTCGCAAACTCGATGACGGCAAACCCAAGCCCTGGCTTGCCGAAGTCTATCCCCAAGGTCGAGAAGGCCCCCGCAAGCGCAAGCGGTTCGCTACCAAGGGTGAGGCATTGGCATTCGAGCGCTTTATGCTGGACCCGGACAAGGGTAAACCCTGGCTGGAAGGGCAGGGGGCACCCACCGATGGCCGGCATCTCTCTGATCTGGTCGAACTCTGGTTTGGTCGCCATGGTCAGAGCCTGCGTGATGGTGAGGCCCGCAAGTCCAAGCTGCTGACGGTGTGCCATGCCCTCGGGGATCCGTTGGCGGTCAATTTCTCCGCCCGCGACTTTGCCGCATATCGTGAAGCAAGGCTATCGGGCGATATCACCGACCGGCGCGCCATCAACCAGGAGAAGCAGGGCGTCACCCCCAACACGGTCAATCGCGAACATGCCTACCTGCGAGCGGTCTTTAACGAGCTGAAAAGGCTAGGGGAGTGGCTGGGGGAAAACCCACTCGATGGGCTGCGGGCCTACAAGGTGGCCGAGGCCGAGTTGGCCTTTCTCTACCCTGACGAACTCAAGCGCCTGCTGGTCGCCTGCGCCGAGAGCCCAAACCCCGACCTGCTAATGGTGGTGAAGCTATGCCTCGCTACCGGCGCCCGCTGGTCTGAGGTGGAAGAGCTGACCCAGTCCCAGATATCCCCCAATCGCATTACCTTCACCCGCACCAAGAGCAAGAAGAGCCGCAGCGTGCCCATCAGCCCCGAGCTCTATGCCCAGTTGCCGAGAAAGCGGGGCCGCCTGTTTGGTGACTGCTACCGCGCCTTCGAAATGGTGGTCGAACGGGCTGGGCTGGAGCTGCCACCCGGACAGAATACCCACGTTCTGCGCCACACCTTCGCCAGCCACTTTATGATGAACGGCGGCAACATCTTGGTGCTGCAGAAGATCCTCGGCCACTCCACCATCGCCATGACCATGCGCTACGCCCATTTCGCCCCCGACCATCTGGAAGATGCGGTGAGGTTGAACCCGTTGGCTGTCTGTGGTGTAAATTGAAGCCACTTGGCCCTGTGGAGCTTGAGAGTGGAACAGCCATTGTCAGACATCGATCTGTGCGAAGCGCTATCGGACCTCTTCGTCGATAACGAGGTCGACTACGAGTACATCGCCAGGGTGGCGAGGGCTTTTCCTGTTACTCATGTGGAGCAAGTCTTGTTCGAATGGGTGGCGCCGGTCTGTTACACCAACACCCTGGCACCCGTGCCGCCGATCTGGACCGGTTTTGAACGTGACTCACTTTGGGCAGAGATCCAGAGCTTGCTGGCAAGAGAGGCCAAGGCCGGGTTTGCCAAGAAACTGTCCATCAGGCTCAGGCAGTTTTATCTGAGGCGGCAGTTTGCGAAAGAGTGGAGCAGGCTGTCAGCGCTGCTGGCTGAGTAGGGATAAAAGTGGCGACAGAGTGGCGACATATTTTTTAATGGGTGGTCGTTTTTGACCATCATTGGTTTTATAACTCGTTGATTTTTATGTAAGTGACTGTTTTCACAAGGGGGCATATCAGATTTAAAATCCCTCGACGTTCGCGTCGTGCCGGTTCGATTCCGGCCTCGGGCACCATTAAAATCAAAGACTTACGAAGGCCACTAGCGATAGTGGCCTTTTTGTTTTTGCGTCAATGCCCACACTTGGTCCACACAACCTTATTTCGGCAGGTATGCCAGCTTTACTCCCTGTAGCTCCCGTAATCCAGTCGTAGCCAAGGGTCAATGTCGAGTCGATGGGCGGTTTACCATCTGGATTAACGGTCCGGGCCTCTGCTCATCGGGCTAGCCCTGTGGCGGACACGACCGCGTGATCCCGCCGTCATCCTCGAGCCGGTGGCACCCTCATCTCATCTTCGCCCCATCTGGGGCTATCCAATGCAATATCGTCGGAAGAGATGGTTGGATAGAAGAAAAAATACTTAGACGTCGGCTGCGAACTTGGCATGAGGAATGGAGCCTTATTCGAGGCTGTGCCTGCTTGCCACTGCCTATGGCTCTTGCCGCTGTCTCGATCCCGCCTGCTCCCACCGAATCAAATTGATAGCATGCAACTGCCGTGGCTGGGCCACGATTTCACTGGAAAAGGGGGGGATTCGGTTGGCTAGGAGGGCATCAGCAACCGATTGTGGAGCGGGGTCGTTATGTCCGGATAGCCTCATTTTTTGCGCCATCCCTTGCGCGCGCAGCGGCGGAAGCTGTCGTACGCTTGGCGCTTTATCACCAAGGAACCTCTCGATTGAACTTCAACAAAGCCAGACCAGACGGGGACGAAAATTGAACGAACACAAACCTGAAGGAATCCATTATGAGTGTGCTCAAGATGAAATACGTGCTCCTCAGCACGTGGACGCTGTTTTTAGGTGGCTGTGATACCGAAACCATGGTGCCCGTGCCCAGTGGGAGCGGCGGAGGTAATGGAACAGACACAGCACAGATCACCAGCCTGCAAGTCACCCCCTCGGAGAGCCGTATCCCGGCAGGATTACAACAACAACTGATTGCCCAGGTCACCCTGAGCGATGGCTCGACCGCGGAGGCCGCAGCCGATGTGACCGTGAACTGGAGCAGCAGTGATGCCAGCATTGCCACCGTCGACGAGACGGGGCGTGCCACTGCCGTGGGGGCCGGGATAGCCAGCATCAAGGCCACAGGGACCGGGAATGGCAGGGTCTTTGAGGCAAGCGCCAAACTGGAGGTGACAGATGCCGTTGTCTCCGATCTGACCCTTACCCCGGCGATCGCCACCAGCATGCCGCCCTCGGCATCACAACCGATAGTCATGACCGTCTTTGCCGCCAAGGCGACGCTCTCCGATGGCAGCATCATCGATCTGACCTACAACCCGGCCCTGAGCTGGAGCAGCAGTGATGAGGCCGTCGCCACCGTCAGCAACACGATCGGCAGTAAAGGGGTCGCGACCGCCGTCGGCGCGGGGGCCACCACTGTCAGCGCGAGCGGGATGCTCAATGGGCAGAACTTCTCTGCCACCGCAGACTTGACCGTGACCCCGTGACTGGCGTTGTGGTAACGGGTAATCGCCTACCAGTGTGACCATGACGGCAGGGCGCCGGCTCTGCCACTCTTTTCCCTCATCCTCCCTGTGTCACCTCGCGTTACCGGGCCCCGCCTGTACCAAGGGTGCCACGGCTGTCGCTTTCTCCCTTGACCGGTACGGTGTGCTTCATGGAAGCTCGATCTTTTCCACGGGAGGGTGAAGCGATGTTACGGATCTTGGGCAAGGCGTCGTCAATCAATGTGCGCAAGGTGTTGTGGACCTGCGCCGAGCTGGATCTTCCTTTCGAGCGGGAGGAGTGGGGGAGTGGTTTCCAGTCCACTCAGAGCGCCGAGTTTCTGGCGTTGAACCCGAACGCCATGGTGCCGGTCATCCGGGATGGAGACTTCACCCTGTGGGAATCCAACAGCATCATCCGATATCTGACGACGCGCTATGGTGACGGCTCGCTCTATCCCGCCGAGGCGCGGGCGAGGGCGATGGTCGATCAGTGGATCGATTGGCAGGCATCGGACTTGAATCGTGCCTGGAGCTACGCCTTCATGTCGCTGGTGAGGCTCTCCCCCGCCCATCAGGACAGTCAGGCGATTGCGGCGAGTTGTGCCGAGTGGTCCAGATACATGCAGATCCTGGACAGACAGCTCGAGGCCACCGGCGGCTATGTGGCCGGGAGCCGCTTCTCATTGGCGGACATTCCCGTCGGCCTGTCGGTGAATCGCTGGTTTCATACGCCCTTCGAGCGCCCGTCACTCGCGGCGGTGAGCGATTACTACGCGCGCTTGAGCGAGCGCCCCGGCTTCTGTCTGTATGGCAATAACGGAATGCCATAAGCGGCAGCGCAAGATCGGCCGCAGTGTCGCACCTGCCAACCTCGACAGGTCAGCGCCTCGCGCCAGAACCCCGGGCCCTGGGCTGGGCGACTTGCCCTGTTAGCGGGCGTCGTGGCGAAAGGCGCGGCTCGCCCATAAAAAATCCGAAACACGGGGTTTCGGATCCTGGCCCGCGAGGGGCGTACACGGGGTGTGTCGGGAGGCAGGTCAGCTGCGGATCTTGTTGTAGACAAACAGCACGATCAAGGCACCGACGGTGGCGATGAGGATGCTCGGCAGGTTGAAGCCGGTCACCGTTCCCATGCCGAGCAGGGTGCCGACATAGCCCCCCACCATGGCGCCGACGACCCCCAGGATCACCGTCATGAAGAAACCGCCCCCATCCTTGCCAGGCATGATCCACTTGGCCAGGATGCCGACGATCAATCCCAATACCACCCAGGTCAGAAATCCCATCATCTCGTCCTCATGTGTGTGCACAGACACAGAGTATATGCAGGGTTCAGTGTTGCCTCCTGCCCAAAGAGGGGGGCGTAAGTAGTTATAAGGGCACCCCTTATCTTCGCTGGCAAGGTGTCACTCGGGGAGGGGACTGCTCTCGAGCCGCTGGCCCTGCGGGGTGCAGCTCAGCACCGATCCCTGCTCGAACCAGTCCCCCAGCACGATGCGCCGCGCCGGCTTGCCGTCCAGCATGAAGTCATGGACGGCGGGCCTGTGGGTGTGGCCGTGGATCATCAGGTGGCAGCCGTGTTGGCGCAGCAGGGCATCGACCGCCGCCGGGGTCACGTCCATGATGGTCTGGGGCTTGCCGGCATTCTCCATCTGGCTCTGGCCCCGCATCTTGCAGGCGATGGCCTGGCGGCGGCTGAGGGGCAGGCGCAGGAAGAGCCAGCGCAGCCATTTCTGCTGGGTGATGCGGCGAAACTTCTGATAGCCGAGATCCAGGGTGCAGAGCAGGTCCCCGTGGCTCAGCAGCACCCGCTCCCCGTAGAGATCGATGACGCAGGGGTCGCCGAGCAGCGTCATGCCCGCCCGCTTGGCAAAGGCCTTGCCCAGCAGGAAGTCGCGGTTGCCGTGAATGAAGTAGATAGGCACGTTCTGCCGGCTCAGGGCCAGGAAGGCCTCGGCCACCTGGTGGTGGAGCGGGTTGGGATCGTCGTCGCCAATCCAGAATTCGAACAGATCACCCAGCACATAGAGGGCATCGGCCTTGGGGGCATCGCGCTCGAGAAAGCGCACCAGTGCGGCTGTCATGTCGGGCCGCTGGGCGCACAGGTGAAGGTCACTGATAAAAAGGGTGCTCATGATGTGGGATGAGTGCTCTTGATGGGATCCGGGCAAAGAGGGGCAGGGGAGCCTGCCGGCGTGGGTGAGTCGCACTGGGATGGGGTCTGCCAGTGGAGCGTTGCAAGGTTGCGCCCCTCCAGGGTCAGCAGCGCGGCGTAAGGATCGCCGCAAAGCCCAAGCAGACGACAGATGGCGGCCTCTCCTTTGAGTCCTGCCCCGAGGCGAAGGCGCAGCACGGCCTGATGGAAGTCGTGGCCAAAGTGCCCCAGCAGGGCGGCCATCAGGCTGAGGTGACGCCAGCCGTTGAGCGTCTCAAGCCGGGCCGGGGTGACATAGAGCTCCACCGGCCAGCGCGCCTGGTCCGGGCCGGTCAGGGTCTGCTCCATCAGCCACACCTGGTTCCCCTTGCCCCTGACCGCCCAGCCCTGTTCACGCAAGAGGGCGGCGAGGCGCGCGGGGTCCGGGTGCTGGCAGAGGATGTCGAGATCGCTGCCGGGCAGGTCGAGCCCGATGGCGACCGTGCTCACCAGGGCCACGTCCTGGCACAGGCGCCCCAGCGTATCCCACACACCACTGCTTAGCAGGGCGTGGGCGGAGCGCTGGCGGGGATTGCCCCGGGCCAGATAGTCGAGGCGGCGCCAGTTGGCAGGGCTGGCCTGCGCAGATGGAAAAACTGCGGCCGGGGCCGCAGTTTCATCGCTACGCAGTAGAAAACAATCAGTCAGCAAGGGTGACCTTGGTGATGACGACGTCTTCAACCGGTACGTCCTGATGCATGCGGCCTGAGTTGCCGGTCTTGACGCCCTTGATCTTGTTGACCACGTCCATGCCGGCGGTGACTTCACCGAACACGCAGTAGCCGAAGCCCTGGGTGGTGGCGGACTTGAAGTCCAGGAAGTCGTTGTTGTTCACGTTGATGAAGAACTGGGCGCTGGCGGAGTGCGGCTCGCTGGTGCGGGCCATGGCGATGGTGCCAATCTTGTTGGACAGGCCGTTGGCCGCCTCGTTCTTGATGGAGGCGCGGGTCTCTTTCTCTTCAAAGCCAGGAGCATAGCCGCCGCCCTGGATCATGAAGCCGTCGATGACGCGGTGGAAGATGGTGTTGTCGTAGTGACCGTCACGGCAGTATTGCAGGAAGTTGGCCACGGTCTCGGGGGCTTTTTCCGCGTTCAGGGTCAGGGTGATGTCGCCGTGGTTGGTGTGCAGAGTAACCATGATATGTCCTTTCAAATGTTGCGCGAGCACGAAGCCGGCTCGCGGCTGTTGCATGGGCTATGGCCTAAAGTGGTGGCAATTCTAGCCCATCGAGGGGCTGCGGCATAGATGGCATGGGGGATCCGGCGCTTTTTCTGCCTCGTTTTCTCCACCGGATGCGGTTAGAATGTCAGGCCATTTTACTCACAGGCAGTGGTCATAAGATGCTGAAGATATACAACACACTCACTCGTCAAAAAGAAGAATTCAAACCTATCCACCCGGGCAAGGTGGGCATGTATGTGTGTGGCGTCACTATCTACGATCACTGTCATATCGGCCACGGCCGCACCTTCGTCTCCTTCGACGTGGTGGCCCGCTACCTGCGTTACGCCGGTTACGATCTCACCTATGTGCGCAACATCACCGACGTGGATGACAAGATCATCAAGCGCGCCGCCGAGACCCGGGTCACCTGCGACGATCTCACCGAGCGCCTGATCGGCGACATGCACCAGGACTTCGACGCCCTCGGCATGCTGCGCCCTGACATCGAACCCCGCGCCACCCAGCACATTGGTGAAATCATCGCCCTGGTCGAAACCCTGCTGGAAAAAGAGCACGCCTACGTGGCGGACAACGGCGACGTCATGTTCATCGTCGAGTCCTTCGCCGACTACGGCAAGCTCTCCGGTCAGGATCTGGAGCAGCTGCAGGCCGGCGCCCGGGTCGACGTGGTCGAAGCCAAGCGCAACCCCCTGGACTTCGTGCTGTGGAAGATGTCCAAGCCCGGCGAGCCGACCTGGGACAGCCCCTGGGGCCCGGGCCGCCCCGGCTGGCACATCGAGTGCTCCGCCATGAACTCCAAGCACCTTGGCAACCACTTCGACATCCACGGCGGCGGCTCCGATCTGCAGTTCCCCCACCACGAGAACGAAATCGCCCAGTCCTGCTGCGCCCACGGTGGCGACTACGTCAACACCTGGATGCACAGCGGCATGGTGATGGTGGACAAGGAGAAGATGTCCAAGTCCCTTGGCAACTTCTTCACCATCCGCGACGTCCTGGCCCATTTTGACGCCGAAACCGTGCGCTACTTCCTGATGTCCGGCCACTACCGCAGCCAGCTCAACTACTCGGAAGAGAACCTGAAGCAGGCCCGCGCCGCCCTGGAGCGGATGTACACCGCCCTGCGCGACCTGCCGGTGGCGGCCGCCGCCGGTGGCGACGAGCAGGTGGCCCGCTTCAAGGAGGCCATGGACGACGACTTCAACACCCCGGAAGCCTACTCCGCCCTGTTCGACCTGGTGCGCGAGATCAACCGCCAGAAGGCTGAAGACGTGGCTGTCGCCGCTGGCCTGGGTGCCCGCCTGCGGGAACTCGGCGCCGTGCTCGGCATCCTGCAACAGGATCCGGACGCCTTCTTGAAGGGTGACGAGGCCGACGACGAAGTCGCCGAGATCGAGCGCCTGATTGCCGAGCGCAACCAGGCCCGTGCCGACAAGAACTGGGCCGCGGCGGATGCCGCCCGCAACAGTCTCACCGAGATGGGTATCGTGCTGGAAGACAGCGCCGGCAAAACCAGCTGGCGCCGTGCCTAAGGCCGGTGGCGCTGCTCGCGCCAACCGGTTGACCCAATAAAAAACCGCAGCCCAAGGGCTGCGGTTTTTGTTTGTGGTCTTTTCCGTTAAGCCTCGGTGGCTTTCGCTCTGCTCCCCTCTCTCCTTGCGCGTGATTCCTCGCTTGAATGCCAGCCAGCGCTTGAATGGCATGGTTTCGCCATGTAGGACAAAGCTACGCCCTCGACGGGGTTTCGCCGCTGCTGCGTGGTTTGCAATATCTCCGCTTTAATGTTAATTGCCTGTCCAGCCGCAAAAGGGGTTGACTAAATAGTTTTCTAGTCGGGGGAGAAGGGGGGCTGGGAAATAGGTATGTATCACTCTTAGAACCTCATCATATGAGGGTTTCTCAGGCATAAAAAGTGACACTCTCTGATCTCTGTATCTAAATTGGTACTTGCCAGAATCTTCTCTGGATTATTTCACCCAGCAAGGATTCGGTTATCTTTAACATCTATACCTATTTCTATATGCCAGTGGTGATATATTTAAGTTTGATTTGAAAAAACGTGAAAATACTGATTGAGAAGAAAAACAAATCAATTCACTTATTTCTTGTATGCTTGCAGCTGTTTCGACTAGTAGCTTGCAAGCCATGCCGACTCTGACGTGTTTTAAAAGTTCGGTAAAGGTGGTTCTTTCATGTTTTAACTTTTCATTCAGTGTCCACCGACTCATCCTTAAAGTTGAACACACATCATTCATAATGCTACTTTCAGATTCTGACCTTACTCGGTTTATTGAACTCTCAATTAACTTCATAACCAGATTAGCTAGCGACGTCGAGTGCTCTAATTCGATCTTTTTACTATTTAAATTTGTTTTTTGCACTGAATGAAGAATTTCATTGAAAGAGTCGATTTTTTTATCCAACAAGCTGTTGTTGATTAACATGTAATTAATGTTGTTATCAAACAAACATTTGCTTTCAAAATATTCATTCAATAACCCTTTTTTCTCATGTTTTTTTCCTGCAAAGCCTATTTTGATATTGTTTATTGGTATGTATGAGTTTATTAATCCATATAAGATCATGAAGTTACCAATCGCAGATAGATTTCCAATCTGTTCAGGGCCGCTATTGATATATTCTATTCTGGTTTGCCCTTCTCCTCTGGTCATAATGACAGAGTCACAGCTTCCAATTATCACCCTGTAATTAATGAATGCATTAATTGCATCCATCGCTGATGTTTGATTAAGGCAAAAGCCGAATAAGTCAGGATAGGTATGATAGCTTAAATTTACAGTGCCAAGTGATATACAGTGCTCCAGCATATCCTGAGTCAACAGTTCGTTATATTTCTCTGCTTCAATCAAAAAATTATAGTGTTGCTTTTCTGAAATCCTCCCTCCATTATTTTCCAGTTCATAAAAACATATCCCGCATTTTTCAGTTATTTTTTTTGTATCAACACCATGCACTTCCAGCTGTTTTAGTATTACTCTGGCTATAGTGTTTGAAACACTTCTCTCCATAGAAGCTTCCTCCGGTCTATCTCTTTTTAAATATAAAACGGTAAGATTCAAGAAATTTAAATGGCCGCTAAGCCATGCAAAGTGCTGCATTGATAAATCATAAAGGAGGATTGATATTTCATTTTTTAACGCTTGACTGTGATTTTTGTCACAATGCATTAAATCATTGTTTTTCTCTTTGTAACAAATCGTAATCTGGAGATCTCTGTAGCGTTTTTTAAAACCCCACCAAAATGCAATAACTATCACCCTAATGCAAAGACAGTAAGCTTCAAAGTGATTATATTGAATTCGTAAAATTATTTATTCATCTGCTATTGTAGATGAGAGTTTAAATGCTCTTACATCATATGAATTTAAAAATAACATTTTTATAATGATAATCTGGTGGCCATGTTTATGGTTAAAAGTGCAGATTGTTTTTATTCAATATTTTAAATTAAAAGGCCATTCTCTTTTAAAGGAATATATAATGATAGCTTACCGCCAAAAATTAAAATTAAGTGTTGTCGCCATCGCTGTGTCAATGGGGTTAGCTGGAACTATTGTTGGCTGCAATGATAACAATAGCACGTCACAGGTTCAGGATGAGGAGGCTCAATTCAGGGCGAAAGCGGAAGCCATGGTCAAAGACCTCAGCTTGAGCGAGAAACTCGATATTCTACAAGGTCCAGGAATGGATCTGAATACTTATGCAGGAATACCGCCTATTAACTTGGAGGAAGGAAAGGATGTACCCGGTATTGCTGGATATATTAACGGTGTTAAAAACGAGGTGCTCGATATTCCAGCAGCTAAGTTATCCGATGGTCCAGCTGGTTTACGTTTCAGTCCAACAAGAGAGGGGCAGAGCGGTACATTTTATGCCACCGCGTGGCCAATTGGTTCATTACTGGCATCGAGTTGGGATACTGATTTGGTGAAGAAAGTTGGTGAGGCATTTGGTGATGAGGTCAAAGAATACGGAGTTGATTTTTTGTTGGCTCCAGGGATGAATATTCAGCGTAACCCTCTGCTTGGGCGTAACTTTGAGTATTATTCAGAAGATCCGGTAGTGTCGGGTAAGATTGCCGCAGCAATGGTGAACGGTGTTGAGTCTAATGGCGTGGGGGCGACTATCAAACATTTTGTCGCTAATAATGCAGAAACTAACCGATTCTTTAACGACTCCATTGCAGAACCAAGAACCCTGCGAGAAATCTACCTGAGGAGTTTCCAGATCGCCGTTGAAGACTCACAACCTTGGGCTGTTATGAGCTCTTACAACTTGCTAAATGGTACTTATGTCGATCAGCGCAAAGATGTGCTGACTGACATACTGAGAGATGAATGGAAGTTTAAGGGATTGGTGATGTCTGACTGGTTTGCTGGTAACGTTGCCGGGCTTACCTCCGATTTCACCGGTGACGTTGGTCGCGATCCAGAGTCGGCAGCAAAACAGATCGCTGCCGGTAACAACCTAATAGAGCCAGGTAATGTTAAAGAGGACTTACAGGCATCTTATGAGAATGGAACTCTAACAGAAGAAGATATTGACAAGAGTGTTGTTGCCATTTTAACCCAAGTGCAAAAATCACCATCATATAACCATTATCAATATTCCGAAAGCCCTGATCTGAATGCGCATATTGCCTTGTCACGCCTAGCTGCAAGTGAAAGCATGGTGTTACTTAAAAATATGGAGTCAGCATTACCGATCGCGGCAGACAAAAAAGTTGCTACATTTGGTACCACTCAAATCAATACCTTTAAAGGTGGAACAGGTAGTGGTGATGTCAATTCTGCCTATGTTAAAGATATCGCTAGTGGATTGGCTGAACAATTTGATGTCAATGATGGTTTAGTCTCGTTCTTTAGTGATTATTGGGATCAAAATAAAGTATCTAACCCTGCTTTATTTGCATCTGGTTATGTCATTGAAGAACCTTCGGTTGCTGCAGTTCCGGCATTGCAAGAGTTGATTGCTAGTTCGGCAGAGAGTGATGATGCGGCCATTATCACGATAGGCCGTCAGGCCGGTGAAGGTAGCGATCGCAGCAGTGGTAAAGGTGATTACCTACTGAGTGACACCGAGCAGGAAATGATCACAGCGGTTGCCGCTGCGTTCCATGCCAAAGGAAAAAAAGTCACTGTGGTACTCAACGTCAATGGCGTGATTGATACAGCGGCTTGGTCTGATAGCGTAGATGCCATTCTGCTAGCCTATATGGGTGGACAGGAAACTGGTAGTGCAGTAGCCGATGTATTATCTGGAGCCGTCAATCCGAGTGGTAAGCTGGCGCAAACCATGCCGGCATCCTATAGTGATGTACCGTCATCAACGACCTTCCCTGGCACTGATGTAGATGGTGATGGATTGCCTGATAAATCTTATTACAACGAAGGGATTTATGTTGGTTACCGTTATTACACCTCATTTAATAAGCCGGTTTCCTATGCATTTGGTCATGGTTTGTCGTATACCACGTTTGCTTATGGTAATTCAGCTGTAACGTCCAACACACTTACTGCAGGTGGTAATCTAACAATAATGACAACGATCACCAATACAGGTAGTGTAGCAGGTAAAGAGGCAGCTCAGGTTTATGTGAATGCGCCCGAAAATAAACTTAAAAAACCAACTGTTGAGCTGAAGGCATTTGATAAAACAGCTCTGTTAGCGGCCGGTGAGTCGGAAGTGTTAACATTCAATATTTCTGCTCAGACGCTATCTAGTTTCGA
Source organism: Aeromonas sp. sif0611 (assembly GCF_019218845.1). Lineage (NCBI taxonomy): Bacteria > Pseudomonadati > Pseudomonadota > Gammaproteobacteria > Aeromonadales > Aeromonadaceae > Aeromonas > Aeromonas sp. sif0611. The sequence goes on along the minus strand of NZ_JAHUWU010000002.1, from coordinate 61,446 downwards.
TCCTGCTAATAATGAATGGATCATTGAACCAGGCACATATAATGTTTACGTAGCACCTTCATCGGATGTGTCTGATATTCAACCAATCACATTCAGCATCAGTAATGAAATTGTTGTCAGCAAGACAACGCCGAATACGTTGGCATTGCCTGATGGTGTAACTGCAGGATCATTTGTCACAGTAAGTGAATAAAGACGGGGTTAAATAATAAGGGGTATTTCTATACCCCTTTATTTTTAACGCAATTTTGCTAATGGTTAGCGTTCGATTGTTACGCTGATGCATCAACTGAAGCTGGCCAACCACAAGCTGTACAGATCTAGTCATCCCCTGACCGGGCAGCCCAACCGTCGGCCCCTGATGCTCGAACTCACCCAGTTGTTCTCCCTCTCGGGGCCGGCCGGCCTCCGGTGCTCATCGCCTTTATCGATCCCGACGGTTTCAAGGCCATCAACGACACACACTGTCACGAGGTGTGGGATCTGCTGCTCGTCGCCGTTTGCTTCGTTCCGTCAGACTTTTTGCCTGAACTGAGGGAACCCGACTCAGGAGGGCGAACAAGCGGGGGATAAGACCTTTGGTGTTATTGGCCAAAGAGAGCGGGTTTTTCCAACGTCACTCACCAAGCCGCCCAGCGGCGGCCAAACCCCGTCGAGGACAACGTTCTTGTCCCTCGCAGCAGGCGCGGGATGCCGGGCTGGCATCCGTCGAGACCTGGGAAGCCGGCCAAATTCCGTCGCTGCCGCCCCTGGCTGTCGCTACCACAATGCGCCGCTGACCCTGGCATATGAAAAGGGGCCAACGGGCACCCACTCCCATCCTACGGAGCCGACGGGGCCCGATCCATGGATATTGCTGACCCAAGTGTCAGAATCGACAGGTTTTTTGCGCTGGTTCAAAGTTATGGCCGCACGCCAAGGGCGGGGCGAGGCGTCAGACCGTGGCGGTGGGCGCGCCAAAGTGTGAACGGGGTGGTATTTCCCCGGCCTACCCCTTTCTCGCACTTGTCTGGCGTGCCCCGGGTTGGCTAAGGTGTCCGCAAGCACATGCACCCAGGGAGATAGGCATGGACAACATATTGCAGACCCTGTCGGAGCGGGTCACGGCGGCGCGGGATCTGGAGAGCCTGACCCGGCCCCTGCTGGAGATGCTCGAAGCGGTGACCGGGCTGGAGTCGACCTATCTTACCGAGATCGATGTCGGGCAGAGCACCCAGCATATCCGTTATGCCCGCAACGTGGCCGGGCTGCAGATCCCGGAGGGGGCGGCGGTGGACTGGAGCGATACCCTGTGCCGGCGGGCCATCGATGAGGGGCGCCTGTTTACCGACAACGTCACCGAGTGCTGGGGGGATTCGCAGGCGGCCAGGGCCATGGGCATTCGCACCTATCTGAGCAGCCCGGTGCGCACCCCTTCGGGGTTACTCTATGGCACCCTGTGTGGCGCCAGCGCCGAACAAAAACCCCTGGTAGCCGGCTCCGAGGAGTTGGTTGCCTTCTTCGCGAGGCTTATCGCCGAGCATGTGGAGCGAGAGCAATTGCTGCTGCAGTTGCAGCGGGCCAACGACGAGCTGTCACGCCAGGCCCTCTGCGATCCCCTGACCGGGTTGCCGAACCGCCGGGCTTTGATGCAGGAGCTGACCCGGCTGTTCTCCCTCTCGGATCGGGCCGGACACCCTGTGCTCATCGCCTTTATCGATCTCGACGGTTTCAAGCAGATCAACGATACCCACGGTCACGAGGCGGGGGATCGGCTGCTGACCACCATGGCGCGTCAGCTGGGGTCGGCCCTGCGCCGTGGCGACATGTTGGCGCGGATGGGAGGCGATGAGTTCGTCGTCGTGGGCATGGGCCCGATCCCGGGGGAGGAGACGCTCGAGGCGGCGGTACAACGCTTGGGGCGTCGGCTGTTCGAGCACAGCGTGCTGCAGTTGCCGATCCAGTCCCGGGTGCTGCACTACCCCGGGGCCAGCGTGGGAGTGGTGGCGGTCGATCCGGCGCACACCAGCGTGGACGAGGCCCTGCGCCAGGCCGATGCGAGCATGTATGAAGTCAAGCGCCAGCGCCGCGCGCTGGGGTGACGGGGGCCTTGCATCCAGGGCGCCCCGGCCCATGGGAATGAGACCAGGCGCCGCGCCCTTGATGCCGCGCATTGTTGCCCCCGCGCCCAGGGTGTTAGGATGCGTCTCCCCCAACACAGGCACCCTCTATCATGGCAAACCGCGTTATCGGCCAGCTCCGCGCCCTGGCGGCGAAAGTGGCCGCCCTCTTTGCGGAACTTTCGGAGTTTCAGCAGCGCATCTGGGTGGTCAGCATCATCAAGGATGCCTACACCGATACCTTCATCGTCAACGAGGGCAGCTTCGAGGTGCCCATGCAGTGGATGCACCGCAAGGGCTACAGCGCCGAGATGCTGGCCCGGGTCGATGCCATGGTGCGATCCCAGGTGGTCCAGCTGGAGTTTGGCGGGCAGCGCCACCGCCTGATGCGGGTCAAATGATGCGGCTCAAATAAGGGGCGCCGCCATGGCGTCTCTCTTTGCCCGACGGGCCCCGGCAATCCGGGCCCTGGCTCTGCGGCCTGATGGCGACCTCCCGGTGAGCCTGCTGAGCTATGACTTCTCGGTGGTGCGCTCCGGTTTCAATGCCCCCGAGTAGACGCAGATGGCGGAGTTGTAACTGTTGTAGGCGACGGCGTAGTTGAAGTCGCAGAAATAGGCCGGGTGCTTGGTGGCAACCGTGTCACCCGCCTTGCATTTGTCCTGCATCCCCTCCACCAGAGAGTCATTGTTGGCGCCGAGACAGGCCTTGCCCGTGGTCTTGTCGCCGCCGCACGCCATCAACAGGGCGCACACCGAGACACCCATCAACCACTTCACTGTTTTATGCATGTTCAGTCCTGATATGTCCAAACAAAGTGCCATCTGCACCGGGAGAGTGGGGCCAACAGGCTCCCGGCACCATTTTACGGAGCCGGGACGCTCCGCGTCACCCCTTGTGGTGACCAGCGTCTGACATTTTATGGTGTTTGTGAGGGAGCCAGCGACCGCCGAGGCGAGGAGCGGCCGAGAAGGGCGTGGCGGGCATGCCAGGCCCAGAAAAAGAGAGGAGCCCATCCCGGCTCCTTGTCGTGGCGCTGAACGTCAGGGGATCGGGAAGTACTTGTGCTGGATCCGCTGGAACTCGCTGCTGGCCAGCACCTGGGTCAGGCCGTGCTGGAACTCCTTGACCAGGGCATCGTCCACCGGGTGACTGAAGGCGAAGCAGAACTGCTCGGAGCTCAGTACCCAGCGCACCTCGAACTGGGCGGGATCCAGCTGTTGGGCCTGGATGAGATCCATCAGGGTGGCCTTGTTGCTGGAGATGAGGTCGACCCGACCCGAGGTGAGCATCCGCAGGGCCTGGGGAAGGCGGTTGGCGGTCATTATCTTCTGCTCGTCGAAGCCGTTGTTGAGCAGCAACTGCTCCCCCACGTCGGCACGCACGGCGCCTATGGTGTGCTGCTGGGCATCTTCCAGCCGGGTGAGCTTGAGGGGACGGCTGGCCAGCCCCATCAGCACGATTTCGGCATAGCCGATGGGGCAGGCCCACTTGAACAGGGGATCCCGCGCCTCGGTGCGGGCGGTGGCGAAGAGCACCACGTTGGGCTTCTGGGTCAGCAGGTAGTAGCCCCGGGCCCAGGGGAGGATGCTGATCGCCTGGGGCGGCGTGCCCGTCTTCTGCCACACCAGGTGCAGCAGCTCGATGGCGAAGCCGCTGGGGGTGCCATCTTCCCCGGTGAAGTTATAGGGTTTGTACTCTTCGCTGAGGTAATGCAGCTTGCCAAGGGCCGGGCTGGCGCTGGCCTGTCCCATCTCCCCCGGCCCGCCCCAGAGTGTCGCCAGCAGGGCGGCCATGCCCGTGATGGTGCCCCCGAGTGTGCGTGTGATCCCTGGCATCCCTGTTCTCATCCTGACCGTCCTGCTGCCGAGTGCCCAGCTTCAAGTGTTGTCAAGCCACGGGGTTTCGCCACCCGAGGGGGCGAACAACCGCGGCTGCCCCCGGGTGCGGCGCAAGAGGAGAGGCGGGAATGCGCTCCCCGGATGGCGCATCACCAGGCCGGACGGGTGTGGCCGATGGGCTTGAGCGCCTCGTCCCGCAGGCCGACCAGCAGGGTTCCGCCGTCCGGTTGCAGCCGGAATTCGCCATAGCGCGCCTGCTCGTACTGCTCGCCCGTCCCCTCCTCGAAGAAGAAGGCATCCGGCCCTATCCGCCACTGGCCTTGCTGCCAGCGGGCCAGCAGCAGCCGCTCGTCCGGGGCCAGGGCGTCGGTTCTGCCCCCTTCCACCCGCTGTGCCACTTGTTGCTCATCGAGGCGGATGACCAGGGTCTGGGTGGCGGCGCCCTCCTGGTGCGGGCTCCCCAACTGGCGGGCGAGGGCGTAACTCAGGCGCATGTAGTCCCCCTGCATCAGGGAGCGGGGATCGACCGGGGCCAGCTCCAGCAGCACGGTCTCGCCGCTGCTTATGGCGTGCTCGAAACGCCAGACGGTGACATTGATGCCCACCAGGATGGCGAGGCCGGTCAGAAAGAAACCAAGACGTCTCATGAGGGGATACTCCCATGCAGATGTTTGAGCCCTTGGTCATCGCCGAGCAACCGGGGACCGGAGCCCGGTTGTGTGGCGAGGCGGGTCAGCAAGAGGGCAAAGCGTTTCATGAGGCGATCTCCTTGCCGAGGATTTTCAACAGCTGGCGGGTGCCGAGCAGCAGGGCCCCCGAGCCCAGCAGCAGCCAGGATTTGGTCATCAGGGTCAGCCCGAGATCGTAGTAATAGAGAGAGCCAAAGCCGAGCAGCAGCAGGCCGGCCAGGGTCATGAGCCCGAGACTGCCGGCATAGAATCCAAGCACCAGCACCAGAGCGCCGGCCCCCATGCCGGGGATGAGGGCACTGATCACCACCAGCGGCAGGCCATACAGCAGCGGCAGCTTGAGGCGGACCATGACGGCGAGCAGCAGGGCGGCGCAGAGCAGGGGATTGAGCATAAGCGGCAGGCGGGAGTGGCCCAGCTCGTCGAGCACGCTGGTGCCGCCGTCCCACAGGGGATGATGCAACCGACCCAACACCAGCAGGGAGAGTGCCAGCCCCAGGGTGAGGGATTCATAGAGCGAGTGGCGTTCTGGGTCGCGCTCGGCCCAAAGCCAGCAGAAGGTGAGGGCGGCCATCACCAACGGCAGGGCCAGCAGTTGCAGGCCGAGGCAGGCGAGCCCCATGGTCAGCAGGATGGCGGCGGCGAAGCTGTGGAACAGGCGAACCAGCCAGTGCTCGAACAGGGCGGCGATGGCCAGCGACAGCAGGGCCAATCCCAGCCAGAGCGGGGCCGAGTGGGGGTCAATCTGGTCGATGAGGCCATAGAGCAGCCAGGCATCGGCCGCGAGCGCGAGCGCCAGCACGAACTGATCCCAGAGATCGCTACGCCGGGCCAGGCGGTTGAGGCCGAGGGCCGCGGCCATCAGCAGGGTGCCCATGACGAGGGCGTGGTTCGCCTCGCGGACCAGGCTCTCGAAGGCCATGAACAGGAAGAACAGCAGGAAGAGGGCGGCCAGCCAGCCCACCATGCCGAGCAGGAAACGGCTCGACCAGTGAGGCTGCTCGTCCCGGGGGGCGTCGCCCTCCACCAGATGGGCGGCCCGCAGCCTCTCCCAAGGGATCAGATCAGACATGTTGCCTCCGTTGTTGTTGCAGCCAGCGGCTGGCCATCACCGACAGACCTATGGCGATGAGGGATAGCAGCAAAAAGCCGTTCATGTCCGGCTCCATCCACTTGCCGAGCGCCGCAAGAATGACGGCTATAAGGCTCAGACACCCCATGGCGAGCCCGGCGATGAATCTGTGGTGCCAGCGCAGGTAGGCGGCGCCAAGCCAGGCGAGCCAGGCAGGCCAGACCCAGGGGGAGGCGGCATCGAACAGCGCCAGCAGGGCCAGCAGAGTGACCCCGAGCCCGGCGGCCAGCCCCGGGAGCCAGGAGGGCATGAGCGCGAGCCGGGCTGGGGCCAGGATGAGCAGACCCCAGAGGGCGGCGTTGAGCAGGGTCAGGCACCAGCCGAGGGCCTCCTCATCGAAGGAGAAGAAGAGATCGATGAGGCCGAGGCGCCAGTAGAGCACCAGCGCCAGCTGGCCGAGCAGCCAGGCGAGGGTCCAGAGCAGGGGGCTTCTGCCGAGCGCCGCCAGGGGCAGCAGCAACAGGGCCCAGGTGGCGAAGAGCTGCCAGGGATCGGCGCCGGTCTGGTAGGTCTGACCCACCAGGGCCAGCAGGGCGCCTATGTTGAGGGCCAGGGCCAGCAGCAAGGCCTGGCGCGGGGTGTCGGCCAGGGGCTTGCGCCAGAGCACCAGCAGCATGGCGAGCAGGGGCAGCTCCAGCAGGGCGAGGCGTGAAAGGCGGCCAAGGGCCTGCCAGTTGAAGGCGACGAAGAACACCAGACCCGCCCCGAGGCAGAGGCAGCCGAGCCAGAGCAGCAACCTGTCGAACAGCCACTGCCAGCGCACCGGGGCTGGGGGCAGATCGCAGAGGGTGAGGGCGGCGGGCAATGACTCCCGAGGGAGACGACCGCGTCTGACCCAGTCGAGCAAGGTCTGTCTTGAGGTGACGTGCATGGGGGCTCCTGAAGCCGTCGTGCCTGAATGGTAAGGCATTATGGCACGGCGCCGTGCCCCGGGGCAGACCCCGGTGGCGCTGATGCGACAGGGGCAGGGCAGGGGCAACAAAAAAGCCCCGACCTGGAGGAGGGGGCTGGCATGACGGGCAGATGGGGATATGGATGGGTGCTCACGCCCATCCTATCCCCTCGTTGCTGGCGCGTCAGACGAAGATCAGGGTGCTGGCGCCCAGACCCACGAAGAGGATGGCGCAGGCGATGCGGATCCCCTTGAGGGGCAGCTTGTCGGCCCCCAGCTTGCCAAGCAGCACCACGGGTACGTTGGCCAGCATCATGCCGATGGTAGTGCCGGTGATGACTTGAGTCAGGGAGTCGTACTTGGCCGCCAGCAGCACAGTGGCTATCTGGGTCTTGTCGCCGATTTCGGCGATGAAGAACAGCACGAAGGTGGCCATGAAGGGACCGTATTTGTCGAGGGAACTCTCTTCATCGTCCATCTTGTCCGGCACCAGGATCCAGACCGCCATGGCGATGAAGGCACCGGCGACCAGCCAGGTCATCACCTTGGGATCCATCCAGCGACTGATGAACTCCCCTATCCAGGCGGCACCCGCATGGTTGAGCAGGGTGGCGACCAGCATGCCGGCGATGATGGGCCAGGGTTTGCGAAAACGACAGATGAGCAGCAACGCCAGGAGCTGTGTCTTGTCGCCGATCTCGGCGATGGCCACGCTCAGGGTTGAGGTTAACAAGGCTTCCATAAATATGACCGGGGGACGGAATTGTTATAAACCAAAGACAAGCCTGTGCCATCCGTCCCCGGTATTGGCACTGGCCCGTCAAAGGTCTTGTCAAATCCGGCATTGCCCGGATCATCCTGACCATGGTGAGTTGGCACCAAGTATGTTGATCAGGATCGCGCACCGGGTTGGCACCCGTGGCGAGACTACTCCCCCTCGATGGGAGCCGGCATTCTAGGGAAAAAGTGCGGGAGAGACAAGCAGATCAACCGCCCACCAGCTTGACGCTGAAACCGGCCTTCTCCAGCTCGGCCTTGATAAGGTCCCGTTTGTCCCCCTGGATCTCGATGATCCCCTCCTTGAGGCCGCCGCCGGTACCGCACTTCTTCTTGAGCAGGGTGGCGATGGTTTTCTGCTGTTCGGCCGGCACACCGTGGATGGTGATGACCCCGGCGCCCTTGCGCCCCTTGGTCTCGCGCCGGATGCGCACGGTGCCGTCGGCGGGGAAGGGGGAGGCGCTCTGGGTGGGGGCGGATTCCTTGATCATACCGCCGTCCGTGCTGTAGACCAGGCGGCTGTTGTTGTCGTGACTCATGGCAATACTTTGTCGGTTAGCTAAGCGGAGTTTGATTTTACGCAAATAAATGTTGGGGGCACAGCTTATAATCCTCCCCACTAAAAGCGAATTATTCTTGTTTAACTTCAGGAGCCCGTCATGGTACTCACAGAGTTGTCGCCGGGGCAGCGTGCTCGCATCAAGAACATGAATCAGCTTGGCCGCACCTTGCGACGCAAGCTGATGGTGATGGGGCTGCTGCCCCAGACCGAGATCCTCTATCTGCGGGCGGCCCCCCTGGGGGATCCGCTCCAGGTCCAGTGCCAGGGCATCTGCCTCTCCATGCAAAAGAGCCTGGCCCAGCACATCGAGGTCGAACCGGTATGAACTACTCCCTGGTAACCGTCGGCAACCCCAACAGTGGCAAGACCTCGCTGTTCAACGCCCTGACCGGTGCCCGCCAGCAGGTGGGCAACTGGAGCGGGGTCACCGTCGACAAGAAGATGGGCGAATTTTCAGCCAAGGGGCAGGAGTATACCCTGATGGATCTGCCCGGCATCTACTCCCTGGCCAATCAGGAGGCGAGCCTGGACGAGCAGATCGCCAGCCGCTTCGTGCAGGGCCAGCAGCCGGACCTGCTGCTCAACGTCATCGACGCCGCCAATCTGGAGCGCTCCCTCTATCTCACCCTGCAACTGCGGGAGCTGGGCCTGCCCATGGTGGTGGTACTCAACAAGATGGATCTGCTGCAAAAGCGCCGCATCACCATAGACGAGGGGCTGCTCGGCCAGGCGCTCGGTTGCCCGGTGGTGTCCCTGTCGGCCCACAATCGCCAGCAGGTGGCGGCCTTCAAGGAGCAGATCCACCGGTTCATCGGCCAGCCCCAGCCCGCCCTGGTGCTGGATTACGGCCAGCCGCTGGAAGCCGACATCGCCGAGCTCGAGAGTCTGCTTGCCCCTCATCACCTCAGCGACCGTGGTCGTGCCCTGCGCCTGCTGGAGGAGGACATCGCCATGCAGGAGACCCTGGCGGCGGGTCAACAGGCGGCGGCTGGCAACGTGGTCAGCCGTGCCCACCACGCTCAGGACATCGATCTGCAACTGGCTGATCTGCGCTATGGCCACATCCATCTCTGGAGCCAGCAGGCGTGCCGTCAGCAGGGCAAGCTCACGGTCGCCCAGAGCGAGTGGCTGGACAGGGCGCTGCTCAACCGCTGGGTGGGTCTCCCTTTCTTCCTGCTGGTGATGTACCTGATGTTCATGTTCGCCATCAAGGTGGGCAGCGCCTTCATCGACTTCTTCGACATCCTGGGGGGGGCCCTGTTCGTGGACGGGGTGCACCACCTGCTGGGGCTGGCTGCGGCCCCCGACTGGCTGGGAGCCGTGCTGGCGGATGGCGTCGGCGCCGGTCTGCAGACCGTGGCGACCTTCATCCCCGTGGTGGGCTGCCTCTTCCTGTTCCTCGCCGTGCTGGAGAGCTCGGGCTACCTGGCCCGCGCCGCCTTCGTGGTGGATGCCCTGATGCGCCGCCTCGGGCTGCCCGGCAAGGCGTTCGTCCCCATGCTGATGGGCTTTGGCTGCACCGTGCCTGCGGTGATGGCGACCCGCACCCTGGGCTCGGAGCGCGAAAGGCTGATGACCTCGGCCATGGCGCCCTTCATGTCGTGCGGCGCCCGGCTGCCGGTCTATGCCCTGTTCGCGGTGGCCTTCTTCCCCGAATCCGGCCAGAACCTGGTGTTTGGTCTCTACCTGCTCGGCATCCTGGTGGCGGTGCTCACCGGGCTCTTCCTGCGCAGCACCCTGCTGCCGGGCAAGAGCGACTCCATGGTGATGGAGATGCCGGACTACGAGTGGCCCCGTCCGGTGGACGTGGGGCTGCGTACCTGGCAAAAACTCAAGGGCTTCATCTTCGGCGCGGGCAAGACCATAGTGCTGATGGTGGCGGTGCTGAGCGTGCTCAACTCGCTCGGTACCGACGGCAGCTTCGGCAACCAGGATCAGGAGCGTTCGGTGTTGAGCCAGCTCAGCCAGACGGTGACGCCGGTGCTGCATCCCATCGGTATCCGTGACGACAACTGGCAGGCCACGGTCGGCATCCTGACCGGCATCTTCGCCAAGGAGGCGGTGGTCGCCACCCTCAACAGCCTCTACGCCGGCGGCGCCGGTGACGAGGAGGCGAGTGAATACTCCCTGCTGGGCAGCCTGAAGGAGGCGCTGGCCACTATTCCCGCGAACCTGGCGGACATCGATCCCGCCGATCCCATGGGGCTTAAGGTCGGGGAGCTGGCGGATCAGCAGGCGGCCGCCGAGGCCCAGGAGGTGGACACCTCCACCTATGGCAACATGCAGACCCACTTCGACGGGGCGGCCGGTGCCTTTGCCTACCTGCTGTTCGTGCTGCTCTACATGCCCTGTGCCGCCGCCATGGGCGCCCTGGTGCGGGAGACCGGCCGTCAATGGGCCCTGTTCACCGCCGCCTGGTGCAACTACATGGCCTTCATGTGCGCCACCCTCTTCTATCAGCTGGCGACCTTCGCCGCTCACCCCGAGCAGAGCCTGTTCTGGACTCTGAGCTACGGGATCTCCCTGGTGCTGCTGTGGTGGCTTGGCCGCCGCCACGGGGACATAGTCGCCCGCAAGGTGGTGACCCTGTGACGGCGCAGAAGAGCAGATTGACCCATCAGGGGGAGGTCACGCCATGATATTGCGAGAGCTGGGTGACTATCTGGCGGCGCAGCAGAGGGTGAGCCGGCGGGAGCTGGCACGCCACTTCCATACCTCGGAGGATGCGGTGGAGGCCATGCTCGGCGTCTGGATGCGCAAGGGCCGCGTCACCAAGCGGGAGACCCGGGTGTGCGGCGGCAGTTGCTGCGGCAAGAGCGAGGAGGTGATGTTCGAGTGGTGCGAGCCAGGCAGGATAGGCCTGGTACAGCAGCGCTGAGCACTGTCGCCAGAGAGCGTCAGCTGACAACAAGAGACCCGCCGATGGCGGGTCTCTTTATTGGCTGTCTTGCTGTCTTGGCGGGGAGGGCCCATCCGGGCCATCACAGCCTGGCCAGCATCTCCTGGGTGACCAGCACTATGCCCTGCTCGGAGCGGTAGAAGCGGCGGGCATCCTCATCGGCATTTTCGCCCACCACCAGGCCTTCGGGCAGGGTGCAGCCCTTGTCGATCACCACCCGGCGCAACCGGCAGCCGGCCCCGATCTCGACCCCGGGGAAGATCACCGCCTGATCCAGGGTGCAGAAGGAGTCGATCCGCACGTTGGTGAACAGCACAGAGCTGACGATAAAGGAGCCGCTGACGATGGTGCCACCGGCGAACAGGGAGTTGATGGTCATGCCGTGCTGGCCGTTTTGATCCTGCACGAACTTGGCGGGGGCCGTCATCCTCTGACTGGTCCAGATGGGCCAGTCCTGATCGTAGATGTCGAGCTCGGGCGTCACCGAGGCGAGATCCATGTTCGCCTCCCAGAAGGAGTCCACCGTGCCCACGTCGCGCCAGTAGGGACGCTTCTGCGGGCAGCAGCCGACGCAGGAGAGGCTGAACGGATGGGCATAGGCGGTACCCTCCTTGACCACCCGCGGGATCACGTCCATGCCGAAGTCGTGGTGGGACTGCTCGTTGGCGAGATCCTCTTCCAGCAGTTGGTAGAGGTAGTCGGCGTCGAAGATGTAGACCCCCATCGAGGCCAGCGCGGTGTCGGGCTTGCCCGGTATGGCGGGCGGGTCGGCGGGCTTCTCGACGAAGGCGTTGATCTTGCGGCTCTCATCCACCGCCATCACGCCAAAGGCGCGGGCCTCGCGGCGCGGCACCTCGATGCAGGCCACGGTCACCCGGCTGCCCAGGTTGACGTGATCGAGCAGCATGGCGGCGTAATCCATCTTGTAGATGTGATCCCCCGCCAGCACCACCACGTATTTGGGGCCGTGCTCGCGAATGATGTCCATGTTCTGGTAGACCGCATCGGCGGTGCCGCGATACCAGCTGACTTCGTCAATGCGCTGCTGGGCCGGCAGCAGTTCGATGAATTCGTTCATCTGGTAGCGCAGGAAGGACCAGCCCGATTGCAGGTGACGCAGCAGACTGTGGGATTTGTACTGGGTGACCACGCCGATCCGGCGGATCCCGGAGTTGATGCAGTTGGAGAGGACGAAGTCGATGATGCGGAACTTGCCGCCAAAATGCACGGCCGGTTTTGCCCTGTTGTCCGTCAACTGCTGGAGCCGACTGCCTCGCCCCCCGGCTAACACCAACGCCATGGTCTCGTTCAATAACTGTCTGGACCTTGCTGTGTTGGCTGGTTGTAACAACATTGAATACCCCTTTATTGATACACCTCATCAATGGTGCCTCTTTTGAGGCCCGTTTGAAAGGGTTTTCAACCACATTGATGGCAGGGTTGGGGCTTAAGTTGATTTTTTTGTCATTTATGTGGCGAGCGTCATTGCTCCGAGGGGATGGCTCACCTGCGGCCGGATGAAGGGCAAAGAGGTGAGTGCAGAGGAGAGGCATTGGCCGCGCGGTCATTGAGCACACAGCCGCGCGGGCGGCTGTGTGCTCAGCGGGGGAGGGGGCGCACCTGACTAGAAGATATCGTTGTTCTCATCCTTGCTGGGCTCCAGGCTCCAGCCGCTGGCCTCCGCACTGTTGCCTATCTGCCCCTTCTCCTTCCACAGCTTGATCTTGAGGCGCAGGTTGTTCTGGGAATCGGCGTTCTTGACCGCCTCCTCCTCGTCGATCACCCCCTCCACCACCAGATCGAACAGGGTGCTATCGAAGGTGACCATACCAAGGGCCCTGGATTTCTCCATGATATCCTTGAGGCCGCCAAACTCGCCGCGCTTGATGAGATCGCGAATGGTGTGGGTGCCGATCATGACCTCCACCGCCGCCCGGCGGCCGCCCTCGGTGGTCTTCACCAGCCGCTGGGAGACGAAGGCCTTGAGGTTGTTGCCAAGATCGTTGAGCAGCTGGGGCCTGCGCTCCTCGGGGAAGAAGTTGATGATGCGGTCCAGCGCCTGGTTGGCGTTGTTGGCGTGCAGGGTGGAGATGGCCAGATGCCCGGTCTCCGAGAAGGCCAGCGCATGTTCCATGGTCTCCCGGTCACGGATCTCACCGATGAGGATGACGTCCGGTGCCTGGCGCAGGGTGTTCTTCAGGGCCGCGTGGAAGCTGCGGGTGTCCACCCCCACCTCCCGCTGGTTGATGATGCTCTTGCGGTGGCGATGGACGAACTCCACCGGATCCTCGATGGTGATGATGTGGCCACCGCTGTTGCGGTTGCGGTGGTCGATGAGGGCCGCAAGCGAGGTGGACTTGCCCGAGCCGGTACCGCCGACGAACAGCACCAGGCCGCGCTTCTCCATGATGGTGTCGAGCAGCACCGGGGGGAGTTTGAGATCCTCGAAACGGGGTATCTCGGTCTTGATGTTGCGCGCCACCAGAGAGACTTCGTTGCGCTGCTTGAAGATGTTGACCCGAAACCGGCCTATCTGGGGCAGGGAGATGGCGAGGTTCATCTCCAGCTCTTTCTCGAACTGCTGCTTCTGCTCCGAGTCCATGAGATCGGCGGCGATCCTGGCCACTTCGCCCGGCTCGAGCGGCACCTCGTTCAAGGGGCGCAGGGCGCCATTGAACTTGGCGCAGGGGGGAGCCCCGGTGGAGAGATAGAGGTCGGAGCCATCCTGCTTGGCCAGGATCTGTAGCATGTCTCGCAATTCCATGTGTTGCCTCGTCACTCAAAGGGATGGGGGATCAATGTGCTTGAGTGTACAGCCTCAGGCACCGGTCAGTTTCTCGCGAAACACAAAAAACACCGCGCCCAGGATGCACAGGCCCGCCCAGAGGTAGTCCCACTTCAGGTCTTCCTTCAGATAGAAGATGGAGAAGGGGACGAACACGGTGAGGGTGATCACCTCCTGCAGGATCTTGAGCTGACCGACCGTCAGCACTGTGTGGCCGATACGGTTTGCGGGCACCTGCAGCAGGTACTCGAACAGGGCGATCCCCCAACTCACCAGGGCGGCGATGATCCAGGGCTTGTGGTTCATGCTCTTGAGATGGGCATACCAGGCGAAGGTCATGAAGACGTTGCTGCAGATCAGCAGACCGATACTGGTCATGATAGGGTTCATTAGGTTCTCCTTTGAAATCAATGCATTTTATCTCGACTTCCCGGGTTTCCATAAGTGGGGCTTGAGGGTATTTTTATGCCACAAGGATGGGGCAACAGAAGGTTGAAACTGGATGGGCAAGACAAGCTGGGGAGTGCTTGGTCTGTTGTTTGCCTGCTGGGTGCAAGGGGCGCCAACCCTGACGGTGGTAACCGATGTCTGGCCCCCGTTTCGCATGCTCGCGCAGAACGACGAGTTCCATGGTCTGGATATCGACATTCTGCACCAGCTGCAGGCTCGCAGCGGCATCGCGCTCACCCTCAAGCGTGTGCCCTGGGGACGGGCGCTCAAGCAGATGCAGACCGGTCAGGCGGACTTGATGATAGGATTGGCCCATACGCGAGAGCGGGCAGCCTTCATCGATTACCTGCAACCACCCTATTACCAGTGCCGGCCGGCGTTCTACGGCAAGGCGGCGGCGGTGGCCCCTCTGAAAACCTACGCTGATCTGCGTGGCCGAGAGATAGGCTATGTGCTCAACTCCGCCTATTTCGCCCCCTTCGACGATGACAGCCAGCTCGACAAGCATGGGGTGCCGACCGAGGATCAGTTGCTGCGCATGGTGGAGCGGGGCCATCTGTCCCTGATGATAGGCACCGACTGCCAGGTGGATTACGCCCTGAGCCAGCGCAACGACGCCAGCCTCATGAAGGCGGACTACCGCCCGCCTCATCCCGTGGTGCTCTATCTGGGCATGAGCAAGCACTCACCCCATCATGCGCTCGGGCCTGTGTTGGCGCAGGCGTTGCAGGCCATGGTGGAGAGCGGCGAGGTCGCGACGCTGGCCAAGCCTTACCAGCCTTGACCTTGGGTGGTAACGCGCTGTTATCATGCAGCTTTCCTGCTGGCCCCGGGTCGGGGCGGCAGCTGTCTCATTTCGGGGATCCCGTGTGTATCTCGCTCTCATCCATCGTCAGCAGCGCTGGCAGCGCCGTTGGCTGATCGCCCTGTCGCTGCTCGTGCTCTCCCTCTTCCTGCTCTCCCTTGCCCTGGGGGAGTTCGTGCTGCTGCCCTGGCAGCCTCTGGGGGAGCTGGAGCTGCGCATCTTGCTGGAGCTGCGCCTGCCGCGCGCCCTGCTGGCCCTGCTGGCGGGGGCGGCGCTCGCCTGTGGTGGTGCCGTGTTGCAGGTGATGCTGCATAACCCTGTGGCCGAGCCCGGCCTGCTCGGCGTCTCGAGCGGGGCGGGTCTCGCCGCCATGGTGGCGATGGCGGTAGCCAAGTCCCTCGGCGTCTATCTGCCGGGCTGGGGGTTATCCCTGGCATCCTTCGGCGGCGCCCTGGTGGTCACCATGTTGCTCATCCACCTGGCACGCCGGGCCCGGCTCGGCCACACCCGGTTGCTGCTGTTCGGGGTGGCCATCGGCATTCTCACCAATGCGGCCATGACCTGGCTGATGTATTTTGCCGACGACGGCTCCCTGCGGGAATTCATGTTCTGGATGATGGGGAGCCTCTCCTATGGCAGCCAGCAGCTCGCCTGGTGGTGGCTGGTGCTGCCGCTGACCCTGGGCTGGCTCTGCTGGCAGGGCCGGGCACTGCAACAGCTGCTGCTGGGGGAGACCCAGGCCCGGCTGATGGGGATGAACGTGGACCGCATGCGGGTGCGGCTGGTGCTGGCGGTCTGCCTGCTCACCGGGGTCGCGGTGTCCCTGTGCGGTGTCATCGGCTTCGTCGGCCTGGTGGTGCCTCACCTGCTGCGGCTGTGCGGCGGCAGCGATCAGCGCTTCCTGCTGCCCGCCTCGGCGCTGGGGGGCGGCGCCCTGCTGCTCGGTGCCGATCTGGTGGCGCGTTCGGCCCTTCAGGCCGGTGAGCTGCCCATCGGCGTCATCACCGCCTCGGTGGGAGCGCCGCTCTTCATCTACCTGCTGCTGAGGCAAGATGCCGATGTCTCCCGTTAAGCCCTCCTCCGATCCCCTCTGGCTGCTGGAGGCGCGGGCCCTCGGGATCTCCGCGCGGCTCTCCCCCCTGGATCTTGCCTGGGCGGGGGGCCAGCTGGTGGCGCTGCTCGGCCCCAACGGCAGCGGCAAGTCGACTCTGCTCGGCGCCCTGGCCGGCATTCTGCCCGCCGACGGTGCCGTGCTGCTGGGTGGCAAAGTGCTCACCGACCTGAGCTGGCCCGAGCTTGCCAGGCGCCGCGCCATGCTGCCCCAGCGCCAGCCCCAGCTGTTCCATATTCCGGTGTTCCAGGTGTTGAGTCTGGGACTGGATGAGGAGGGGTTGCCCGAGACACAGGGCAGGGCGGTGGCCGAGATCTGCGCCGCGCTGGAGCTCGATGCCCTGCTGGCGCGTGACTTCAACCGCCTCTCCGGCGGTGAGCAGCAGCGGGTGCTGATTGCCCGCACCCTGCTGCAACTTTGGCCAGGTCTCAACACCGATGGGCGGGTGCTGCTGCTGGACGAGCCCCTGGCGGGACTGGATCTGCACCATCAGCTGGCCCTGCTGCGGCTGCTCAAGCGCCTGGCCCGGCAAGGCCTGCTGGTGGTGATCGCCATTCACGACATCAACCTGGCTATCGACTGGGCGGATCGCATCCTCTGTCTGCAACAAGGGCGGGTGGTGAGTGAGGGGGGCGTGGATGTCATCGACGAAGCCTTGCTGGAGCGGGTGTTCCAGATCAAGACGGATCGCGTCGAGGCGGCGGGCCGGGTCTGGTTTATGCCGAGCCTGTGAGGCTGCCCCCTCATCTCCGACCCTTCTCCCGCGAGGGGAGAAGGGAGAAGGAGCGCCCGGGCTGGATAGCGCGAAGCGGCTAACCAGCCCTGAGACTCAACGTTTACCGGGAAAATCAAAGGGCCAGACATCCGGGATGTCTGGCCCTTTGTATCGCTGAGCAGAACGTTTAGTTGTTCAAACCAGCTGTTTGCTCAGACGCACAGCCGCCGCCTCGGCCAGCATGGCCAGCAGGGTTTCGGTGTCTTCCCAGGAGAGGCAGGCATCGGTGATGCTCTGGCCGAAGGTGGCGGCGTAGCCGTTCTCCACGTCCTGCCGCCCTTCCACCAGGAAGCTCTCGGCCATGATGCCGGCGATGCCGGTGCGGCCGCGGCGCAGCTGATCGCAGATATCCTGCGCCACCAGCAGCTGGCGACGGTGATCCTTCATGCTGTTGCCGTGGCTGAAGTCCACCACCAGCCGCTCGGGCAGGCCCACGTCGGCCAGGGCCTCACAGGCCTCGTCGATGCTGGCGGTGTCGTAGTTCGGCCTGTGGCCGCCACGGAGGATCACGTGGCCATAGGGGTTGCCGGCGGTGCGGTAGATGGTCATCTTGCCGTCCTTGTCCGGGGAATAGAAGATGTGGCTGTGGCGGGCGGCGCGCACCGCATCGATGGCGATGCGGGTGTTGCCGTCGGTGCCGTTCTTGAAGCCCACCGGGCAGGAGAGGGCGGAGGCCATCTCGCGGTGCACCTGGGATTCTGTGGTGCGTGCGCCTATGGCGCCCCAGGTGATGAGGTCGCTGATGTACTGGCCGGTCACCATGTCGAGGAACTCTGTGGCGGTGGGCATGCCCATCTCGTTGATGTCCACCAGCAGCTTGCGGGCCAGCTTCAGCCCCTCGTTCACATCGAAACTGCCGTCGAGGCGCGGATCGTTGATGAGCCCCTTCCAGCCCACTATGGTGCGCGGCTTCTCGAAGTAGGTGCGCATCACGATGCACAGGCTCTCTTTGTATTGCTCGCGCAGGGTGTTCAGGCGCTGGGCGTATTCGCGGGCGGCGGCCGGATCGTGGATGGAGCAGGGGCCGACGATGACCAGCAGACGCTGATCCTCACCGGCCAGAATGGCTTCTACATCGTGGCGGGCATCCAGCAGGTTCTGGGCGACGGTGTCGTTTAACGGGAAGGCGTGCGCCAGCTCGCTCGGAGTGATCAGGGACTCCAGGCGACGGGTGCGCAATTCATCGGTGTGAATGGACATACGACTCAATTCTCGAGTGAATAAGGGGGCGGGATGCCGAAATGCAAGGGAATAAAATAAAGCAAAAATCCCCCGATGGAAACCTTGGGAGGCTCTGATAGGATGTGAGCCTAAAAGCCATTTCAAATGAGGTAGTTATCGTGGCAAAGCCAGGCGCGACCGGGATTACCCGCATCATCAACGCAACCGGTTACAGCATGAAGGGTCTCAAATCGGCCTGGATTAACGAGGCGGCCTTCCGTCAGGAGCTGGTGCTTGTCTTGGCTCTGATGCCGCTGGCAGGCTGGCTCGGCAACTCCCTCAACGAGATCCTGCTGCTCATCTGCATCAGCTGGCTGGTGGTGATCGTCGAGGTGCTCAACTCCGCCATCGAGGCGGTGGTGGATCGCATCGGCTCCGAGCATCACGAGCTGTCGGGGCGCGCCAAGGATCTCGGTTCCGCTGCCGTCTTCATCGCCCTGGCCCTCAATGCGCTGGTGTGGGGCGCCCTGATTGGCCGCAATCTGCTGGGTTGGTGGTAGATTGCGAGAGCAACCTTTCTCCTGACATAAAAAAGCCCGTCATCGAGACGGGCTTTTTGCTGGCCTGGCGCCGGGCTCAGGACATCAGTGCAGGATCCGGGCACGTATGGTGCCGTTGATCTCCTTGAGACGGGAGAGCGCCTTCTCGCTGTGCTCGGTTTCCACGTCGATCACCACATAGCCGATCTCGCTGCTGGTCTGCAGGTACTGACCGGCGATGTTGATCCCCTCGTCGGCGAAGATCTGGTTGATCTGGTTCATCACGCCGGGCTGGTTGCGGTGGATGTGCAGCAGGCGGCTGGAACCCTTGTGGCCCGGCAGGGAGACTTCCGGGAAGTTGACGGCGGAGAGGGTGGAGCCGTTGTCTGAGTACTTGACCAGCTTGTTGGCCACTTCCAGACCTATGTTCTCCTGGGCCTCCTGCGTCGAACCGCCGATATGGGGGGTCAGGATCACGTTGTCCAGGCCGCGCAGCGGGGTGAGGAACTCCTCGTCATTGGACTTGGGCTCGCTCGGGAAGACGTCGATGGCGGCACCCGAGAGGTGACCGCTCTTGATGACGTCGGCCAGGGCGTCGATGTCCACTACGGTACCGCGGGAGGCGTTGATGAAGATGGCGCCCGGTTTCATCATGCGCAGCTGCTCGGCACCGATGAGATCCTTGGTGGAGGCGGTCTCCGGCACGTGCAGGCTGATGACGTCAGACATGTTGAGCAGCTCCACCAGGTTCGGTACCTGGATGGCGTTGCCCAGAGAGAGCTTGTTCTCGATGTCGTAGTAGTAGACCTTCATGCCGATCATCTCGGCGATGATGCCAAGCTGGGTGCCGATGTGGCCGTAGCCTATGATGCCGAGCTTCTTGCCGCGGGCTTCCACCGAACGGTTGGCGAGCTTCTCCCAGACGCCGCGATGGCACTTGGCGTTCTTCTCGGGGATGCCGCGCAGCAGCAGCAGGATCTCCCCCAGTACCAGCTCGGCCACGGAGCGGGTGTTGGAGAAGGGGGCGTTGAAGACGGGAATGCCACGCACGTGGGCGGCATCCAGGGAAACCTGGTTGGTGCCGATGCAGAAGCAACCGATGGCGACCAGCTTGCTGGCGGCATCCAGCACCTTCTCGGTGATTTGGGTGCGTGAACGCAGGCCCACGAAATGCACGTCACGAATACGTTCGACCAGATCCTCTTCCGACAGGGAGGTCTTCAGATACTCAACATTGGTGTAGCCGGCTGCCCGAAAGGTCTCCACCGTGTTGGGATGCACTCCCTCCAGCAGCAGTACCTTGATCTTATCCTTGTCCAGCGAAAACTTGGCTGTCATGACGTTCCCTCTATTGTTTTGAAAAATGCGCTCAGGCTTGCAGTGTGAAGAAAACCGTAAAGTAGCAAAAACGTTTGGGAGAGGGAATATTTGTGACGAAAGTCAAATTCTTTGAAGTTATCAACGTTTTTTGCAGCGATGTTGCTACAAGCCATTGAGGGATAAATAGAAACGGCGCCATCAGGCGCCGTTGTCCATTCGCGGGGGTAATAATGGGGGTCTGGTGACCCGCGTTCCCTCCCGCAGTCAGCCTGATTGCGTGACCACGCCCTCTGGCGTGCCAATCAGTACCACGTCGGCGCCGCGATGGGCGGAAGATAGATCGTTGGTGACCACACCGACCATGGCAGATGCCTTATTGGGTGACGACCCCATCCGGAGTACCGATCAGTACCACGTCGGCGCCGCGATGGGCGAACAGGCCGTTGGTGACCACGCCTACTATGGCGTTGAGCTGCACTTCCAGCCCTTTGGCATCGGTGATGGCCATGCCCTTGACGTCCAGGATGATGTTGCCGTTGTCGGTCACCACTCCCTCACGCCACACCGGGTTGCCACCCAGTTTTCTGATCTCGCGGGCCACGTATTCACGGGCCATGGGGATCACCTCCACCGGCAGCGGGAACTGGCCCAGCACCTCGACTGTCTTGGTGTTGTCGATGATGCAGATGAACTGGTCGGCCACGGCCGCGACTATCTTCTCGCGGGTCAGGGCGGCACCGCCCCCCTTGATCATGTCGCGGGTCCCGTTGATCTCGTCGGCGCCATCCACGTAGACGGAGAGGGCATCGATGTCGTTGAGGTCAAACACCGGGATGCCGAACCCCTTGAGGCGCTCGGTAGAGGCGATGGAGCTCGATACCGCGCCCTTGATCTCGTCCTTCATGGTCGCCAGTGCGTCGATGAAGTGATTGACGGTAGAGCCGGTGCCCACCCCGACTATGGTGCCGGGTACCACGTATTTGAGCGCAGCCCAACCGGCCGCCTTCTTCATTTCATCTTGAGTCATGATGGATCCTTATGGAAAAAGCGGGCGCATTATATCCAAGCATCCTGCCCAGAGCGACCATGGCGGTCACGTTCCGGGGCAAAAAGCCCCAAGATGTAAATCGTTTGCCTGTTTATTGAGCCAAGGGGCTGGGTAAGGGGACCAGCCCCCCGGCAGCAGGGCAAAACTTGCTAGGAGAAGCGCCAGCAGCGGGCGGGGGTGATGATCTGAGGCAGCGGCACGTCCCACTGCGCCTGGGGCACTGACTCCACCTGCTGGCAGTCGTGGGCAAGACCCAGCGGCCTTGGGCCCAGCCCGTGCTCGTGCCAGCAGGCCAGGGTGCGATCGTAATAGCCGCCTCCCATGCCGAGCCGGTTGCCCTCGGCATCGAAGGCCACCAGCGGGGTGCAGATGAGATCCAGCATGCTGTGGGGCAGCACCTGCTGCACATCGAGCTCGGGCTCGGCGATGCCATAGCGGTTGCGGGTCATGGGGCTGGTGGCGGTGTAGCGCAAGAAGAGCAGGTGACCCGGGGTGAAGGGGTGCAGCACCGGCAGGTAGACCTCCTTGCGCTGGCTCCAGAGCCAGTGAATGGCGGGCAGGGGATCGAGCTCACCGTCATTGGCCAGGTAGAGGGCGATGCGTCTGGCCCCCTGGATCTCGGGGTGTTCCTGGAAGCGCGTGACCAGTTGCTGGGCCGCCGCCTGCTGCTCGGCCTGACTCAGGCTCTTTCTGCGCTGGCGGATGAGCTGGCGCAGGCTTTGGCGTTCGGGCTGGGTATCCGGCATGGGGGCTCCTGTGGTGGAACTAAAGGGCTGGGTTACCTTAACAAGGGGCCATAGGGATGAAAAGCGGGGAAGGGACGGTGCCGGGATCTGGCCGGGGACGACGGGATAGTCCCCGGCCAGCGAGGGCCCTGATTCAGCTCTGGGGAGAGGGCTCGGTCGCCGTGCGCAGTTGGTGCTTGACGAACGCCGCGACTATGGCGGCCAGCCCCAGGTTTGAGTGGTAGAAGGTGATGATCAGACGACTTGTCGATTATCGGCGCCGCCGCGCACCTGATGCTTGATAAAAACGGCGACGAGGGCGGCCAGGGCCAGCGCCATGGGGTAGAAGCTCATGCTCACGACCGAGAGCGGTGAGAGGGCGAAGATGGAGCCGAGCAGCAGCGCCTGGGCGCCCCAGGGGATGAGACCCTGTACCACGCAGGAGAAGATGTCCAGCATGGAGGCGGCGCGGCGCGGGGTAACCCCGTGCTGCTCTGCCAGGTCCCGGGCCACCTTGCTCGCCACTATGATGGCGACCGTGTTGTTGGCGGTGCAGAGGTTGGTCAAGCCGACCACACCGGCGATGCCGAGCTCGGCCGCCTTCTCGTTTTGTTCACCGTCGTGGGCACGGGTGAAGCGCGCGATCAGGGCCGCGATGCGCGCGCTGATCCAGGCCAGCCCCCCCTGGCGCTCCATCAGGGCACCGAGGCCGCCGATCAGCATGGAGAGCAGGAAGATCTCCTGCATGCTGGTGAAGCCCTGGTAGATGTCCTTGCTGAACTGGCCGAGGGGATAGCCTCCGATCATGCCAACGCCACCGGCGGCCAGGATGCCAAGGCCGAGCACCACGAAGACGTTCATGCCACCGAGCGCCAGCACCAGGATCAGCAGGTAGGGCATCACCTTGAGCAGGTCAGCGCTGGCGTTGGCGGCGGGGGCCTCACCGGTGGAGCCCAGCAGCAGGTAGAGCAGGATCACCAGCACGGCGGCGGGGGCGGCAATCTTGACGTTCTCGCGGAACTTGTCCTTCATCTCGCAGCCCTGGCTGCGGGTCGCCGCTATGGTGGTATCCGAGATGATGGAGAGGTTATCGCCGAACATGGCGCCGGAGAGAATGGTGCCCGCCATCAGCACGGGATCGATGCCGGTGGCCTGGGCGACACCGAGGGCCACAGGTGCCACTGCGCCTATGGTGCCCATGGAGGTGCCCATGGCGGTGGCAATGAAGGCGGAGATGAGGAAAAGCCCCGGCAGCAGGAACCAGCCCGGGATCAGGGAGAGGCCGAGAGCGACGGTGGCATCCACCCCGCCGGTGGCCTTGGCCACGGTGGCGAAGGCGCCCGCCAGCAGATAGATGAGGCACATGGCCATGATGTTGCTGTCACCCACCCCCTTGAAGAAGGTTTCAAGGTTCTTGTTGAAGCCCTCCTTGCCCAGCATCAGCGCCAGCATGACGGCGGGCAGGGCGGCCACGGGGGCGGGCAGCTGGTAGAAGGCAAACTCGACCCCCTGCAGGGTCAGCCAGGTGCCGGTACCGATGAAGAGGGCAAGAAAGACCAGAAGGGGCAGCAGGGCTCTGGCACTGGGTTGGGTCTGGATCATGTGTTCCTCGAAACTTGAACAATGACCTCCTGTCGCTGCCTGTGTTGGCCCGAGTATGTTCGGACACAGGGTAGGCATCCTGCCGCTATGGGGGGCTTACAGTAGTGAGTCGGGGGCATTCGGTCAAGATAGACGTCCAGATGGATAAGTCTTTTTCTTTTGTGATTCTGATGTGCTGATTAAATCCGTCAATTATTCGGACTTTGCCGATATTTATTGTTGATATGGCGGCGTCGAGACGGCGGCCACGGAAGGCTTTTCAAAGCCGGCGCGGGCTGGTAAAACGGTCTCTTTCCAAAATAAAGAGATGAGAGGGTGGAGATGGACAATCCGATCCGTGTGGCCGTGATGGGCTGTAATGGTCGTATGGGCAAGGTGCTGCTGGAGGCCATCACCAACGCCGAGGGCGTGGTGGTTGGTGCGGCGCTGGAGCGACCTGGCTCTGCCGTGATAGGCCTGGATGCGGGTGAACTCAATGGCCTGGGCCGGCTTGGGGTCGTCATCAGCGACAGCCTGGACAAGGTGCGCGATGAGTTTGATCTCATCATCGACTTTACCCGTCCCGAGGTGACCCTGGCCAACCTGGCCTTCGCCCTGGCCCATGGCAAGCAGATGGTGATAGGCACCACCGGCTTCGACGACGCAGGCAAGGCCGCGCTGCACGAGGCGGGCAAGCAGATCGGCATCGTCTTCGCGTCCAACTACTCGGTCGGCGTCAACCTGGTGTTCAAGCTGCTGGAGCAGGCCGCCAAGGTGATGGGGGAGTACACCGACATCGAGATCATCGAGGGGCACCATAGACACAAGGTGGATGCGCCATCCGGCACCGCGCTCTCCATGGGGGAAGTGGTGGCGAAAACCCTGGGCCGGGATCTCAAGGAGTGCGCCGTCTATGGCCGCGAGGGGATCACCGGCGAACGGGATCGCAACACCATCGGCTTTGCCACCATCCGCGCCGGGGATCTGGTGGGGGAGCACACCGTCATGTTTGCCGACATCGGCGAGCGGGTGGAGATAAGCCACAAGGCCTCGAGCCGCCTGACGTTTGCCAATGGCGCCGTGCGGGCAGGCAAGTGGCTCGGCCAGCAGGGGGCGGGTCTCTACGACATGCAGGACGTACTCGACCTCAGATAGGGTGTAGCGGGAGCCTGACCAGGGCTCTCCTCTCTCCGATCTGGTTGTCAGACCCCGGCTCGCCGGGGTTTTGTTTATGGTTTTTGTAAAAATAAGCGTTAAGCACCGCTTTTGTGGTGAACCAGCCTAAATCTCCCCCTTCCTATTTCTGCGCCACACTCCTGCGACAAAAATGTCATCAGAGGGTAACGGGATTGGGTCTCAATCTTCCCTGTAGTCTGCTTTTCTTACATCCAGTCAAACGGACTAAAAATGCAATCAAAGAAAAACGTTTTCTATTTTTAGTAGTCAGTTTTCTATCGCCAAATGGCACTTTTTGGCTTGAGTTGTTTGTTTTTTAAATTCGTATTCATCTGTTTATTAAAGATAAAATATCGTTTTTTGTCTGCTGGGTGGCATGGGAGGGTGCTTTTGTTTCTGGTTTTGGCTTTTCTTTTTGGGGAGGGGGTTGCAAAGCGCCTTAGTGCATAGATAATGGGTAATGTTGCTTGTTTATTGAATTTAGATGCATTTCAAACGAGAAAAGACGTTGAAATGAGATCGTTTTTAAGTAGAATGCGCCCAATTTGCCAGAAATCTGCCGGGTTTGAGCCCTGTTTCAAACAGCGTCCGGACCCGCAACACCCAGGTAAATTGCTGAATTTAAAGCTAAATAACTGGAGGTTGTCTTGAATCACACTGCATTGCTAGTGCTGGAAGATGGAACTG
Source organism: Aeromonas sp. sif0611 (assembly GCF_019218845.1). NCBI lineage: Bacteria > Pseudomonadati > Pseudomonadota > Gammaproteobacteria > Aeromonadales > Aeromonadaceae > Aeromonas > Aeromonas sp. sif0611. The sequence goes on along the minus strand of NZ_JAHUWU010000002.1, from coordinate 36,392 downwards.
TGTTCAAAGGCGTGTCGATAGGCGCCGAGGGATGTTCCGTTGGTGAAGTGGTTTTCAATACGTCGATGACGGGCTATCAGGAAATCCTCACCGATCCCTCTTATTCCCGTCAGATAGTCACCCTCACTTACCCCCATATAGGCAACACCGGCACCAACAGCGAAGATGAAGAGTCCAGTCAAATCCACGCGCAGGGATTGATCATCCGGGACCTTCCGATACTTGCCTCCAATTTCCGCAATCAGCAATCCCTCTCCGATTACCTCAAGTCCCACAACATCGTTGGCATCGCCGACATCGACACCCGTAAACTGACCCGCATCCTGCGCGAGAAAGGCGCTCAGGCCGGTTGCATCCTGGCCGGCAAGCAGCTCGATGAAGCCCATGCCCTGAGCCAGGCCCGCGCCTTCCCCGGTTTGAAGGGGATGGATCTGGCCAAGGAAGTGACAGTGAGCGAATCCTACAGCTGGACTGAAGGCAGCTGGCAGCTCGGCAAGGGGCACGTCACCCCGGCCGCCGATGAGCTGAAGTACCACGTGGTGGCCTACGACTTTGGCGTCAAACGCAACATCCTGCGCATGCTGGTGGACCGCGGCTGCCGCCTGACCGTGGTGCCGGCCAAGACTCCGGCCGCCGAGGTGCTGGCGCTGAACCCGGATGGCATCTTCCTCTCCAACGGCCCCGGCGACCCCGAGCCGTGCGACTACGCCATCGAGGCCATCAAGGCCTTCCTGGCCACCAACACCCCGGTGTTTGGCATCTGCCTGGGTCACCAGCTGCTGGGTCTGGCCTCCGGCGCCAAGACCATCAAGATGAAGTTCGGTCACCACGGTGCCAACCACCCGGTGAAGAGCCTGGACGACAACACCGTCATGATCACTGCCCAGAACCACGGGTTTGCGGTGGACGAGAACAGCCTGCCGGAGTGCCTGCGTGCCACTCACGTCTCCCTGTTCGACGGCTCCCTGCAGGGCATCCACCGCACCGATCGTCCGGCCTTCAGCTTCCAGGGTCACCCCGAAGCGAGCCCGGGCCCCCACGATTGTGCCGGTCTGTTCGACCACTTTATTGAATTGATTAAGCAGTATCGCGCCTAAGAGGATAAAGAGAGCCATGCCAAAACGTAACGACCTACAGAGCATCCTGATCCTCGGCGCCGGCCCCATCGTCATCGGTCAGGCCTGCGAATTCGACTACTCCGGCGCCCAGGCCTGCAAGGCTCTGCGCGAGGAGGGATACCGCGTCATCCTGGTGAACTCCAACCCGGCCACCATCATGACCGACCCCGAGATGGCGGACGCCACCTACATCGAGCCCATCACCTGGGAAGTGGTGCGCGAGATCATCAAGAAAGAGCGCCCCGATGCCGTGCTGCCCACCATGGGTGGCCAGACCGCGCTCAACTGCGCGCTGGATCTGGAGAAGCACGGCGTGCTGGCCGAGTTCGGTGTGGAGATGATAGGTGCCACCGCCGATGCCATCGACAAGGCGGAAGATCGTCGTCGCTTCGACATCGCCATGAAGAGCATCGGCCTGGAGTGCCCCCGTGCCGGCATCGCCCACAACATGGAAGAGGCGTGGAAGGTGCAGCAGATGGTCGGCTTCCCCTGCATCATCCGTCCCTCCTTCACCATGGGCGGCTCCGGTGGCGGCATCGCCTACAACACCGAAGAGTTCGTCGAAATCTGCGAGCGCGGCCTGGATCTCTCCCCGACCAAGGAGCTGCTCATCGATGAGTCCCTGATCGGCTGGAAAGAGTACGAGATGGAAGTGGTGCGGGATCGCAACGACAACTGCATCATCGTCTGCGCCATCGAAAACTTCGACCCCATGGGCATCCACACCGGTGACTCCATCACGGTCGCGCCAGCCCAGACGCTGACCGACAAGGAGTACCAGCTGATGCGCAACGCCTCCATGGCGGTGCTGCGCGAGATCGGCGTCGAGACCGGCGGCTCCAACGTCCAGTTCGGCATCAACCCGAAAGATGGCCGCATGGTCATCATCGAGATGAACCCGCGGGTGTCCCGCTCCTCCGCGCTCGCCTCCAAGGCGACCGGTTTCCCCATCGCCAAGATCGCCGCCAAGCTCGCCATCGGTTACACCCTGGACGAACTGATGAACGACATCACCGGCGGTCGTACCCCGGCCTCCTTCGAGCCGGCGATTGACTACGTGGTCACCAAGATCCCGCGCTTCAACTTCGAGAAGTTTGCCGGTGCCAACGACCGCCTCACCACCCAGATGAAGTCCGTGGGCGAAGTGATGGCCATCGGCCGCAACTTCCAGGAGTCCCTGCACAAGGCACTGCGCAGCCTCGAGACCGGCAAGACCGGCTTCGACCCCATGGTGGATCTCAATACCCCCGACTCCCTGACCCGCATCCGCCACGAGCTGCAGGATGCCGGTTGTGACCGGATCTGGTACATCGCCGATGCGTTCCGCGCCGGCCTCTCCATGGATGGCATCTTCAAGCTGACCAAGATTGACCCCTGGTTCCTGGTGCAGATCGAAGAGCTGGTGAAGCTGGAAGAGCAGGTGAAAGAGCGCGGCATGGCTGGCCTGGACGCCGACTTCCTGCGCACCCTGAAGCGCAAGGGCTTCGCCGACGCCCGTCTGGCCAAGATCCTCGGTGTGGCCGAGGGCGAGGTGCGCAAGGCCCGTGCCCGCCACAACATCTTCCCGGTCTACAAGCGGGTCGATACCTGCGCTGCCGAGTTCGCCACCAACACCGCCTACATGTACTCCAGCTATGACGAGGAGTGCGAAGCGGCGCCGACCAATCGCGACAAGATCATGATCATCGGCGGCGGCCCGAACCGCATCGGTCAGGGCATCGAGTTCGACTACTGCTGCGTGCACGCGGCCCTGGCCCTGCGTGAAGACGGTTATGAGACCATCATGGTCAACTGCAACCCGGAGACCGTCTCCACCGATTACGACACCTCTGACCGTCTCTACTTCGAGCCGGTGACCCTGGAAGACGTGCTGGAAATCGTGCGGGTCGAGCAGCCCAAGGGCGTCATCGTCCAGTACGGCGGTCAGACTCCGCTCAAGCTGGCTCGCGCCCTGGAAGCGAACGGCGTGCCTGTCATCGGCACCAGCCCGGACGCCATCGACCGCGCCGAAGACCGCGAGCGCTTCCAGTCTGCCGTCGAGCGTCTGGGCCTCAAGCAGCCGGAAAACGGCACCGTCACTGCCCTGGAGCAGGCTGTGCTGACCGCCGAGCGCATCACCTACCCGCTGGTGGTTCGCCCCTCCTACGTGCTGGGTGGCCGCGCCATGGAAATCGTCTATGACGAGCAGGATCTGCGCCGCTACTTCGCGGAAGCCGTGAGCGTCTCCAACGAGTCGCCGGTGCTGCTGGACCGCTTCCTTGACGACGCCACCGAGGTGGACGTGGACGCCATCTGTGACGGCGTTGACGTGGTCATCGGCGGCATCATGGAGCACATCGAGCAGGCCGGCATCCACTCCGGTGACTCCGCCTGTTCCCTGCCACCCTACACCCTGTCGAAAGCCATCCAGGACGAGATGCGCGAGCAGGTTCGCAAGCTGGCGCTGGAGCTCGGCGTGGTGGGCCTGATGAACGTGCAGTTCGCGGTGAAAGACAACGAGATCTACCTCATCGAGGTGAACCCCCGTGCCGCCCGTACCGTGCCCTTCGTCTCCAAGGCCACCGGTGCGCCGTTGGCGAAGATCGCCGCTCGGGTCATGGCCGGTCAGAGCCTGCAGGAGCAAGGTTTCACCACCGAGATCATCCCGCCCTACTATTCGGTCAAAGAAGTGGTGCTGCCGTTTGCCAAGTTCCCGGGTGTCGACCCGCTGCTGGGGCCGGAAATGCGCTCCACCGGCGAGGTGATGGGGGTGGGCAGCAGCTTCGCCGAGGCTTACGCCAAGGCCCAGCTGGGTGCCGGCCATCAGGTGCCGAGCGAAGGTCGCGCCCTGCTCTCAGTTCGCCACGGCGACAAGGAGCGGGTGGTCAACCTGGCCGCCAAGCTGCTGGAGCTGGGCTATGAGCTCGACGCCACCCACGGCACCGCGGTGACCCTGGGTGAAGCGAGCATCAACCCGCGTCTGGTGAACAAGGTGCACGAGGGCCGTCCGCACATTCTGGATCGCATCAAGAATGGCGAGTACACCTACATCGTCAACACCGCCGAGGGCCGTCAGGCGATTCAGGATTCCAAGCAGCTGCGCCGCGGCGCCCTGCAGCACAAGGTGGCCTACACCACCACGCTGCACGCGGCCTTCGCTACCTGCATGGCCATCAGCGTCGATGCCACCGCCAACGTGAACTCGGTGCAGGAGCTGCACCACAGGGTCAAGCACCGCTAAGGTGCGTGCGGCCAGGGAGGCTTACGGCCCTGGATGCAAGCCTGACAACACCCCGCCAGCGATGGCGGGGTGTTTCTTTTTACGGGGCCGGCGGATCCCGGGGCATCGCCCTCTCATGCACGAGATGGCGTCAATAGCGAGAATGAAGGGTGATAAACGCCCTTTAATTAGTTAATTTCAATTATAAATTTCCTATTTTATGCCATTTGAAACAATCTTCGCAATCACTCACCCCGAGCGTCTCCCTATACTGGTTTCTCATCACATGCGTGAGCAAACAAGGTCGTCCGCACCGGCAAGCATTCAGTGTCAGAGGGTTGCGAGAGGATCAGGGCCGGCGTTATCGCGCCAGCCTGGTCGGCCCCTTCCACCAGAAGGGTCCAATGGAAACCGGTTGTGGGGTTACCGCCGCACCGCCAGTCAGGGCCAGCGTTATCGCGTCAGTCCGCTCCCCCTCCTTGCACCCTCTGTTACCTGTCCGGTCGCCTGGCGCCTCAGCATATCTGCCAAGGGAATCTGAATATGAGCTTCGATCATCGCAAATACCGCCCGGCCCCCGTCATTGCGTTGGCGGACAGGCAATGGCCCAACCGGGTGCTTGAGCGCGCGCCGCTCTGGTGCGCCGTGGATCTGCGGGACGGCAACCAGGCGCTGGTCGAGCCCATGACGGTGGCCCAGAAGCTGCAGATGTGGGCGCTGATGACCCATGTCGGCTTCAAGCATATCGAGGTGGGCTTCCCGGCCGCCTCCCAGCCGGACTTTGACTTCGTGCGCGAACTCATCGAGCGCAATCTCATTCCGGACGATGTCACCATCCAGGTGCTGGTGCAGGCCCGGGAAGATCTCATCGCCCGTACCTTCGAGTCCCTCAAGGGGGCGAAGCGGGCCATCGTTCATGTGTACAACTCGGTCAACCCGACCCAGCGCAACTATGTGTTCAACACCGGGCGGGAAGGGGTCAAGGCCATCGCCGTGCAGGGGGCGCGCTGGGTACGGGAATATGCGGCCCGCAACCCAGGCACCGAGTGGAGCTTCCAGTACTCCCCCGAGAGCTTCAGCAGCACCGAGGTGGAATTTGCGGTGGAGGTGTGCGACGCCGTCATCGACGAGTGGCGATCGGCCTCCCGCCCCATGATCCTCAACCTCCCCGCCACCGTGGAGGTGAGCACCCCCAACGTGTTCGCGGATCAGGTGGAGTGGTTCTGCCGCCACCTCAGGGCGCGCCCCGAGGTGAGCATCTCCATCCATACCCACAACGATCGGGGCTGCGGGGTGGCGGCGGCCGAGCTGGCGGTGCTGGCGGGGGCGGATCGCATCGAGGGCACCTTGCTTGGCAACGGCGAGCGTACCGGCAACATGGATATCGTCACCATGGCCATGAACCTCTACAGCCAGGGCATCGATCCCGAGCTGGATCTCTCTGACATGGACGCCATCGTCGCGACCGTGGGGGCCTGCACCCAGATTGCCCTGCACCCGCGCCACCCCTATGCGGGCGAGCTGGTCTACACGGCGTTCTCCGGCAGCCACCAGGACGCCATCCGCAAATCCCTGGCGGCCGAGAAGCCCGATGCCTACTGGGACGTGGCCTATCTGCCGATCGATCCTGCCGATCTCGGTCGCAGCTACGAGGCGGTGATCCGCATCAACAGCCAGTCCGGCAAGGGAGGGGTCACCTATCTGTTGGAGCGCGACCTCGGTCTGCAACTGCCACGCTGGCTGCAGATCGACTTCAGCCGTCGGGTCCAGGCGCAGGCCGAGGCGAGCAGCAGCGAAATCAGCCCGGAGCAGATCCGCGCCCTGTTCGAGCAGCACTACCTCGAGCCGCTGCACGGTTATCGTATCGGCCGCTTCCAGCTCGGTCACGACAGCCAGGAGACCCTGCGCCTCGAGCTGCAGACCCCGGATGGCAGCTTGCAGCTCTGCGGTGAGGGGGAGGGGGCCATCACGGCCCTGGTCAACGGTTGGGAGCGCCAGACCGGCATGCACATCGACGTGCTCGACTACTCCGAACATGCCCTCAGCGCCGGCACCGAATCCCGCGCCGCCGCCTATGTGTTGCTGAGTGTCGACGGCACCCGCATGTGCGGGGTGGCCATCGGCCGTGACGTGGTCAACGCCTCCCTGCAGGCGGTGATCAACGGCGCCGCCCAGATCCGCGCCCTGCGCCAAAGCGCCTGAGCCATGTCCGCCAACAACAACGCCACCTCAGGGTGGCGTTGTGCTTTATGGGGCCTTGCTCAATCCACCAGCGGCTTGCGGGGGCGGGGCAGGGCACGCCAAATCTTGCGCACCGTCACTAGGAAGGGGCGCAGGATCAGGGCACTTAACCGGCTGTAGTGTTCGTTGTCTCTCGGGCCCACCCCGAAGGAGAGCGGCTCGGGCTGGCTGCTGGTCACATAGAGGGTGCCGAACCACCAGTCCCAGAGGGAGAGATTGGTGCCGAAGTTGTGGTTGAAGTGGCGGGGATCCCGGCTGTGATGGATCTGGTGCTGGGCCGGGCTGTTGAGCAGGTGTTCGAGCCTGGGGCCGAAGGAGAGCCAGATGTGGGTGTGGCGCAGGTTGGCGGCCAGGGCGTTGAAGATGAGCACCAGGTAGCTGATGCCAAACAGGGTGTAGGGGCGCACTGTGCCGCCACAGAGCCAATGGAAGATGCCGCCGTAGAGGGCGAGGCAGCTCCCCTTGACCAGCATCTCGCACAGCTTCTCCACCAGGTGGATGCGGCTCGCCGTTGGCGGCACCATCACGGTCGCGCTGTGGTGTACCTTGTGAAACTCCCACAGCCAGCGGCTGTGAAAGGTGCGGTGCAGCCAGTAATGGACGAAGTCGCTGATGAGGAAGACCCCCAGGCCATAGAGCATCATCAGCCAGCTCGCCTCGGCGAGCCTCGGGCGCTCACCCCAGAGCCGGGTCAGTGCCGATTGCACGTCCCCGGTTTGCAGCAACCAGGGGTGGAGCAGGGTCAGGACAGGCAGGATCACCGCCACATGCAGCAGGGCGCGCACCAGGTAGTACTGGTAATCGAGCAGGGCCGAGGGGTGCAACCAGACGGCCCGGCCCCCCAGGAAGTGGCGAAAGCTGCGGGTTTCAGGATCTCCCTGGCGACGGCGGCGCAGATAGAGCAGGTAGGCGACGGTGCCCGAGATCAGCAGGAAAACAAAGCCCAGGCGCCCGTTGAGATCGAACAGCCCCGACAGACTCTGCCAGAGCGGGGTGATCAGCAGTCGCTGCAGGGGGTCGAAGAGGGGGGTCAGCTTGTCCATGGGCTCCATGCCGCGGGCGTGTCGGTCGGCGGCATTCTAAATAGAAATGACTATCAATAAAAGCCATTGTTCGAGGTTTGGCAGATGGGACCTGTGCACAGGCTCACGCCACCTGTCGTCATGCCGCTGCGCCCTATTCCCCGGGGCTGGCCCAAGCTCGAGTTGGAGGCTTTAGCCGGGCGAGCCAATCCTCTACAATGGGCACCTGTTTGCGTTCGGGGCCTTTCATCCGTGATGAATGAGGGCCCGGCCCCCGCTCTCTATCGGAAGCCTTCATGACATTCTCTCCCTGTTTTGCCTCTCCTTCTCGTGTTGTCTCTTCTGCGCGCGCCCTGATCCCCCTGCCGCTGCTGATGGCCGTGTTGCTGGCAGGCTGTGCCAGTGAACCGACCGCTCCTGTCGAGGAGGCGGTCGTCATCGCCAACCAGCCCAAAGCCATGCAGCCGCGCAAGCCCGCAGACATGAAGACCCGCATCGTGCGCTTCCTGCCGCGCCAGGTGCAGGACAAGCCGGGTTGGGCCAACGATGTGGTGAAGGCGCTCAGCACCCAGGGGCTGACGGTGAGCGACCACAATGTCTGCTCAGTGCTGGCGGTGGCGGAGCAGGAGGCCACCTATCAGGCGGATCCCGTGGTGCCCGGTCTTGGCAAGATAGCCTGGAAGGAGATCAACGCCCGGGCCGCCAAGCTGCTGATCCCCGAATTCGTGGTGCGCACGGCGCTCTCCATCAAGTCTCCCACTGGCAAGAGCTATGCCGCGCGCATCGATGCCCTTCGCACCGAGCGGGAGATGAGCGAGATCTTCGAGGATATGATAGGCGCCGTGCCCATGGGCAAGCAGCTGTTTGGCAACCTCAATCCGGTGCGCACCGGCGGCCCCATGCAGGTCAGCATCGCCTTCGCCGAGGCCAACGCCCGCGGCTATCCCTATCCGGTCAAGGAGTCCATCCGCCACGAGGTGTTCACCCGCCGGGGCGGCATCTGGTTTGGCACCAAACATATCTTCGGTTATCCCGCCGACTACCCGGACACCCTCTACCGTTTCGCCGACTTCAACGCAGGCTGGTATGCGAGCCGCAACGCCGCCTTCCAGGCCGCGGTGAGCCGGGTCAGCGGCAAGCCCCTGGCACTGGACGGGGATCTGGTCCGCTACGACTCAGACCTGCCCGGCAAGACCGAGCTCGCGGTGCACAGCATCGCCAGCCGCGTCAACATGAGCAAGCAGGCCATCCACCAGAGCCTGCTCAAGGGGGACAGTGCCGATTTTGCCAAGACCGACCTCTATCATCGGGTCTTCACCCTGGCTGACCGGCAGGCGGGCAAACGGCAGCCCCGCGCCGTGCTGCCCGGCATCCAGCTGAAGAGCCCCAAGATCACCCGCAACCTCACCACCGCCTGGTTCGCCAAGCGGGTGGATGACAGGGAGCAGGCCTGTGTCAGAAAGATGGCGACCATTCGCTGATAATCAGAGACAACAAGGGCGGCCAAGTGGCCGCCCTTGTTTCAGTTCCAACTGCATGTTCAGGGGTCAGGCTCTGCTGTCCCGTGTCGCCGCGCCATGGCGCGTCTTCTCAAGGGATTGCATCCCCCGGCATGTTGGGTATCCGCTGCATCCCCAAAACTGATTGCCTCTGTTTTCTCCCCGGCTGGCGGTACGCAAGACCATGGCATTGCCACATCTGGGGCAAGGCGGACTCGGATCACCGAGTTGTTGGATGGTGACAGGGGAGGGCGCCGCTCCCTTTTCGTCAGGCACTGCCTTGGTGGAAAACGGCTTGCGTGATGATTCGCCATGACGCGCCTTTAGCTGGGCCACATGCTGCCTGCGGGTCTGCCAGTTTGTCACCAGCCGCCCTTGCTGGATGGCGTCGATCACCCGGGTGACGTCGGCAGGAGTCAAAACCGGCGTGGTTTTGCCCTTGATATAGCGAATTAGCCCGCGGTTCATCACGTTGTCCGGCATGGGGGTCTTGAAGGTGCAGTCGCCAATGAAGTAGATGACGGAGTGGAGCTGATGATCCGCCACCCCCAGCAGGGATTTGAGGGTCATCATGTGCAGATGGTTCTGGTGCAGGGGATTCTGGAAGCTGTGCTTGCGGCGATAGATCTGCTGGGTCCAGTTCTTTTGGGCCGGATTGCCGAATATCCAGCCCTTCATGTTCTTGGTCTCAATCACGAATATCCCGAAGCGGGAGACGAGCACATGGTCGATCTGGGTGCTGCCCTGGGGGATGGGCAGGGTCACATCTTTGAGCAGGTGATATGCCCGCTGGTCGAGAAAGAGCCGGATGCTGACGTTGATAAACCACTCCCCGATCATGCCCTTGAACCAGGGGCTTTTGACGAGCGTCGCGATCAACAGCAGTGGCAGCAGATACCAGAGCTGGCCGAGCAAAGGGTAAATAATGGCAGTGACGTCCATTTCACTCTTCCTTCATTGAGGGTTAACCCTCGATAGAAATCAGGCTTCGACACTTGGGGTATCCCGGACAACCCCAAAATGAGTTTCCTTTGGTATCTCCCCGTTTGCTGGTGCGCAGCACCATAGTGGTACCGCATTTGGGGCAGGTTGGTGCTGGCCCGGCATTGACCACCGCAGCTTCGCTTTCGTCACTGTTGTTGGCGACTCTTTCCAGCGATATGCGAACCTCTTCACTGATCCGGATGATCCGCTGTGCTTCGTCATAGGCATCGCGGTACAGCTCGCTGTCTTCCGATCGCCGGATCAGCACCCCCATCTCGTTGTTGTTCACCTGACTGAACTCGTAGAGATTCAGACTGGCAATGATGCACATCTCTTCATTGAGGTAGCACTTGGCATGGAGGTTCTTGCAAAAGCTGGTGCGGATATAGGTGAGCTCCTTGAGCCAGCTGATCTCTTCCGGTTGCAGTTCGCTTTTGCCATAGACGATACGGACATCGATCTTGAGGCGGTTCTTGTCGGTCAGCAGCTCCTTGATCCTGTCATTGAGCTTGAGGAAGGGGCTGATCAGGATTAACCGTTCCTTGGCATCCTTTATCAGCTCTTCGAGGAAATAGTTGGTTGCGCTGGTATTCAGAAATTTGGCCATAACAAGCTCCCTATCCTTGGAAATGTCATGTGTTCTCTGGTCACAGTAGGCTGTAATGCAGACCCCAATCCTCGGCATGGCTCTGCTTCACGTCTCCATCACCAGCTGTATCTCCATGCTAGGAGATACAGCTGGGGCCTGATAGCGGCCATTGAAGCAAATGTGCGTTCAGTCAGAGATTTGGTGATGGTGACTGGCCATCTCGCCATGCCGCGTTAGAAACTCATCGCCAGCCCAAGGGAGTAACCGCTGGTGTTGTGGCTGAACATATAGCGGGCCACCAGCCGTGTACGGGTGACGAAGACCTTGTATTTGCTGCTGTCGAGCTCGAGTCCAAGGCCGAGGGAGTTGAGGCTGTTGAAGCCGAGCAGGCCGCGCTGCTCCCCCAGGTATTCGGTGCGGGCCCCCTCCATCACGTAGCGCAGCGGGCGATCCAGCAGGATCCAGGAGAAGAGAGGTGCCCGGCGACGCAGATAGAGCCCCAGGTTCTCTGCGTTGGCCTTGCCGGTGACGCTGTCGGCGGTGCCGGAGAAGCTTTGCAACTGTTGGTAGGAGTAGCGCAGCTCGGCGTCGATATCCTGGGACTTGGAGAACAGCTCATAGTCCAGCATGAGGGAGCCCCCCAGGCCATAGACGTTGAGGGTGCCGCCGTCGAGGAAGTCGAGATTCTTGCCCGTCCTGTTCTCGATCAGGGCGGCGCCGATGCGCAGGTCGCTCGCCACGGTTCCCAGGGTGAAGTTGGCGATGGGGCGCAGCACCAGGTTGCCGCCAAAGCGATCGCGGTGCAGGCTGAAATCCCACCCTATGCCGCCGGTGGCGCTCAGGCTGTTCCACTTGACGGGGATAGTGCGGGTCTCGTTGCCGTCGGTGAACACGAACTGGGGATCGTAGCGGCTGTACCCCAGGGTGCCCTCGAGATAGATGGGAAAGCCCTCGCTCATGGTGGCGCCGCCACCGAGCTGGGTGATGGTCAGCGCCGACTGCTCGTTGGTGCCGCTGCCGATGTCCAGGTTGCTGGCGGTGATGTCCGGCACCACGGTGAAGCTCATCAACGAGACCACCGCGTTGGCCCGCTGTTGAATGAGGGTCTCATCATTGGCGTGAGCGGCCTGGTTGCAGAGTGAAAGCCCGGCCAGCAGCAGTATGCCTGCATGAAAATGAGAAGAGGGGGGATGCACCATACCTAGCTCCGTGTACCTCCTCGTCCATTGAGGAGTCCTTACACTGTAACGGTTTTTCCATCGTCATGGCAGCCCACCTCGGCGCCAACTGACTATATTCTTTGCCATTTTACGGCGCAGACCCGAGGGGGCTCTGGCGGCGAGATCACCTTGCCGTCAGCGCACCGGGTTGCCGGTGCCGGATGACGGTGTATCCACATAAATGGCAGACATTAATTTATTGTTCAGTTCCCCGGGTGTATAACGGGCCTCCCGCAGGAACATATGGGGGCGGTACCAGGGAGGGGTAGCCAGACCGGGCCTACGGGCCGTCATGACGGATGCGCATTACGTTGATGGGAGTCATACCAGATGCAGGACATGCTGCTTGCCATATGGCATCAGGACTTTGAGCAATTAATACAACTGCAGGCAGTCGGTCTGCTCGTCACCTGTCTGGTGGTGATCCTCTTTCTCGAATCGAGCTTCGTGTTTCTGCCCCTGCCGGGGGACAGCCTGGTGCTATTGGCCGGTGGTCTGGTGGGCATGGGGGTGCTCGGGCCTGAGGTGGTGTTCCTCTATCTTCCCCTGGCCGCCGGGGTCGGCAGCGTGATGGCGTATTGGCAGGGCCATGCACTTCATGGCACCCGCTTCATGGGCCAGGTGGAGCGGGTTATCCCGGAGGGCAGCCTGCCCCGCGCCTCCCGGCTGCTCGATCGCTATGGCTTCTGGGCCATGTTCGTCTCCCGTTTCATCCCCTTCGTCAGGGTGCTGACGCCCATGCTGATGGGGATCTCCCGCCTGAACCTGCTGCGGGTGGCCATGACCAGCTTTGCCAGCGCCTTCCTCTGGGCCCTGGCCCTCAGCATGGTCGGCAAGTTCATGATGGCGACGCCGCTGCTGGCTGACCACCATGAACTGTTGACCAAGTGTCTGCTGGTGACCTCCTTCGCTCTCTTCGTCATCGCCGTGGCCGCCATCGGCATGCGGCTGTTCAAGTGCTCGGCCAAGAGAGCGCGCTGAGTTGCTCAAGGGACGGGCCTGCCGCTCGTCCCTTGTCCCCGAGCCGCCCGGTCAGGCGCTCGCCCCGGTGGCGTAAAAATACAGGCCATTTGAGGCGGAAATCCTGATGCCTATCTGTTACACTTCGCGCCCGCCATTTTCCGGCTCATCTTCTGATGTGATGTCAGACCCAGCCGTCCTTGGCCCCAAGCCTCGCCGAGGCCGTGCCACACGCCGGCCCAGGCCACTTAAGCCAACTACAGCTCAGCTGGAACACAGGAACCCATTATGAGATTTGAATCGTTCGATTTTGCCCCCGAGATTTTGCGTGCCGTCTCAGAGTGCGGTTATCAGGAGATGACCCCTGTGCAGCAGCAGGCGATCCCGACCATACGCCGTGGCAGCGACGTGCTGGCCAGCGCCCAGACCGGGACCGGCAAGACGGCGGCCTTTGCGCTGCCCATACTGCAACGTCTGGTAGATAACCCGGCCCCGGCCCAGCCTTCCAACGCCCGGGTGCTGATCCTGACCCCGACCCGCGAGCTGGCCGCCCAGGTGGCGAGCAACATCAACGACTTCGCCAAGTATCTGGACATCAGCGTGCTGACCCTGGTCGGCGGTGGCAAACAGGATGTGCAGGCTCGCAAACTCAAGGCGGGTGCGCACATCATAGTGGCGACCCCGGGCCGCCTGCTCGAGCACCTGACCGCCTGCAACCTCAGCCTCTCCGGTGTCGAGACCCTGGTGCTGGACGAAGCGGATCGCATCCTCGACATGGGCTTCAGTGCCGATGTACAGCAGATCCTGCAGGCTGTGAGCAAGACTCGTCAGAACCTGCTGTTCTCCGCCACCTTCTCCGACGCCGTGAAGAAGCTGGCCAACCTGATGCTGGACAGACCGCAGATCATCAGCGTCAACAAGCAGAACTCCACCGCCGACACCGTCAGCCACACCGTCTATCCGGTGGAGCAGAAGCGCAAGCGCGAGCTGCTCTCCGAGCTCATCGGCAAGCAGAACTGGCAACAGGTGCTGGTGTTCGCCAGTACCCGCGAGAGTTGTGACGTGCTGGTGGAAGAACTGAATCTCGACGGCATCAAGTCCGCCGTGGTTCATGGCGAGAAGGCTCAGGGTAGCCGTCGCCGTGCCCTGCGCGAGTTCATGGAAGGCAAGGTGCGGGTGCTGGTGGCCACCGAGGTGGCCGCCCGTGGTCTGGACATCCCGGATCTGCAGTACGTGGTCAACTACGATCTGCCGTTCCTGGCGGAAGATTATGTCCACCGCATCGGCCGCACCGGTCGCGCCGGCAAGAGCGGCATGGCCGTCTCCTTCGTCAGCCGTGAAGAGGAGCGTACCCTGCTGGAGATCGAGGCGCTGATCGGCCAGAAGATCCGCCGCATCATGGTGCCGGGCTACGAGGTGAGCAGCCGTGACGAGCTGATCAAGCAGTTGCAGGAGCGCCGCCGTTTCGGCAAGCGCCCGCAGCGGGAAGACAACGCCGCCGCCCAGGTGATGGCCGAAGCCAAGCTGCAGGGTCAGCGTCTCAAGCGTCTGGCGGCCGCCAAGAAACCCCGCCAGGGCAAGTAAGGGCCTCGACCACCCTCTCTATTGAACCGCAAAGGCGCCATGGGCGCCTTTGCCATCTCTGTTTTCAACCCGAGGATCGCCCATGACCCTTAGCACCTACAATGAGGCCCTGCTCGACATGGCCACCCAGAGCCTGGCCGAGCTGGCCCGCACCGCAGAGCAGAAGGCGGGCAAGCGCACCCCGGCGCAAGAGAGCCACTTCCTCTGCACCTGGATGGCGGACTCCCTCAAGGAGAAACGCTTCTCCCGCCTGGTGATGGAGGATTTGAAAGCCTGGGTGCAGCTGGGTCGCACCCTGGGGGCCGGGGCCGATCTCAAGGGGCTGCTTTCACGCATCGTCTGCCAGTACGGCAGGGCCATGGCTGAGCCCGGGCAGTTGGGCGCCAGGCTCGCCACCCTGGTCGCCGAGCTGGAGAGCGCGGGTTGGCTGGTGTTTACCGACAGCGAACTGAGCGCCAGGCAGCGGCTGCTGAGCCAGGGCCAGTCCAGCCTGGTTATCTCCGCCAGCGAGTATCTGGGCCATATCGAGGGGGGAGAGCTGGTAAAGCCTCTTACCCTCTATGTGCGCGGGGATGAAAAGCAGCTGGCCGAGGCGGCCTTCAAGCTGGGGCTGCTGCTGAGCCAGGGTGACAAGAAGAGCACCCTGGTCAAGCACCACAAGGCCTACCGGCTGGTGCCGGGCAATGCCCAGCCCGCCCTGGCGCTCCTGGCAGAGGCCTGAGCCTTATCACGGGCGGACGCCCATGCCCGCCTTATCACCCCGGCCCCGTGCCGGGGTTTTTTATGGCTGACCGTCAGCGGGACAGGCCATGACGGCTGGGTGAGCGACGGGAAGGGGGCCCATACCTGTGTGCTGCCCTGGTGCGGCAGTCGGCTATTTTTGTCGCATTTGAATGGTTTGTCCGCCCGTCCCCCTCTGATGGGGGACGTCACCCATATGGTGAGATGGTGACGCAGACGTTCTGCTCTAGGGTGGTTTGGCCCCAAAGAGGGCCATATGGAAGCAAACCGCCTGATGGCGCTACTCAATGAATGAGGAAACATGATGAAAGCAACCCCCCTTGCCCTGCTGCTGGCCAGCGTGCTGGCCTCTCCGCTCTGCGCCGCCGGGCTCGACGCCAGGCTCACCCTGGTGGAGGGCAGCACCGACGATGTGCGGGTCAACCTGACCCTGACCAACACGGGTGACAAGCCCATCCGCTTGCTCAAGTGGCAGCTGCCGGGCAGCGAAGATGCCCCCCTGTTTTTGGTTGAGCGCGACGGCGAGAAGGTCGGCTACGAGGGGGCCCTGATCAAGCGGGCGGCGCCAACCGACAAGGACTTCCAGCTGCTCAAGGCAGGCCAGAGCCTGACGCTGCAGGCCGAGGTTTCCGGTCTCTACGACATGAGCGCCCAGGGCCAGTACAGCATCCGTTACCGGCTGCCGACGCTGCCACAGGAGGCGAAGGCTGCCAAGGCCAAGCAGGCCCAGGGGAGCGAATCCAATGTCGTGACCCTGTGGGTGGAAGGGGTGGCTGACGATCGGGTGCTCGCCAAGGCGGCGGTGGCCGAGCCCCAGGCGGTGACCGCCTCGGTCAGCTTCAGCGGCCGCTGCAGCAACACCCAGAAGAGCGACATCCTCACCGCGCTCGATGCCGCCAGCGGCATTACCAACAACTCCAGCAGTTACCTGGCGGTGGACAAGCCCGATGGCCAGCGTTACCGCAGCTGGTTTGGCGCCTATGACGCCTCTCGCTGGAACCAGGCCGAGACCCACTTCAGCAAGATCAAGGATGCCATCGACAACAAGCCGCTCACCTTCGACTGCGGCTGCAAGCAGAGCTACTTTGCCTACGTCTATCCGGATCAGCCCTACAAGGTCTACCTGTGCAAGAGCTTCTGGACGGCGCCCGTCACCGGGACAGATTCCCGCGCAGGCACCATAGTCCACGAGCTGAGCCACTTCAACGTGGTGGCGGGCACCGACGATCTGGGATACGGTCAGACCAATGCCCGCAATCTGGCGAGCACGGATCCGGTCAAGGCGCTGAACAACGCCGACAACCACGAATACTTCGCCGAGAATACCCCGAGCGAAAATTAATCTGTGAAGGGGCCGGATGGCCCCTTTTTTGACGGAGGCACCATGATGACACTCCTGCTCACCACCCTGGCACTGGCCCCCTTGCAGTGCGAACTGTCGGTCAGCGCCGAGAGCGGGGTGAACGAGCCACTGCCCCTGGTGATGACCTTGACCAACAAGGGGGAGGGGCCACTCGAGGTATTGACCTGGTTCACCCCCTTCGAGGGGTGGTTTGCCGATGCCATCGACCTCACCCGAGATGGCAAGCCGTTGCCTTACCGGGGACCGCTTGCCAAGCGTGGCGCGCCCGGTGATGGCGATTTCCTCCTGCTGGGACCGGGGGAGCAGAGCCATGCCGATGCGGATCTGGCGCAGGCCTACGATCTGTCGCAGCCGGGCAGCTACCGGCTCAGCTACCGTGTCCAGCCGCTGGCGCTGACCCGGGGGCTGGTGCCAAGCTGTCCCGCCATCGATTTTATCCGGGTAGTAGCGCCTTAGGGGCGTTGAGGGTGAGACGCCGCGTCCAGCAACCCCACCGCGCGGGCGGCGACCGCCAGATAATGGGGTGAGTGCGCTCGCTCCCGCCAGCAACAGTGCACCAGCTTGATCACATGGTCATCCAGGCTCTCGCTTGCCCGCGGTAACACCTGCGCCCAATCCAGCCCGGTCGTATCCGGCCAGCGCTGGGCCTGCAACCTTGGAGCCCCGACTGTGATGTAGGCGGCGGCCACCGCCTGCCACATCAGGCTCTGCCAGGCGTCCTTCAGCTCATCCGGCAGTTGACGGGCGACGATGGCGGCTGCCCGGCTGCCGGTCACCATATGCAAGACGGTGAAGTTACCGGTCTGCCAGTAGAGGGGCAGAGCGGCCTCGGCCAGCTGTGCCAGCGCATTCTCCCCATCATCGAGGCTGCGCGGCAGCGACTCCGGCCAGCGGGGATCGGTTGCCACCTGCCGCAGGCGTGCGGTGATCCACTCTCCCTGCCAGCGCGATCCCTCCCAATGGGCCGCCAGCCCCGCCAGCAGGCCGGTGACGTCCCGGCAGGGGGCGCCCGTCCCCGTTGGCAGGATCAGGGCCTTGCACTGCCAGGCGGCCAGCGCTGCCGCCTGCTCCCCCAAGTGGCCATTTTCCAGCGCACAGGCGAAGCGGATGAGGGGGTGAAATGCCCCGCCTGCCGGGGAGAAACGCTGCACCAGCAGCTCTTCGAAGCATGGCAACCAGCCCTCTTCGGCGAATCGGCTTAGCAGCTGCTGGCGCAGTGCCACGAACCGGGTCTCCTCCTCTTCACCCTGGTTGCCCACCCCGGCGGGCAGGGCTTGAGTGGTCTGCCAATGGGTAAAGAAGCGCTGCAACTGCCGGGGGCTGGCCCCCATCTCGTGCAGGGCATGCAGCGCCATGGGACAGTGATTGGTGGTGCCGCGACCATTGAGGGCGAAGGTCTGGTTGGCATCGAGCAGGGGGTAGAGATGATCCATTATCGTTTGACTCCTTTTGTCGGGGGAGACAGGATTATGCAAGTTGAAGTTAACTTGAGATCAAGGACGAAGATGGATCGCAAATGGCTGGCCATAGGCCAGATAGCCAAACGTGCCGGCGTGAACGCCAGCGCCCTGCGCTTCTACGAGCAGAAGGGGCTGATCCAGAGCCTGCGTAGCGAAGGCGGCCGGCGTCTCTACCCCCAGGATGTGCTGCGCCGCATCGCCTTTATCCGGGTGGCACAAGGGATGGGCCTCACCCTCGACGAGATAGCGGGGGCCCTTCAGGGGTTACCCGATGGTCGCACGCCGGATCGCCACGACTGGGAGCGGATCGCCGGCCAGTGGCAAACTCTGCTGGACAGCCGCATAGCCGCCCTGCAACTGATGAAGCGCAAGCTCACTGCCTGCATCGGCTGTGGCTGTCTGTCGCTGGAGCACTGCGCTCTCTACAACCCGCAGGACCAAGCCGTCTCAGGGGGCTGCGGCCCCCGCTATTTGCTGGGGGATCTGCCACCCACCATCGATTGAACCGCGCAGGCCATGGGCAGTGCCGGGTCAGCCTGGATGACTTTCAAGGAGGAAACATGGAACTGGAACAACTCAAACGGGAGCTGGAGCGCTTTGGCGCACACAATGACGGCGAGCAGCAGGCTCGCGGCCACAAGATGCTCAACATCACCCGGGATACCGGTGAGCTGCTGGTGCAGACGAGGGGGGCCGACGCCGTGCTGGAGATCGGCACCTCCAACGGCTACTCCACCCTCTGGCTGGCCGAGGCGGTCAAGAGGGCTGGGTGGCAGGGTCACCACCATAGAGCCGGACGAAGGCAAGCTGGCGCTGGCAGCGCATAACTTCCAGCGTGCGGGGCTCGAATCCTGGATTGAGCAGTTGGCCGGCGAGGCAGGCACGCTGCTGCCCACCCTGCCAGCGGCCGCTTATCAGTTATCTTCCTCGACTCCGATCGCCGGCACTACCAGGCCTGGTGGCCCGAGATCCAACGCTTGCTTGCCCCTCGCGGCCTGCTGGTGGTGGACAACGCCATCTCCCACCGGGAGGAGATGAACGACTGGATGGCAGAAGTGGCGCAGGATCCGGCCTTCCTGACCGCCCTGGTACCGGTGGGCAAGGGGGAGCTTTTGGCTGTGAGGCGCTAGGGGCTGTCACCCTGGGTGAGGCATAAAAGCACAGCCCCGCATTGGCGGGGCTGTTTGCTTGAGACCTTAACCGGCAGTTTACACGGCCAGGTAGTCCATGATCCCTTCGGCGGCCTTGCGGCCCTCGTAGATGGCGGTCACCACCAGATCCGAGCCGCGCACTGCGTCGCCACCGGCGAACACCTTGGGGTTGCTGGTCTGGAAGGCATGCTCGGCCTGCTCGGGAGCCTTGATGCGATCCCGGTTGTCGAGCTCGATGCCGTGTTCCGCCATCCAGGGCTGGGGGTTGGGCTGGAAGCCAAACGCCATCACCACCGCATCGGCGGCCAGCACCTGCTCGGAGCCCTCGATCACCACCGGATTGCGACGGCCGTTGGCATCGGGGGCGCCAAGCTCGGTGCTCACCACCTTGATGCCGCAGGTGCGGCCCTGAGCGTCCAGCTCGACGCCCACCGGTTGAAGGTTGAACATAAATTCCACCCCTTCCTCCTGGGCGTTCTTCACCTCTCGCTTGGAGCCTGGCATGTTCTCGGCATCGCGGCGGTAGGCGCAGATCACCCGGTCGGCCCCCTGACGGATGGCGGTACGGACGCAGTCCATGGCGGTATCGCCACCGCCGAGTACCACCACCTGCTTGCCAGCGAAGTCGATGTAATCGGCCTGGGCCTTCTCGAAACCCAGCAGCCGGTTGGCGTTGGAGATGAGGTAGGGCAGGGCGTCGTACACGCCAGGGGCCGTTTCGTTCTCGAAGCCGCCCTTCATGTACTTGTAGGTGCCGACCCCGAGGAAGACCGCATCGAACTCGCCGAGCAAGTCTGCGAAGGTAACGTCACGACCCACTTCGGTCTCGAGACGGAACTCCACCCCCATGCCCTCGAAGATCTCGCGACGACGCTGCATCACCTCTTTTTCCAGCTTGAAGGAGGGGATGCCGAAGGTCAGCAGGCCGCCGATCTCCGGGTACTTGTCGAACACCACAGGGGTGACGCCATTTCGCGCCAGGACATCGGCACAGGCGAGGCCGGCAGGGCCGGCGCCGATGACGGCGACCCGCTTGCCGGTCTTCACCACCTTGGAGAGATCCGGGCGCCAGCCCATCTCGAACGCCTTGTCGGTGATGTATTTTTCGATGTTGCCTATGGTCACGGCGCCAAATCTGTCGTTGAGGGTGCAGGCACCCTCACAGAGTCTGTCTTGCGGGCAGACGCGACCGCACACTTCCGGCAGGCTGTTGGTCTGGTGGGAGAGCTCCACCGCCTCCAGTATGCGTCCCTCGTTGGCCAGTTTCAGCCAGTTGGGGATGTAGTTGTGCACCGGGCACTTCCACTCGCAATAGGGGTTGCCACAGTCGAGGCAGCGATCCGCCTGCATGCCGACCTGGGCCTGGTTGAAGGGCTCGTAGATCTCCACAAATTGGATCTTGCGGATCTTGAGCGGCTTCTTGGGCGGGTCGACCCGCTGGACATCGATAAACTGGAATACGTTCTGGCTCATAGGGTTCCCTCCTTATTGCGCCTGGATTCTGAGTTCTGCACTAGAGCGGCTGGTGTGACCAAGCAGGGACTTGACGTCGCTGGACTTGGGCTTGATCAGCCTGAACTTGGGCACATAGGAGTCGAAGTTGGCCAGGATCTCCTCGGCGCGCGAGCTGCCTGTCTCGTTGAGGTGCGCCGTGATGATGCCGCGCAGGTGCTCCTGATGGATGGCAAGGTCAGCCACGTCCAGCAGTTCCACCAGCTCGGGGTTGGTACGCTTGGCAAAGTTGCCGCACTCGTCGAGCACGTAGGCAAAGCCCCCAGTCATGCCAGCCGCGAAGTTGACGCCGGTGGTACCGAGCACGGTGACGATGCCGCCGGTCATGTACTCACAGCCGTTGTCGCCAATCCCCTCGACTACCGCCAGCGCCCCTGAGTTGCGCACCGCGAAGCGCTCGCCCGCGGTGCCTGCGGCATAAAGCTTGCCGCCGGTGGCACCGTAGAGGCAGGTGTTGCCTATGATGGCCGCCTCGTGGGACTTGAACGCCACGCCGACATGGGGTTTGACCACCAGCTTGCCGCCTGTCATCCCTTTGCCCACGTAGTCGTTGGCGTCACCCGTGAGGATCATCTCGAGGCCACCGGCGTTCCAGACGCCGAAGCTCTGGCCTGCGGTGCCGTTGAAGTGCACCTTGACCGGATCGGCGGCCATACCCTGGTTGCCGTGGCGTTTGACTATCTCGCCGGACAGGCGCGCCCCCACGGAGCGGTCGGTGTTGCGGATGTCGTAGCGGAATTCGCCACCGCTCATGTTTTCCACCGCCTCCAGCAGGTCGTCCACCATCTTGAGGTTCAGCGGTCCCTTGTCGAAGGTGGGGTTGTGCTGCTGGCTGAACAGGCTGGAGCCTGTCGGTGCCACCGGGCTTGCCAGAATGCCGGAGAGATCCAGCTTGGCCTGACGGGCGGTGAGGCCGGGCAGGGCTTCCAGCAGATCGGTACGACCGATGAGATCGGTGAGCTGGGTGACGCCAAGCTCGGCCATCAGCTCGCGGGTCTCTTCTGCGATGAACTTGAAGTAGTTCATCACCATTTCCGGCAGGCCGGTGAAGTGCTCGCGACGCAGCTTCTCATCCTGAGTCGCGACGCCGGTGGCGCAGTTGTTCAGGTGGCAGATGCGCAGGTATTTGCAGCCGAGCGCCACCATGGGGCCGGTGCCAAAACCAAAGCTCTCGGCGCCGAGGATGGCAGCCTTGATGATGTCCAGACCGGTCTTGAGACCGCCATCCACCTGCAGGCGCACTTTGTGGCGCAGACCGTTGGCCACCAGGGCCTGTTGGGTTTCGGCCAGCCCCAGCTCCCAGGGGGAGCCGGCATACTTGACCGAGCTCAGCGGGCTGGCGCCGGTACCGCCGTCATAGCCAGAGACGGTGATGAAGTCCGCGTAGGCCTTGGCCACGCCGCAGGCGATGGTGCCAACGCCGGGCTCGGAGACCAGCTTGACCGACACCAGGCAGTCCGGGTTTATCTGCTTGATGTCGAAGATGAGCTGGGCCAGATCCTCGATGGAGTAGATGTCGTGGTGGGGCGGCGGGGAGATCAGGGTCACGCCTGGCACCGAGTAGCGCAGTTTGGCTATCTGGGCCGTCACCTTGTCACCGGGCAGCTGGCCACCTTCGCCGGGCTTGGCGCCCTGAGCCACCTTGATCTGTACCACATCCGCGTTCATCAGGTAGTGGGGGGTGACGCCAAAGCGCCCCGACGCCACCTGCTTGATGCGCGAATTCTTCTCGGTGCCAAAGCGCTTGGGATCCTCGCCGCCTTCGCCCGAGTTGCTCTGACCGCCGAGCCGGTTCATGGCCACCGCCAGCGCCTCGTGGGCCTCGGGGCCGAGGGCGCCGATGGACATGGCTGCGGAGTCGAAGCGGGGGAACAGCTTGGCCGCAGGCTCAACCTGATCCAATGCAACCGGGGTGGTGCCCTGCTTGAGGACGAGCAGATCGCGCAGGGTGGCGACGGGGCGCTCGTTCACCAGGCGGGCGTACTCCTTGTAATCGCTGTAGTTGCCGGAGCGCACCGCCACCTGCAGGGTCTGCACCACATCCGGGTTGTAGGTGTGGTACTCGCCGCCGTGGACGAACTTAAGCAGCCCGCCCTGTGTCAGCGGCTTGCGACCGAGCCAGGCCTGGCGCGCCAGATTGACCTGATCCTGCTGGATGTCGCTGAAATCGGCCCCCTGGATGCGGCTGGATACGCCGCGGAAGCAGAGTTCGACCACGGAGCTGGACAGCCCCACGGCTTCGAACAGCTGGGAGCAGCGGTAGCTGGCTACAGTGCTGATGCCCATCTTGGACATCACCTTGTAGAGGCCCTTGTTGATGCCGTTGCGGTAGTTGAGCATGGCCTGGCGCAGGCTCATCTTGAGCACGCCTTCTTCTACCTGCTTGGCGAGGGTTTCGTAGGCGAGATAGGGGTAGATGGCGGTGGCGCCAAAGCCCAGCAGCACGGCGAAGTGGTGCGGGTCGCGCACGCTCGCGGTTTCCACCAGGATGTTGGCGTCACAACGCAGGTTGTTGTCCACCAGGGTGCGCTGCACCGCCCCCACCGCCATGGCGGCCGGGATGGGCAGGGTGTCGGCACTGATGTCCCGGTCCGACAGCACCAGCAGCACTGTGCCATTGCGCGCCTTGTCGGCCGCCTCGTTGCAGAGGCGCTCGAGGGCCGCCTGCAGCCCCTCTTCGGGCAGGTAGTTGAGGCTCAGCACCGCATGGCGGTAGTGCTCCCCTTCCAGTGCCAGCAGCTGATGGAAGTCGGAGTAGAGCAGGATAGGCGACTGGAACAGCACCCGGTGGGCGTGGCCGAAGGTCTCGTTGAATACGTTCTGCTCGCGGCCGATACAGGTGGCCAGCGACATGACGTGGTTTTCCCGCAGCGGGTCGATGGGCGGGTTGGTCACCTGGGCGAACATCTGGCGGAAGTAGTCGTACAGGGTACGCTGGCTGGAGGAGAGCACCGCCATCGGGGTGTCATCCCCCATGGAACCCACCGCCTCCTGGCCATTCTCGCCGAGCACGCGGATGATTTGATCCAGCTCCTCATAGGAGTAGCCGAACAGCTTCTGATAGGTCTTTAGCTGATCGTCCGGGAATTCGCGTGCGCCGGTGCTGGCGTCATCCATCTGCTCGAACGGCACCAGTCGCTTGCAGTGCTTGTCCATCCACTGCTTGTAGGTGTGGCGGCTCTTGAGATCGTCATCGATCTCGAAGCTGGTCCAGATCTTGCCGTTGCTGGTATCCACCACGAACAGCTCGCCCGGGCCGACCCGGCCCTTCTCCAGCACTTCGTCCGGGGTGTAGTCCCAGGTACCCACTTCGGAGGCCAGCGTGATGAACTTGTCCTTGGTGATGACGTAACGGGCCGGGCGCAGGCCGTTGCGGTCTAGGGCGCAAGTGGCGTAGCGGCCGTCGGTCATGACGATGCCGGCCGGGCCGTCCCAGGGCTCCATGTGCATGGAGTTGAAGTCATAGAAGGCGCGCAGGTCGTCATCCATGTTCGGGTGCTTCTGCCATGCAGGCGGGATCAGTAGGCGCATGGCGCGGAACAGGTCCATACCACCTGCCAGGAAGAGATCCAGCATGTTGTCGAGGCTGGAGGAATCCGACCCTGTGGTGTTGACGAAGGGGGCTGCCTCTTGCAGGTCCGGGATAAGCGGGGTGGCGAACTTGTAGCTGCGCGCCTTGGCCCACTGGCGGTTGCCAGCGATGGTGTTGATCTCGCCGTTGTGGGCGAGGTAGCGGAATGGCTGCGCCAGCGGCCAGCGCGGGCTGGTGTTGGTGGAGAAACGCTGGTGGAACACGCAGATGGCTGCCTGCATGCGGATGTCAGCGAGATCCAGATAGAAACGCGGCAAATCCACCGGCATGCACAGTCCTTTATAGACGGTGACCAGGTTGGAGAGGCTGACCACATAGAAGTAGTCATCGCTGATGCGTTTCTCGATACGGCGGCGCACGATGTAGAGACGGCGCTCGAGATCCTTGTCGACCCAGCCTGGCGGCGCGTTGACAAAGACCTGTTCGATGCTGGGCAGGGAGGCCTTGGCGATGGGACCGAGCACATTGGTATCGATGGGCACCTTGCGCCAACCGACCAGACTCAGGGTCTCTCTTTCCAGCTCCTCGTCGATGATGTCGCGGGTCTGCTGGGCCAATACGGGATCCGGGTTGAGGAACAGCATGCCCACCGCATAGTTGCGGCCCAGGTGCCATCCCTTCTCTTCGGCGACAGCGCGATAGAAGCTGTCGGGTTTTTGCAGCAACAGGCCGCAGCCGTCGCCGGTCTTGCCGTCGGCGGAGATGCCGCCGCGGTGCTGCATGCGAGCCAAGGCTGACATCGCGAGACGGACAAGCTTGTGGCTGGCTTCCCCTTCCATGTGGGCCAACAGGCCGAAGCCACAGTTATCCCTCTCCAGCTTTGGATCATATAGTGACATTGCATTTCTCCCTTGCTCGGCCTTCCATCGCACTGTCATCAACAGATTGCATAAATTGCGATTGGCTCTTGTGGTTCCGTCCGCCTGAGGTGGCGAATCTCCAAACTAATGGGATTTTCGAGCAAGGTCAATTGGACATCCCGCTTGTTTGCAATGTTACACTGCCATAACAAAATGCGGGTTTTAGAGATGTAATTCGATTTTGTCTATATAAAAATCTATTAATTTAATTTTTTAAAGTTTATTGGGCTGGTAATGGAGAGTTTGGTGGTTGACTGCTTCGCGTCACTGAACTGTAGTAATT
Source organism: Aeromonas sp. sif0611 (assembly GCF_019218845.1). Taxonomy (NCBI): domain Bacteria; kingdom Pseudomonadati; phylum Pseudomonadota; class Gammaproteobacteria; order Aeromonadales; family Aeromonadaceae; genus Aeromonas; species Aeromonas sp. sif0611. The sequence goes on along the minus strand of NZ_JAHUWU010000002.1, from coordinate 11,014 downwards.
TTACCAATCCATTCCGTCAGGGGTGGGCGGGGATCACATTTCAGGATCCTGCATCTTGCATTTATTTGTATGAGGGCTATGGGAGATTTTTTCAGTACTAACAGCTGGTTAGAGGGGATGAATTGCTTCCGTTTTCCCTCTTTGTATGAGGCCAGTGGTTTCCAAAAGTAACCTTAAAATCCTGTCTGTGGGTATTTATCGCACGCAATGTGAATATTTATATGATTTTTGGCGGCGGGACGGCTTGATCCAGCTCAGTCTGGCGTGGGGCCCGTGCCAGTACAATGACAGCTCATATTGGAGGTGTCATGCAGTTACACGAACTCATCAATACATTCGGCCAGGATCTCAAGCAGCGCCACGGTCAGAAGATCCACAAACTCTCCATCCACGGCGCCTTCACCTGTCCTAACCGGGATGGCACCCTGGGCCGCGGCGGCTGCACCTTCTGCAATGTTTCTTCTTTTGCCGACGAGTCGGCCCAGCAGCTCTCGGTGGTGCAGCAATTGCTGGCCCGCCGGGACGAAGTGACCCGTGCCAAGCGTTATCTCGCCTACTTTCAGGCCTATACCAGCACCTATGCCGAGGTGGAGTACCTGCAACGCATGTATGAGGAGGCGCTGTCGGTCAGCGACATGGTGGGGCTCTGCGTGGGCACCAGGCCAGACTGTGTGCCGGATGCGGTGCTGGATCTGCTGGCGGGCTATCAGGCCCGTGGCTACGAGGTATGGCTGGAGTTGGGACTGCAGAGCGCCAATGACAAGACATTGCAACGGATCAACCGGGGTCACGGCTACGCCGCCTATGAAGACGCGGTTAGCCGGGCCCACGCAAGGGGCATCAAGGTCTGTGCCCATCTGATTGTCGGTTTGCCTGGTGAGGTGCCGATGGACAGTCTCGATACTCTGCATCGCATCGTTGCGACCGGGGTCGAGGGGATCAAGCTGCATCCGCTCCATGTGGTGGAGGGGAGCATCCTTGGCAAGGCGTGGCAGGCGGGGCGGCTCGACGTCTTGAGCCTGGAGCAATATGTCGAGGCGGCGGTTGCCATGATCCAGCAGACTCCGCCCGAAGTGGTTTATCACAGGATCTCGGCGTCGGCCCGCCGTCCGACCCTGCTGGCGCCTGCCTGGTGCGAGAATCGCTGGACCGCCATGGCTGAGATTGCCACTGAGCTGGCTCGAACAGGCCCACAGGGGAGTGCGTTGGGCCGACCCTTCTCACTCGCTTGTGCTCATCAGTGACGACTCTAATTTCATTAAAAAAACAGAGGGTTATTAGATGAAATTCAGTCTTTGCAGTATAGTTTCGTTCAAGTCGCCTTGATAAGATGGTCGGCTTGAAAAAGACATTGTTATCAATAACTCTTTAGTAATTAATGTACCCGGCAGGATATCTCGCCCCCCTTGCCGTTATTAAATGACGTGCTTGGCTCCTTTCGTTCCGGCTTGACGATGTGCGAGTCTGGCGATGATATTCGATGTCACTGCTCAGTGCGCTAATTGGGTTGTCGGTTCGCGATGATAGAAGCTGCTCTGCGTTCACAGGTCGCCACCGGGTTCCGGGTGATGTATTCCCTGCGACAACCGTCTGAATCATGTTTTGACAGGATGCTATGCAAGCAGAAACCAGCCATATAGATGAGCTACTGGAGTGCCTGGTCTTTTTGACCCGTTTTTATGGTGTGCCCAATAGCCAGGATGCCCTCACAACGGGTTTGCCACTTGTCTCGGGCCGTCTGAGCACGGCACTCTTCAGCCGCGCTGCCGAACGTGGCGGTCTGTCCGCCCGTGAGGTCATCCAGCCACTCGAACAGATATCCCCCCTGCTGTTGCCCTGCGTCTTGCAGACGCGCCATGGCGGCGCCTGCATCCTGCTGGAATGGAGCAAGGACAGGAGCCAGGCCAAGGTCATCTTCCCCCAGGCCGGTGACGCGGCGCAGTGGGTCAGCACCGCCCAGCTGGGCGACGAATACAATGGCCGGCTGTTCTTCGTCAAGAAGCAGTTCAAGTTCGATGAGCGCTCCCCCAAGGTGCTGGAGACCCGGGATGGTCACTGGTTCTGGAGCACGTTGTTTGAATCCCGCGGCATCTATCGCGATGTGCTGATTGCCTCCATCCTCATCAACCTCTTTGCGGTGGCCAGCCCCCTGTTCACCATGAATGTCTACGACAAGATAGTCCCCAACCTGGCATTCGACTCCCTCTGGGTGCTGGCGGTGGGGGCCATGGTAGTGTTCACCTTCGATTTCGTGATGCGCCAGTTGCGCAGCTATTTCATCGATATTGCCGGCAAGAAATCGGACGTGCTGCTGTCGGCCAAGATCTTTGCCAAGGTCATGGGGATGAAGATGGAATCCCGCCCGGCCTCGACGGGGGCATTTGCCAAGCATCTGCAGGAGTTTGAATCGGTGCGGGAGTTCTTCACCTCCGCCACTGTCTCGACCCTGATTGATCTGCCGTTTGCGGTGTTCTTCCTCTTCATCATCTGGCTGTTTGCCGGTGTCATGGTGGTGGTGCCCATCGTCGCCATGCTGATCCTGGTGGCCTACAGCTTCTACATCCAGGCACCCCTCAAGCAGTCCATCGAGGAGGGCTCTCGCCTGGCTTCTCAGAAGAACGCCAACCTGATCGAGAGCATATCCGGCCTTGAGACCGTCAAGATTTTCGGCGCAGAGAGCATGTTCCAGCATCGTTGGGAGCAGGCGGTGTCCCACATTTCGACTTGGGGTGTGCAAACACGACGCATCACCAACTCCATGTCCTCTCTGGCGAGTTATATCCAGCAGGTGGTGACCGTAGGACTGGTCATTGTCGGGGTCTACCAGATTTCTGAAGGGCTGGTGACCATGGGAGGCATGATTGCTGCAGTCATGCTGTCCAGCCGCGCCATCGCACCCATGGTGCAGCTCTCCGTGCTGTCGACCCGCTACAACCAGGCCAAGTCTGCCTTGGAGATCCTGGAGAAGATCATGATGACGCCGGGCGAGCAGGAGGAGGGCAGGCAGTACATCCACCATCCTGTCATCCAGGGGCGTATCGAGTTCGAGAACGTCTCTTTCAAGTACCCGGGCATGGAAAGCAGCACCCTGCACAACATCAACCTGCGTATCGAGCCGGGGGAAAAAGTCGCCATCATAGGCCGGATAGGGGCGGGCAAGACCACCCTGGAGAAGCTGTTGATGGGACTCTACCGACCCACTGATGGTCTGGTGCGTCTCGATGGCTTCGAGCTGGATCAACTGCCGCCGGCCGCCATCCGCCGCAATATCGGCTGTGTGCCGCAGGATGTGACCCTGTTCTTTGGCTCGGTGCGAGACAACATCATGCTGGGCAACCCGCTGGTAGACGATGCCCGGGTCGTTCGTGCCGCCAAGCGGGCCGGTGTCACCAACTTTACCAATCGGGATCCCAATGGGCTGGACAGGCAGATAGGCGAGGGTGGGCGCCAGCTCTCCGGTGGTCAGCGTCAGGCCATTTTACTGGCCCGTGCCCTGCTCAACGATCCGCCCATTCTGGTGATGGATGAGCCCACGTCCAACATGGACAACCAGTCAGAGATGCATGTGAAGCAGGAGCTGGCAAGGCTGGGGCCCGAAACCACCCTGATCCTCATCACTCACAAGACCTCCATGCTGGATGTGGCTTCCCGGGTCATCGTCGTAGAGCAGGGGAAGATAGTGGCTGACGGCCCCAAAGAGGCGGTGCTGCAACAACTGAAGGAAGGCAAGGTGCGGGTGCAGGAGACGGCCAATGGCTAACAACTGGTTCAAGAGAACGGCATCAGACAAGGTGTTGCCCGCTCCCGAGCACCTCGAGTATGTCGATGATGGTGCCGCCGCCGTCTTGCTGAGCACACCAACCCGCGCCAGGGTGCTGCTCTGGGCCTGTTTCCTGTTTTTCATGAGCGCCATCGTCTGGGCAGCCTGGGCCGAGCTTGACGAAGTCACCATCGGCCAGGGCAAGGTGATCCCATCTCGCCAGTTGCAGGTTATCCAGAACCTGGAAGGGGGGATCGTCAAGGAGATCTTCGTCAAGGAGGGGGACATAGTCGAAAAGGGGCAGCCTCTGCTGCGCATCGACGATACCCGCTTCAAGTCGGACTTTCGCGAGCGTGAACAGGAGCTGGTGATCCTCAAGGGCGACATCGCCCGCCTGCGTGCCGAGATCCGCAGTGTGGTGGTAAAGCGAGAACCCAACCTCGGCTGGCGTGAGCAGGTGGTCATCGACAAGCAGCCCATCGTCTTCCCCGAAGGATTCGAGAATGTCTTTGCGGAATACGTGGCCCGTGAAAAGTCGGTACAGGACGAGCGGCTCAACAATTTGAACAACCAGCTCTACATTCTCGGTCAGCAGATCGAGCAGAAGGAGCAGGAGACCATAGAGCTCAATGCCAAGATCAGGACAGTGAGCCGCAGCGTGGATTTGGCCCGTCAGGAGCTGAACATCAGTCGGCCTCTCGCAAAAGAGGGTATAGTTCCCCAAGTGGAGCTAATCAAACTGGAACGGCAGGTCAACGAGATGCAGGGAGAGCTGGAAGCCAACCGGTTGCTCATCCCCAAACTCAACTCCGTGCTGCGGGAAACCATCTCCAAGCGCAACGATATCGCCTTGAAGTTCAGAGCAGACTCCCAGACCGAGCTCAATGAACGCCAGGGCAAGCTGAGCCAGTTGTCAGAGGGCCAGGTCGGTCTGCGAGACAGGGTCGATCGCACCAGCGTGATTGCGCCTCTCAAGGGCACCATCAAGAAGCTCAAGATCAATACTCTGGGCGGGGTTGTTCAGCCGGGCATGGATCTGATGGAGATAGTGCCGTTGGAGGATACCTTGCTGGTGGAAGCCAAGGTATCACCCAAGGACATCGCGTTCCTGCGACCCGGGCTGGAGGCCGTGGTCAAGATAACCGCTTATGATTTCACTGTTTATGGAGGTTTACATGGCAAGGTTGAGCAGATAAGCGCCGACTCGATCCAGGATGAGGAGGGCAACTCCTTCTATCTGGTTCGGGTGCGCACCGAGAAGAGTTATCTGGGCGATGAGCTTAACGCACTTCCCATCATCCCCGGTATGTTAGCCAGTGCAGATATTATTACTGGTAAAAAGAGTGTCCTAGACTACTTGCTGAAACCCATCTTGAGGGCTAAGCAGTCGGCACTGAGAGAACGATAAGCCAACAATCTAAAAACAACATGACTGGAGATACCATGAAGAAGACGATTGTTGCCATGCTGGTTAGTGGCACCATACTGTTCCCGGGCCTGAGCCAGGCACAAACACTGGAACAGTCAGTGGCACAGTCACTGGCTACCCATCCGAAAATCAAGGAAGCTTTTGATCTCTATCAGGCACGACTGTATCAGCATGATGGAGCCAAGGGCGGCTACTATCCCACCATCGATCTACGTGGCGGCGTGGGTTACGAGAAGACCGATAGCCCCTCGACCCGTGCGGCGGGCGCCAACTCGCAGACGATCGATGATTCCATGACCCGCAAGGAGGCCGGGATCAGCCTGCGCCAGATGCTGTTTGACGGTTTCGATGTCAGCAGCAACGTGGCACGGACCGATGCCGCCGCCCAGGCCCAGCGTCTTGCCATGATCTCCGAGGCGGAGAACACTGCGCTGCGTGTGGCCGAGGTGTACCTCAACATGCTGCGTCAGCAGGAGATCCTGGAACTGTCCAAGCAGAACCTCGAAACCCACGAGCAGATCCGTAGCGACATCCAGAAACGGACCGATTCCGGTCTTGGTTCGACGGCGGACCAGACCCAGATCGATGGGCGTGTTGCGCGGGCCTACTCCAACCAGGCTGCGGCAGAGAACAACTACCGGGATGCCGAGAGCGAGTTCATCCGTGTCGTGAACGAAGTGCCCAAGGATCTGGTGCTACCGGCCCCCAACAGCCAGTTGCTCCCCGCCACCCTGGAAGATGCACTGAAGACGGCTACCGAGGTTCACCCGACCCTGTTGTCCTCTCTGCAAGACATTGAAGAAGCCAAGTATCAGCATGAAGGATCCAAGTCCGGGTTCTACCCGAACGTGGCCTTCGAGGTGGATCAGAACTGGAACGAGGATATCGATGCGGTCAAGGGGCGTAACGACGATCTTACCGCCATGGTCCGGATGCGTTACAACCTGTTCCGTGGTGGTTCCGATCTGGCAGAAAGCAAGGCCACCTCGGCACTCTATTCCCAGGCAAAAGATATTCACCTGAACGCCTTCCGTCAGGTGGAAGAGGGAACCCGCCTCGCCTGGAATGCCAAGGAGTCGCTGGCCAAGCAGAAGGTCTTCCTGAAAGAGCACGTGGACGCCAGCTACGACACCGTACAGGCGTACAAGAAGCAGTTTGGTCTGGGACAACGGACCTTGCTGGACGTGCTGAACACGGAAAACGAACTGTTCGAGGCCCGTCGCAGCTACATCACGGCCGAGTATGATTCCCTGTTGGCGGATTACCGTATCCTCAATGCCACCGGGGGACTGCTCAATGCCATGAATGTCCAGCCGCCCGCCGAGTGGCAGGCCAACAACAACTGATGGTTATCGTGCTGATGCCATCTCAGTCAGAAAAAATGGCTGCAGCTTGCTGCAGTCATTCTTTTATGAATCTGGTTTTCAACTGAAGATTGCGATGGAATGCCGCAGGGGAAACATGTGACATCGTGGTACAAGGCTGGGAGCTTCAGGCTCTTTTGGCCAGCATGGTCCATCCGCCCCGTGCAACGTTGGCGGCTCCACCTGCTGTGGCTGGTTCTGTTGTCGATCCCTCTGCTGCTCAGCGCCAGCCAGCCTTTGTCACCAGAAGATCTGACGCTGGTCAAGCGGGCGGAGGAGACGTATGGCCCTCGTGCAGGCAAGCGAGTCACCAGCTGGCGCACTCTGGCCCTTCAGAGCCGGACTGCGGGTCTGGCAGAGCGGCAGAAGCTGGAGAAGGTGAACCAGTTTTTCAATCAGATGCAATTTATCGATGACATCAAGCTGTGGCACAAGAAGGATTATTGGGCGACCCCGCTGGAGTTTTTGGGGGCGGCTGGTGGAGATTGTGAAGACTTCAGCATTTCCAAGTACTTTACGCTGCTTGAACTTGGCATTCCGGATGAAAAAATGCGGATGGTATATGTCAAGGCATTGGATTATAACCAGTTTCATATGGTTGTTGCCTATTATGAAACGCCCGCATCAGTCCCTCTCATTCTGGACAATATTGTCGGCGCCATTCGCCCGGCCAATCAGCGGGCGGATCTGATGCCAATTTACAGCTTTAACGGTAGTCACTTGTGGTTGATGAAGGCGCGTGGTCAAGGGGAACTGGCCGGGCAATCATCCCGCTTGGGATTATGGACTGACTTACGCAATCGCATGACTTCAGGGCGATTGGCTCGGCCTGTGGTGAATTTGGATGATTAACCTATGACGCTCTACAGACAACTATTGGCAACCATGCTGTTACTGTTCGGATTGCTGTTTGCTGCCACCTATTGGGTACAGTTCAATTCGACTCGCAACTATCTGGCGCAGCAGCAGGAAACTACCGTCATCAACACCTCCACTGCCCTGGGTCTGGCGTTGACACCTTATCTGGAGAACGGGGACAAGGTGAGTGCCGAATCCGTCATGAAGGCCGTGTTCGACGGTGGCTACTATCGGTTGGTTCGCCTGGATCTGCTGGCTTCCAAGGATGTCATCGAACTCGAGAACAGCAGCAACATTCAAGGGGTGCCGCAGTGGTTCATCGGGCTGGGCCTCTTCCCTGAGGTATCCAACGAATCCATTCTGACGTCGGGCTGGTTGCAACTGGGCAAGCTGAAGATCGTGGGCCATCCGGGACAGGCCTACTACGAGCTCTGGAAGGGGATGAGCGAGCTGGCGACCTGGTTCCTTGTGGGCTTCCTGATCACCACCATACTGCTGATGCGGGCACTCAACTACCTGCTCAAACCGCTCAAGCTCATTTGCGATCAGGCGGTCGAGATAGAGCTTCACCATTTCGGGCACACCATTCCCGAGCCCAAGAGTCGCGAGTTGAAACAGGTGGTGCAGGCCATCAATACCCTCTCGAGCAAGCTGGCGGTGCAGTTCAAGGAGCAGGCTGATGAAGCCGAGAATCTGCGCGCCCGCGTCTATGTGGATGCAGTCTCCGGGCTTGGCAACCGTTCCTACTTCGTGGGGCAGGTCAATGCCTGGATCGCCGAGGCGGGACAAGGGGGGGTCATGTTGGTGGCCGTCGACATGCTGGACGATCTCTATCGTGAAGAAGGGTTTGCCGCGCGGGACAACATGGTCAAATCCATCGCCCAGGTGCTCAGAGAGTTGTTGGATGGCTGGGATGGTGCGGCGCTGGCCCGGATTTCGGCTACCGAATACGCCTTGCTATGCCCTACCGATGATCTTTCACAACTCAAGGATCTGGCGGAGCTGATCAATAGCCGTATCGCCGATCTGGTGGTCAATCCTATGGGTGAGAGCGGTGCACTCTCCGTGGTCGGGATCGCCGGTCGTGATGGCAATGATGATCTCTCTGCCCTGCTGACCAAGGCGGACAATGCGCTGGGCAAGGCCCGCAACGAGCGACGGGGTGCCGTCGTCATGGAAGGGGGAGCGGATCAAGGTTTGATGGGCCGTCTCGCCTGGCGTGATCTGGTGCAGGATGCAATGGCCAGAAACCTGTGGCGCTTCAAGGCACAGCCTGCTTGTCGCTTCGATGATGGCACACGCCTGCATGCCGAGCTGTTCGCTGCCATCTCGCGAGATGGCAGCGACTACTTCGCTGGCCAGTTCTTGCCTGCCATCGAGCAGTTCCAGATGGGCGCCGAGTTTGACAAGACCATACTGGAGGTCTGCTTGCCCTTGTTCAAGCAGCAATCCGAACTGGTATTGGCGGTCAATATTACCGCAGGATCACTCTGCTCGGATGAGTTCCTGACCTGGCTGAGAGGCTATCTGGCCGTGAACGGCGAGTTGAAGGATAAACTGCTGTTCGAGATCCCAGAGGCCGCCATCATGAAACACAAGCAGCATGTGACCAACCTGGTCGATGTGCTGCGAGAGCATGGCTTCCTGTGGGGGGTTGATCACTATGGTCGCCACTTCCAGTCCCTTGGGTATCTGGAGGAGCTGGCCCCTGCCTACGTCAAGGTTGATCATGGCTATACCAGCCAGATCATGGAGCCGGGAGCGGATACGTCCTTCCTGGCCGCGGTCTGCAGGGCGGCCCACAATGCGGGTGTAACGACCATTGCCACCCGAGTGGAGGATCAACAGCAGGTTGAGATGCTGGCCCGTCTGCACATAGACGGTTATCAGGGTTTCGTTCATCCGGCATTCCCACTGCCGTGAGTCATACCCCTATACTGAAACGGGCCCCAATAAGGGCCCTTTTTTATATCTATTTAGAATATATGGAGGAGCTTTTGTTCGATGAGTATGCAGAAGGTCTGAAAAATGTGTTGTTAGTTTATTGATTTACCTGTGTAAAAAAAATTCATTCGATTCGCTGCATCGGATGAAGCCAAACAGATTCAATGTTGTACATTTTTGCAACTGAAGCCTGATGGACGCGCATCTAGAGTGTAGGCATCAAGATCTGTCACCCTGGAGCAATGGATATGCGCACCCAAATCATCGACAAAACCGTCGTCGTCTCTTCCGTAGAAGGCAATGTTCAGATCCTGCTTGCCGATGGCAGCAGCCGTCCTCTCCAGCCTGGCGAGATATTGCAGCCGGGAGCCAGACTCAATATTGCCGACGATGCCAAATTGATGTTGGCACCCTACGATGACAGCCCGGCTCCGGCCGATGCAGCCCCTGCTGGCCCGGATATTCCCGCCGATGGACAACCCTCCTCATCGGTCGCCAATCGTCAGGCGGGCTCGCCAGAGGTGTCGCCGGAAATTGCGGCCTTGCAACAATCCATCTTGCAAGGGGTCGACCCGACTCAAAACTTTGAGGCTGCGGCAGCCGGCGGGGCACCTGCAGCGGGTGGCGGCGGTGGCATCGGCGGGGTCGCGGGAGCCAGCGGCAACGGCGGCTTTGTCGTCATCGATCGTATTGGTGATGCAACCATTGCCGCTGCCGGATTCGATACCAGCTATGACACCTTGCCTGAGCAGAATGTCCTTCAGGAAGACGATCTCCTGCCCGAGAATGATCTTGATGATCTGGATGAGTCTGCCGTCACCCTGGAAGACCAAGCCATCAGTGGCAACCTGCTGACCAACAGCAGCAACTCGGATGGCCCGCTCGATGCGTCGATTGTCTCTTATAGCTGGGGCAGCAACACCGGTATTTCGGCTGGCGTCGAGAGTTCATTGGACGGGATAGGCACCCTCATCATCAATGCCGATGGCTCCTATACCTTTACGCCGGCCCCGAACTACTCAGGATCAGTGCCTCCGGTCAACTACGTTGTGACCGATGGTGCCGATACGGATGCCTCCATACTGACGGTTACCATTACTCCCGTGGATGAACCCGTTTCCCTGGAAGGGTTGCAAGTAGACGGTGGTGAGATTGTCCTGAATGAAGCTGCACTGGCAGATGGCAGCAGCCCGGATACTGCGAACCTGACCAAGAGTGGTGTCTTCACCTTCAATGCGGCAGATGGTATCCAGAGCCTGGCTCTGGGTGGCGTGGTACTGATCAGTAACGGCCAGGTCATCACCAGTTTCCCGCAGGGGATCCCAAGCCCTCTGGGCAATCAGTTGCTGGTGACAGGTATCAGCTACAACCCGGTGACAGGCGCCGGCACGGTGGCTTACAGCTACACCCTGAGCGATAACGAGACCCACAACCAGCCTGCCAATGACACGGCTCTGACCGAGAGTTTCAATGTTGTACTGACAGATAGCGATGGCGACAGCACCAGCGCCAGCCTGGATGTGGTGATACTCGACGACGTGCCGACGGCTGCCAATGACGCAGGGGGGACCCTGACCGAGGATGTGGCGGGCAGCCTGAATGGCAACGTGCTGAGCAACGACGCTGGCGGGGCGGACACCCCGGCGGTGTTCGTGGGGT
>NZ_JAHUWU010000029.1:0-500 GCF_019218845.1 Aeromonas sp. sif0611 | reverse complement strand
GCCCTTCTCCTTCGCGGGACATTTTTCGCCCGAAGGCATGGCGGCCATGCGCCTGTACCGCCATTTGTTCAAGCCGTCGGCAACGCTGGCGCGCCCCTACGCCATGATAGGCGTGCCGGTCGTGGCCGCCGAAACCGATGAAGCCGCGAGGCGCCAGGCCACCACCCAGCAGCTGAAATTCCTGTCGCTGGTGCGCGGCAACCGCCTGCAGCTGCAACCGCCCGTGGACAGCATGGACGGCCTGTGGAACGAATGGGAGCGCGAGGCGGTCCATCAAAGACTGGGCGCGGCCATCGTGGGCGGCCCGGATACCGTCCGGCGCGAACTGGAAGCGCTGGTGGCCGAAACCGAGGCCGACGAAGTCATGATCGTCTCGGATTTCTACGATATCGCCGACCGCCTGCGTTCCTTCGAGATCGTCGCGTCGTTGAAAAACGGCGCCCCGGCAAGCACCGCGGCCTGAGGGCCGCAGCCCGCGCCTCAGGCGCCAACCATTGCGA
>NZ_JAHUWU010000028.1:0-511 GCF_019218845.1 Aeromonas sp. sif0611 | reverse complement strand
GACAAGGACAGGGAGACAGGGGCACGGGGCAGACGAGAGAAAGAAAAAAAAGAAGGAGGAAGAAAGAGAAGGAAGAGGAGGGAGGGAGAAAAGGGAGGGAAGAGGAAAAGGAGAAAAAAGAGAGGAGGAAAGAGGGGGGAAGGGAGGAGGAGAGGGAGAAAAAAGGAAAAAGGAGGAGAGGAAAAGAAAAGAAAGGGAGGAAAAGAAAAGAGGAAAAGGAAAAGGGGGAGGAGGAAGGAGAAAGAAAGAGAAGAAGGGAGAGAGGAGAAAGAAGAAGAAGAGGGGAAAGGGGGGGAAGAAAAAGAGGGGAGAAAAGAGGGAAGAAAGAAGGGAAAAAAAGAAAGGGAGAAAGAGGGAGAGGAGGGAGAGAGAAGGGGGGGAAAGGATGCAGGCAGAGATGAAAGGGGGGGCGAAAGAGGAAATAAAAGTGGACGGGAAAGGCAAGCTGGTGACAATGAAGGAGGAGAGACGAAAGCACGACAGTCAGAACAAGGAGGACAGGGCTCTGCGC
>NZ_JAHUWU010000027.1:0-570 GCF_019218845.1 Aeromonas sp. sif0611 | reverse complement strand
GTGACATCGAACTCGTCGACATCGTTGATGGCGATGGTGAAGGTCTGCGCCTGGCTGGAGCCATCGGCACTGGTGGCGGTGACCTCGATATTCACGCTGGCACCGAGGGCTTCACGGTCGATGGCGGTGGCGACGGTGACCACACCGGTGGCGGGATCGATGGCAAACAGGCCGCCGGGATTGCCGGACAGGCTGTAGGTGATGGTATTGATGGTGGCGTCGGCGTCGCTGGCAAAGGCGGTGATGCCGACCAGGGAGCCGATGGCGATGTTCTCGTCGACGGCATTGGCGGCGGCGTTGGTGTCGGTCGGGGTAGTGACATCGAACTCGTCGACATCGTTGATGGCGATGGTGAAGGTCTGCGCCTGGCTGGAGCCATCGGCACTGGTGGCGGTGACCTCGATATTCACGCTGGCACCGAGGGCTTCACGGTCGATGGCGGTGGCGACGGTGACCACACCGGTGGCGGGATCGATGGCAAACAGGCCGCCGGGATTGCCGGACAGGCTGTAGGTGACGGCATTGATGGTGGCGTCTGCGTCGCTGGCAAAGGCGGTGATGCCGACCAGG
>NZ_JAHUWU010000026.1:0-653 GCF_019218845.1 Aeromonas sp. sif0611 | reverse complement strand
GGTTAGTACGTCCTTCATCGCCTCTGACTGCCAAGGCATCCACCATGTACGCTTAGTCACTTAACCATACAACCCCAAGAAGTGTCGTCGAAACGACGCGACTTGTTGCTGTACAACAAGGACCAAATAAAATTTGGTTTTCGCCAAGAAGTTTCCAAAGCACTTGTAACAAATGTTTGAGAACTACTTTTTAAATCAGCTTTCCAGATTGTTAAAGAGCATGTTTGCAACGGCGCAAGGCCGAAGAAAACAGAGTTAAGAATCAGTTCTTAACTCTGCATTCTTGTTAGCAAGAAGAGAAGTGGCGTCCCCTAGGGGATTCGAACCCCTGTTACCGCCGTGAAAGGGCGGTGTCCTAGGCCTCTAGACGAAGGGGACCCAAAATCATCTTTGCACTGCGTTAGCAGTGCAGATTTTGGGTAATGGCGAGTGCTGAGCCTGCGAGGCCGAGCGCCATTATTCACATCCCAAAACCCAATGATAGGGCTTCTCTCATCTGACCTAAGCCAGATAAGCACTGACGCTTGCGCATCAGGTCTTTGCTCTAACTACTTTGAATCAAGGCAATCTGTGTGAACACTCAACAACTTCGACATCTTAAGGTAAGGAGGTGATCCAACCCCAGGTTCCCCTAGGGTTACCTTGTTACGACT
>NZ_JAHUWU010000025.1:0-745 GCF_019218845.1 Aeromonas sp. sif0611 | reverse complement strand
TACTTACTGGTATTCGGAGTTTGCATGGAGTTGGTAAGTCGGGATGACCCCCTAGTCCAAACAGTGCTCTACCCCCAGTAGTATTCGTCCGAGGCGCTACCTAAATAGCTTTCGGGGAGAACCAGCTATCTCCGAGTTTGATTGGCCTTTCACCCCCAGCCACAGGTCATCCCCTAACTTTGCAACGTTAGTGGGTTCGGTCCTCCAGTTGATGTTACTCAACCTTCAACCTGCCCATGGCTAGATCACCCGGTTTCGGGTCTACACCTTGCAACTAGACGCCCAGTTAAGACTCGGTTTCCCTACGGCTCCCCTATACGGTTAACCTCGCTACAAAATGTAAGTCGCTGACCCATTATACAAAAGGTACGCAGTCACCCCGAAGGGCTCCCACTGCTTGTACGTACACGGTTTCAGGTTCTATTTCACTCCCCTCACAGGGGTTCTTTTCGCCTTTCCCTCACGGTACTGGTTCACTATCGGTCAGTCAGGAGTATTTAGCCTTGGAGGATGGTCCCCCCATATTCAGACAGGATGTCACGTGTCCCGCCCTACTCGATTTCACTTCAAGGTCGTTTTCATGTACGGGGCTATCACCCTGTATCGCTGGCCTTTCCAGGACCATTCCACTAACTTCCAAGAAACTTAAGGGCTAATCCCCGTTCGCTCGCCGCTACTGAGGGAATCTCGGTTGATTTCTTTTCCTCGGGGTACTTAGATGTTTCAGTTCTCCCGGTTCGCCTCG
>NZ_JAHUWU010000024.1:0-800 GCF_019218845.1 Aeromonas sp. sif0611 | reverse complement strand
TGGCTATGTCCCAATTACGTGTTGCATGGGGCGCCCTAGCGCCTCATGCAAGCAACATCTGACGTCTATCCCTCGTTGATAACGCTCCAGCATCCGCCGCCAACCCAGATAATGCTTCAAGTAAGATGTCGCGACACCGTGAAATCGCTCCATCCATTCCTTTAGCCTGCGGTGATACCCGTTCACATGTTGGATATGGTAAGCACCGCTTATCACCCGCTGTCCCGCCCGGTTATGCAGCACCTGATGACTCAATCCCTGGCTACGGGCAAAGCTCGCATACACGCCTGCCCCATCACTGCACAGCACCGCATCCTTGTCGACTAGCGGCGCCAGGACCGCCTTCACATGCCTGGCATCCAGTTGCTCCAGTTGGAAATCGGCCAGATGGCCTTCCCTGTCTTGCACCACGACCACCGGGATGTAATCCGGTCCCGTTCCTCGGGTTCGCCCTTTGCCGCCTCGCTGTCGGGCTGGTCGTGACCAGACATACTGGCCTTTGAAGGACTCGAGAAAGAAGGTCTCATCCACTTCCACAATCCCGCCTTCATGGTCGGCCCGATGCTCTGCCATGGCGCGCAAAAAGCGATGGCGCCACAGGAAGGCTGTGTTCTTGCTGACTCCACAGCGCCGGGCCGCTGCTCTGACGGTTAGACCGTCGATGAGCGCCTGGGCATAGGCTTGCCAGCATTGGGTTTTTCTCAGGCGTGCCAATGGCGTCTTGGTCAAGGTAGAGCAGGTCCGCAAGCATTGTTTACAACGGTAACGCCGCAACCCCCGAGTCCAGCCCCAAGGAGCAA
>NZ_JAHUWU010000023.1:0-860 GCF_019218845.1 Aeromonas sp. sif0611 | reverse complement strand
TCGCCCAGGTACTGCACCTTGCTGTTGTCGACCTGGTAAGTCCAGGTGCCGCCCTCGGTGATGGCGAGGCTGCCCAGTGCGCCAGTGCTGGCCACGCCGTTGCCGGCCAGGAACTTGGCTTCATCCGCCCCATCCAGATCGGTCACGCTCAGGGTGCCGGTCTCGGTCAGCAGCGGAGTGCTCTCGTCTTCGGTGACCGCACCGCTGTCAGCGCCGGTGATGACCGCGGCATCGTTGACGCCGGTGATGGTGATGGTGACGGTGTGCTCGGTGCCATCCACAGACTGCACGGTGAAGGTCTCGACCCTGGTCTCCCCTTCGCCCAGGTACTGCACCTTGCTGTTGTCGACGTTGTAAGTCCAGGCACCGCCTTCGGTGATGGCGAGGCTACCCAGCGCGCCCGCACTCGGGGTGCCGTTGCCAGCCAGGAACTTGGCTTCATCCGCCCCGTCCAGATCGGTCACGCTCAGGGTGCCGGTCTCGGTCAGCAGCGGCGTGCTTTCATCTTCGGTCACGCCGCCGGTGTCAGTGCCGGTAATGACGGCCTCATCGTTGACGCCGGTGATGGTGATGGTGACGGTGTGCTCGGTGCCATCCACAGACTGCACGGTGAAGGTCTCGACCTTGGTCTCGCCCTCGCCCAGGTACTGCACCTTGCTGTTGTCGACCTGGTAAGTCCAGGTGCCGCCCTCGGTGATGGCGAGGCTGCCCAGTGCGCCAGTGCTGGCCACGCCGTTGCCGGCCAGGAACTTGGCTTCATCCGCCCCATCCAGATCGGTCACGCTCAGGGTGCCGGTCTCGGTCAGCAGCGGAGTGCTCTCGTCTTCGGTGACCGCACCGCTGTCAGCGCCGGTGATGAC
>NZ_JAHUWU010000021.1:0-1187 GCF_019218845.1 Aeromonas sp. sif0611 | reverse complement strand
GACGACGTGCCGACGGCTGCCAATGACGCAGGGGGGACCCTGACCGAGGATGTGGCGGGCAGCCTGAATGGCAACGTGCTGAGCAACGACGCTGGCGGGGCGGACACCCCGGCGGTGTTCGTGGGGTGGAGCGCGAGCGGGCATGACAACGGAGCGGCGGTCGCCGCGCTGAACAGTTACGGTACCTTTACCCAGGACCCGGTCACCGGCGCCTGGACCTATGTGCTGGACAATAGCAAGGCGGCCACGCAGGCGCTGACGGCGGGCTCGAACCTGAGCTACGACGTCTGGTACACGATGAAGGATGCGGATGGGGATGAGAGCATTGCCAAGCTGACCATCAACATCAAGGGGGCGGATGACAGCTCGAGCGTGGTGACGGCAGCGGCGACGGGGCCGGACCATCAGGTGTACGAGTCGGGCCTCAATCCGGACGGGTCCAATGCGGCGGCCAACACGGAGACGGTGAGCGGCAGCTTCACGGTCTCGGCCACGGACGGGATTTTGAATGTGGTGATAGGGGGAACCACCTACACCCTGGCGCAGCTGCAAGGGTTCAACGGCAGTCAGACCGTCAACACGGGCGAGGGCGTCCTGACGCTGCTGAGTTACGTGGGGACGGCCAGTGGCGGGACGGTGAGTTACAGCTACACCCTGAGCGGTACCATCGACAACGACAGCAAGGCGGGTGCAACGGGCACCGGGTTTGACGACAGCATCACCATCGGGGTGAACGGGGTGGGCGGCACCAGTGCCAGCGACCAGTTAATTGTGCGCATCGTGGACGACGTGCCGACGGCTGCCAATGACGCAGGGGGGACCCTGACCGAGGATGTGGCGGGCAGCCTGAATGGCAACGTGCTGAGCAACGACGCTGGCGGGGCGGACACCCCGGCGGTGTTCGTGGGGTGGAGCGCGAGCGGGCATGACAACGGAGCGGCGGTCGCCGCGCTGAACAGTTACGGTACCTTTACCCAGGACCCGGTCACCGGCGCCTGGACCTATGTGCTGGACAATAGCAAGGCGGCCACGCAGGCGCTGACGGCGGGCTCGAACCTGAGCTACGACGTCTGGTACACGATGAAGGATGCGGATGGGGATGAGAGCATTGCCAAGCTGACCATCAACATCAAGGGGGCGGATGACAGCTCGAGCGTGGTGACGGCAGCGGCGACGGGGCCGGACCA
>NZ_JAHUWU010000020.1:0-1317 GCF_019218845.1 Aeromonas sp. sif0611 | reverse complement strand
TGCCGGTCTCGGTCAGGGTCGGGGTGCTCTCGTCTTCGGTCACGCTGCCGGTGTCGCTGCCGGTGATCACCGCCGCGTCGTTCACGCCGGTGATGGTGACGGTGACGGTGTGCTCGGTGCCATCCACAGACTGCACGGTGAAGGTCTCGACCTTGGTCTCCCCTTCACCCAGGTACTGCACCTTGCTGTTGTCGACCTGGTAGGTCCAGGCACCGCCTTCGGTGATGGCGAGGCTGCCCAGCGCACCCGCACTCGGGGTGCCGTTGCCGGCCAGGAACTTGGCCTCGTCGGCGCCATCCACGTCGGTGACGCTCAGGGTGCCGGTCTCGGTCAGCAGCGGGGTGCTCTCGTCTTCGGTCACGCCGCCGGTGTCAGTGCCGGTGATCACCGCCGCATCGTTGACGCCGGTGATGGTGATGGTGACGGTGTGCTCGGTGCCATCCACGGAGGTGACCACAAAGGTCTCGACCTTGGTTTCGCCCTCGCCCAGGTACTGCACCTTGCTGTTGTCGACCTGGTAGGTCCAGGCACCGCCTTCGGTGATGGTCAGGCTGCCCAACGCACCCGCGCTCGGGGTGCCGTTGCCGGCCAGGAACTTGGCTTCATCCGCCCCGTCCACGTCGGTCACGCTCAGGGTGCCGGTCTCGGTCAGCAGCGGGGTGCTCTCGTCTTCCACCACGCCACCAGTGTCGCTGCCGGTAATGACGGCCTCATCGTTGACGCCGGTGATGGTGATGGTGACGGTGTGCTCGGTGCCATCTACGGAGGTGACCACAAAGGTCTCGACCTTGGTCTCCCCTTCGCCCAGGTACTGCACCTTGCTGTTGTCGACCTGGTAGGTCCAGGCGCCGCCTTCGGTGATGGCGAGGCTACCCAGCGCGCCCGCACTCGGGGTGCCGTTGCCGGCCAGGAACTTGGCTTCGTCGACCCCATCCACGTCGGTGACGCTCAGGGTGCCGGTCTCGGTCAGAGTCGGCTTGGTCTCGTCTTCGGTCACGCTGCCGGTGTCAGTGCCGGTGATCACCGCCGCATCGTTGACGCCGGTGATGGTGATGGTGACGGTGTGCTCGGTGCCATCCACAGACTGCACGGTGAAGGTCTCGACCTTGGTCTCCCCCTCGCCCAGGTACTGCACCTTGCTGTTGTCGACCTGGTAGGTCCAGGCACCGCCCTCGGTGATGGTCAGGCTGCCCAGCGCACCCGCACTCGGGGTGCCGTTGCCGGCCAGGAACTTGGCTTCATCCGCCCCGTCCACGTCGGTCACGCTCAGGGTGCCGGTCTCGGTCAGGGTCGGGGTGCTCTCGTCTTCGGTCACGC